>NZ_BCTX01000070.1 GCF_001590985.1 Novosphingobium naphthalenivorans NBRC 102051
GCCTGCCACCGCAACAGGCTGATAGTTGCTCGTATCGGGCCCTCACAGAACCTTGGTATGCGCGCTCCCCTCGGATCCAGCGCCGACGGACTAGAACCCATTGTCCTGGTAATGGATTTGAAGGGGGGAGGGAGGGGGATGGTATCTGTTGTGAGCAAGATCATGGGACACCAATTCCACCTCGACACGTCAAATCCTCGTTTCCCCATCTCCGGCGGATATGCTAGCTTTCCGGCCGGAAGGGATACGATCGTGGACACTCCTATCGAACCGGTCGAAACTGAAGCTGAGATGGTCGCGCATGCGAGCGAGCGCCCGCGCGCGTCTGTCTGGCTGTGGCGCCCCTGGTACGCAAAACTTTGGTGGGCCGGTATTGCCATCTATTGGCTGGGAAAAGCCGGTTCGATCTATTCCTCCATTTTGGACCAATTCTATTCCAGCGCGCTCGGCGGTCTTCTGAACGTCGCCTTCTTCCCACCGCTGGCGCTCATGGTGCTTGGCCTCGGCTTCGCGAGGGCCAGGTTTGAGTGGAGCGATTGGGAATTTGTCGAGCCGACACATGAGCAGATGTTTCCGAAACGCTCGGTGGGCGGAATGCGTGATCCCTATGCTGACCCGCTTGATCCACGCTCAGGAGCGCTTCACTGGAGGCGCGTCGACGGCACCCCCTGATCCCTTATTTGTCGCGACGTTCCTTGAAGGTCGGATCACCGTCAAACGGACCGTTTGCCAAATCATCTGAGAACCGTCCGGTCTTGAGAACGGATGATTGTTCGATTGACGTCAGCGGTCCAGTGACGTCTGCAGTACCACGACCTGAATCAGCCTGTTCCAGATAGCGATTGCGCAGTCCGCTCGGTCCCAGAATTTGACGACTCAACGCGCGCGAGAACGCATCCGCCGGACTGTCGGAGCGCGAGGCCGCTCGCTCCGCTGCGGCAATCGCTTCACGCACGTCGTAGTTCACGATGTCGATATTGGCGTTGGCGGTTTCCGAAGTGGTCCCGCGATCGGAGCTTTCAAAACCCAAGTTTACCCCAGCCCCGCCGGCTACAGAACTGCCCGATTGCTTCCCTGCATTAGGCCTTGCCTTGGCGGGAGCGGCACGACTGGCAGACGCAGATATTGAAGCACCGGCATCCGTTCCCATCGATGTGCTGTCTTCCGCGCGCCGTGCGATATTTCGCGTCCACCCGGTCTGCGCCATGATCGCCTGAACATCGCGCTGCAGCGTGTCGGCGACCTGAGGCTTCAATCGCCAGTTGCCGCGCCGATCCATTTCGAACCCGCCGCGCAGCCAATTCGCCATGGCGGCTTGGCCTTCCTTGCCACCGCCCATGAAGCTCTCGATCGTGTCGGGTCCGGCCTGCTTGCCCGCCTCGAACCGCGTGCTGGTGTCGCTCCGCGCCGAACGCTGGAAACCCGTGCTGCTCGATACCAGCAGATCGTTGTGAGCGAAGCTGAACCGCGCTGACCCGCCATTGGCGACGGCGCCCAATTGACTCTCGTTGATGAGACCACCTTTCCACATTTGCGCGGCGGTTTCCGGGGTGACGTTGAGATTGAGATCACCATTCTGGTCCATCGCGATCTGGCGCTTGGTGAGATTAATGCCGTGCTCGCGGAGCAGACCCTGCATGCGGGTCAAGCGCTCGTTGTCGACAATGCGGGTCATGCGCTCATTGCGCGCACGATCGGCGATCCCACCGGCTCCCCCTTCAGCCATGTCGGTCTGGTTGCCGGCCGTGCGGCTCAGCGCCTGGATGAAGCTGTCAAGCCGCGCGGCTTCCCGTGTCGAAATCCCGGCCGCAGCCGCACCCTCGGCAAAGCCGAAGTTCTCCGACTGGCGGCGCTCCTCGCCGATGCGCGCGGCGCTGCGCGTGCCGCCGGTTCCCGCCTCGCGCTGGGCGTCAAGCTTGCCTGTACGCTCAGCAAAATCATAGCCCGCCGCCTCACGTGTGCGGCCATAGATGCTGGTGCCTTCGCGGCCTGCTTCGGCGGTCGCGCCATCGGCGGTGCCGAGCTGAACCGCGGCATTGTAGGTTTCGAGGGCTCGCACGACCTGTGCTTCGTTGCGCCCTGTCGAGCGGGAGAGCTGCGAAATGGCCGACGAGCGTGCCTCGCCCGAGAGTGCATTGATGAACGAGGTGCGCCGGCTTGTCTCGTCGAGTGACAAACCGAGCATACCGGCTGCACTGCGCTGCCCCTCATTACCGCCCGTGCGCCAGGCCTGTTCGGTTGCGACATTGCGCCGCTCGGTCTCGGAAACACGGTCCCCGGCATAGTCTCGGCGCCCTTCCATCGCTCCGACCTGGACCTCAGCCCCGGTGAGGTCGTTCCTGAGCATCTGCTCCTGATCGTAAGTGTTGGCGATGAGCTTGGCGAAGGTCGGATCGGCGCCAGCGTCACCGATCACCCCCGACGCCTTCAGCTCGGCATCCGCCTTCGAATAGCCGCCGCGCTCAAAGTGCCGCGCGGCGCCCTGGAACATCATCGCATAGGCGCGCTCGTCGCCGAACGCTTTCCACTGCACCATGTTCTGCGCGAAAGAGGCAAAGGCCTTCTCTCCGGCCTGACCCGAACCAAAATAGCCAGTGCCCAAGCCACGCAGGGCATCCCTTTCGGCAAAATTGTGGATCGCCGCCGTGATGGCATTGGCGCGCACGGCGCGCGCGACAGTTGGATCGCTCAAATCTTTGCCATTGAGCACAGGGGCAAGCCCGCCGAGCTCGCGCGCGGCATCGATCCCGCCCATGCCGAAGGCCGGAACGCCCGGTACACCGCCGCCTTGTTCGCCGAGTACGCCAGAAGCTGCCCCGAATGCGCGGTTGGCACCGAAGGTCGCGCGCTCGCCAAAGTCGCCGAAGCTCGATGCCGCGCTACGCCTTGCCATCGTACCCGCGGCGGAAGCCTGCGATTCCAGCGCGGAGGCGTAGCCCTCGCGCGTGGCGAGCGGCGCGGCGGCGGCGGTGCCGAGCCCCTGCGCCTGCAGCGCGCTGCCGGTGAAGCTGGTGAAGACATTGCCCGAAAAGCGGAACACGGTGAAGACGAAGGCGCCGGCGAGGCCGGCGGCTGCCGTGCGGAAGGTTCCGAAGATCGCCAGCGCCTTCATCGCCGAGGAGGGTGCAAGCATCCAGGCATTGGCCGCCACCGCGTTCGAGCGCATCTCGGCGAGCACGTCCATCGCCCGACCCAGCGTCAGCTGGTAGATGCCGGCATCGATGACGCCCCAGAGCGCGACGAAGACGAAGAGTCCCAGCGCGAAGCTCGCGACGCGCAAGTTGATCGGGGTGAGGATGAACAGCAGCGCGATCGGCACCATGAACAGCATGATGCCGAACACGGTCGCGCGGATCGTCGGCAGCCATTCGTTGGCGACCGACATGGTGGCAAGTCCGTTGGAGACGATCGCCCGGTTTGCCATGACCCGCGCCGCCGAGGCCGGGCTGTCCTCGAACAGCACGTCGCCAACCGTGTTTCCGAGCAATATATCGGTCATGAACGTCTGCAGTGAGAGCGGCGTTCCCATCATGATCTGGCCCATCTCGCCAAGGTGTGAGCGGCAGCGCGCGAGTTGGGACGGATTGGTAACGTCATAGCCTGTGCGCTGGCAGACCTGTGTCGTGTAGCCATCGAACAGCGTGGGCTCGGCGAGGCGCGACCGGATATTGTCCCAGGCCTCCTGGCAACTGACGGTGGTGCCGCCCTTGTCGGCTGCGGTGTAGACGGTGCTGAAGGTAGCGGGGCCCGCCATCGCCGCGAAGGAAGCGGGCAGGTCGGTGGTGGTCCGGAACAACTGGTCGTCGTCCACGCCATAGGCGGGCGAGACCCGCGCGACGGGATAGCATTGCCGCACATAGTCCTTGATCGTCGCGTCCAGGAAACTGTCGGTCATCGGGCCGCGCGGCGAGACGGCGTTCAGGAACAAGTCGAAGCTGTGTCCGCCCGCGCCGAATTCCAGCTTGGCGCCCGGATCGATCGTATTGTCGTCGATCGCCTCGGCGAGCGAGCGTTCCATGAGATTGGTGACGCCGGCGACCAGCACGAGAAGATTGGGCACCCCGCCGACCGGCTGATAGGCGTTTCGGACCTTGTCGTAGACATGGACCGTGCCCGTGGTCGAGACGAGCCCGACGAAGAGGCCGACCCCGACGAGGATCTGGAAGCCGAAGGCGACGAGCCCCATGCCGGAGCCGCGCACGCTGGCGATCACCGCACCAAGTGCGATGCCGGCCACCGCGATGATCATCACCAGCGTCTCGTAGCGCGGGTCGGCGAAGATCAGGGAGACCATGCGGAATGCGTCCACCGTCTCGCCGAAGCCGTCATAGGTATAGAAGCTGGTATCGACCGCCAGGGCGGGTGTCGCGGCGAAAGCCAGCAGCAGGGCGGGAAGGGCGCGGAAGGCCAGGCGCATGACGGTCTTCCCCCTCAACGGTTGGGGGCCGCGGCGGTGCCGCTGGCGTCACGCGCGTCGCGGTCGCGCTGGCGCAAGAGCCCGGCATAGTTCGCAGAGAGATTGGCGGAATTGAGGGCCGCGATATAGCTCTGGCGCATCTGCGCGCGCTGGCGCAGCACTTCCTCGCGCAGGTCGCGCAGCTGCTCGATGCCCTTGGAGAGGATGCGGGTCTGACAGACATTGGTATCGGCCGCGTCCGCCGCGCCCGCGGTGCTGACGCCGCGCTCGGCATTGAAAACCGCGAAGTCGATCGAACGCGTCAGATCGTTGAGCATCTGATAGGCCAGCGTCAGCGCCACCAGTTCATCGGTGTCGGCAATCACCGAGTCCGGCACGCCCTGGCGCACGCCCCATTCGAGCATGCGATAGACGGGGAGCGTGCGGACATTGGCGACGAATTGCTTTTCCTCTGCGGTAAGCGCTGCGCGTGTGCGGATCTTGGTGGTGATCGACTGCATCCTTGTCCGGGCAAGCTCGAGCGCACCCTTGCCGGTGTCGGTCGAGCAGTCGGCGCCGGTCGCCGGAATATTGAGCGCGCGGCGCTGGACCTTGCCGCTCAGAAAATCGTCGGGGCTTTCGTTATCCTGGTGCGGACAGGCGGGGATCGCCGAGAACAATGGCACCTTGTCCGCCGGATCCCAGCGCATATAGACATCGCCGACCCTGGCGCGCATGACGCTCGCCCATTCGCCGGCGCCAACCCGAGACGCGGCATGGGCGAGGAGCGAGCCGGTACGGAAGATGTCGGTGACTTCGGCCGGGCAATTGACGAGCGCGTCCTTCAAATCCTCGGTCGGGTTGTTCTGGTTTGCCTGGATTTTCTCGCGGGATTGCTGATAGCTCTTGGCAAAACCTTCCCTGACCGACTTGTAACCGGTCATCTCCTCGATAATCCCGGACATATTGTCGTCGCCCTTGGCGATCTGGACCATGCGGTTGGCGAGGCGGCAGTCGTTTACCTGGATCGAATTGAGGAAATTGGTCGCCGCTTCCATCTTCGAGATGATGTTGCCCATCTTCTCGTCGAGGGTTTCAAGCAGATACTGGAAGGCGACCGCGGGCGCGGCCTGGAGGATGCTTTCCAGCTTCTGGACGAGATAGTCGGGGTCGAGGAACGACATGCCGCCCAGGAACATGTCGATCCCGCCGCAACCGGCTTTCACCTTGGGCAAGGTGAGCGACATCAGGTAATCGTTGTGAACGTCGACACGGCCCGACATGCCGCCCGCGGTCACATAGCCGCGCGCCTGGTCCTCGAAACTGCCGGGTGAGGTGTAGGTCACATTGTCAAACCAGCTCTCTGCCCAGCTCTGGGCATGGGCGGGCGCGGTCGCAGTGCAGGCAGCAAGCAGGGCAAGTGCGGAGACGCTCAGGCGCCGGATCGATGGGAATATGCTGAACCTGACCATGGCGGGCTTCCTTTCGGACAATCAACAGGGGAGAGGGACCGGCCCGCCATGATCGGTTCCTTCAGCGGATGGATGCAGGACGCCGGGCCAAACCGACGATACCTGTAAACTTGGACAAGGCGCGTACGCCGACATCGACGCGAACGCCGGTCAGCATTTTCGCAGCCAGATAGGCATTGCGCGCGAGGTTGACCGCGTGATCGGTGCCGATCGCAATGGGCACGGTGCGGTTCGGGTCATTGACCGGACGTACCCATGCGACCGGATGACCGACCCAGGGCAAGCCGAGCCGGCCCGAACGCAGCATTGCCTCCTCGCCAGAGATCGTGCGGATCTGCCAGCCATAACGGCTTCGCAGCACGGCGAGCTTGGTCCAGAGGTCGGCGCAAGGCAGACATCCCGGCGTCGTGCTCATCTCGATGACGAAGGCCGGCGCCTCACCGCGCAGCGTCACGGCAAAATCGGGCGGAAAGTCGGGGGTGACTGGCACGCGCGCGAGCCACGCCTGCATGTCCGTGCTGTCGGCAACAGGATGGATGGCCGCGCGCATCGCGTCGTCAGGCGTGACGGGACGCGCAATTGCGATCGTGGCAGCGGTGAAACAAAGCGAAGCCGCGGCTATTGAGCTCGCCTTGACGGTAAGGTTATATATCCTTACATTGTGTCGGAACAAAAGGAAGCTGCCAATGACCAGTCTCACTGTTACAGCCAAAGGCCAGATCACGCTTCGGAAGGATCTGCTGCAGCATCTGGGTGCCCATCCGGGCTCGAAGCTGGAAATCGACAAATTGCCTGGAGGTGGGATCAAACTGACCCCTGTACCTGCGAAGGGCAAGATTTCCGACTTCTGCGGCTTTCTCAAGCGGGAGGGGCAAAAACCGGTTTCCATCGAGGAGATGAACGACGCCATCGCCAGGGGTTGGGCTGGGTTGCCGTGAAGATTACCGCCGACACAAACATTCTCGTTCGCGCCGTCACTGAGGATGATCCCATTCAGGGGCCGCTGGCGCGCAAACTCGTCACGACTGCTGGTTTGGTCGCCGTGACGTTGCCGGCACTGTGCGAACTCTGCTGGGTGCTTCGTACAGTCTACAAGTTCGGGAACGCGGACGTTGCTGCAGCCATCCGTTTGCTGCTTGACGCCGACAATGTTGCCATCGACAGGCAGGCGGTCGATGCCGGACTCGCGATACTGGATGTCGGTGGTGACTTCGCCGACGGTGTTATTGCTCATGGCGGCCAGTGGCTTGGCGGCGAAACCTTCGTCTCTTTCGACCAGAAAGCAGTTGCCTTGCTCAAGAAGGGGGGCACAAAGGTCTTGCTGCCACAATAGCGGCGTCGTCGTCTCTGAGATTTTGCGGGTAGGGATTGCTGTCATGGCCGCCGCTCCTCGCCCGTTTCAACGAGATCGCCGCCGAGCATGTCGCTGCTACGCGTGCGCGGATCACCGGCTCCTACCGGGCCGTTGGCGAGCGCGTCGAAAAAACCGTCCTCTTCGCCGGCGCCGGTCATGAACTGCTCGGGGCGGATGTCGCCGGTGAGGAGCTTTACGGCCTGATAGGCCATCTGCGCGAGATTGGGGTAGGTCTCGACCCCGGCGGCGATGACCATGCGCTGTTTGCTGCCTCGGCGGATGATCATCGTGGTGGGCGTCACCTCGACCCCGAAGCGCTGGCCGAGATCGGGGCGTTTATCGATGTCCATCAGCGTGACCTGCCAACCCATCTCGTCCTGGAAACGCTGCACGATCGGCCACTCGACCCGGCAATAGCCGCAGGTCGCGCGCGAGAACATGACCAGCGCGAATTCGTTCGAGTGGGCGCGCAGATACGAGCGGCGCACCTGGTCCTTCCACGCGGCAAGCTCAGAACGCGCATCGCCGACCATCGGATTGGCCGATTTGGAATTGAGTTCGGGATGCTGGAGCATCGCGATCTGCGTCAGTCCCGCGAAAGCGCGCGCTTTCCTCCGAGCAAAATCCTCAAGCCGCCAGAAGTCGGCGACGGCATCGACGGTAAGTACCGTTGCGGCATAGTCGCGCTGCTGCTCGATCAGCTTGTGGATTCTGGGCGGGGTCCATGTTGCGAGCTCGCCCATCGGAGGAATCACTGGCTTGATCAGCGCATCGGGATCGGGGGCAGCGGGCTCTTCCGGCCTGGTTGGTGGCGCGTACCACCAATAGCCCTGCTTGGCGGGCTCGCTCATTCCCTGGCTCGCCTGCGCCTCGACCGAAGCGGCGCCGGCGAAGAGTGCGGGTAGCATTGCGATCGTAGCGCACAGGCGCCTGATCGTACTCACAGGATCTTCTCCATGCGGGTGAGACGGCCAATCGCGACCGGGCCGTAATAGCGGCTGTCGAAGCCGTCGGGATGATGCGAGCCTACGAAGATGAACCCTGGCGGGATCGTGTCTTGCTTCGGCTGCCAATGGACGAGCTTCTGCCCGTTGCGGCCGAAAGGTTTGGACACGCCCAACAGGCGCCCGTTGCAGAAATAATACCCATCCCAGGCTCCCGGCGTCATCGAAGGTTTTTCGATCATGACGATCCGCTCGCCCGGCATACAGAGCGCCTGCTTGGTGACATTGACCGGCTTTGGCCCAGCGAGCGGATGCGAGAGCATGAACATGACATAGTCGCCCTTGCGGATCGGCCCGGGGCTTGTCCGAACCGCGACCGCATCGATCGAGGGGCTCATCACCCAGGTCACCTGCGGTATCGCCCACGCGGCAGCGAAACCGATCGGGAGCACGATGCCATAGGCTTTCCATAGCTGGGCGGGGCGGGGCGGGCTTCCAAGCCCCGAGCTCCCGAGCGCGACGGCGGCGCGCAAGGGCAGCAGCTTGACCTGGCCCCAAGCGGCCCTAACGGCGTTCCAGGCGAGCCTGAGCATCGCGCACCTCCACTTTCCCGCCCAGACGGGCATATTCCTCGAGCATTCCGGAGAGCGCGGCGTCGCCGTAAACCACATGAGTGGCCTGCGGACTGCTCTCGTCGCGTTCGCAATAGGGCTGGGTCGGATCGCCCGGGATCATCGCCAGAGCCGGCACCGTATTGACGCCGTGCTGGCGGAACGCCCGCGGATCGACGATCAGCTGGACACCCCGCATCGCGCAAGCCGGGCCCTCGCAGCCGGGATCGAGCCGCAGGATTTCGGCGGAGAGCTTCGCCATCGGCCCGACCCTGGAGAGACCGCCGGGCATCCCGCGAAACGCCATGACCCCGCCGACCTTCTCGAGCTGCCTAGCATAGGTCCGAAGCTCCGCGATCGGCATCGAGGACGAGACGAACAGCAGCGGCACCCAGCTGTGCGTCCCATCGGGCGCGGCGGTCTTGGCCACGACTTCCATGTCGGGGGCGTCCAAGCCGAGCGCCTGGCGCAGGCGTTTCGCCATCGCCTCCCGCTGGGCGGCAAGGGCATCCTTGCCCGCCTCGAGCGCGGCGCGCGCGCGGGCTTCCATGGCGGGCGATGGTGCGCGGGCGTGCAGCCCGTCGAAGGCGCGGCGGCGTTCCGCCTCAGGCAGTGCGGGAAGTGTGGGGGGGGCCGAGGCGGTATTCGCCTTCTGCAGCGCGACTGCTTCCTTCAGCCGCTCCATCGCGGCATCGCCCTGCTGCTGGGCCTTGGCCCGTCCGCTGGCTGGCGTCGTCGATGCCGATTCCTGCGCGGCGGCGGGGAGAGGGTTTCCCAGCACCACCGCGAGCAGCAGGGTGGGCGCGAGCAGTCGTTCACCCGCCCGGGCGCTATTGCCCGACGGTTTGCATATAGGCATCAATCCTATCCTTCATGTCGATCTGGATCTGGCCTTGCGTGCGGGCCTCGATGTCCGAATAATATTCGGAAAGGTCCATTCTGGAGAAATCCAGGGCCTGGAACTCTTCGGGCGTGAAGCCGCGGCAATAGGGCGCCTTGGGCGTGCCCCAGCCGACCGCGTTGAAGCTCTTGAGCTGTGGCCGCCCCTGCTCCTGGATAATGCGGCCGAGCTTGGTGTTGAAGCAGCAGTGCCCCTTGGCCTTCTGAAGGCAGATACCCAGAAACTTCGCGGTGCAGTAGCTGCCGACTTCGTGGCACATGCCCGAGCCGCGTAGCATGCCGGTTTCCATGTCTTCTTGGTCGCAGCCCTGGAGCAGCACCTCGATCATGAAATTTATGGCAAGACTGATCGCGATCGAGGTCGGATCAATCCCGACGATCATCGCATTGGCGCCGGCGCTTGCCGCTTCGCTCGCCGTCGCGCCGGCCAGATAAGCGGTATAGGCCGCCTTCATCCCGGTCAGAACGCCCTTGGCCACCGCGATCTTGGTCCCGAGCGAGCCGATCGCCGAACCCATGCCGTCCTTGACGATCTTGCCCTTGTCCTTGCAGCAGTTGCTGAAGGTCGTGAAAAGCCCCGGCGGCCGGCAGCGCATCGCGCGCCCCGCAAAAATCTCGATATTGGCGGTGCAATTGCCATTGGCATCGACGCTACCATCGGCCGGCACGCCGGGATCACCCATCGGAGGTTCCTCGACGATCGGGTTCACGTTTGTGTCCTGGCAGGCATTGGGCGCGCAGGTCGGCGCGCCGCCCGAGGCCGGTGCCTCGCACGGATATTGCGTACCCAGGGGGCAGGCATAGGCGCCGGGTCCTGTAACGGTGCAGGCCACCTGCTGGAGGGGACATTGCCAGGTCCCGCTTTGGGTCTCGGTGCAGCTTGCGGTCTCGCCGGGATCGGCGGCATCGCCGTTGCCGTTGAGGTCGGCCGCGCAGATCTGCTCGGCATGGGCAGGCGTAATGCTGATGGCAGCGGTGCCCAAAAACAGGGCAAGGGTAAAGGTCAAGCGCTTCATGGGGTTGCACTCGTGCAAGTCATGTCGGCGCCGGCGAGGCGGACGGTCTGCATCATCACCACGGCTTCGGGAAAGTCGTCGAGACAACCACAGGCCGACACGATCTCCTCGCCGGGGCCCGCCGGGCAGACGTTGGCGGCATCGCAGCTATGATAGAAGGTATCGTAGCCGGTGGGCGTGTTTTGCCGGCTTCCCACTACGCCGGCGGGCGCGGCGGCGGTATTGGCCTTGGGTGCGCGCGTTTTGCATATCGCCTCGCATGTCGGCACTGCAGCCTGCGGTGGCAGCGAGAAGGCGCGCGTTGAGGTGGTCACGGTACCGTCCGCCGCTTTGGTCCGGTCGGCGAGTAGCGTCTCGGTCGAATGGTCGATGATATAGGCGCCGCGACTCAGGTCCGGTTCGGGGAGCGCCGCGCTGTCAGTCATGCAGGCATAGGTCCGGTCGCGTTCGAAGAAGTCCCGGGTCAGTTGCAGCGTGCAGGTCGCATCGCCGAAGAGGCGCGTCTGCGGCAGCGGTTTGAGCCCGGTCGCGACACCGTTACGGAAAGTTTCGATACCATCGACCTGTTCTGCCGACAGATGGCATTTGGGATCGGTGGCATAGCCCGCGCACAGATCGACGATCCGTTCGGCCGTCTTGCAACTCGTATCGACCTCGGCGTGAACCCGCGCATAGGCTTCGCCCCGGTTGCCCACCGCCACATGCAGCCAGATCTCGTGATCGCCCCTGGTGAGCCAGGGTTTGAGATCGGTATTCGGCCAATAGTAGGTGGTGTGGTTCTGCTCGCAGCTTCCCGGTGGATAGCCGCTGCCGGTCCAGGCGCCAGGACCGTAGCCGACGAGATTGCCGTCGACCCGGATCTGCGCCCAGTCATCGGCGAAGAACAGCGGCAGGGTCACCGACTTCAGCCGGTCGGGATCTTCGATATGGAGCGTCATCCTGTAGTCGAAAAAGCCACAGCGGCCGCCGTAGAGATTGTTCTTGCCGGGCGAGCCCATCAGGAAATCGACCATGCCCGAAGGGTCGGCAATCGTCGCATAGCCGCCCGACCTGCGCGAAATGACGTCGTCGATCGTGACATGGTTCAGCGTCACCTCGCGGGTTACCGTGCAGGCGCGGAGCTGCTGCGCCTTGCCGGCGCCGGCGGGCGAGGCTGCCAGGACCTGAAACACGGGATTGGCCGAGGAGAGGGCAAAGGCGTCGCCCTGGATCGCCGCCGGGTTGGCGCGGTAGGCGGTCTGGCCGATCGCGGGACTGGAGGTGCAGGCTGTGGTCTGCGCGCCAACATAGTCGATCACCGGGCCGTTGATCCGCGCTTCGGCGACGCCGATGCGGGGATCGGCCGTGGTGAGCGCCCCGACCATGCCACCGCCCAAGTCCTTCAGCACAGAAGCGAGATTGGTCAGCACGAGATTGCTGCCGCAGCTGTCGTTCACGCAATAGCAGGCCGAGAGCTCGGCCATGTCGACCTGGGTCAGCTTCAATTCCTTCGCCGCGTCCAGATCCCAGCGCAGCGAGCGGCACTGGTTCCAGGTGCCGGGACTGCAGGAAATCACGCCGTTGGCGCAGATTCCCGAGACCGGCACGGGGAGCGTCAAACTGCTGTCGAAGGTGCCGTCGAGATTCTTGTCGCGCGAAATCCGGACGAGGGAGATATCACCGGTCGCCGAAGGCTGGATCAGCACTTCCAGCAGGTTCGCGGTCTTCTGGCAGGCGAGCGTCGGGGTGAAGCTTTTGCTGCCGTCGACCGTCGAAACCGGCTGTCCGCTCATCCCCGGGGTCACATAGTTCTTGAGCAGCGTATCGCTGTCGCCGCTTTTGGCGCGCGAAGCATCGGCGGCGGCACGCGCTCGGTCCTCCATGGTCTGCGCATGCACTAGCGCAGGCAGGAGCAGCGCCGCGCCTGCGAGGATGAAAGCTGGTCTCTTCAAGATCCCGCACTCCGGGACGCACGTAGGCGCGATCCCCTGCGCAGGCGGAACAGGTCGCCCGTCTTGAAGTCGGCCTCGCCAGCGCCGAGCACATGGAACAATGCCTCGCCTTCGAAGGTGGCCAGCACGGCCGTGATGGGTGTCCGAGCGTCTGAGAGGGGAAACGCTCGCGGTGACACATCGACGACCGTGCTGGCCGGGGTTGGAGCGGCGCCATGGGGGGCTGGCGGCGCCGCTCCCGCCTCGCGCGCGCCCTGGCAGCCTTGCTGGCTGTGGCGGGCAGACCACGGCAATTCCGGGGCTTGCGCGAGACGTTTGCGAACAAAAGTGAGGGCGGGGCAGCTCATGGCACGGCGACCCCGGCGCAGCAGATCACCTTTTCGAAGAGCATGAACTGGGCATTGTCTTTGCCCGGCGCATGCTTGGCCGAAGACCACAGTGCTCCGGGCCGGCCAATATTGACGCATTTGCCGCCCTTGACCGGCTCCATGATCTGGAGCTTGTAGCGCGACTTGGTCCAGATCGGCTGCGGAATGAACGAGCAGCCGTCGCTCGACGAAATGGTGAGCGCGCCGAGCCTGCCCATCATGAAGGTGCCGCGTGCGGCGAGCCCGGCCCAGGCTTCGACCGAATCGTCGAAATGAATATCGCCGGCGATGGGATAGGTCGCGCCCCAGGATCCCATGCACCAGAACAAGGGATCGATGACCTTGCCCGCGGCGGCGGCCGCGCTGTCGGCCATGCAGGCAAGCCCTGCGGCGGGATTGCCGAACAATATGCCCTCGGGCTGGATGATCGCGCCCAAGATCCCCGATTGCCAGGTCGGCAGCACCTCGGTGATGAGGGCGACATCGAACCCGTCATCCTCTAGGCAGGGAAGGTCCGTGAACATGTCGAGCATCTTCCAGACCGGCGAGATGTAATAATGCATCTGCGCGAACATCTTGCGGGTGTTCGTTCCGTCCGAGATCGAACTTTGCGAACCCTGGAGCTTGCCGTGGGTCGGCATCAGATCGGCGCCCAAAGCCATCATGCAGCCGGGCTCAGTGACGACGTCGACCATCCGGTTGGGCGACCAGAAGCTGACCTTGACCCCGAACCAGAATGTCGCGCCTTTGCGGCAGGCGCACAAGGGTTTGGACGAGGACTGCGCGTCCAATTCCTTCGAGAGCTTGTCGAAACTGCCGATCCGCACACCGCCGATGGTGATCGGGAAAATGCAGTTCCAGCGTACCTTGGTGATCGGATTGAATACTGTGCCCGTGGGACAGGAGGAGGCGTGCGCCGGTGCACTGACACCAAGACCTGCCAGCAGTAGCGAGGCGGCGGCGATCCAGGATTTCCTGCATGATCGGGTCATGGCGCGGGCCTCCGAACGGGTTGGGAAATATTCGGTGCGCCGCGCGCGGTGCTCTCGAGACGGACTTCGGTGAGTTCGAGCCTCGTGCCGACCTGGGTGATGATCACCGGCGCTACCGTCAGGCCAAGCCGCTCCTTGATCCGGGGTTCGAGGATATAGATCGCGCGGCCGGTCCGCTCGGAAAGCGTGATGGCGTCGTCGTCATGCGCTCCGCCCGCCGCGAGCAGGATGAAGTCGGTCAACCGTGCGGTCTTCAGGGCCCAGCCGAGATCGCGCGGATGGACCACGACGAGCCGCTGCGGAAGCTTCACATATTCGAGCGGATTGAAGCTGTAGCCCTTGGGGTAGAGCAGGTCGCCCGTCGGCAGGCGGATATCGGTGTCGAGCGTGTAGAAGGGTACGACGCTGCGGGTCTGGTTCCGGGTTGCGGGCGCCAGGCTCGCCGCCTTCATTGCCGACCAGGACGAGCGCGGCCCAAATCTCTCGCGCATATCGGGCGGGAGCTTTGCCGTGCGTGCCTCGATTTCGGCGAGTGCGTCGGGCTCGGCGATCGGCCAGGTCCGCCCGATCGTCGATGTCGCGGCACGTGCGCTGGCGGCAGCGATGATGGAAGCCGCGAGCATTAGCGCGACCGTGGCCGACTGGAACTTGACCACGCCCCAGCCCTGCTGCGGTTCGCGCGGGTTCCGAGCTGGAAGTTTACCGGCCATGACCGTGCCTCCAGCAGCTCCGGCGATCGTCGTTCGAACCTCCATGGATCGCGGCGACGAGGCCGCCGAGCGCCATTGTGAACACCAGCGCGACCAGAACCCGCAGCGCAACATCGACGCGCGGCAATGACCACAGCACCAGCGCGGCCTGGATCAGCGGCAGGTGCGTGCCGACTATCAGACGGACCGCCGAGGGACCGGGCGCGGCGGAAAGGATGCCTCTCATCGCCGCCTCCATCCGCGGATGCGCTCAAGCATGTGCCAAAGCGCCGATGGCAAGCGAACGAGGCAGATGCCGCCGATCATGCTCGCGAGCGCGACGGCAATGACCAGGCCGAGCCAGTCATCCGGACGAAGGATTCCGAACAGCCCCGCCACGGCGGCGGCGATCCAGGCCTGGCCGACAAGCAGCGTACATTCGTGCGCGATGCGCGCCTCCTGCTCGGCCCAAAGCATCGCAGCTTGCCGTTCGCCCATCGCTTCGAGCGCGGTAATCTCGTCGCCCATTTCCTGATGGCGGCGCAGCAGGAAGGCGTGGAGCGTTTCGTCGGGGCGGCGACCGGCGAAGGGGCAGGCCTGCAGACGATGCGAGCCGTTCAGCGACGAGGGACCGTTCATTGACCCCTCCAGCGACGATAGCGCGCGATCATGTGGCCAGTGAGCCCGGCGAGCGCAATCAGCAACAGACCGCTTATGAGGCAGGCCGCCCCGACCATCGCTGCTCCGCGCAGCACCATGGCGGTCGGCTGATGGAGGGTAAGGCCGGCGACGAATACCAGGCTTGCCATCAGCACGGTCTCGATCAGGATCAGCCGGAGCCGCCAGCGCAGCGCCGCAGCTTCGGCGCGGATCGCAACGCGCGCCTCGATGATGCGCTCGATCTCGGCATCCTTGCTCCAGTCGAGCGGAAGCTGGTCGGGATGGGTGCGTTTGAAGCGCATCACACCGCCTCCCGCATTGGCATGTGGGGGAAGGGCGGTCTGTTTGTCCCAAGGATCTCGGCGGGATCGACGCCGGCGAGTTCGCACACCGCCTCGAGCGGCGAGCGGCCGGTTCTGAGCAGCGCCTCGAAGGCGGCGACTTCGGTCGGCGCGGAGGTGTTGATCCAGTAGCTGAAGGGATCGACCACCAGCCGCGCGATGCCGAGGCCGAGCGGGCTGTCGATGAACACCTCGGAGTAGTTGGGCTTGTTGTTGCGGACCGACTTCAGGAGGTCGAGCACGAAGGGCGAGTAGTCGAGGATCTTGTTCTCGACCGCCTTGTCGTAAGTCGAACCCTGCAGCAGGAAGCGCGTCGCGGCATTCTCGAGAATGACCTGGCCGGTGCCGCCGAACAGTAGCAGGTCGTTCATCGACTGCATGACGATGCCGAAGCTGCCCTGGTATTTGCGCGCGCGGCGGTAGCCCTGGCCGAAGGCTTCGGCGAGCCGCGAGAGATCCTGCCCTTCGGTCCTGGTCATGAACTGCGCGGCTTCGTCGCAGAGCACGAAACGCGGTCGGTCGCGGCCAGAGAGGTAGAGCTCCTGGGTGACGGCGTTCACCACCACCATCACGACGACGTTGAAGAGGTCGGGCATGTTCTTGAGACGCTCGAGTTCGAGCACCACGAATTCGTCGCGGGAGATGTCGAGGCTCGAGGGTCCGTTGAAATAATGCCCATAGGCGCCGTCCGAGGCGAAATCCCTCAGGTTGAAGGCAAGCTCGCGCGCGACCGGCACGAGATGATCGACCCGGTCGAGATCGCTCATGGTCTGGGCGGGATAGGCGCCGAGCCAGTCGCGCACCGCGTCGATCCCGTCCTCGGCTCGGCCCGTATCGATTGTCCACTGGACGGCCGACTTGAGCAGGTTCCATTCCGAGGTCGAGACGCCCTTGCGCGTCGCGGCATTGGCCATCTCGGCGACGATCGCGACCGCCATGGCAATTGCCGACTGCCTGTCCTCGCCGTCGAGCGCCAGTCCCATGTCGAAGGGGTTGAGAACGAGGCGCTCCTCGCCGATGTCGATATAGCGGCCCGAGCACAGCGTGCAGAGCTTCCGGTACGAGCCGCCGATGTCGATGATGCGGATGAGCGCGCCGGACGCGTAATATTGCTGGCACAGGTTGTTGAGCAGGAAGCTCTTGCCCGCGCCGCTTTCAGCCGAGACGATGAAGTTGTAATTGTTGATGCGCTGGTCGAAGAGGTCGAGCGTGATGAGCTGGCCCTTGCGCCCCGTATAGAGCAGCGCCGGACGGCCGCCCCCGCGAAAATCGGTCTGGATCGGCGCCATCAGCACCGCGGCCTTGACCGGCATGCGGAAATCGCGTTCGAGCATCCTCAATGTCTTGCCGTCGGGATAGAGCCCGAAGGGCAGGCTCATCGGCAACAGGATCGGGTTGAGGTAGCTCTCCTCCTGCATCATGAAGGGGAGGGGCTCCGATTCCCACAGCCGCTTGGCACGTGCGGCCATTTCGCGCGCCTGGGCGCGGTTTCGGCCGAACACCCAAACACAAGGGATGACGCGCACGAATCGGCTGTTGCCGGCTTCGTCCAGGACCCAACCGATCTCCTCGATCTGCTTGCCGACCTCGACCGCGAAAGAGCCCGCCGCTTTCTGCGCCGAGAGGATCTGCGCGCGCTTGTGGATCTCGAAGGCCGAGTGGTCGAACAGGACATTGAGCGTGTAGAGGAACGGCCCGCCGATCTGGTCGCTGTCCTCGGCGCTCCCGCGCATGCCGCCTGTGAGGCGATTGGCGCGCTCGGCGCTTATCCGCCGTGCCGGCGCCTTGGGGGTGAGGCAGCGCGCGACCTGGTTGCCGAGGAAAACCTCGGGGCCTTCGAACAGGAGGTCTGGTCCGGCATCGATGATCTGCTTGCGCAAGGGCCTGGGCACGCTGCCGTCGGCGGACCCGCCCACAAAACTGCCGGGCGCTGCCTCGAACACGCCGTTGAACACCCGGCGGTAGAAGGCCATGATCTCCTCGGGCGGCAGGGAAACGATGCCGAGCTTGGCGAGCTGCTCTTCGATCTGACGCCTTATGTCGGATCCCAGAGGTTTGCGGGTCTTGACGGCAAGGATCGTGCGGAAATTCCGGATCGGAATGCCGTGGAGGGCACGCAATCCCCGCGTTCCGCCCTGAAGATAGTCGTAGGTGCGCCGGGCGGAAGCCTGGATCAACGGGTCGTCGCGAGTCTTGAGATCGAGGTAGCTGTCGAGCGCATCGGTGATCAGCGGGTCGGCAAAGCTCATAGTCTGAAGCACCGTGCCCGGCTCAAAATGGATGTTGAGAAGCCCGAGCAAGGCACTGTGAACATGGGAGAACATATAGGCCGAAGGCACCAGCTCCCAAGCATAACCCCAACCGTCGTCAATGGTGAGGAAGGCTTCCTCCTCTTCGACCCAGGCGACCAGCGGCAGATGGTCCGAATAGGAATCGCGCGCGACATGGCGCCGAAGCGCGGCGAAGCTGAGGCCGCCGGTGTCGTTGGAACCCGCGCTCACCGCTTCGGCTCCTTGACCGGAGCGAGAGCGGGGGCGGGCACGGTGGCAGGCGGATCGATATTGCCAGTCGCCTTCTCGCGCAGTTGCCCCAGCACCGGGAGCTGGCTGGCTGGCGAAACAGGTTCGACCAGATAGCCGCCAACCACCCAGGAGGGCTTGTCGAGGATCGAATAGACATAGCGCGGCATGTAGAGCCGGTCGGGCCGCTGCCGGTCGGCATAGGGCAGGATCAGCGTGCGCACCGCTTGGGCAGGTTTCAGCATCGGCGTTTCGGGCTGGTCGATCAGCCCCTGGAGCTCGCGGTAGACACTGTCGCGATAGCCGGCAAAGGCGCTCGGCCCTGGTTTGCCGCGTGCCTGCGCTGTGCGTTTCGCACCGGACGCCATGGCCTCGACCGAAGCCGACTTCGCCTTGCGCAGCAGTTTCCTGTCGCGGGTGACGGCGGAATCGGAGCGCGGTGGACGCCCCGCCACGGCATCTTCATAGGCCTTCTCGGGGTGAATGCATTGGCCGTGGTCGGGGTTCTTGCACGAGAATTTCTCGGAATAGGGCGACATGACCGAACCGATCGTCGCACAGGCTGAGAGCGGCAGCGCCGCGGCGACGAGCAGCAGCATGTGTGGACGGCGTTGGCGTCGCCGCACGGCGGACACGGGAATGTCCATGAGCGAATCTCCGAATTGGGGGTGAGGGTGAAGACGGGGCATCAGAAGTGACTTTCCACGCTGGGCTTGATCTCGAGGGTGACGCCCTCCTGAATGACCACGACGACCTCCTTGGCAGCGCCGACCTCGACGATCGGTCCGGCCTGACGCGCAAGGTCGAGGTAGAAGTCGGTCAGCTTGTCCGAGGACTTGGAAAGCCCCCCGGCGATACCGGTCTTGGCCGCATCGCCCGCATCGAGCGTGCGCACCGTGCCGAGCGCCGAGGTCGAGGTCGAACCGAAAGTGTTCTCGACCGACTGGCTGATGCCGCTGATGGTGCCGGCGAGGAAGCTTCGCGCCAGCGCCGCGCCGGCGCGAGTCACCACCCGGCCCGACAGGCCCTTCTTGCCGTCGGCGTCGACGAAGAAGCCCTTGACCGGCTGATCGACCACCGAGTGTTCGTCGAAATCGACGCAGGACAGCGAGACCAGCTGGACCTCGACGCGCTCCTTGGCGAGGCTGCCGGTCGCATTGCCGATGACGAAACAGCCCGAAAGGTTCGCCTTGACATCATTGGGGAGCACGGCGGGCGCCTGGACGCGGGCGATGATCGGTTCCGGATTCGAGGTCGCGTCCCGGCTCGCCAGCGCGTCCACCCCCGTCAGCAGCCGCGCCTTCATGAAACCAGGCGGCAAATAGATCGTCCGATTCTTTTTTTTCGAGTCTGCGGCATTTCCCGCACCGTCCTTCGGAATGACCGGACTGGTTGCCGCGCCGATCGAACCAACGACTTTCTCAACTGGCGGTGCCGGCGGCGCCGCCGGAGGCACCGGCGGGATGGGCGCCGAAGGCAAGGCCGTATCGGCTTCGGATGGCGAGGGCGGGAAGGGCGGTGCCGCTCCAGGCAGTGCGGGCGGCAGAGCCCCGCTATCGTTATCCTCGCCAGCTACAGCCGCACCATGCGGCACGACCTTGCCTTCCTCGATCGCGGTCACCCGGTCGCCGAGCAGCTGCTGGCCGTCGAGGATCTTCTTGAAATCGCCGCGCAGCTTCTCCTCGAGACTGTCGCCGCGCAGCCCCGCACCCATGTCGAGCTTGGATGCAGCAGGCGCGACCTTCTCAGGTGCATCGCCGCGGCTTGCCAGGTAAAGACCACCGCCCAGAACCGCGATCGTGCCCGCGAGTGCCGCTTGCTTGACCCTCAGCCTCGCGGTCGAACCGAGCGCGTCCCAGCGGGTCTTCCAGTCGGCAAATGCGGGCAGGCGCGCCTGCTTGCCATCGGCCAAGGCCTGCTGCGCCAAATGTGCGCGATACGAATGCTCCGCGCCGGGCGCTTCGGTGCTCGGCGAGCGAGCGCCCTCATCTGCGGGCTTGTCGTCGGCGCTCATTGCTCTTCTCCCCGGCGCACAACAATGAGCCGCGCGGTCTCGCCGGCTTTCAGCGACAGCCGGTCAAGCGAGACAGCGAAGATGTTGGCGCCGAGCGCGCGGTCGAGGAACGCCCGCTCATCCAGCACCACGTCGGCACCGGCGGTGACCAGATACTCCGATGCCGACAGCCCCGCGCCTTCGATCGCCACGCGGCGGCGCTCGCTAAGCCTCGCGGCGGGAAGTCCGGCCAGGATCATGCTGTCGCTGCGCGGCGCGACTTCGGCAAAGCTCGCTGGCACCCGGTCCTGCAGCAGCGCCAGCGTGATCGAAACCGCGCGGTCTTCCTCGACCAGCGGCCCCAACAGGTCGGCATTCGCCTTGGCCCGTTGGCTCGCGCCCGGCGCCAGCGTCACCGTCTGCGCCGGAATGTCCGAAGGTTCGGCGTAGAGCGGGTAGATCGCTCCGTTGCATGAGATGAAGAATTCGGACGGGGTCGTCACATAGCTGCGCGTGACCTGCCCGGAGTCATCGGTCTCCTTGACCAGGAACTTGATCCAGGCGTCCGCCCCGGCTTTCTCGACCGCGATCGCCTTTTCCGCCGAGAACTTGACGTCCTCGATTTCGCCGCCCTCGCAGATCACATGGTTGATGTCACGATTGGACAGGCGAATGCTGCTCGTCTGATCGGGTAGCGCGATGATCGGCTGATTTGGCGCTTGAGCCATAGCGGGCGCGGTGGGCGTCAGGATCAAGGCGGTGAGCAGCACCGCCGGGCAGGCGCTTGTGCGCCGCCGTTTACCGGGTTTCGGCATCGAAATTTTCCTCTGTGAGCCTGGTGAGCCAGAAGCGGCCATTGTCGATCGCGTAACCGATATGGAGATTGCCGCGGAACTTGCGGATCACCCCGCCAATGACGCGGACCTTCTCGACAGGCACGACGATGTCGGTCTTGTCCCAAGTGACGGGCTGGTCGGGGCGAATATACGTCGCGATCGACAGCGTCGGATTGTCGGCCAGCTCGTCGAGAATGCCGTTGAAGCTGTCGCGCATGGCGTTGTAGGCGCTGGGATGGGCGAGGCTCAGCAGTTCCTGGAACTGCTTGTCGGCGCTGTAGGCCGAATAGGTGCCCGACAGACTAACGATGTTGCGGGTCATGGTTCTGAGATACGCGGCCGAGGGCGTATTGCCGGTCACATAGAGATCGCCACCTGCCCCGAATGGCACGATCACCGTGCGCTGGTTCTGGTTGGTGGTGTAGATCAGCGTACCGAGCACCGCGCTCACGCCGAACATCCCTGCAATCGCGAACTTCAGGAGCCGGTTCTCCTCGAAGAGGTTCGCCGAGCCCTGCAGGTAGCGATGGAGGCCGTAGCTCGCGGGCTTTCCCGCCAGGGGATCCTCGTCTGACCGCTTGCGGAATTTGAGAAAGGGCATGGGCGTCCTCACTCGAAGAAGCGGGTCTGGGTCGGACCCGGATAGTGACGGAAAGCGACCAGCCCCCAGCGCCAGGCGAGGTGCGAGAGAAACCCGCGCGGCTTCGATCGCTTCCAGGGAATGAAAAGGAGAAGGGCGCCGATGAGCGTCCAGCCGACCAGTCCGCCGACGATGACCGCGACGAAGATGGTCGACATCACCAGGATGAACTCGTCCGAGCCAAACCAGAGGATCTGGACCGGGCCGTGCAGATACTGGGGCAGACGCTCGTCCAATGCCCTTCTCCTCCTGCTTCATGACACCCGTCGTCAGGGGTCATTTCCGAAGGCCGACCATCGGCCTCCAGCTCGTGTCAGGGCGCTCCGGATTCCGCTCCACATCGGGAGCCGGAGCGTCCCTCGTGGATCAGATCACCATGCCGAAGGTCTGGAGGATGGTGTCCGACTTGATCAGGCAGACCGCGGCGACGATGGTCGGGATGCCGACCATGACGTTCGAAAACAGGCGGCTGACACCGAACAGAAAGGCCGCGACGCCGCCGACAAAGCCGAGCGGACCCTTGACCCCCTTGTTCACGACAATGTCGTAGATGTCGTAGCCGAGGTCGCCCGCCGCTGGCGCGGTGAAGGCATGGGCGCTGGTGCTCGCCAGCGCGAGGACGGCCAAAGGGACGCCGAGATTGGCGATCCCCAGTGCGTGACTGCGAAGTGTCTTGATCATCTTGCTACTCCGGTTGGTGAAGCCACCCGAATTTCTGCCTGCCGGCATCGATGAAGATCGCTGTCGGCCGACGCGCGCGGTGGGCGGCTCCAAGCTGGCCGCGAGCGCCGGCATTCCGGTCCGCCCGGACCCGGCCGCTCGGCCGGAGGACAGGCGTCCGCCATGTAGGATGGGTTGCGGCGAGCGGCGCCGCGCCGCCCGTCAGCGCGCGGCATCGACGCTCCCCTTCTTGCCGTCGAGGAAGGCCTCGAGCTCGGCCTGCTGGAAACCCGAAATGAGCTTGCCGTTGACGATCAGCGTCGGCGTGCCAGCGACGCCTATTTCGCGCACGATCTCGGCATCGGCCGCGACCTTGGTCGCGCCTGCGGCGCATTTTGCCAGTTCTTTGGGCGCGGCGCCGGCATAGATGGCGTGGAATGCGGCCTCCCGGTCGGGCGAGCACAGGATGTGCTCGGCCTTGGCGGCCGCCGCCGGGTGAATCCCGCTGACGAAATAGACCAGCCTTCGCACCGGCTTGCCCTCGGCCGTCTTCGCCGCCCAGAACTTTTCCAGCGCGCGGCAATAGGGGCAGTCGGGGTCGGTGAACTCGATCACCGTCGGCGCCTTATCGGGGCCGATCACCAGCGCCTTGGCCGGATCGATCAGCTTCAGCCGCTTGCGCGCGCTCGCTTCCTGGGCAAGCGCCGTGACATTGACGCCGTTGCGGTCGTAGACGGTGGCGAACAGGATGTGCTCGCTTGCCGGCGCGTAATAGAGGATCCGCCCGCCCGCGATCGCCTGATAGATCGGACCCTTGACCGGCGCCGGCCCGAAATCCTCGAACTTCAGATTGGTGAACGTCTCGTGGAGCTGACGCTGAGCGGCTTCGGCCGCTTCGCTGAGCACCCTGGTCGCACCTTGGGCTTCGGACTTGGCGTCGCCGTCCGGCGCGGCCAGCGCGGCGCTGGCACCCAGGAGCAGCGCGAGGCCGCAGGTCGCGGCATAAAGCTGACCGTACTTAGCGAGTTTCGCCATGGGAGATGTCCTTCTGTTGGGAGGGGAGAAGCGCCGTCCGATCGATGTGGACGCTGGCACCAAGGGGAATTGCACCACGCGGAAATGGGATGTTCTGCGGCTCTCGCGGTGTCTCGCAGCGGATGAAGAAGCCGCCGTCAGCCTGGGCGATGACGAGGCGCGGGTGCCGCGGCTGCGGAACGACCGGTCGGGGGTGCCGCGCCGGATGGGCCTCGGCCGTGCCCGCCACAAGCGCCAGCAGTGCAAGGCTCAAGCAGATCCTTCGATATCGATACATTGACCGCTTCCTGCCCGTGGTTGGTGCACCCGGTTCTGGAACCCCACGAGCGGGGAGCCGTTATCGGATGCAGTTCGTGGGAGAAGGAATGGTGTGTTTGACTTCAAAGCCGCAAGGTGCAGGCCATTGTCATGCGGTTAGGCTTGCGTCATCGTTCGAAGCGCCAGCGAGTTACGCTTTTGGTTACTAATTCGTTGTAGATGTGCCCGGTCGAGGAGCCGGCGGGAGGAATTCGAGGATCGGCTCAGCAAGATGAGAAGGGACGAGTCGCGCGGTGGGAAGGGTATCGAGAACCTTCAAACTGAAACTGTCGCCCGCCGGGGTCGAGCTGTTCCTCGACTGTCATTGCCGGCTTGGCCATCTCGTCAAGGAACTGCTTCCCTTTGGCAACACACTTTACTGCGCGCTTCTCTATCTGGATCACGTCGATGTGCAGCTCATTGCTGACGATCTGAAAACCTTGAGGGATTCAGGGCTCAATGGGGATCGCGTCTGCTTCGTCGGCGCCCCCCTGTCGCTGACCGATGTCATGTCGCGGGTCGCCGCGCGGCTCGGACCCGCGTCGCAGCGGCGCGGACCAACGGCCCTCAATTCGCGGCTGTTCATCGTTGCGCTGAAGCAGTTTCGCCTCGCGCCGTCCGAAGCAATCCTTGGCGCCTATGACGAAATGCTCAGTCAAGCGGGCGATTATTTGAAGATCGGTAAGACATTGCGGTCACGTCGTACGGAGCTCGGACCGATCGGGCAATAATGGCCTGAATTTCGATTGACCAATTGTGTATCAGACACCAATTCCTGACTGTCGAGCTGCCGTGGCGGGCGATTAGCTGCAGTCAGGAGTAGGTGATGCCGCAGGAATGCATGGCATCCGGCTCAGACGCATCGTCGCTTGCCGAAATCAAGCAGATGTCAGGCCGGAGGATCGAAAATGGACGCAAACGCGAAGGTCTCACGCAGTCGATGCTGGCAAAGCGTGTGGGTCTTGGCGTCAGTTGGATCCGAGAGATCGAATCGGGCAACCCCAAAACGAAGATCGACGATCATCTGCGCTGCTCCGCGGCGCTTCGGATTTCGCCGAGCTACATTTTCATCCCCCTGCTGTTCACGGTGCATGGGTTGCGGTTCGCCCCGCAGCTGCTTGCCGGCAACCTCTTCGAGCTCGAGCGCCGCTGGCTTCAGTTCATCGTCGATCAGAACATTGCCGACATGCGCAAGACACTTTTCGACGGCGGAAGCGATGACCTTCTTGCGGAACAGAGATGAAACCGGGCCGGTCGCGATTGCGGCATGGCCCAAATCGCAGGCCATCCCGCACGAAGAATTTGCCAACAAATCTCAAAAATATAGGGCGGAAAGGTCACATGAGAAACGGCCATCGTTCGAGCTTCGGGCGCAGAAGTCACATTTATCAATCTGCGAGGAGTTTCATCCATGGTGCGAAACTGGCCGCCTGCGGCAAATGAATTTTCTGGCGCTTCCGATAATGGCGCAACGCAGTCGATCCGCACGGGATTGTTGGACTTCGAGCACATCACCGGGGCATCCGGTGGCCCACGATGACCTGGAGGGTGAGAGTCGGCCGCACCGGCAGCACGCATTCATGCTCGAAGGAACTGGTTCAGCAGGCACCGCAGATGAGGATGAGGTTCACGCCACGGGGCTTCGGATAGCGAACTGGTGGCTGAAGGCCCGCCGCTTGCGGGAAGAAATGTTCGGTTCCGAGATGTTTGCCGAACCCGCCTGGGACATTTTGCTCGATCTCTACACGGCCGAAGCCAAGGGCGAGAGCGTGCAGATTTCCAGCCTCGCCGTAGCCGCACGCGTCCCGCACAGCACAGCCATCCGCTGGGCGAAGAACATGACTCGCTCGGGATTTCTGGTCCGGGAAAGGGATCCGACCGACGCCCGCCGCGTCCACATCCGACTGAGCCCCTGGGCCAAGGAACTGATGGAGAATTACCTTGCCAGATTGATCGGCCATGGGGCTTCATCGACGCAGATCATGCTCGAGCCTTCAGGATGAACTACCCACAAATCTCGTAGAACCGTGCGGAAACTCATCAGGGATATTTGTGCGGCAATCTTTTCAACACTTATTGCGGGCGATAGAGGCTCGGTGAGTATTCTTTTATGCGCCGCCCTAAACGGAAGGATCCCGATAGATGGACAATCAGCCGGTTGCCGCCCTCGACCTGCTCGCTCTA
>NZ_BCTX01000071.1 GCF_001590985.1 Novosphingobium naphthalenivorans NBRC 102051
GAGCGCCTCGGGCACGAGGACCGAGCCATCTTCCTGCTGGTAGTTTTCCAGCACGGCCACGAGCGTGCGGCCGACCGCGAGGCCGGAGCCGTTGAGGGTGTGCACGAATTCGGTCTTCTTGCTGCCTTCAGGCTTGAAGCGCGCGTTCATGCGGCGGCCCTGATAATCGCCGCAGTTGGAGATCGAGCTGATCTCGCGGTAGGCGCCTTGGCCAGGCAGCCAGACTTCCAGGTCGAAAGTCTTGCGCGCGGTGGCGCCCATGTCGCCCGCGCAGAGCAGGACTTTGCGATAGGGCAGCTCCAGCGCCTGCAGGATCGATTCCGCCGCGGCGACCATGCGCTCGTGCTCGGCTTCGCTCTCTTCCGGCTTGCACACAGTGACGAGTTCGACTTTTTCGAACTGGTGCTGGCGGATGAACCCGCGCGTGTCGCGCCCGGCCGCGCCCGCTTCCGAGCGGAAGCAGGGAGTGAGTGCGGTCATGCGCAGGGGCAGGGCGGCGGGTTCGAGGATCTGCTCGCGCACCGCATTGGTCAGGCTGACTTCGGCGGTGGGGATCAGCCAGCGGCCGTCCGTGGTCTGGAACAGGTCTTCCGCGAACTTGGGAAGCTGGCCGGTGCCGAACACGGCATCGTCCTTCACCAGCAGCGGCACATTGCATTCCATGTAGCCGTTGGTGGCGGTCTGGGTGTCGAGCATGAACTGGGCGAGAGCCCGGTGCAGGCGCGCCATCTGGCCTTTGAGGAACGTGAAGCGTGCACCCGAGAGCAGCGCGCCGGCTTCGAAATCAAGACCAAGCGCGGGGCCGAGATCGGCATGTTCCTTCGGCGTGAAGGCAAAGGTGCCGGGCGTGCCCCACTTGCTCACTTCGAGGTTCTGGGTCTCGTCCTCGCCTTCCGGCACTTCGTCGACCGGAATGTTGGGCAGGCGTGCCAGTTCGTCCTGCAGTCTGGCGGAGAGCTCCTTCTCCTCGGCTTCGAGCGCGGGGAGCGTGTCCTTGAGCTGGGCGACTTCGGCCTTGAGCGCTTCGGCGGTCTCGGTGTCACCCTGGCCCATGGCCTTGCCGATGGCCTTGGAGGCTTCGTTGCGGCGGCTTTGCCCTTCCTGCATACGCGTGGCGACCGCGCGGCGCTGCTCGTCGAGCGCGAGGATGGCATCGGCCACGGGAGCTACCCCGCGGCGGGCTAAGCCGGCGTCGAAAGCGGCCGGGTTTTCGCGGATCAGACGGATATCATGCATGGCGCGGGGCTATGCCGTGCAGACAGGCCCCGCGCAAGCAGGAGATGCCCGGAAAGGACATCTCCCCGGTGACTTGCCTCCTCACTTGGTCGGGCAGGTCTTGATCCCGAGAATGCTGTAGAGCGGGCAGGTGCGCAGCAGGCCGGTGACGAGCGGCACCACGCCGATCAGGCCCCACATCGTCTTCGGTCCTACGAAGACCAGCGCGAGCAGCACGATTCCCAAGACGATTCGCAGCAGGCGATCGATTCCGCCGACGTTGACCTTGAACATGTCCAATCTCCCCAATGGTGACGGGGGGAAGGAATGCACCTTGCGCGGGCATTTGTACATTGACCGCAGTCAACGCACGGCCTGTCTTGCGATGTTTGGGGAAAGGGCCATCCCGGCAAGGGATGGTGGGCGCGACAGGGATTGAACCTGTGACCCCACCCGTGTGAAGGGTGTGCTCTACCGCTGAGCTACGCGCCCGCTACCAGTTGCGGAAGCGCGCCCCTAGACAACTCGGGGCACGTTGACAAGCGCTGAATTGACAAGCCCCGATCTCCCTCTAAAGCGCAGGGCCATGACCGAAGAGACCAGCACGCCCGTTGAGGCCCTTCAGCAAGCCGGCGCAGACGTGCCGCCCGATCACCTCGCGATCAATCCGAAGAGCCCGTTCTTCGATGCCGACAAGCTGCAGCGTGGCATCGGCATCCGCTTCAAGGGCACCGTGCGCAACAATGTCGAGGAATACTGTATTTCCGAAGGCTGGGTGCGTGTGCAGGCCGGCAAGACGCTGGACCGCAAGGGGCAGCCGCTGACGATCAAGCTGAGTGGCCCGGTCGAAGCCTGGTACGAGGATCTGGGCGAGAATCCGCCGGTCGCGAAAAAAGACTGAACTTTCGCGGTTACCGTCCGTTCTTCAATAAGTACCGGCGATGATCTCTCCGATCGGGTCATCATGCCGGTGCTTCTGCTTTGTCCCGGTCTCTGCCGCAATCCTGGGGGAGGCGGAGACTTGGGTGAGGCGGTCGGTGCCAAGGTCCGGAATGGTTCCCGGTTTGGCATTGTAGATAAAGCCCGCGACCGGCCAATGGGTGGTTCCCAGGTTCTGGTTCGGGCCATACCAGATGCGCACCTCGCTCCAGTCGTTATCGGGGGAGACGTCCAGCGCGGTGACATTACGCTCGATCTGGCCGGGATAGGACCAGTTCGCGTGGCTGAGCAGGATCGTACGCGAATCGATGATCTTGCTGACCATGGCGACGTGGCCCAGGTGCGAATTGTGGAAGGGGCGAACGGCCATGACCGCGCCGACTCTGGGGAGATGTCCGCGCGCGTAACGGCCCTTTGCCTGATTCCACCAGGTATGGGCATCACCATAGATCTGGATGCCGGAAAGCTGGCGTGCATAAGGCACGCATTGCAGCACGCCGGACGGAGAGCCGGAAAGCGTGCTGTTGCCGCCGTCGCTGGTGTACGAGTCCGAAACAATCCGGTCGATCGCCGAACTGGCTAGGGCTGGTGACACCATGGCCACGCAAGCACCGAAGAAGATGGCTTTTTTGAATCCCTTCATGCCACCCGGAATACGGGGATGAGGTTAGGGCTATCCTGCAAAGAAAGGTTAATATTGCGGCAAGCATATGCCGCATGTTTGCCGGATGCTTGCCAAACCCGCGCAAAATCCCCAAGCGGCATATCAGCATGTTACCGCAAGTCATCATTATCGGCCGGCCCAACGTCGGCAAGTCCACGCTGTTCAACCGGCTGGTCGGCAAGAAACTGGCGCTGGTCGACGATCAGCCCGGCGTCACGCGCGACCGGCGCTTCGGCGATGCCGAACTGCTGGGGCTGAAATTCCAGATCGTCGATACCGCCGGGTGGGAGGACGACGAGGCCGAAACGCTGCCCGGCCGGATGCGCCAGCAGACCGAGGCTTCGCTCGAAACCGCCGATGTCGCGCTGTTCGTGGTGGACGCGCGCGCCGGGCTGACGCCGCTCGACGAGGAGATCGCCCAATGGCTGCGCGCCTCGCCGGTGCCGGTGATCGTGCTGGCCAACAAGGCCGAAGGCCGCGCGGGCGAGGGCGGGCTGCTGGAAGCCTATTCGCTGGGCCTGGGCGATCCCGTGGCGATCTCGGCCGAACATGGCGAAGGCATGGGCGACCTGTTCGAGGCGCTGCTGCCGCATCTCGATCCGCTTCAGCCCGAGGAGGGCGAGGAGAACGAGGACGAGTGGGAATTCGATCCGCAGTCGGTACTCAAGCTGGCCATCGTCGGCCGTCCGAATGCGGGCAAGTCCACGCTCATCAACAAGCTGCTGCGCGAAGACCGGCTGCTGACCGGCCCCGAAGCGGGCATCACCCGCGATTCGATCGCGATCGACTGGACCTGGCACGATCCCAAGTCCGGCGAGGACCGCCCGGTGCGGCTGATCGACACGGCGGGGATGCGCAAGAAGGCGCAAGTGACCGAGAAGCTGGAGCGCATGGCGGTGGCCGACGCGCGCCATGCGATCGACTTTGCCGAAGTCGTCGTGCTGCTGCTCGATGCCACGCGCGGGCTGGAGCATCAGGACCTCAAGATCGCCTCGATGGTGCTTGAGGAAGGCCGCGCGCTGATGATCGCTATCAACAAGTGGGACGTGGCCGAGGACGCGAGCAAGCTGTTCAACGGCATTCGCGCCGCGCTCGACGATGGCCTGGCGCAAGTGCGCGGGGTGCCGCTGCTAGCGGTCTCGGCGCGCACCGGCAAGGGGCTCGACGACATGCTCGCCGCCGCCTTCTCGATTCGCGAGGCGTGGAGCCGCCGCGTGCCGACTTCGGGCCTCAACCGCTGGTTCGACGACGCGCTCGCCGCCAACCCGCCGCCGGCACCGGGCGGCAAGCGGATCAAGCTGCGCTACATCACCCAGGCCAAGACCCGCCCTCCGGGCTTCGTGCTGTTCGGCACCCGGCTCGACATGCTGCCCGAAAGCTACAAGCGCTATCTCATCAACGGCATCCGCCGCGAACTGGGCTTCGAGGCCGTGCCGATCCGCCTGACGCTGCGCAGCCCGAAGAACCCGTTTAGTAAGAAGTGACGGTGCGGCGGGTGAAGGTCATAACTTCACCCGCAGAGGCCATGGTAACTTTTCAAAAGACCCCTGTTCTCAGGGGCTTGCCCGCGCGTAAACTTTACACCGAAAAGGTGCGATTTCGGGCGCGATATGAACGGTTCAAAGAGCGCGGCAAGACAGATGCCGCGCGCAGTGTGACAGCGGGCGGGCGTGTAGGAAAGTTTTGGGGGTGGGGAGCCTGAAGCGGAGATCTCTGCTTTTGGCCAAGAGATGTGCCTCATGGCCTGGCAAGCGTTTCGGTGAAGAATGCGGCGACGGCCGAGTTGAATTGCCGATGGAACCCGACGCGATCAAAGCCAGAAGCCTCGGCGCATATTGCAGGCACGGATACCGGCCCATTGCAAGGCGCCAGGAAATCGAAGTGATCCGCACCGGGAACCGAATGAAATTGCGGAGCGGTTGGCAAGGCGGCGCGAACGGCATCGGCATAGTCGGGTGCCGGAAGAATATGATCGTCGTCCGCACGCCATAGCTGCACCGGTATTCGGATGTCTTTCAGGCCACTACCGGTGAACGTGAAGCCGAGCGCTGGAGCCGCGACAACCAGGGCCTTGATCCGCGGATCGTGCATGGCAGGCCAGGACGGCATGGAATCGCGGGGATGCTCTTTCAGCAGCCTGCAGTCGTAGCTTTCGGGATGGGCGGCGCAATGGCGGGGCAGCAGCGTGAAATCGGGAACTCCACCTGCAGCGGCAAGCACGGTGAAGCCGCCCGATGAAAAGCCGAAAGCGCCGATCCGGTCAGGATCGATCGCTGCATCAGAGGTCCATTCGCCAAGCATGAAGTCGATCAACCGGGACAGTGCAACGGGCCGGTCAGCCATGGCGGTCGCCTTGCTCTGATCCTTCCAGTTGTCACCAGGATGCGTGAGTGCCGCCACGATGAAGCCCGCCTTCGCCAGCACTTTGGCCGTGTCGGCGTGGCTGGCGAACGATCCTCCGTTTCCATGCGACATGACAACCAGAGGTAACGCCTGCCCGATGACGGGGCCGCCCGGTACGACCTGCTGCCGATAGAGCCCCAGCACAATATCGCGTTCCTCGCCGGCGGAGGGATACCAGATGCCGATTTCCGTCCCGTCCGCACCTGTCAAACGCTGGAAGCCAACAGAGCTGCCGGCGATGGGAGTTCCGGCTGCAAAAGCCGGATTGGCAAGGAAAACGAATATGACGGCGAGCACCGCCCAAAACTTGCGCATCGTCTCTGCTCCTCAAGGAAATGCCCCGGTGTTTTCACGAGGCGAGGGCGAGATTGCCAAGCGCCCATTCGTGAATGGGCGAACGGGTACGCGGCCGGACGAATGGCCAGGAGTGCGGCCAAGCGGTCCTTCACGCGGGTGCCGCGCATTGGTAAGAGCGGCGCATGAGACTGGACCGCCATTTCTATCTGCGCGGCGCCGCGCTCGTCAGTGCAGGCGGATTGCTGCTCACCTTGCTGGGGCCGTTCGGAAGCTATCTCAACGGCCCGTTCCACATTCGGTTGCTGTTCTGGATGAGCAACTGCTGGATCGGGCTTTTGCTCTATGGAGCGATTATTCACTTCCTGCTCGGGCGATGGCGCTCCAGTGCCGTGGACTGGAGCGCGTTATTGCTGGGCACCTTGTTCGCCAGCATCCCGCAGTCGTGGATTTCGCGTGCAATGGCGCTCCATATCTGGCCGCGTCTCAAGGATCACTTTCCCTCTCCTCTCCTGTGGTATGGGCAAACGATAGTCATCGGTGTCCTGTTCGTGCTGATCGGCGTGCAATGGTCGATACGGCGACAAAGTGCGATGCAACCCGAAGAACTGCCGGAACAGGACGAGGTACTGGCTGACCCCTTCTTCCAACCCGCTGCTATCATCGCACTGCAGATCGAAGATCATTACGTACGGGTTCATCGCATCGGCGGATCGCAAATCATCCTCATGCCGCTCAAGCAGGCTATCGGCCGCATGAACGAGGTTGATGGGATACAGACGCATCGCAGTTGGTGGGTGGCCAAGGCCGCGGTTACGGAAGTCAAGGGCACTCCCCGCAACATGCGATTGCGGCTTTCCAACGGTCTGGAGGCACCCGTGGCCCGGTCCGCAGTTATCAAGCTGCGCGAAGCCGCCTGGTTGTAGCGATCCCGCGGGTCCGCGTTCAGGATACAATTGTCCCGCGGGTCACGACGGCAATGAGGCGCAGCCCCCACCGCCCCAACTCCCCCCTAAACCCCATCCGGCAGCTTCGAGCGCATCATCTCGCGCCGGTCGAACCGCTCGCCGTCCGCCACGAAGGTGCCGTTGCCCACCGCATGGATCAGGCGCTGCTCTTCGCGCGCGGGGTCAAACCATGCCGCGAGGCCTTCCAGCACGACGATGTTGTGCTGTTCCACGATATCGGTCACGCGGCATTCGATCTGGCCCAGGCATTCGCGGATCAGCGGCGCGCGCACGTGCCGGGCCTTGGCGCGGGTGAGGGGGAATTTGGCGAACTTGTCGGTGTCCGCGCCGGAACAGGTGCCGATGCCGATGGCGGTGTCGAGCAGGTCGGCGGCGGGGATGGCCAGCACGCATTCGCGGGTGTCCCGCAGCGCCCGGTAGGAATAGTTCCATGGCCCCGTGGCGATGGCGAAAGTGGGGGCGAACCCCGTGACCATGGTCCAGGTCACGGTCATCACATTGTCCGCGGTGCCGTCGTTGGTGGTGATCAGTACGACCGGCCCCGGTTCGATCAGGGTGAAGGCCCGGCTGAGTGGCAGTTCTTCCATCTCACCTCGCTTTCCGGCGTTCTCCGCCTGTTACGACGTGACCCCTTTACGAAGGATGCGCCTCCGCATTGGCTTCCCCAGTGGTCTCGTCCGCTGCGGCAGCCGCGGCCTTGGCCAGCTTGCGTTCGCGCTGCTGGGTCCACACCGCCATGAACAGCGCGGCGATCACCGGGCCGATCACGAAGCCGTTGAGGCCGAACAGTTCGAGGCCCGCCAGTGTGGCGATCAGCACCACGAAGTCGGGCATCCGGGTGTCGCGGCCGACGAGGATCGGGCGCAGCACGTTGTCGACCATGCCGATGATGAACATGCCGCAGAACACCAGGATCGCCCCCTTGGCCATCTCTCCGGTGGCGAAGAGGTAGATCGCGGTGGGCACCCAGATGATGCCGGTGCCGACGGCGGGCAGCAGCGAGAAGAAGCCCATCATCACGCCCCAGATCAGCGCGCCCTCGATCCCCAGCAGCGAGAAGATGATCCCCCCCAGCAGCCCCTGGACCACGGCGACGACCACCGTGCCGCGCATCGTGGCGCGCACGACCAGCAGGAAATGCTGGATCAGCGAATCGCGGGTTTCATGGTGCAGCGGCAGCGCATCCTGCACGAGGCTGCCGTAGCGGTCTCCGTCGCGCAGCAGGAAATAGCTGAGGTAGAGCATCACGCCCAGCCCGGCGATGAAGCTGAGCGCGCCCTGGCCGACGGTCAGCAGGCGTCCGGCGATGCCCTGCAGGCTGCTGGTGATGCTCGATCCGAATTCGTTGCGCAGCCGGGCAAAGTCGGTGAGGCCGTATTGGGCGATGAAACGCCGCACGCTGGAGGGCAGCGCCGCGTGCAGATCGTGGATCATCTTGCCGATGTTGATCTCGCCGCTGGTGATTTGGTTGTAGAGGCTGGTCGCCTCGTTCACCAGGCTGATGCCGAGCAGGATCGTGGGCACCACGAACACCGCCACCAGACCCAGCAGCACGATGGACGTGGCAAGGTTGGCGCGGCCGCCCAGCTTGCGGGCCAGCCGCGCGGTCATCGGCTGGAACATGATCGCGGCGATCACGCCCCACAGCACGGCACCGAAATAGGGCGCCAGCAGAAAGGCGAAGGCAACGCTGATGAGGATGACCAGGGTGATGAACCCGCCATCCTCGAATTCGAATGTGCGCTGGGGGGGTGGTTCCATGAGGCGTGCTTTAGCACGTTTTCCTGCTTTGCCAGCTATCTGCGTTGCATGTCGAACGGGCGGACTGGAAATTTTCGGTGAACCGGGCAAGACATGCGCCATCCTCCCACCTGCAGGAGTGCGACATTTGTCCTCTATCCCAATTGCGCGCATTACCGCGCTTGCACTGACCGCTTGTTTCCTCGTTCCCGCGCCGCTTGCCCTGGCGGCCGAAAGTCCCGCGAAAGCGGAAGGGCCCGAGCGGGCCTTCACCCCGGCCGACCTGTTCAAGCTCGACGGCGTGACCGATCCGCAGATCGCCCCCGACGGGGCGCGAATCGTCTATGTCCGGTCCAGCGGCGACATCATGACCGACAAGGACGTGCCGTCGATCTGGCTGGTCGATGCGGCCTCGGGCGCTCAGCGTCCGCTGGTGGCCGGGCCGGGCGCGCATTTCTCGCCGCGCTGGTCTCCCGATGGCAAGCGGCTGGCCTATGTCTCCAGCGACGGCACCGGCGCGCCGCAGCTCCATGTGCTGTGGCTGGCGAGCGGGGCGGACGTGAAGATCACCGAACTGCCCGACAGCCCCGGCGCCATCGCATGGTCCCCTGACGGGCGGCAGATCGCCTATACCATGCGCGTCCCCGGAGAGCCGATGGAGCTGGGATCGCAGCCTGCGGACAAGCCCGAGGGGGCCAAGTGGGCGGAGCCGCTGCAGGTGATCGACCGCGTGACCTACCGTTTCGACGGTGCGGGCTATCTGCCGGCCGGGTTCGATCACATTTTCGTCGTTTCGGCCGATGGCGGCGCGCCCCGGCAAGTGACGTTCGGCCAATTCGACGATGGCGGGCCGCTGTCGTGGAGCCCGGACGGGCGGCGCATCGTGTTCACGGCCAACCGCCACGCCGACTGGCAGCGGGACATCAACAATTCCGAAGTCTACAGCGTCGATGTGGCGAGCGGCGCGGTCATGGCGCTCACCAGCCGGCAGGGCCCGGACGGCGCGGCTTTCGCCGGACGGCAAGCATATCGCCTATACCGGCTATGACGACGTCAACCGCTCCTACGAGAACGCCGACCTCTACGTGATGAACGCGGACGGCAGCGGCGTGCGGCTGCTGACGCCGAAGCTCGACCGCTCGATCGACGCGCTGGAATGGGCGGGCAATGGCGCGATCTATGTCCAGTACGACGATCGCGGTGCCACCAAGGTCGCGCGCGTCGGGCTCGATGGGTCGATGAAGACGGTGGCCGAAGGACTGACGGCGGGCGCGCATTTCGACCGGCCCTATACCGGCGGCGGGTTCAGCGTCTCAGCGAATGGCAAGATCGCCTATACCGCGGGCAGCGCCAGCGAACCGGCGGACTTGTGGGTGACGGGCGGGGGCGCCGGCAAGCGGCTGACCGATCTCAACGGCACCTGGATCGATGCCAAGGCGATGGCGCCGGTGCGCAAGCTGCCGGTCACGGCGCCCGACGGCCGCGCGATCGATGCCTGGCTGGTGACGCCGCCGGGGCTCAAGCCGGGGCAGAAGGTGCCGCTGATCCTGGAAATCCATGGCGGTCCGAACGCGGCCTATGGCCCTTCGTTCTCGACCGATTATCAGCTCTATGCCGCGCATGGCTATGCCGTGCTCTACACCAATCCGCGCGGCAGCACCTCCTATGGCGAGGAATTCGCGAACCTGATCGACCGGGCCTATCCCGGCACCGACTATGACGACCTGATGGCCGCCGTCGACGCCGCGATTGCCGATGGCGTAGCCGATCCCAACAACCTTTTCGTTACCGGCGGCTCGGGCGGCGGGGTGCTGACGGCGTGGATCGTCGGCAAGACCGACCGCTTCAAGGCGGCGGCGTCGCAGAAGCCGGTGATCAACTGGATCAGCGAGGCGCTGACGATGGATTCGACGCCCTTCACTTCGCGCTACTGGTTCGACAAGAAGCCCTGGGAAGATCCCATGAGCTACTGGAAGCGCTCGCCGCTCAGCCTGGTCGGCAATGTGAAGACGCCGACGCTGGTGGTGGTCGGGGCCGAGGACTACCGCACGCCCGACAGCGAGTCCGAGCAGTACTATGCCGCGCTGCAGATCCGCGGCGTGCCGACGGCGATGGTCAAGGTGCCCGGCGCCAGCCACGGCGGCATTGCCGCGCGGCCCTCGCAATCGGCGGCCAAGGCTTCGGCGATCCTTGCGTGGTTCGACAAGTACCGGACCGACGCGAAGAAGGACGCGCCGCTGGTCAGCGACTAAGTCTTGTGAAAGCGGCGCCTCTCAAATGAGGGCCGCTCACCCTGAGCTTGTCGAAGGGTGGCTGTTTCAGCGCTGCGCCAACGTCCTTCGACAAGCTCAGGACGAGCGGTGTCAGGCCCTTTGATCCGCAAGTTCTCCGGCGAGCAGGGCGACCAGCTCTGCCGCCGGAAGCGGGCGGGACAGCGGTGCGCCTTGTCCGGCCCATTGCGCGCCGAAGCCGGTTTCGCCTTGCGTCCGGGCGGCGGCGTTCAGCGCCTTTCCGGCGTGATAGGCGCGCGGGTAGGGCGCGACTGGCGGCAGGCCGGGCGTCGCGGCGAAAGCGGTGAAGCGGTTGGCGAGACACCGCGCCGGGCGGCCCGAGATCGCCTCGGTCATGGTGGTATGCCATGCCGCCTCGCTGGCAAGCGCGGCGCGGTAGGCCTCGTCCGCGCTGCTCTCGGGGCAGGCGATGAAGGCGGTGCCAAGCTGTGCGGCCACGGCGCCCAGATCGAGCGCGGCGCGGATGCCCTGGCCGTCCATGATTCCGCCCGCGGCGATCACCGGCAGGCCAGAATGCGCGGCCAGCAGCCGGGTCAGCGCGAGCGTGCCGAGCTTTCCGTCCGGGGCAGAGGGATCGAACAGGCCCCGGTGCCCGCCCGCTTCCCAGCCTTGCGCGACGACCGCGTCGATCCCGGCATCGCGCGCCAGATGCGCTTCGGCGAGCGAAGTTGCCGTGGCGAGCAGCAGGCACCCGGCGGCCTTGAGCGCGGCCATGGCCTCGCGTTCGGGCAGGCCGAAGTGGAAGCTGACGACGGGCGGGGCCGCGTCCACCAGCGCGGCCAGCATCTCGCGGTTGCCGATCAGGGTGGGATAGATCGTTTCGAGCTCGCCGGGCGGCTGCGCCTCGAAAGCGGCGAAGACCGGGCGCAAGGCCTCCAGCCACGCAGCCTCGCGCTGCGGATCGGGCGTGCAGGGTTCGTGAACGAAGAGATTGACGTTGAAGGGCCGCCCAGTCGCGGCGCGCAGGGCGGCGATGTCGCGCCGGGCGGCATCAGGCGTCAGCGTGCCCACCGCGATCGAGCCGAGCGCCCCGGCATTGCTGACGGCGGCGGCGAGGACAGGCGTGGACGTGCCTGCCATCGGCGCCTGAATCAGCGGGACGGACAGGGCGAGGCGCGCGGGGAAATCCATGGCTGGCCGCCCGCCGCTCCGATCAGTCTTCGGCCGGCTTGCTCTGGAGCTGGCAGTAGTTCTGGATGCCCATGCGCGCGATCATGTCGAACTGCTTTTCGAGGAAGTCGACATGCTCCTCCTCGCTTTCGAGGATGCGTTCGAAGACCTCACGGCTCACGAAGTCGCGCACGGCCTCGCAATGGACGATGGCTTCCTTGAGCAGCGGGATCGCATCGTGTTCGAGCGCGAGATCGGCCTTGAGGATTTCCTCCACCCCTTCGCCCACGCGCAGCTTGCCGAGCGCCTGGAAGTTGGGAAGCCCTTCGAGGAACAGGATGCGGTCGGCCAGCACGTCCGCATGTTTCATCTCGTCGATCGATTCATGCCGCTCGTACTCGGCGAGCTTCTTGATGCCCCAGTTGTCCAGCATACGGTAATGCAGCCAGTACTGGTTGATCGCGGTCAGCTCGTTGAGCAGGGCCTTGTTGAGGAAATCGATGACTTGCGGGTCGCCTTGCATGGTCGGCAGCTCCTCTGGCTGAGAAGGGCGCAGTATGCGGCCTCAGCGAAATGAGTACAAGGCTGCCCCGGCGCAAGAATGCGCCTGCATCCTTCTATTTTATGGATGTTGGCCCCAAGTCTATCGATGTCTATCGATGTTGCCTCGGGGCCGGGTTGCCCGGAGCGGGCGTTCAGGCGGCGGCGGAAAGGGCGGCGCTGCCGGTCATGGTCTCTTCGGCGATGATGTCTTCCGCTTCGTCCAGACACTGGCAGCATTGCGGCGTGTGGCCGAGGGCGGCATAGACCGCTTCGGCGCTGCCGCCGCAGCAACGGGCCGCGGTGCGCAGGTCCTTTTCCCGAATGGCGTTGCAGATACAAACGTACATGGGCGAATCCTCTTTGAGGCCCACTATACGCAAATGAGAATTGATCGCAACAGTTTTGCGAATGATTATCAAAGGCGATTTTCCAGCACCTTGCGCTCGACCAGCGACCGCCACAGCCATTCGAGCGGGCCGCGCCGGTAATGGCGCAGCCAGGGCGCGCTCCAGCCCAGCATCAGGGCCCAGCCGCCCAGCACGAACAGGATCTGCCCTGCGGGGCCGATCGCGCCGAACAGGCCCAGGCCCCAGCCGTAGAAGGCGAAAGTCATGACGAGGCTGGTCAGGATATAGTTGCTGAAGGCCATGCGCCCTGCCGCGATCAGGCGCTGGCCCAGCGGCGTGGGGGCAAGGCGCGGAGTTGCCAGCACCAGCAGCGCCGCATAGCCGCAGCCGCATAGCACGTGCGGCATGGCAAGGCCCCAGACGAGCGCGGCGTGCATCGCTACCGGCGGGAAGTGCCGGGGCCAGGCCCAGCCGAGGAACAGCGCGGTCAGCCCCAGTCCGGTGGCCGTGCAGGTCACGCCCAGCGCTTTCATCCGGTGGCGGGAGAACGTGCCGGTGAAGAAGCCCTGGCGGTAGAGCACCATGCCGATCAGCATCAGCGGCAGGGTTTCGGAGAAATTGCCCGAGACCATTTGCACTTGCCAGAACGGGCGCTGTCCCAGTTTCACCGCCAGCAGGCTGAGAAAGCCGAGGTGGCTTTCGCGCAGCTCCTGTGCGGCCCAGGTGCGGACCGGCTGGAACCATTCGGCCAGCAGGTGGATCTGAGCGGCACTGGCATCGCCGTGGCGCAGGGCCGTTTCGGCGCGGATCACGGCGGCCGAATCGAGCAGGCCCCACACGTGCCAGACATAGTAGAGCCCCAGCGCGATGATCAGCAGCATACGGTCGTTGAGCGGCCGCAGCACCAGCGCGCCGAGGCCGCAGATGGCGTAGAGAAAGAGAATGTCGCCCCACCACAACAGCAGGTAGTGCAGCGCGCCCAGCGCGATCAGCCAGAACAGCCGCCGCACCTGCAGCACATCGCCGTTTCGCCCTGCCGCTTCGGTGCGTTCCCAGAACAGGACCAGCCCGGCGCCGAACAGCAGCGAGAACAGCGCCCGCATCTTGCCTTCGAAGAACAGGAAGGAGAAGGCGAAGGCCGCCTCGTCCGCCGGACCGGCCGGATGGAGCAGGCTGGGCGAAGTGGCCGAGGCCATCGGCCCGGCGAATCCGGCGATATTGATCGCCAGAATGCCAAGCACGGCAATGCCGCGGATCAGGTCGAGCGTCGCCAGCCGCGGCAATGCGGCGTCGGGAGCATCCGTTTCCGGAGGCGCCTCAGGCAAGAGCGGGGCCCAGTATCAGTCCCGCACGGCCAGGCAGGTAAATCCGCCTGCTGTCAGGCGCGAACAGGCCGCATCGGCCTCCGCCTTGGTCGCAAAGCCGCCGGCCTGCAGCTTGGTCAGCCTGCCGGCGGGAACCAGCAGCTTGCCGTGGCCGGACAGTTCGGGACGGTTTTTCACTTTCGCCCAGAGCGCGTCGGCATTTCCGGGAACGCCGAAAGCGCCAAGCTGGGTGCGCCATGGCCCTGACGCGGCTGGCCTGGAAGCGGAGGGCGCAGCGGCAGCTTTGGGCGGCGGAGCGGCGGTTGCGGCAGGCCGGGAGGGCACCGGCGTTGGAGGCGGGGCCGGAGCAGGGGCCGGAGCAGGGGCAGGGCGGCTGGCCACGGGCGCCGGGGGCGATGCCGGGCGGGCATAGTCGGCGCCCGCTGTGGCCGGGCTGTCGTTTCCGGCAAGGCGCACGGCGTCGGCAATGGCCATGTCCGGTGAGGAGGCCGTGTGCACTCTGACCGGCGCGGGGGCGGGGGCCGCCGCGGCAGGAGGCAGGGCCGCACCGGGGCGAGGCGCTCCGCCCAGTTCAGTGGAGGCGGCCAGGCGCTGGCGCGTGGCTTCGGCTTCGGCGGCGATCTGGGTGGAGAGAAGCACGCTCTTCTGGCGGTCGGCCAGGGGAATGAACGAATCCATCTGTGCCAGCGCGCGCGTTGCCTGCGGCATTCCGGCCTGACGGGCAAGGCTGACCAGCGCATAGGCGCGGACCCAGTCCTTCTCCACCAGGTCGCCATTGAAATGCGCCACGCCCAGAATGTACTGCGCGCGGGGATCGCCGCGCGCCGCAGAGGCCTTGATATAAGGCAGCGCCTTTTCCCGCTCGCCGTCCTGAAACAGCAGCAGGCCATAGAGATCCGCCGCCTGCACATGTCCGTGCGCGGCGGCCTTGCCGTAAAGGTCCTTGGCCTTTTCCAGGTCCATCGGCACGCCCCGGCCCATCTTGTAGGCCTGCGCCAGATTGAATTCGGCATCGGGGTCGCCGCGCTCGGCCGGCGGTGTCCATTCCTTTACCGCCCGGGTGTAGTCGCCCGCAGTCCACGCATCGACACCGGCCTTGACGTCCGCCCAGGCGCTGGTGGCGGGAAGCCCGGCAGCCAGGGCCGCCAGGCTGCCGAAACAGAGGAGCGGCAGAAATTTCTTCGCATCGATCATTGCGTGCCTGTCATTGCGTGCTTGTGCCCCGTGACGAACGGAATGGTAAGCGGAAACCGGTAGTCTGCGCCAGTTCGAACGCCGCAAGACTAAGAAGCCCGACCATAACCCTTGTTACCGAGAATGGTGAACAAGGCCTTATTGGGGCCGTCAAGGACCACAATTTCGGCCAGTTTTTCCGGTTTTTCAACCCGCCGGGGGCTTAACTTAAAATTAGGAACGATCTGAGAATTTCCCTTGAAGAAGGCCTTTCCGGCCTGATGCGTTTCTTTTTTGGGGGTCTTGGTTTGCGCGTACTAGCATTGGCATCGCAGAAGGGCGGATCGGGCAAGACGACCCTGTCGGGCCATCTTGCCGTCCAGGCGCAGCGCGCCGGCGCCGGCCCGGTCGTCCTGATCGACATCGACCCGCAAGGCTCGCTGGCCGACTGGTGGAACGAGCGCGAGGCGGAATTGCCCGCTTTCGCGCAGACCACGGTCGCCCGTCTGGCCAGCGATCTGCAGGTCCTGCGCCAGCAGGGCTTCAAGCTGGCCGTGATCGACACCCCGCCGGCGATCACCATGGCGATCCAGAGCGTGATCTCGGTTGCCGAACTCATTGTCATTCCCACCCGGCCCAGCCCGCACGACTTGCGCGCCGTCGGCGCGACGGTCGATCTGTGCGAACGCTCGGGCAAGCCGCTGCTGTTCGTGGTCAATGCCGCCACGCCCAAGGCGCGTATCACCGCGGAAGCCGCCGTTGCGCTTTCGCAGCACGGCACGGTCGCTCCGGTCACGCTGCACCAGCGCACCGACTTCGCCGCATCGATGATCGATGGGCGCACGGTGATGGAAGTCGATCCCAACGGCCGTTCGGCGCAGGAAGTCACATCCCTGTGGAATTACATCTCCGACCGTCTCGAGCGCAATTTCCGCCGGACGGTCTTCACGGTTCCGGGCGGCGGGCAGCATGTGCTGCAAAATGCCGTGCGGCCGGTCGGCGGCTTCGGCCGCCGCGTGGCCGGTTCCTGAAGGCGGGGGCGGCGCCATGAGCGAGCACCACGCCTTCGCCTCGCTTACGCCGAGGCTGCTGGCCCGCAAGGGCGGGGCCAAGCCCGCCATGCGCCGTCAGGATGCGGTCAAGTTCGTTTCCGGCGCCGGGCCTGCCCACAACGAGGATCTGGGCTGGAACGACTGGGGCCATGGAAACGAACGGCAGCACGAATCCGCTCCGGCGCCGGCGCCTGTTTCCGCGCCCGAGCTCGTTTCGGCGCCCGTGCAGGAAGTTGCTCCGCAGGAAGCCGCTCCGGCACAGAGCCTGCCCGGCAGCGAAATGCCCGAAGTCCTGCGCCAGATCGAGCAGATCGCCTGGCGCATCAATCAATCCTTTCCGCCGCCGCAGCCCACCGCTCCGGAAGGCCGCCGCGCGGCTTTCACGCTGCGGCTCGATGCCGAGCGGCATTTCCGCCTCAAGATGGCGGGCGTCGTGCTCAACCGTAGCGCCCAGATCCTCGTGACCGAGGCGCTCGACAAATATCTGTCCGAAATTCCTGAAGTCGCGCAGCTCCAGGGTCCCGGCGGCACGGGACGCTGACGTGAGAGGCGCGGAAGAGATCCAGGGGGAAATACGTCCGATGCAACGTTTCAACACCCACGCCCGCACTGCCGGCCTTGCGGCCTGCACCGCGATGGCAGCAGCGCTGCTCGTCGGCTGTTCGGGCCATGCTCCGCTTGCCAGTTCCGGCGCTCCGGCCGCTTCGGGCGAGCAGTTCGGAAGCGAAGCGGACAAGGCGATTGCCGCGGCCGAAAAGCGCGTCGCCAAGTCGCCGCGCGATGCGTCCGACCGCGTGGCGCTGGCACAGGCCTATCTGGCCGCGGGGCGTTTCGAATCGGCTGCGACCACATTTCAGGATGCGGTAAGCCTGGGTGAAGACAGCCCGCGCATCGGCCTTGGCCTTGCACTGGCCTATGCCGGTTCGGACCGCGATGCCGAAGCGCTGACGACGCTGACCCGCTGGCGCAATCAGATCCCGGCCAGCGACCTCGGTCTTGCCATCGCTCTCGCGGGGCGTCCGGAGCAGGCTGTCGGCCTGCTGACCGACGCGCTGCACAATGGCGAGAACACACCCAAGGCCCGCCAGAACCTAGCCTATGCTTACGCGCTCGGCGGCCACTGGACCGAAGCGCGGATCATCGCCTCGCAGGACGTGCCGGCCGACCAGATCGACGCGCGTTTGCAGGAATGGTCCAGTCGCGCCCGTCCCGAACAGTTCCAGGCCCGCGTGGCCGGTCTGCTCGGTGCGCCGGTGCGCGTCGACGCAGGCCAGCCCGCCGCGCTGGCGCTGAACGCACCGCAGACCGACGGGCAGGGCGAGGCCCGCATGGCGCTAGCCGAGCCGGTCAAGCAACCTGCCGCGCCGCAGCCGGCACCGGTCGCCGAGCTTCCGCCGGCCGTTGCCGAGCGCCGCGTGGCCGATGCCGCCCCTGTCGCTCCCGTAGTCCCCGCCGCGCCACCGGCCAGCAAGGAGCCGGCCACGTTCGCAGCCGCCTTCGCGCCGGCGGCCGAACCGGAATCGCCGCTGGCCACCGGCGCGGCGCCCGCCCCGAAGGCGGCAAGCGCCAAGTTCGTCTCGCAGCCCAAAGTGCAGCCGCTCGGCACCGCGCGCAGCGCCTATGTCGCAGGCAGCACACATCTGGTGCAGCTCGGCTCGTTCCGCACGCTGGAGGGCGCCCAGCGCGCCTGGGGCATCTTCGTGGCCCGCAATCCGGCGCTCAAGGATCACACGATGCGCATCACCGAGGCCGAAGTGCGCGGGCAGCGCTACTTCCGCGTGGCTGCGGAAGGTTTCGACCGCGGCGCCGCGCACAGCCTGTGCTCGACCGTTCGCGATCGCGGCCATGGCTGCTTTGCCTACGCCAGTTCGCGCACGCTGCCGGGGGCGCTTCCCGGCAAGGGCCAGTCCGGCGCGATGCTGGCGAGCCGCTGAGTTTCAACGTTCCCATGTGAACCTTGCATGGCCTCCGTCCTTCGGGACGGGGGCCATTTTTTCATGCCGCTTCAGGGTCTGTGGGGATTCAGGCCAGGCGGAGCCGAGAATGGTGGCTTTCGAGAACCGGCGCGCAGCGTACTTCCGGTACGTGAGCACCGGAAGCGCAGAAAACTGCCGTTCGCAGGCCCGCATGGCCTGAATCCCCACAGACCCTAGGCAGGCCGGACTTTCTTGGTGCGCACGGTGACACCGCCCTTGAACAGGGCAAGGACGCGGCCCTGGACCGGCTGCTTGTCGAACGGGGTATTGCCCGCGCTCGCCGCCATCTTGTCCGAATTGACGATCCACGGCCGGTCCGGATCGACGACGGCGATATCCGCTTCAGCGCCCACGGCCAGCCGCCCGGCATCGGCGCCGAGCAGGCGGGCTGGGTTGGCCGCCAGCAGGTCGAAGGCGCGGCCCATCGAGATCACGCCGTCGCGCACCAGATTGAGTGTCAGCGGCAGCAGCGTTTCCGCGCCCGCCATGCCGGGGGCCGAATCGGCGAAAGGCAGGCGCTTGTCTTCCGGTCCGCGCGGATCGTGGCCCGAGCCGATCACGTCGATCGTACCGTCGGCGACGGCGGCGATCACGGCCTTGCGGTCATCTTCGGAGCGCAGCGGCGGCGAGAGGTGGGCGAAGGTGCGGAACTGGGCGACGGCGAGGTCCGACAGCATGAAGTAGGCGGGCGAGACGCCGGCCGTCACTTTCAGCCCGCGCGCCTTGGCGGCGCGGACCAGATCGAGCCCGGCGGCCGTGGTTACGTTGCGGAAGTGGATCGCCGCGCCAGCCAGTTCGGCAAGCGCGATGTCGCGGGCGATTGCCAGTGCCTCGGCCTGGGCCGGCGCGCTCGGCAGGCCGAGGCGGGTGGCCATCTCGCCCGAGGTGGCAACCGCCTTGCCGACGATCCCGCCGTCCTCGGCGTGCGCGATGACAGTCAGGCCGAGCATCGCGGTGTAGTGCAGCAGGCGCAGCATCGTGCCCGAATCGCCGATCCAGCGGCGGCCGGTGGCCACCGCGCGGGCTCCGGCCTCGCGCATCAGCGCGATCTCGGCCAGCGCTTCGCCTTTCAGCTCACGGGTGGCGCCGGCCAGCGGGTGGACCCAGAAGTCCGGCTTGCCCGACTGGGCTGCGAACCGCACGCGCGAGGGAATGTCGAGCGGGGTGTTCTGATCCGGCATCAGCGCCGCGCGGGTAATGCCGCCGAAGTGGAACGCGGGCTTGTCGATCTCGAACACGCCAAGGTCGACGAGGCCGGGTGTCACCAGCTTGCCTGCGGCCTCGAACACGAGATCGCCCGGCTGCGGCGTGACATCGGGGCCGATGGCAGTGATGAAACCGCCTTCGGAGCGGATCGCGCCGGGCACGATCTCGCCGCCGGGCAGCAGCAGGCGGCCGTTGGTGACAGTCAGCGGTGCGTGCGCGCTCATGCCCAGCCCTCCGCCTTGCGGCCCCGGCGGGTCAGCACGTCCAGACAGGCCATGCGGATGGCGACGCCCATTTCCACCTGGGTGGTGATCTGCGAAACTCCCGCGAGGTCGGCCACATCGCTTTCGATCTCGATGCCCCGGTTCATCGGACCGGGATGCATGACGAGCGCGTCGGGTTGCGCCTTGGCCAGGCGTTCCATCGAAAGCCCGTAAAGATGGCGGTATTCGCGCGGGGAAGGGATGAACTGCCCCTCCATGCGCTCCATCTGCAGGCGCAGCATCATCACCACGTCGGCGCCTTTGAGCGCGGCGTCGAAATCGTGGAAGACCTGAACGTTCATCCGCTCGATATCCTCGGGCATCAGCGCGGGCGGTGCACAGACGCGCACATCGGCGCCGAGCGAGGTAAGGCACAGGATGTTGGAGCGGGCGACGCGGCTGTGCAGGATGTCGCCGCAAATGGTGACGCGCAGCCCGTTAAAGGCGCGCTTGGCGTGGCGGATGGTCAGCGCATCGAGCAGGGCCTGAGTCGGGTGCTCGTGCTGCCCGTCGCCCGCGTTGAGCACCGGGCAGTCCACCTTGTCCGCGATCAGCTGCACCGCGCCCGAGCTGGCATGGCGGATGACAATGGCATCGGCGTGCATGGCGTTGAGCGTCATCGCCGTATCGATCAGCGTTTCGCCCTTCTTCACGCTGGACGTCGCCACGGCCATGTTGACGACATCGGCGCCCAGCCGCTTGCCCGCGATCTCGAAGCTGAGCAGCGTGCGCGTGGAATTCTCGAAAAAGGCGTTGATGATCGTCAGGCCTGAAAGCACTTCGCGGTGCTTCTGTGCCTTGCGGTTCAGCTCGACCCACTGTTCCGCTTCATCGAGCAGGAACCAGATCTCGTGCGGAGCAAGGCCCGCGATGCCTACAAGGCCCCGGTGCGGGAAGGCGGCGGCGCCTTCCGGATAGGTATATTCTGGCGATGTCATTGAAGATGATGCCTTAGGGGCGGCGGGGCCTTGGCTCAAGCCCGTTCTCCAATGTTTCCGACGTGATTTTTCGCGGCGGTCCGTCTCGCCCTTCCGCATATGAACGCACTTTAATGGCGCGGCGGGGCAACAATCCTGCAACTCTGGTCCCGCTTCCCTTCCAAGCGCGTGCGAGTGCAGGTAAGGACTTGGTGCGAAAGGCAGGTGCATCGATGAAATTTGCGAGCAAGATCTGGAAATTGCTGGTCGGCATCAAGGATGCTCTGGCGCTTCTGTTCCTGATCCTGTTCTTCGGCCTGATCTATGCCGCGCTCACCGCCCGCCCGACGGCCGGGCATGTGCAGAAGGGCGCGCTCCTGCTCGATCTCGATGGCACCGTGGTCGAGGAGAAGAGCCAGATCGATCCGCTGAGCGTGCTGATGGCGGGCGAAGCGCCGACTCACGAATATGCCGCCCGCGACATCGAACGCGCGCTGCACCTGGCCGCGAAGGATGACCGGATCAAGGTCGTCGTGCTCGATCTGTCGCGCTTCATGGGCGGCCGTTTCATCCACCTCAAGGAAATCGGCGCGGCGATGGACGATGTGCGCAAGGCCGGAAAGCCGGTGCTCACTTTCGCCAATGTCTATCTCGACGATGGTATCCAGCTTGCCGCGCATTCCAGCGAGGCTTGGCTTGACCCGATGGGAGAGGCCGTGGCCGCCGGGCCGGGCGGTACGGTGAACTACTACAAGGGGCTGATCGACCGCTTCAAGGTCAACGCCCACGTCTATCGCGTCGGCACGCACAAGAGCGCGGTCGAGCCCTATATGCGCTCCGGCATGTCGCCCGAAGCGCGTGGAGACTACGAAAACGCTTATGGTGCGCTGTGGGATGCCTGGAAGGCCGATGTGAAGAAGGCCCGTCCCAAGGCGCATATCGACGAACTGGTGTCGAACCCGGTGGCGGCGATGAAGGCGGCGGGCGGCGATTTCGCACAGGCGGCCAAGGTGGCCGGCATTGTCGATCGTCTCGGCGACAAGACCGGTTTCGACAAGCGCGTGACCAAGCTGGCGGGCAAAGGGGATGCCGATGACGACGTGCCTTATGCCTACACCCGGCTGGCGACCTGGCTGAAAGCCAATCCCGAAAAGCAGCAGGGCGCCAAGATCGCGGTCGTGACCATTGCCAACGAGATCGTCGATGGCGATGCCGGGCCGGGCAAGGCCGGCGGCGACCGGATCGCCAAGCTGCTCGATGACAATCTCAAGGAAGGCTACAAGGCGCTGGTCGTCCGGATCGATTCGCCGGGTGGGTCGGCCACGGCGGCGGAGCGGATTCGCCGGGCCATCCAGCGCTGGCGGGATGCCAGGATTCCGGTTGTCGTCTCGATGGGCAATCTTGCCGCCAGCGGCGGTTACTGGGTCTCGACGCCCGCGCAGAAGGTTTTTGCCGAGCCCGCGACGATCACGGGATCGATCGGCGTCTTCGCGGTGATCCCCAGCTTCGAGAAGACTCTGGCCGACTTCGGCGTGACCAGCGACGGTGTGCGCACCACGCCGCTATCGGGCCAGCCGGACGTCCTTGGCGGGTTCACGCCGGAACTGAACGATCTGCTGCAGTCCTCGGTCGAGAATACTTATGGCAAGTTCCTGGGGCTGGTCGCCAAGGCGCGCGGGCGCACGCCGGCGCAGATCGATGCCATTGGGCAGGGGCGCATCTGGCCGGGGGCGCAGGCGAAGGAACTGGGCCTTGTCGACGAGATGGGCAATCTCGATACCGCGCTGGCCTATGCCGCCAAGGCGGGCGGTGTCGGCAACGGCAAGTGGTATGCCGAGTTCCTGCACGAGCCGGTCGATCCCTTCACCAGCTTCTTTGAGGATTTCGAGGCCGATTCCCAAGGCGATGCCGCTGCCGCCTACGATTTCGCGGGCCTGATCGCCGCGCGCCAGCAGGCGCAGGCGGGCCGGGCCCTGCACCAGGTCAAGGGCCTGTTCGCGGCGCAGGGCGTGCAGGCCTATTGCATGGAATGCGCGCCAGCGCCGGGGGGCGAGCGGGTCGAGGCCAAGGACCTGACGCTGCTGCAGGCGCTGGCCGGGTTGATGCGATAGCAGGCGGATGACCTTCCCCCTTGATGGGGGAAGGATAGCGTAGCTTGCGCCGTCAGGTGCTAGCGAAGCTTGGAAGGGGGTGACTGGGGTGGCACCCGAACCTCACCCCCACCCAACTCCGGCTAGGCAGGCAAGCTGCCAAGCCTGCGTATCCCTCCCCCATCAAGGGGGAGGAAGGGGCGTTTATCAAGTCAGCGGCAGTCCAAGAAACCGCGCGCCGGGCGTGGGGTTGAAGGATATCGCCTCCGCCGGAACGAAGCCCAGATCGGCGTAGAGTTTCTGTGCGGCGGCGAATTCGGCGAGCACGTCGAGCCGCATGTCCGCGTAGCCTGCGCGCCGGGCTTCGCCGATGAGCGCCGTTGCGAGTTGCCGTCCGAGGCCCGTGCCCCGTGCGGCGGGCCGGACATAGAGGCGTTTCATTTCGCAGATCGCCGGGCTCACCTTGCGCAAGGCGACGGTTCCTTCGACCCTTCCACGGATCTCGCCAAGCAGGATGCGGCCGTCCGGCAGGCCGTATTTGCCCGGCAAGTCTGCGAATTCCGCTTCGTAGCCCTGATAGTCGAGGCTGACGCTGGGGCTGGCGACGAATTCGCGCCAGATGCTCAGAACAGCATCGCTATCCTGCGGAAACGTGGCTTGCCTGATGGTGATCATAGCCGCCGGTTCCTGCCCGGCGATTGTGGCAGAAATCGGATGTCTGGCCAGATCTCCGGAGCGATCAATCCAGCGGCGGCATCTCCGACGGGCCGGTGTCCGGCTGGTCGAAATCGGGATAGTCGGGTTCGGTCTCGGGCGGCGTGCCCGGCTCGAACGGCTCGCTGGGCGGAACGGGGGTTTCGGCGGGGGTGGTGCCGGGGACTTCGCCGGGCTGGGTGGCCATGACTACCTCTTGTGAATCGCGTTTCGTCCAACGTGGGCTCCAATCGGGCGTCCCGCAAGGGGGCAGGCGCATATCCGCGAGCGCGCGAATCGTCGCGGCGCTTGCCCTTTTCCGCGTGACATTCTAAGGGCCCGTCCCTTGAGTTTCAGGCTTCATCCAAGCGGGCGTGGCGGAACTGGTAGACGCGCTGGTTTTAGGTACCAGTATCGCAAGATGTGGGGGTTCGAGTCCCTTCGCCCGCACCAGTCCGCCGCCTGTGGGAGGGTGAGCCAAGAAAATCGGCCGAAAAGGCCCCGTGAATTGCACAGGAAGGCATCGAAATGCAGATCGTCGAAACCACCAACGAGGGCCTGAAGCGCGCCTACACGGTGACCATTCCCGCCCAGACCATTGTCGAGCGCATCGAAGGCGAAATCCAGAAGATCGCGCCGCAGGTGCGTATGCCCGGCTTCCGCCCCGGCAAGGTGCCCGCCAATCTCGTCAAGAAGATGCACGGCGAGGCGATCCACCGCGATGCGCTGAACGAAACCATCCGCGAAGCCATGGACAAGCTGGTGGCCGACAAGGCGCTGCGTCCGGCGATGAACCCGGATATCGCGCTGGGCGAAGGCTATGAGCAGGGCAAGGATGCCGAGCTGACTGTCAGCCTGGAAGTGCTGCCCGTGATCGAGGCGCCGTCGCTGGAAGGCCTCAAGCTCGAAAAGCTGATCGTGCCGGTGGCCGAGGAAGCCGTGGCCGAAGCGGTCGAGCGCATTGCCTCGCAGCAGCAACGTTTCGAGACCAAGGACGGCGAGGCCGCTGACGGCGATCAGGTGATCATCGACTTCACCGGCAAGCTCGACGGCGTCGAGTTCGAAGGCGGCAAGGCCGAAAAGGCGCCGCTGGTGATCGGTTCGCAGCGCTTCATCCCGGGCTTCGAGGAACAGCTCGTCGGCATCAAGGCGGGTGACGAGCGCGTCATCACCGTGTCGTTCCCCGAGGACTACCCGGCCGAGAACCTGAAGGGCAAGGAAGTCACCTTCGACATCGTCGCCCACGAGATCAAGGCGCCCGCCGAATCGAAGATCGACGACGATTTCGCCAAGGAACTGGGCCTTGAGAGCCTTGAACAGCTCCAGAACCTCATGAAGGGCCAGCTTGAGCAGGAAACCGCCGGCCTGACCCGCACCGCGATGAAGCGCTCGCTGCTCGACCAGCTCGCCGCCGGTCATGACTTCGACGTGCCGCCGACGATGGTCGAGGCCGAATTCTCGCAGATCTGGCAGCAGCTCACTCACGAAGCGAGCCACGAGGAAGATCCCGAAGCCGCTCTCGCCGAGATCGAGGCGGAGAAGGACGACTACCGCAAGATCGCCGAGCGCCGCGTGCGTCTGGGCCTGCTCCTGTCGGAAATCGGCCAGGCCAACGGCGTGGAAGTCTCGCAGCAGGAAATGTCGATGCTGGTCTCGCAGGCGGCGCAGCAGTACCGCCCCGAAGACCGCCAGCGCTTCATGGAATATGTCGCCAACGACCCGATGATGGCCGCCCAGCTGCGCGCGCCGCTCTATGAGGACAAGGTCGTCGACTTCCTGATCGAGAAGGCCGAAGTCACCGAGCGCGAAGTGACCCGCGACGAGCTGCAGGCCGCGATCGAGGCCGATGCTGACGGCGAGGCTGCGGAAGCCAAGAAGGCCCCCGCCAAGAAGGCTCCGGCGAAGAAGGCTGCCGCCAAGAAGGCCGAAGCCGCCGAGGAAGCTCCGGCTGCCGAGGAAGCTGCCGCTGAGGAAGCTCCGAAGAAGGCTCCCGCCAAGAAGAAGGCGCCTGCCAAGAAGGCCGAGGCTGCCGAGGACGGTGAGGCCAAGCCCGCTGCCAAGAAGGCACCCGCCAAGAAGGCGCCTGCCAAGAAGGCTGCGGCCAAGACCGAAGACTGATCGGTTTCAGGCCTGAAGATACGGCGGCCCGGTGCGCTTCACGGCGCACCGGGCCGCTG
>NZ_BCTX01000072.1 GCF_001590985.1 Novosphingobium naphthalenivorans NBRC 102051
CAGTAAGATTAAAGAGATCGCCGCGCGCCTCGGCTACGAGATCGAGATAGAGGAGCATCATCCGGCCCGGATCGGGGACCGTATTGGTGACTACCTCAATGGCCCGGACTGGGCCTTCGCCTGGACCGTTCATGTGCGGCCATTCGAAGGCTATTTGATCGAAAGCGAGTTTCTCGCCGTGGCCGAGATCGGCGACCGTATCGGCGTGCGCCTGCGCGGCTGGGGTGCGCTCGATCTGGAATGCGTGATCAAGCGCGCGGCTCCGGCCCACACCACCGTCATTTTCGCTTACGAAGTCGAGCCCGTGCCCGACTTCTGGATCGACTTCACATCATAGGAGCAACCCATGCACAGGATCGACAGCAACGGCGCCGTCGACGGCAAATATCAGGCCGGAAATCCGGCGATCGGCCAGAAGGCAACGCAGATCGACGCGGATGCCATGAATGCGCTTCAGGAAGCGATTTGCGCGGTGATCGAGACGTCGGGAATTGAACTGGAGAAGGGTGACGATACCCAGCTCTACGCTGCGATTATCTCACTGATCGCCGGTGTTGTGGGTGATGGTGCCGGCGCCGTCGCAACCACGCGCCAGGTGCTCGCCGCCGGCCTCGTTACGGGTGGTGGCGATCTTGCGGCAGACCGGACTTTCACAGTTACCAAAGCGACGGCGGCGGAAGTGTCCGCCCAGACGCGTGACGACGTGGCTGTAACCCCGCTGGGGCTGGCCGGGCTGGTGGGTCTCGTCGAAAGCGGCACCGCCTGGATCTTGCGGGTGGGTGAAGTCGTGATTCAGGTATTCGACGCGGTATGCCAGGCAAACTCGACGACGATTATCAATCTGCCGCAAGCCTATACGGAAAATCATCGCGGCGGCTGGGTCAACGGGGGCTCTGCGGATGGCAATGCCCAGGATAACGGCCCCTGGGTCAATGGCCGGGGATTGACCACCATCTCGGTATGGAGTTCGCTCGACGCCGCGAAAACCTGCCAGATCATCAGCGTTGGGAAATGACCATGCAGCACTATTTCAGCATCTCGGCCGGAGGCTTCTTCTCCGATGTTATTCACGGTGCCCGGCAGATCGCCGTCGAGCAGACGCCCAAGGAGATCAAGGCGGGCAAGCGGCCGCGCATGATTGAAAATCCCCTTTGCCGCATTCCCGCCGATGCAGTGGAGATCAGTCAAGAGACCTGGGAAGAGCTGCTTCAGGCCCAGGCTAACGGCAAGGCGATAGCAGTGGTGGGCGGTATGCCGGTTGCCGTCGAACCAACGGTGGACGAGGCCATCCGCATCAAGGTCCGCCGCCGCCAGCGGGATGCACTGCTGGCGGCGACAGACTGGACGCAGATGCCCGATAGCCCGTTGGATGCCCTGACCCGGAAGGCCTGGGCCGACTATCGCCACGCCCTGCGCGATCTCGACATGGATGGAACCGACTGGCCGGACAGTCCGGAAGCGAAAGAACCCGCCGCCTCCTGACGGGGGCGGCCGAGGCACTGCTCTTTCTCATCGTTGAATAAGAAGGTTCTCAGCAGCGTCTGAGCTACCTATGAGAGCGCGATGCTAAGGCGACAGAGTGCTACAAAACCTTGTGTCAAATACTCCAAAACCTCGCGCCGCGCTACACCCGCCGTTCGCGCGCGAGTCCCCCTCCACCAGCCTGCGGCTGGTCCCCCTCCCCGAGACAAGCTCGGGGAGGAATTCGGCATGTCCGCCTTCTCGCCGCCATCACGATTAACGCTTTGTAATCCCGCCGAATAGGCGCTGACGAAGAAACTATCCCAGTGCTACTCATGAATGCGGCGACTCATTTTCGCACATTCAGGGGGGATACAAATGAAAGCACCGCTTTACGGAGCTGTTCTCGGCTGCGTCATTTCCGCATCGCCGGCTTTGGCCCAGAACGCCGGCAGTTCCGCCACTTCGGCATCAGCCGCAATCGTGCAGCAGGCACCTGCCGCTGCCGTGGTCGAACCAGCGGTTCAGCCGAATATCCTGCGGGCGGGCACGGAAATTCCACTCATCACGCGCGAAGAGTTGACCACGAAAAAGAAGGCGCTTCGTGTCGGGCAGCGTTTTCAGATGGAAGTCTCCGAAAACGTGACGGCCAATGGCGTGGTGGTTATTCCGGCGGGGACCCCCGCCGTTGGCGAGATCACCGAAGTCCGCAACAAAGGCATGTGGGGCAAATCCGGGTACATCGGCGCCCGCATTGTTTCGCTTCGGCTGGGTGATCGCCACATCCGCCTTACCGGCACATTCGACGACAAGGGCGTAACCGGAACTGGCGGTGTCGTCGCGGCCGTTGCCTTCGTTCCCATCGCCGGGTTCTTCACCACTGGAACCAGCGCCTTCATCGCCAGCGGCTCCGGTGTGAAAGGCTTCCTCGACGAGGATATCGCATTCCGTCCGGTTGCCGCCCAGCCGCAGGTCGTGGATGTTCCGGTTCAGGCGCCGCCTTCCGCCCCCGCGCCCTGACTATCGGCCGGGCGCCTCCCCGTTCACTCCTCCGGCACCCGCGCGTCCAGTTCCGCCAGCCACACCGCCGCGCTGGCGTCGGACGGGGCGCGCCAGTCGCCGCGGGGGCTGAGGGCGCCGCCGGAGGACACCTTCGGCCCGTTGGGGATCGCCGAGCGCTTGAACTGGCTGAACGCGAAGAAGCGGCGCAGGAACTTTTCCAGCCAGGACCGGATCGTGGCGAGATCATACTGGTTCTTGCGGTCTTCCGGGAAGCCGTCCGGCCAGTCCCCCGCCGCCGTATCGCGCCACGCGTGCCAGGCGAGGAACGTCACTTTGGACGGCTTCTGCCCGAAGCGCATCACATGGTGCAGGAAAAAGTCGTTGAGTTCGTAAGGGCCGATCTTCGCCTCGGTGCTCTGGATCGCGCCGTCGGCCCCGGCGGGCACCAGCTCGGGCGAGATTTCGGTATCGAGGATCGCCAGCAGCACTTCATCCGTCGCCGCGTCGAACTGATCGCCGCGCGCGCACCAGCGGATGAGGTACTGGATCAGCGTCTTGGGCACGCCCGCGTTCACCGCGTAGTGGCTCATCTGGTCGCCCACGCCATAGGTGCACCAGCCGAGCGCGAGTTCGGAGAGGTCCCCGGTGCCCACCACGAAGCCATTGTGCTGGCTGGCGAGGCGGAACAGGTAATCGGTGCGCAGGCCCGCCTGCACATTCTCGAACGTCACGTCATAGACCGGCTGGCCATCGGCGAAGGCATGGCCGATATCTTCCAGCATCCGCGTCGCGGCGGGGCGGATGTCGATTTCCTCCGCCGTGATGCCCACCGCGCGCATCAGTTTCCATGCGTTGCCCTTGGTGTCATCGCTGGTGGCGAAACCGGGCATCGTATAGCCGCGAATGAAAGTGCGCGGCAGGCCGAGCCGGTCGCAGGCCCTGGCCGCGACGATCAGCGCATGGGTGGAATCGAGCCCCCCCGAAATGCCGATCACCATCGACTTGGCGCCGGTCGATTCGAGCCGCCGCATCAGCCCGTCGACCTGGATATTGAACGCCTCGTAGCAATCGGCGTCCAGCTTCTCCGCGCGGTCCGGCACGAAGGGGAAGCGGCCGACCGGACGCACCAGCCCGATGTCGCCGCCGTGCGGGGCGTGGCGGAACCGGATCGTGCGGAAACTCTCTTCCGGACAGCCCGCCGCTTCGGCCGCATCGTTGAAGGTGGGAATGCGCAGCCGGTCCATGACGATGCGCTCGCAATCGACGTCCGCCACGCAGAGTTCGGGATGGAGCGAAAAACGCTCGCTCTCGGCCATGAGGTCGCCCAGCTCGTAGATCACCCCCTGCCCGTCCCAGGCAAGATCGGTGGTGCTCTCGCCATGCCCGGCCGCACAGTAGACATAGGCCGAGGCCGTGCGCGCCGATTGCGAGCGGCAGAGCATGTGCCGCTCGTCCGACTTGCCGATCACGATATTGGAGGCCGAGAGGTTGCACAGGATCGTCGCCCCGGCGAGCGCGCCAAGCGAACTGGGCGGCGTCGCGGCCCAGAAGTCCTCGCAGATCTCGGCGAAGAAACGGAAATGCGGCAGCACTTCGGAGGCGAACACGAGGTCCACGCCGAACGGCACATCCTGCCCGTTCACCCGGATCGTCTGCCCGCGCACCGCCTTGCCGCTGGCGAACCAGCGCTTTTCGTAGAACTCGCGGTAATTGGGCAGGTAGGACTTGGGCACCGCGCCCAGCAAGTGCCCATGCGCGATCGCCAGCGCGCAGTTGTAGAGCCGCCCCTTGTGCATGAGGGCCGCGCCCACCAGCATGACCGGCGAGAGACCGGCACTGGCCTTCACGATGTCCGCGATCGCCGCCTCGACCGCCTCGATCATCGCCCCCTGCAAATGCAGATCGTCGATCGCGTAGGAGGACAGGCACAGCTCGGGGAACACCAGCAGATCGACATGCGCCTCATGCGCGCGGCGCGCCTCGGCCAGCACCGCGTCGCGGTTGAAGGCGACATCGGCGGTGCGGACATGCGGGGTGGACGTGGCGACCCGCACGAAACCGTGTTCGTGCATGGCGTAGAAGGGATGCGCTTTCGCTTCGGTCATGGGCAAATCCCTGACAGGAATGGGCAGGCGTGGCAATCGCCCCCATTCACCAGCCCTCCCGTTCGTGCTGAGCGGCCAGAGAGTTCGCAATACCTCCTCCATCGTCATTGCGAACCCGCAGGGTGAAGCAATCCAGGGCGGTTTGCGCCCGCTCTGGACTGCCACGCGGCTTCGCCGCTCGCAGTGACGAAGGAAAGGGAATGCGCAAGTTTGGCCTTGTCCTCCCGCGCCGCTCTCCTAAATGCAGGAACCATGCGCAGCCTTGACGATATCCGCGAAGAGTACGAGTTCCTCGACGGCGACGAACGCTACCGCCTCCTCATCGAACTGGGCCGCGAGCTGGACGAGATGCCCGATGCGCTCAAGACCGACGCCACCAAGGTCCGCGGCTGCTCGGCCAGCGTCTGGGTCTATCCGATGGCGAAGGACGACGGCACCCTGCACTTCCTGGCGGACAGTAACGCGGCGATCACCAAAGGCATCGTCTCGCTGGTGATCTCGGCCGTGCAGGACCAGCCCGCCGCCACCGTGGCCGCGACCGACATTGCCAAGGCGCTCGAACCGTTCGACCTCAAGAACCAGCTCTCGTCGAACCGCACACAGGGCGTGCCCAACATGATCGCGCTGATCCGCGAGACCGCCGGCCGCTACGCCGCCGAATCATGAGGCGCATCACCCGCCCGGCATGGATGGCGGCGGGGATCTTCTTCGTCGCGCTGGGCACGCTGGGCATTTTCCTGCCGCTGCTGCCCACCGTGGTGTTCTACCTGCTGGCGGCCTGGTGCTTTTCCAAGAGCCATCCGGAATGGGCGGAAAAGCTCTACAACCACCCCACCCACGGCCACCACTTGCGCGAATGGCGCGACCGGCGGGCCGTGAGCCGCAAGGGCAAAGTGGCCGCGATCGGCGCCATGTCGCTGAGCATCGGCTTCGTCGGGCTCACGCTCGGCTGGCCCTGGGTGCTGATCCCGGTGGGCGTGCTCGCCGTGATCGGCCCGTGGATCTGGACACGCAACGAATAGAGCGCCTGTCCCCCTCCTCTTCAGAGGAGGGGGAGAACGTCCGCCCGCGCCGCCTAGCGATCGACCAGTGCGGAAATCCGGTGGAAGAAGGGGTGATGCGGCGTGGCGCCTACTTCGATGTCGTGAAAGATTCCCGTGCCGAGCAGCGGCAGCAGCTTCTTGAGCACCTCGATATCCTCGCCCTTGCGCACATCGATATGCAGGCGCAGCTTCCCGTCGAAATCGATGCTGACTTTCGCATCCCGCGGCGCGCTGCCCTGGACCAGTTCCAGAATTTTCGTCAACTCTTCCGAAACGAATGCCGATTTCTGGCTGGGCAGGCGTTCCACGGCCTGCTCACCGTTACTGGTTTCGTTCATCGGGTAAATCCTCCGAATCTTCCGGCCCCCTGCACGCGCCATGCACGAGCCCCCGTTGCCTTGTGATGGTGCGGGTTGGGACCGCGAATGTCCAGCCTTGCCGGCCGGTCATCCCATACCGGCACAGCAGCGGGGCGGAGCATCCGGGCGCCCCGGGATCACTCGCCGATCGCCTCGCGCAGGACGGCAATCCCCCTGGCCCGCTGTTCGCGCAGTTCGCGCCTCAGCACGGCAGGATCGCGGGCGACCACGAACCCGAAGCTGACGCCGCCCTCCTTGCCGATCGTCGCATGATGCAGCTTGTGCGCCTGCACCAGCCTCCGGGCATAGCCGCGCCGGGGCACCCAGCGGAAATAGCGCTGGTGGACCAGCCCGTCGTGAATCAGCGTGTAGATCACGCCATAGATCAGCACGCCGAGGCCCATCCACGTCCCCGGCTCCCACGCGCTTTCGCCCATCAGCATCGGCGAACCCACCGCGAACAGGGATATGCTGATCGCCGCGCCGGCCAGCGCGTAAAGATCGTTCTTCTCGAACAGGCCGTGATGCGGCTCGTGGTGATCGCGGTGCCAGGCCCATCCGAACCCGTGCATCACGTACTTGTGGCTGGACCAGGCGACCAATTCCATCGCGGCGGCCGAGGCAATCACGGTAAGCGTAGCGGCAAGCGGAGACATGGGCGTGTCCATAGCACCCCTGCGCCCCCGCGCCTATCGCCCCGCAGCACCTGCTGAAGAGAGAGCGGGAAAGGGGGCTGGCCCGCGCAAGACGGCCTGGCCGCGCCCGACGGGCAAACAGACGCAGACATGCTCCAACTGGGGACAGACATGCCTGCGCCTGCATTTTGCCTATCGTGCTCCCCCTCCCTCGGGTCGCGGGGGTGTTCTAGCGCGTTCGGCCTGCGACTCTTAATTACAAATCCCGACAGGTCTGTGACCGGTGAGTCTTCTGGCGTTCATTTTCGCGGCCGTAATTCTGAATGCACGGGATCACCCCACCCGTCATAACAAGGATGATGAAGACCATGCGCACCCTCACCAAGATCATCGCTCCCGCCCTCGTTGCCGCTCTGGGCCTGAGCGCCGCCCTCCCCGCCTCGGCGCAAGAGACCCGGCACGAAGAGACCCGCCACGAACAGGCCGCGCGCCAGATCCCGGCCTCCCACGCTTCGGCCCGCCACACTCCGGACCGCGCCGGCTCCATCCGCGCCGACATCCACGGCCTGCGCGCCCAGATCGACCGGGCCGCGGCGCGCCGCACGATCTCCCAGCGCGAAGCCGCCGGGCTGCGCCGCGATGCCGGCAAGATCCAGCGGCTCTATGCCAGCTATGCCCGCGACGGCCTGAACCGTCATGAGACCCAGGTCCTCAAGGCCAAGGTCAGCAAGGTGCAGTACGCCCTCCACATGGAGCGTGCCGACCACGACGGCCGCCGCGGCTGACCGCCCGCTCCCCCGCCAACTTCAGCACCAACTTCAGCCCGGCGCGCCCGCTTCCGCTTGAATTGCGAAGCGGGCGCGCCTAATCGCGCCTGATTATGACAAAGAACCCGCGCACGCTGTACCAAAAGATCTGGGACGCCCATGTCGTCGACACGCGCGACGATGGCACCAGCCTCATCTACATCGACCGGCACCTCGTCCACGAAGTGACGAGCCCGCAGGCCTTCGAAGGCCTTCGCGCCGCCGGCCGCAAGGTACGCCGCCCCGACCTTACGCTCGCGGTTCCCGATCACAATCTGCCGACCACGGCGCGCAAGGATGCGGCTGGCCACGTGCTGCCGATCGCCGATCCCGAAAGCGCGACTCAGCTGGCCGCGCTCCGCAAGAACGCGCCCGAATTCGGCATCCGCTATATCGACGCGACCGACCGTGAGCAGGGCATCCTCCACGTCGTCGGGCCGGAGCAGGGTTTCTCGCTGCCGGGCGCGACGATCGTCTGCGGCGACAGCCACACCGCCTGCCACGGCGGCGTGGGCGCGCTGGCCTTCGGCATCGGCACGACCGAAGTCGAGCACGTGCTGGCGACGCAGACCTTGCTGCTCAAGCAGTCGAAGACCATGGAAGTGCGGGTCGAGGGCAAGCTCGGCGCCGGCGTCACGCCCAAGGACGTGATTCTCCACGTGATCGGCGTGATCGGCACGGCGGGCGGCACCGGCCATGTGATCGAATACCGCGGCAACGTGTTTGAGGAAATGTCCGTCGAAGGCCGACTGACCGTTTGCAACATGTCGATCGAGGGCGGTGCCCGCGCCGGTCTCGTCGCGCCCGACGAAACCACCTTCGCCTATCTCAAGGGCCGCCCCTATGCGCCCACCGGCGAGGACTGGGACAAGGCCGTCGCCTGGTGGAAGAGCCTTGCCACCGACGAAGGCGCCACGTTCGACAAGTCGGTCGCGATCCGCGCCGAGGACATCCAGCCGACCGTCACCTGGGGCACCAGCCCCGAGGATACCTCGGCGATCGGCGGCGTGGTTCCCGCGCCGGAAGACTTCGCCGATCCCTCCAAGCGCGAGGCGGTGAAAGTCAGCCTTGAGTACATGGGCCTGACGCCCGGCACCAGGCTGACCGACGTCGAAGTGCAGAACGTCTTCATCGGCTCGTGCACCAACAGCCGGATCGAGGACATCCGCGCGGCCTGCGAAGTGCTCAAGGGCCGCCACAAAGCGGCGGGCGTGAAGTGGGCGATCGTCGTGCCCGGTTCCGGCCTCGTCAAGGAACAGGCCGAGGCCGAAGGGCTCGACAAGATCATTATCGAGGCCGGCCTCGAATGGCGCGAGCCGGGCTGCTCGGCCTGCCTCGCGATGAACCCCGACAAGGTCCCGGCGGGCGAGCGCTGCGCCTCGACCAGCAACCGCAACTTCACCGGGCGCCAGGGCCCGGGCAGCCGCACTCACCTGATGAGCCCCGCCATGGCCGCCGCCGCCGCGGTGACCGGCAAACTCACCGACGTGCGCGAACTGGTAGGATAACGACCATGGCTGATGAAACCGAAGACAACTCGCTGGCCACCAAGGCCGCCATTGCCGCAGGCGCCGCGATCGGCTCCGCCGCCATCGCCGCCGCGCTGCTGTTCGTGAAGCGCCGCAAGGCCCGCACCAGCGACGTCCCGCCCCACCCCGAGCAGGCTCCCGAGACCGACTGATGGAAGCGATCAACCACGTTGCCGGCCGCGCGATCCCGTTCGGCCGCAAGAACGTCGATACCGACGTCATCATCCCCGCCCACTGGCTCAAGACCATCACCCGCGAAGGCCTTGGCAAGGGCGCGTTCGAGGCGGTCAAGAAAGAGCCCGACAACGTCTTTACCGATCCCGAATATGCCGGCGCGCCGATCCTGATCGCGGGGGACAACTTCGGCTGCGGGTCGAGCCGCGAACATGCCGCCTGGGCCCTGCTCGACATGGGCGTGAAGTGCGTGATCGCGCCGAGCTTTTCGGACATCTTCTCGGGCAATGCCTTCAAGAACGGCATTCTCACGGTCGCGCTTCCCCAGGAAGCGATCGACCGGCTGATGGAAGTCGCGAAGAGCGATCCGATCGATATCGATCTGGAAACCCAGTCGGTGACGACGCCGTTCCAGGACCGGTTCAGCTTCGAGATCGACCCGTTCCGCAAGCATTGCCTGGAGAACGGCCTCGACGAAGTGGGCCTGACCATGGCGCAGGACGCCGCGATCAGCGCGCACGAGGCCAAGGCGAAAGCCGAGCTGCCGTTTCTCGCCCGCACACTCGCAACGGCCGCTTGAGAAGGGCCATCGGCGGGCGCCGCGAGGGCGATTGCGAGCGGCAACTTCGCGAATCAGGATTGAACCGGATCACCACCGGCCGTATCGGCATGAATTGAGTACAATTGAGTACAGGGGCCCCAGATTCTCTGGGCTATTCATTCGAGGATTTTCGATGACCAGTTTCCAGGATCGTGAACGCGCTGAAGAAGCCAAGTTCGCGTTTGATGCCGAGACCCAGTTCCGCATCCAGGCGCGCCGCAACCGCCTTCTCGGCGAATGGGCGGCCGAACGCATGAAGCTCTCGCAGGCCGAATCCGAGGCCTATGCCAAGAGCGTGGTCCAGGCCGATTTCGAGGAAGCCGGTGACGAGGACGTCATCCGCAAGCTGCTCGGCGACCTGACGGCGGCGGGTGTGGATTCGAGCGAAAGCGAAGTGCGCGCCGCGCTCGAAGCCAAGCAGGTGGAAGCGCGCCGCGCTTTCCTCGGCGAAGCCTGACAGCCACACGCCTGACATCAACTGGCCTGACATCAACTGGGGACCCGGCCGCGCCGGACCCGCAATCCGGAGACCGGCCATGGCGATGCCCGCCAGCGAGATCGAATCCCTCATCCGCGCAGCGCTGCCCGATGCGCAAGTGACGATCACCGATCTTGCCGGTGACGGCGATCACTATGCCGCGCATGTCGTGTCCGCCGCTTTTGCCGGCAAGCCGCGCATTGCCCAGCACAAGCTGGTGTACCAAGCGCTCGGCGAGCGCATGGGCGGCGAACTCCACGCCTTGCAACTGACGACCGCCGTCCCCAATTGACGCCAGGAATACGAAAGAAGGTTGCTTCCATGTCCGACGTCAACGCCCGCATCGGCGAGATTGTAAACAACAACGACATCGTCCTGTTCATGAAGGGAACCCCGCTGTTCCCGCAGTGCGGCTTCTCCAGCCGCGCCGTCGCGATCCTGGAGCACCTCGGCGTGCCCTACGAGAGCGTGGACGTGCTGCAGGACATGGATATCCGTCAGGGTATCAAGTCGTTCTCCGAATGGCCGACGATCCCCCAGCTCTACGTGAAGGGTGAATTCGTCGGCGGCAGCGACATCATGATGGAAATGTACGAGGCCGGCGAGCTGCACCAGCTCATGGCCGACGCCGGAATCGCCGCGCAGGGCTGACCCGCCGCCGCGCTTTCCGGCAAGGGCCGGCGGCGAGGCTTCCGTCCCGCCCATATTGCAGGCCCGGCCATATTGCAGGCCCGGCCATATTGCAGGCCCGGATGGCGCAAGCCTTCCGGGCTTTTGCATGTCTGCCGCAGACCGGCTTCGCGCGATTTTGATGAGAGATGCTCGGGGAGGCGGAGCCGGGAGACTGATCGGCCCCGCCTCAATCGAGACTTTCTTAGGGTACGGGAAATACTAAGCACAAGGCGTGCCAAACTGGATTAAGGGCGGATTTCCGCTGTTTTTTCCGCAAGCCGCTCACCCGGCCCCGGCCGAAGTGTAAAGTCTTTCGACAGTGCCCTTGCCGGACAAGGCATGACATTTCCGCTTGCCTGCCGGGCGCTTGCGGGCGAGACCCGCGCGATGCTGCCGGCCATCCCTTCCGATCAACCGATGCCACCAGGCCCGCCGTCCGTTGTCCCGGCCGCGACCGTGGTGATCTTCCGCCATGCCCGGGACGGCGGTCCGCCCGAGCTGCTGATGGTGCAGCGCGCACGCGAGATGCGCTTTGCCGGCGGCGCCACGGTCTTTCCGGGCGGCCGCGTCGATCCCGCCGATCGCGAACTGGCGCGCAGCCTCCTGCCCGGTGAGCCGGAGGAAATCGCAGCGGCCCGGATCGCCGGCATCCGCGAAACGCTGGAAGAAACCGGATTGATGATCGCCACCCGCGCGCCCGTCAGCGCCGCCGAGGCCGCGGCAGGGCGGCAGATGCTGCTGGAAACCGGCACGCTCGCGCCGGTGCTGGCGCATTTCGGCTGGAAGCTGGCGCCCGAAGCCCTGACGCTCTACGCGCACTGGTGCCCCTTGTGGGACAAGGCGTTCGACACCCGTTTCTTCGTGACCAATCTCGGCACCGGCGCGGTCGACGTGCAGGTCGACGCCACCGAGAACACCCGGCTGTTCTGGGCGAGTGCCGCCGGGGCGCTGGAGATGGCGCAGCGCGGCGAGATCAGCGTGATCTTCCCGACCCACCGCAATCTCGAACGGCTGGCGCAATATGCCAGCTATGCCGAAGCCCTGGCCGATATTGCCGCACATCCCGTCTCGCGCATCTACCCGGGCTCCGAGGAGCGGGCGGACGGCGAATGGCTGATCATCCCCGACGGGCATGGCTACCCGGTGCGAGGACAACCCAAGGCAACCGCGCTGCGGGGCTGATGCCCGCCAGCCCTCCCCGCTGCTGACCGGCCAAAGGCCGGACAGCACAGAGCTTCGTTACTGGGCCGCGACAGGCCGCCGCGCGTACCACCCGAACGTGGCGATCACCGCATAGCACAGCGCCGGAAGCGCCATGGCCACGGCAAGGTTTCCGGAAAGATCGGCCACGTGGCCGGTCAGCGGCGGCACCACTGCGCCGCCCACGATCATCACGCAGATCACGCCCGAACCGTCCGCGGCCCGCTTGCCCAGCCCTTCGCTGGCAAGGCTGAAAATGGTCGGGAACATGATCGAGTTCATCAGACCGATCGCCAGATAGCTGTAGGCCGCCAGCGCGCCGGACGTGTGCGTCGAAACGAACAGCAGGAGCAAGGCCCCGCACGCGTTGAAAGTCAGCACCTTGCCCGGGCTCATCACGCGCAGGACGGCCGAACCGATCAGCCGCCCCACCAGCGCGCCGCCCCAGTAGAGCGGGATCATCTTGCCCGCCGCCTGCCCGTCCAGGCCCAGCACGCGCGCCTGCTCCAGGTAATTGACGATGAGCGAGCCGATCGCGACTTCGGCGCCGACGTAAAGGAAAATGCAGAGTGCGCCGAACCCGAAGCGCGCGCGCTTCAGCAGGCTGAAACTGCTCAGGATCGCGCCATCGCCGTGGCGCTCGCCCTGCAGGCGGTTGCGGTTGAACCAGACCGCCCCGGCAATCACCAGCAATGCCGCCGCAAGCCCGAGGTAGGAATGCACCACCGCTTTCGTCTCTGCCACGCGATAGGCATCGAGCGCCGGGCCGGAAAGGTCTGCGGCGCTGACATGGGCCAGACTGCCGAGCATCACGACCGCGCCGACATAGGGAAAGATCGTCGTGCCCAGCGAATTGAACGCCTGCGCGAACGTCAGGCGGCTATGGGCCGTGCGTGCCGGGCCAAGCAGCGAGATCAGCGGATTGGCCACCACCTGCACCACCGTGATCCCGCTCGCCAGCACCAGCAGCGCGAAGAGGAACACGACAAAGGTCGCACTCGCGGACGCCGGGATGAAGAGCAGGCAGCCCGCCATCATCGTCACCAGCCCGATCGCCGCCCCGCGCATGTAGCCCACTTTCTTCACCAGCCAGGCGCCGGGAATCGACACCAAGACATAGGCGAAGAAGAACGCCGACTGGACCGACAGCGCCTGCATGTAATTGAGCGTGAACAGTTCCTTCAGCTTCGGAATGATCACATCGTTGAGCGAGGTGATGCCGCCGAAAATGAAAAACAGCGCGAAAACGAACCACTGCAGCCCCGGGGCGTTGACGTTCGCTCCTCCGGCGTCCTCGCCGAAATCAGGATCGGTGCTGCTGGTAGTGTCGATCGTTACGGCCATAGCCGCGCTTCTCCCATGATGCTCAGGCTGTTCAGGCGCCCGCTTATTCAGGAAACGGCATCCCCCGGCAAGATGGCCCGCGCAACCCCTAATACGTATGCCCAGAAATCACGCTGCAACGGAAGCCGCCGCGCCTGCCTGGCGAACGGACCGGCATTCCCGAAACGGGGCTTGCGGATCATGATGAAAATTCATCCGGTTGCCGGAGCGTTAACCATCCCGGGAAGCAAGGCCTTCACCGGCGCGGCCTACCTCCCGCCATAGTTAACATGCGCCTACCCCCGAATCCGCAGGCGCCGCAAACATGAGGGCGTTTCAAATGCTGGAGTGGTACCGCAAGACTCCCAACATCCGCTGGAAGATCACAATTGCCTTTGGCTTCATGGCCTTCCTGACGGCCATCTGCCTTGCCACCGTCATCATGCAGTATTTCTACCTCAAGAACGCAACCGCCGGCGTGCAGGATCCGGCCGTGCTGGGCGCCATCGACTTCAGCCTGATCTGGTCGCTCGGCACGTATCTCGCGTGCTCGGGCCTGGGGCTCACCGGCGCCTATTTCTTCGGCCGCGCGATTACCGATCCCTACTCCGAAACGGTCGAGCGCATGGAGGCGCTGGCACAAGGCGATCTCGACAGCCCGATCCGTTTCACCGACTATCAGGACTGCGTGGGCCGCATGACCCAGGCCATGGCGACTTTCCGCGGCAATGCCGTCGAAGTGCAAAACAGCCGCGCCCTTCAGGAAAAGATCGTCACCGTGCTGTCCGACGGGCTGAGCCGGCTTGCCGAAAACGATCTCGACAAACGCATCCACGAGACTTTCCCCGGCCCCTACGACAAGCTGCGGCTGGACTTCAACAACGCGGTCGAAGCGCTGGCTGGCACGGTCTGCTCGGTGCGCACCAGCGCGGCCAGCGTGATGACCGGCGCGACCGAAATCCGCACGGCCTCCGCCGACCTCGCCCACCGCAACGAAGCGCAGGCGGCGCGCCTGCGCCAGACCGCCGAGGCGATGAACAAGGCCACCGGGTCGGTCAAGGAAACCGCAGACGGCGCCGTGAACGTGCAGCACACCATCGCCCAGGCCCACCGCGAAGCGACCGAAGGCGGCGGCGTCGTGCGCAAGGCCGTCGACGCCATGGCCGCGATCGAGGCCTCGTCGCAGGAAATCGCGCAGATCATCAACGTGATCGACAGCATCGCCTTTCAGACCAACCTCCTCGCCCTCAACGCCGGCGTCGAAGCCGCCCGCGCCGGCGATGCCGGCAAGGGCTTCGCGGTCGTCGCGGCCGAAGTGCGCGCGCTGGCCCAGCGTTCATCCGATGCCGCGCGCGACATCAAGGGCCTCATCGCCAAGAGCTCCGAACATGTCGAAACCGGGGTCGGCCTGGTGGGCGAGACCGGGCAGAAGCTCGATACCATCGTCAGCCGCGTCGGCGAGATCAACGCGCTCATCTCGGAAATCGCCACAGCCGCCGAACGGCAGGCCGCCAATCTCCAGCACATCAACAGCGCCGTCGGCGAAATGGACCGCGTCACCCAGCAGAACGCCGCCGTGGTGCAGCAGGCCGCCAGCGCGGCAGGGCATCTGGAGGACGAATCGGGCCAGCTCTCGGATCTGGTCGCCCGCTTTCATTGCGGGAAAAGCGAACGTCCGGCACTGCGCCGCGCGGCCTGACGGAAAGAACCGGCAGATCGGCGCGGGCATATGCGATCGCCCCCCGGCCAATGTCCCGGGCGAGGTATCGGGTCAGGAGAATTGTGGACCGGGAAGATGCCCGTCGAGGGACGCCCGGCCCTTCACAGAGTGCTGTCGCTTGTCCCCATTTCCGATTTGACCCTTGCATAACGATACGCCAGCTGGGCGCGAGTTATCCCCAGCAGGCGGGCTGCTTTCGAAAGATTGCCCTGGGCCTGGGTCACGGCGCGTTTGACCAGTTCGGCTTCGAAGCTCTCTATATTGAACTTGCCGCGGATCATCTGGCGTGTCTGCGTATCGAGATCAATCGGCGAGCCGGACGAGCCCGGATGGACAAGCGAGCCGTCCTCGGACACCCGGAAAAACGTGGGCGCGCCAGGGTCGGCCGCCGAGATCAGGTGGCTTATCTGGATCACGCCGCCCTCCGGTGCCATGATCACCGCCCGGCCCAGCATCGCTTCCAGTTCAACGACGTTGCCGGGATAATCGTGGGCAAGCAAATACCCCATAGCCTCGCGCGATAGGCCCAGAATCTTGCGATCATAGCGCCGTACAAAATGCTCTGTGAAATGACGGATGAGGCGGGGCAGTTCCCCCCGCCTTTCGCGCAATGGCGGCAATGGCACTGCGAACATGCTCAGCCGGTAATAGAGATCGGTGCGGAACAGCCCCTCGCCAACCGCTTCCTGCAGCCTCGCCGTGGCGCAGGCGATAATGCGCACGTCGCATGGCCGAGGCTGGCCGCCCCCGATACGCTCCACGGTGCCCTCGGCCAGCAACTGCAACAATCGCGCCTGAAGCCGGGGGGAAACCGCCTCGACATCCTCAAGCACGAGCGTGCCGCCCTTCAGGCGCTCGATCTTGCCGGGACGGGCAGGCTGCTCGCCCGATCTTTCCCGCCCGAACAGCTCGATTTCAAGATCAGCCTCTTCGCTGCGCGCGCAATTGATCACCTGCAGGGGCCCCGCACTGCGATGACCAAGCCGGTGAAGCGCGCAGGCCAGCCGCCGCTTGCCGACACCATGCTCCCCCAGCAAGAGGACAGGTTCGTTGAGGCGGACCAGACGCTTTACTATGGTCAACTTTCCGGCCAGCGCCTCGGCCTCGTCGTCATTCCACTCTTCCAGCGAAGCATGCCCCCCGGGGGCGCTGCGCGAAGGCTTCACGCAATCGTTCGAGCACTGGACGAGCTCAAGCCCCAGCGAACGGCTATGTTCCTCGTCCGCTTCCCATAATGCGGCAGGCTTGGCGATGGTGCGGCAATGCGGCGCGCCCATGGCGCGGCATTCCACCTCGCGAAATTCGATCGGGTGCCCCATGAAGGCGCTGGAATAAGCGGACGCATAGCCCAGCATGGTCCAGCATACCGGCTCGCTGCTGGGTCCGACGGCGCGCAGATGAGCGTCGGCTTCGGCCGAATTGCGCCAGATCCATTCGCCGGAAAGCAGCCCTGAATCCTGGTCAACCTCCAGCCTGATTTCCTCGGAAGCGCAAATACCCTCAATGGCGTGCAATCGCGGGCCGGTCTTGAAAGCCTCCAGGGCACCCGAATGCGGGCTGGCCTTGCGCGCGATGCTGGCGTCCCGCGCACCGGCGGTGGCCCCGATGCGTGCAAAAACGCGCCGCGCCTCGGTCATCCCCAGCCGTTCGATCACCTCTTGGCGGAGAACCACGAACGCTTCGAGATGCAGCAGCAGCATTCGCTCGTCTTCGAGCCAAATGTACGCGTCCTTGGGATTGAAACACAGTCGCGCCGAGAGATCTTCGACATCGACACCGATCCAGTCCGGGCCAGCCTCTCCCGTCAATTTATGCTTCCCGCCCTTCGACGGCTGTTTGCCCGACATGTCCTCTCTCCATCAAGCCGTTGTCATCGCGCGGTCCCCGGCAGGGCACGCATCACGTTCTGACAAACGGCTTGTCGTTATCCTGCCGGTATAGCTCCGTGTCGGGCAAGCTCCAACGCTTGTTCCCGCGGTGCGATCACGCTTCGGCAATATCGGCACTGAACCGGGAAAATAGCAGCCAGAGCGGGGGGGAGGTCCGCTCTGGCTGCCCTCCGGGGAGATCAAAAGCCGAAGCGGTAGTCGAGCACGAAATTGTTCTGCGCATGGGTCACAGCGATCGGCGCAGATGTGTTGGGCAGGCTTGTATTCCTCAAGGTTGGGGCAAAGCCGTGCGAATAGGCAAAGTTGATCTCGCCCCGGTTTCCCAGCTTGCGCCCGAAGCCGAATGACAGATGCTTGTTGGGCGTGGCCGGAATCACGGCAAACAATGTCGATGAAGGCAGCGCCTGATCGGCAAACCGTCCGCCGGCCCGAAGCGTCCACTTGTCGTTCAGCTTGTAGGCTGCGCCCAGCGCCACGATCGTCTGGTTCTTGTAGCCCTGCGGCAGCAGGATATTGATCGTGGCGCCGTTATCGGCGACGAAGCCAACATCGATATTGGCCATTACGTCTTTCCAGAACACTTCGCTCACATCTACGGCAAGGCGCAGCCTGGGGGTAATCTGCTGGCTGATACCCGCGTCGATATGCTGCGGAAGCTGGAAATTGCGAATGCGGATCGAACCGGTCAGCGGCACCTGGCCGACAATGCCATCCACCGCCGTCAAGGTGGCGCCCCCCTTCATGTCAGCCATCTGCGTCTTGGGTGTCCACGATAGCCCGATGACGGTGCCCGGTGCGGGGCGATAGACCAGACCAATCCGTTCCCCCACGCCGAGTGAGCGCACGCCGCCGCCCACCACCTGGTTGCGGGTCAGCGAGAAATGCGCCCCGCGCAGGTCAGGAAGACCTGCCAGGACCGGCACCAGAGTGCCGTCCACGCGGCCTGCTCCAATCAGGCTGCCGACTTGATCGGCCCCCAGCAACAGGTCGAGATTCAACGCCTGCCAGCGCCCCTCGATACTCGCGCCAATGCTCAGCTTGTCAGTGATGTCGTAGCTGATCGCGACCGGCACAGCGAGTTCGAGCAGGCGGCTTGAGTTCGGCAAGCCCGTAGCCAGATTGCCGGTGGCCCGAGAAAGAAAGGAATTCTTCCCGTATTCAGTGCCAAGCCCGCCCTGCGCGAAAGCTCCGACACCAAAGGCCAGCCTCCCCTTGCGAAGCGAAAAGGCGATCTCCGGCGCATAATAGGGCCCGCGATTGGCACCGTGGGAGCGCGATACAGCGGTTTCGCCAGTCGCCATGTCGGTGGCGGTGATATTGGTCGTGATCAGGTCCAGCCCGACCATCACCTGGCTTCCTTCATCCCCCAGTGACAAGGTCGCCGGATTGACAAGTATGCCTGCCGGGCCGGTATCCTGCGCCACGGCCGTGCCGCCCATCGCGCGGGAAGTCGCCCCATAGCCCTCCAGATCGAACACGTCGGTCGCGTGGGCCTCGTGGAATGGCAGACAACAGGCAAGCGCCATCGCTGCGCCCCTGCACAGGGCGCTGGTCTTGTTGATCTTGTGCAATGTCCTCTCCCTTAGAAGAACCTGTCGAAATGGATTTGCCCGAACGGCACTTTGTGCTCGATCATCAGCAGTTCCTGAATGGCCTGACTCATGGGCGGCGGCCCCGCGAAATAGAACTCGTAGTCCGCCAGCGGACGCGGCAGGCTGGCGGCAAGATGGGTATGGACGAAGCCAGTGGGGCCATCCCAGCTCTCGCCACCGACGACCTCGCTCACCACCGGCAAGAACTGCCCGGCCCCGGCAAACCCCGGTAACGCGGCCAGTTCATCGATGCCGCAAATGTCGCGCACGTTGCGCGCGCCGAACAGGAAACAGGCCTTGCGTGTATCAAGCATGCCCTGCGCCGACGCGCCGCGCAGGACCGAGAGCATCGGGGCAAAGCCCGATCCACCTGCCACACACACGATGTCGCGCGGTGAGCCGCTTTGCAGATAAGCCGTGCCATAAGGCCCGTCGGCACCGATGACATCCCCATCGCGGAGTTCGTCGAACAGCACCTGCGTCGCTGCGCCGCCCGGCACGCGGCGGATGATGAAATGCCACTCCCCCATGTCATTGGCGACGTTCGAGAAGGAATAGGCGCGCGATCCCTGCACGCCCGGCAGATCGAGCAGCATGTACTGGCCGGGAAGAAACTCCGCCGGGCCCTCTCCCGCGAAACGGAATTCGCGCATGTCATGTGTCAGGTCGCGCGTTTCGAGCAGGCGCAGACGCTGGCGTTGCGGACGGATTGGCGGCACATATTCCGCGGCACTCGAACAACGGATCTCCACGTCACCATGCGCGCGGGTCTGACAGCCCAGCATACGGCCCTTGCGCCGATCGCGGGGGGAAAGGCCCGGCGCATCGGCCCACAGCGTTTCGAAATCGCCCGCTACGGGATCAAACGCACAGGCTCCGCAACCGCCCGCGCTGCACTCATAGGCCATGCCATAACCTGAACGCAGGGCGGCACGAAGGATGGTGTCGTCATCCGGCTGCGTGAAACGGAAACCATCCTTCGCGTTGGTAACGGTGGTCATGCCGGGCCTGCCTTACAGACCCAGCGACTGACGAAAGGCGCGGGTCGCGGCTTTGGCGCGCGCGCCGGCCTCGGGCACATCGGGCAGTTCAGCGCAGAAACTGTCGATCGCGCGGTCCGCCAACGGCTCCCACTTGGCGATCCAGTCCTTGATCACCTCGGCATTGCCCTCGGTCTCCAGCGCCATGGCGATGAATGCGCTCGTCCAGCGCCGGTGCCGTGCGGCATCGACAAGCCAGGCATCGGTCAGCATGCCGAGCAGGGTATCGCCATTGTGGCGGCCCGATTCACCAAAGGCACGCAGAACCGCTTCTTCCACGGCGGGCTTGACCACCAGGCTGAGCGCGATGATCGCCTCACCCCAGTCCCAGGTGGTAAGCATGCGCTCCATCAATTCACGCAGGCCCTGCCAGGCGGCATCCTGCTCCCAATGAGCGCGCTCGTTCTCGCCAAAGCCGGCCGCCGGAAAGGCGCGGCCCAGTTCCACGGTGCGATAGGCCGTGTGGCTGAGCCAGCGGAAGCTGTCAGCCATCTGGAAATAGTTGCAGTTGGTGATGGTGCTCGCCGGCGACATCTGGCCGACATAGGCCGACGCCATCTGCAAGGCGTGGAACAGATAGCGCGCGGGTGAAAACAGCGCCGCCAGCTTGTCCGCCCACGCGCTGTCGAGCGCCAGATCATGTTCGCGCTGATTGAACTGGTCGAACAGGCCGAACACATAGGTTTCCTGGCCGTCCTGCATCAGATTGTAGGTCCGGTAGATCACCTCGTCCGGGTCGCGGAAGGCGTTCCAGTCCTCGTGGCGCAGCGGGCTGCCGAAGGTATTCTGCTTGTACCACTTGTTCATGAAGACATCGGGCGATGTCTCGTAAGGCGATGCCGCGTCGCGGTTGTTATAGTGGAGATTGGCGCTCACGATCTCGTATTCGCTCGGCTTGCGGCGGCGCTTGGCGAGATGGCTCCAGGTCTTCAGCGGCTGAAGAATGCTTGCCTCGGTCATATAATCCTCCCTATTATCCCGGGTGGTTGTTTCAGACGATCTTGTCGAAATAGAAGCGCACCGCACCGGGCTGGCTCTCGATCTGCCCCGCGAAGGAGGAGAGATCGACTTCGAGATCGTTGATGTGGAACGGGCGGCCCAGTTCTTCCGCGATGGTTTCCTCGCGCAGGATCATCTCCTGCTCGGTATGGATGCGGATGTAGGCGCGCTTGTCGTCCACCGTGACTTCCTTGCCGGGATTGTCGATGCGGGCCGCCTCGATGACGGCCATGGCAAGGTCGCCCGCGCGCATCACCGGACCGACCAGATTGTTGTGATAGGCGGAACCCGCCTTTTGCATGCTCATTGCAAGAACTCCTGAAACGGGGGTCAACTGTGGGCGAACAGAGGTTCCACCCCTTCGGTGCACACCAGCACGTCATCGCCCTCCACGCGGACGGGATAGGTCGCCAGAGCGCAGTCGTCGGGATTGATGCCCTTGCCGTTCGTGACGTCGAATTGCCAAAGGTGTGCGCGGCAGATCAGCGAACGGCCATCGAACTTGCCTTCCACCAGCGGAATGTCCTGATGGGGGCAGATGCCCTGAAACGCACTGATCGCACCGCCTTCGGCGCACACCAGCAGTATTTCGTGACCATTGATGGTGAAGGACTCCATTTCGCCTTCCCACAGGTCATCGAGCGTGCAGACCTTGGTGAACGTGCCGGTCATGGCACGGCCTCGAAGATGATCTCGACGGTTTCGGAAGGAAGCAGACCGCTGTCGGCCACCTTCATGTCACGCGGCAGGAACGCGGCCGCCCCCTGCTTGCGCACCCGCAGGATCGTGTTGGGGCGCGGGGCCACGCGGCGGTTCAGCGAGTGGTAGGCACAGGCTGCGGCCACTTCGTCCATCGTGTTCTCAGTATCGACGGCGACCAGTTGCAGCACGAAATCGCCTTCGAAATTGCTGCTCAATGGAAACAGAGCCATTGTCTCAACTCCATGAAATACGGGAAAGAAAGGGCTCAGCTAGCCATCTTGAGTTCGCGCATGGCGCGATAGGTCTCGGCCCAGGCATAGCCATGCGCATCGTCGCCGCATTCGCCGGGAGCGATGTTCATGTATTGAAGCGCCCCGTTCAGATCCATCGGCTGGATCATGCCCGCCAGGAAGCGGTCGACGACGTTCATATGGCCCGCGTAACGCGCCGGATCCTGCTCGAATACCCAGCGGTCGACTTCCGAACCGAAGTGATAGAGCCGGCCGTTATATTCCAGCGGGAAGTCCTTGACGTTCCAGCCATTGCCCGGCGTGCCGATGATCGGCAGCTGGCACATGTTGCACACGATGGGCAGTGTTTCGGGATAGGTCATCGCCATGTTGCCATCGACGACATTGTCGATGATGACGTCCCAGCACTTGCCCCAGGTGTCGTTCCAGCCCGGATATTTCTGTTCCAGCCAGTCGCGTTCCTGAGGCGTGACACCAGCGGCGGGGTTCCACCAGACGGTCGGACGCCAGTAATAGACCCCCATGTGCATGCCATGATGCGTGTCGTTGAGGTCGGCGATGAACTTGTCCCAATACCAGGGCAGGTCGAGACCGAGGTCGGTCAGCGCGCGTTCGAACTGCGCGACGATCCATTCCTCCATGAACTCCTTGAACGACTGCTTGCGGTGTTCCAGCGGCGTGTAATAGTCCATGATCGGGCCGGTCAGCACGGAGAACAGCTTCCACGCGGTCCACACCGCGATGTCGACGCGCTTCTGCGCTTCGGCCTTCATGCCGTTCTCGATCAGCACCTTGAGCGCCGGGCCGCCGATCTGCGCGTGACGCGATTCATCGGTCTGGATGCTTGAGATGAGGTTAGCGAACGTGTGGTCGCCCGCTTCGGCAGCGTCGGCGGCAAGGCCGAGGAACTGCATATTGGTGAAGCCGGTCTCGAAACTGAAGGTCAGCATGATCGAGACCGAGATGGCGTCGCGCGTCATCATGATGTCGTCGAAAAAGTGCCGGGCCGCGATCATCGCCCATTCATTGGTGTCATAGGCCTTGTAGGCCCAGTCCATCTGGCGGTCCTTGCCGACATGTTCGTGCGGGAAGAAGAGCTGGATCTGGCCATGGCGGATCTCGTCCATGCAGCCCAGCGTCGCCATGTTGCGCATGCCCGGTGCCTTGGAGAAGCGCATCATCCGCGCTTCCGCGCTGGCTGCGGCATATTCGCCGCGTGCGATGGCGCCATAATGCGCCTTCATCACCGATTTCCAGCCCGGATCGGCATTTTCAAAGATCTGACTGCGTTCCAGCGCGGCCTTGACCGAGTAGGCGCCAGCGTCCTTTTCGCGCTGCACCTTCACATATTCGGGATAAGTCTGCTTGTAGGGCTCGTCATAGGCTTCCCACGCACTGGCCGGCAGACCGAAACTGTCGCTCAATTCGGGCGGAAACAGCTCGTCTTCGGTGACGTAGGCCGGCGTCCAGTTCGTGGTGCGGGCAAGATTGTACCAGTCCATTCGGTTGAGCAGTGCCATCCGATCCTCCTGCTTGAAGTCAACGCGGGAGAGCGCCGGAAAAGCAGGGATCGAAAGACATAACGCCACGCCTGCCGGTCGTTGCATACCGGGGTCAAATTCAGGCTGTCACTCTCCCGATGCCGTTCCTTGGCTCTCGTTAAGAACGATACTGGGCATGGCGCACCGATGCCTCAACAGAAAAACGAGATATTGATAAAATATCGATATATTTTAAAAATCCTTTTGCATTCATTCACTTACAAAAACCCGCTCCGACGCCGTACGGCCGCGATCTTGAGAAAATGATCAAATACGACAGACCATGTTGAGAATTTGAGGAACTGCCGCTTGATCCTCTCGCC
>NZ_BCTX01000073.1 GCF_001590985.1 Novosphingobium naphthalenivorans NBRC 102051
GATCGAGCCAGATCGCCCAGTAAGGCAGGCTCGGACTGGCGTTGATCATCAGCGCGTGGTCCTTCGAGAAGGCGGCGAGCGAGGTGAGCGCGAGCGCTGCTGCGCCAAGCCCTGCCCACAGCGCGAGGCGCCGCACGGTTGGCGAGTGGAGGACCAGATCAGCGGCGCGCATCGGGAATAGCCTTCACGCGGCGCGCGACATCGGCGCGCACGGCTTCGGTGAGATCAGGCGTGCTGCCGGCCACCACCGCTTCGGCGACAAGCACCGTGCGGCCCTCGCGGCCCAGATGTTCGACCGAGGCTTCGACCGCCTGGAGATAGGCCTGGACGCGCATCTTGGTTTCTTCTGGGGCTCGGCCTGCGCGCGCTTCGGCTTCGATGAAGTCGCCCATGATGCGGCTCAGTTGCACGGTCACCACTTCGCGCTTGTCGAGAGCGAGCAGCTTGTCGGTCGCCCAGACGCCCCAGAGCGCCGAGCCGACCATGCTCAAACCGAGCGCGACGGCGGTCCAGTTCACCGCACTCATGCGGCCGCGCAATGTCGGTGTTGCCAATATGTTCTTCACAACTTTTCTCCCGAGAGTTCGCGCTCGAGATCGTTGATGAAGCGCGGCAGGCGCCAGACCACGACGAGCGTCGCGACACCGATGAGGACGAACTTGAACTCGTCGAGGAAGCCGATCTGGCGGCCTTGCTCGGCGCCGAGGAACCGGTCCGAAATATTGGCGAGATGGGCGAAGAAGACCCCGGCATCTCCGCCGGAAATCAGAAGGAAGAAGAGCAGCGGCAGCCCGAGCGCCATGAGGTAGCTCGAGGCGAGGAAGGTGCTGCCGCGAAGCACGATGTAGCAAAGGTCGGCGGCATGAGACCGCCAGCCCTTGGCCGGCAGATCAAGGCTTTCGCTGTCGGCACGGGCGTCCTGGGCCCGGTCGATCGGCGTGACGAGATGGAGTGGCATCGGTTTTGGGTGTCCTTGGATGGATGGAGGGAGAAGTCAGGTTCGATTGGCAAAGGCGATCCGTTCGATCGCGTCGGCAAGCTGATGGCCGCGCGCAATTTCGGCATCGATCGCGGCAAAGGTCTGGGGCGAGCTTGAAAACAGCGTCGCCGAATAGTCGTCGAGGACGAGCCGACCGATAGCTTCGGTCTCCGGACCCTTGATGAAGACTTCCGAATAGTCGCTGCCCGAACGCTTCAGGCTGCGGATCAGGGTCTCGGTGCGGTCGTCCATGTCGAGGCGCTTCGACGCCTTGAAATCGGCGATCGTCTCGGGCTTCTGCTGGAGGATCAGCATCCAGTCGCTGTTTTCCAGCGCAGCGGTCGCACCGTCGGACTTGTAATAGTCGTTGAGTGACTGCGTGGCGGTTGCCAGCGCTCCGCCATATTTGCGGCAGGTGCGGGCATAGGTTTCGACGAACTCGCCCATCGAGCCGCCCTTGAGCATCGACCACGCCTCATCGATCAAGAGCAGCTTCCTCACCGAGCGCGGGCTTCTGGTCATGGCCTGGCTGGTCATGAACATGATCGCCGAGAGTACGACGCTGCGCAGTTCCTCGCGGGTGGCAAGGTCCGACATCTCGAAGACGGTAAAGTCGGTGTCGAGATCGAGGCTCGCCTGGCCTTCGAAGAAGGCGCCATAGGTGCCGCCGGCCATGTATGGCGCGAGCGCGGTAGCGAGATCGCTCGCGGCTTCATTGCCGAGACCGGCCAGTGCTTCGCCGACGCCGGTGATCGAGGCATCGACGCCTCGTTCGCTCCAGACCATGTTGACCGCCCGGTCGATCAGGCCGCGCTCGGTGTCGTTAAGCTTTGCGCTGTGCCGCGCCATTTGGCCGACAATGGCCTTCACCATGCCGAAGCAGTCGAGCCGGTAATCCTCGTCTTCGGCCGCGCGTTCGCCATCGATCATCGAGAAAGGATTGAGGCAGAAGCCCGCCTTCATCGTGAACTCAACGAACCGGCCGCCTTGCAGCTTCACCGAATGCTCGAAGCTGCGCCCGTCGTCGATGACCACGACCTGCGCGCCAGCCCCTCGAAGCGCCGCGCACATTTCCTGCAGCAGCACAGACTTGCCCGATCCCGACTTGCCGCAGATCGCGACATTGTGGTTGCCAGCATCGTTCTCGAACGGCGACCAGAAGAAGGGCTGGCCGCGCCGGCCCACGAACAGCAGGTGCGGATGGACGCTGCCGAGATACTCGCCCTGCATGGGAGCGATATTGGCCGCTGTCGTCGACAGCACGGTCTTGAAACGCTTGAGGCGCTCCATGTCCGCGCCAAGCCCATCGGCCAGCGTCATCGGCATGGCCGCTAGCAGCCCCTGGATCTGCAAGTATCGCTCATCGGCAAGATCCCAGCCCGCCGCCTTGTAGATCGACTTGATCGCGCGTTCGTCGCGGTCCCCGCGGCCGAGCGGGGAGTAGGTCGTCAGACCATAGAATACCCGCACCAAACGTCGGCCTTCCTGCAGCTCGGATTGCACGTGCTGCCACTCGGCTGCCTGCTCGCCGATGCGGGGCAGAAAACGCGCGCTGCGCGTGCCGGCAAGGCTCGTCGTGCGCATGAATTTGAAGCCGGCCTTGGCCGAAGCGGCTTCCTGGTCGGGATAGACCAGGCACAGCATCGTCGCGGCCGGGCAGGGGAAACGCAGCTTGTCGGTGAACATGTCGCCGATAAGCCGCGCGCATTCCCACGGCGCCCAGCGCTGGGGCATGTTGCGCGAGGAAAAATGCCGCACGTCGAACGCATCGGGGAGGACCGTGCCGATCTCGGGAACGCCGTCTTCGATCTTGCCCGTCGCACGAAACCGCTCGGTGACGAGCCGCATCCGGTCTTCGTGGATGACGAGCTCGATATCGTGCCGGATCGCCTGGGCAGCGATCGCGTCGTTGGGATTGTAGGGCACGGCATCGTCCTGCGGTGCGGTGGTCGGCGAGGTCAGGTCGTCGATGATTGCGATCAGTTGCTGCGGCTCGACTTCGGCGACGCCCAGGTTGAGCGACTTCAACATCGCAATAAGGCCGTCGCGGGTCTGCTTGAGATCTTCGTTGCTGACCGCCTTGGCCGCAGGCACACCGACCGAAACGATGACCTGATGGTGCCGGGCGTGGAAGGGCGCATCCTGCGAGCCCGATTCCCAGACGAGTCCGTAGAGCCGACGCGCACGGTGACGGGCAATCGCCTCGTAAACGCCGCCCTGGACGTAGCGCGGCGCAAACCAGGGTGCGACGATCCGGCTGATGCGCGGGGATGCGAGATGCAGGACCTGGAGACAGGCGCCTGCCGGAAGCCCTTCGGAGAAGAACGACCCGAGGATCTCGCCGGTGCGTTCGTCTGCCCCGATCAGGGGGGTGACCGAAAGCACGAAGCCTTTCGAACGTGCGTTGAAATAGAGCCGGCTCGCCGGATCATAGACCCGGTACGGGAGCCAGTCCGACAGCAGGTCGAGCATCAGGGCAGGCCGGTCATGCTCGGCGTGCTCGGCATCGCCCAGAAGCCCGGTAAGGAGCCTGTCGACTATCGTCTTGAGTTTCTCGGCCATCACTTAGGCTCCTTCTGTGCCTTGGCGGCGTTCTTGGCGGCCTCGATCGCCTCGATGGCCGGGTAGATCAGCGGGGCCTTGTCGGCAGAGGGCCGAGGGGTTCGATCATGCGGGGGCTGCGCCATGTCGAACCCCTCGACCGCCGGTGCGCTCGCACCGGCAACCGCCTCGCGCGCCGTGGAGGGGAGGACCAGCGGCGAGGCAGAGGGGATGTCCTCGATCGAGGACGAAGGCTGAAAGGGCTGTCCGAGATCGAACGTCTCGGCTTCGGGCCGTTCGGCCGCGGGAAGGGTGGCGGTTTCCTTCAGGAGATCGCTCTTGGCCTGTGCGGCCTTCAACTGGCGCCTGAGCTGCCGCATCAGCGGCGGGGCGGTGTCCTCGCCTGCCTTGCGGCGCAGTTCTGCGGCCCAGCGCGGATTTTCGACCACCGCCCAGGCGACCGCATCGTCGTGCAGAGTCCCGGTTTCATCGATGTGCGCCGGAAAGACGATCCTGAGCGTACGCTCGGAGGTGCGGCCCTGATCGCCGGATGCCACGGGGACAGGAGGACGCAGGCCGTCATGGACCGGTCCGGTCGCGGACAAGTCCCTGGTCGCGCGGGCATCGATCACCTGGCTGGGTGCGCAATCGCCCTTGGGGGCACGGCAGGTGAAATCGCCTTCGATATTGGTGCCGAAGGTGGCGCAGCCGCTGGTCAGCACGACAAGGCAGGCAGATGCGAGAATACGGTGGGAAAATCCCATGACGATTATCCTTTCTCGGCCGGAGCGATGGCGGCCGGCGTTTGCGGATTTTGGGCGGGCTTGAGGAATTCGCGGAGCGCGGTAGCCGGGCGATACCCTTCGAGGATTGCGCCGTCGGACGGGCGCACGATCACCGGCGTTCCGTTGAAGCCGTGGGCCTTGGCAAATGCCTCGTTGGCATCGAGCCCGCTCGTGACACACGGCTTCGGGTTGGCGAGCGCGAGACCCGAATAGGCCATGTGCAGGGCCAGCTCGGGGCGCGGCGAGCACAGCACCCGTTCGGCATCGCGGCGGCTGTCGGCCCCGAAGATCGAAATGGGCCGCTCCTCGACGCGCGCGCCGATCGCCTTCAGTTCGGCTTCGAGCTTCTTGCAGTAGCCGCAGTGGAAATCGGAGAAGACGACGACCTTGGGGCCGTTCACCGGTCCCCAGGTGATCGCGCCGTTCGCGGGCAGACCGGCGAGCGATACCTTCTGCGGGGTGGCGCGCGGGGCGGGCTGGCTTTCTTCGTTGGTATTGCTCCGCCGTGCAGCACCAGCAGCCAGCAAGTCTGGGTTGAGTGCGAGGAGACGGGCTGCGGTCAGGTCCTGACGCGCCTCCATGTCGTAGATGCGCCCGATCACCAGAAACTTCGCCGCGCGATCGACGTAGAACAGCGTCGATTTCGAGGCGACTTCGCACAGACCGCCAAGGCCATCGCAGGTGATGGCGTCGATCGGCGTCTTCGGGAGGCGCAGCTTGAGCGCGGCGCGCACCTTTGCCGTGTCGGGAGCCTGGGTCGGGGAAGCGAGGCTTGCCACGCCCCAACCCGTTGCGGCTGACAGGGCGGCGATGGCAGCAGCGGTCGCCACCGGTCGCAGCCAGCGCCGCGGCTTGGTGGGGGTTGGATCGTTTGCGGCAGGGGTCATTGGGAGTTCCTCACGTAGACGCCGTCGAGAAAGACGATCTCGACATCGATGCCGGTCGGCATCTCGACGACGGGTTGGTATTGTTCGGCGCGCTCGATCAGATATTTGCTGACCGTATCGGCGGCATCCGCAGCGCCCTGGCCGAGCCCGCCACCGAGGATGTCGCCGGCAGAGAGCTTCGAGCGGGTGCCATCGGCATTGGTCGTGACGCCCGAGAAGACGCTGTTGGCGTTCGCCGAAAAGCCGCGCCCGAACCCGCCGACAATCCCGGCAAGCAGGGCTTGACTGACAAGGCTGCCCTCGCGGCTGACGACACGGCCACGCACGCCCGATTTTCCGGCAAAGCTGATGAAGCCCTTGACCTCGCTTACAGCGACGCGCCCGCCGGGCTGGTCGCAGGTCATCCGCGCCAGCTTCACATAGACCTTCTCGGACGAGAGATCGCCGCGCGCTGCGCCGTTGACGATGCAGCCCTGAAGGCGGGTGGTCAGAACCTTGCCGTTCTGCATGACCGATCGCGCCGGACCGGTAATGCGCAGCACCACGGGAAGTGGATCGGTCTGGCTCGCGACGCCCGCCGAGGCATCGACGCCGACTATGACCTTGGCCGGAGCATAGGAATTGGGCGGCAGATAGTCCGGCGAGTCCTCGACCACGACCGGCGGCGCTTCCGGGCGAGCCGCCCGCAGTCCACTGGCTCCTGCCTTGTCGGAGGTGAAGCTCATGAGTTTGACTTCACCAGGCCCAGGCAGGCCCGCTTCGCTCGCGCCAAGCACAGCACCCGCAGGGGCTGGCTGAACCGGCCGACCACGCGCATCGTAGCCACCCGCCTGCGGGCCATAGGCCGGTGGCGGCAGGCTTGCGGCTGCCGGGGCGGCCTGGCTGGCAAGGCGGGACTTGAGATCCGCGTTCTCAGCCGAGATCGCATCGATCGCGGCCTGTCCGTCGACCCGCATGGCCTGGTTTTCTGACCTAAGCGCGGCAAGCTGGGATTCGATTTCCTCGCGCGGGAGGCTCGCGTCCTTCATCGCCTTCTGCTCGCGGGTCACGGCATCGAGACGATTGCCGTAGGTCGCGACGAACTCGCGCTGCGAAAGGTCGCGATTGATGAGCCCTGCCGTGTCGATGGTCTGGGCGGCGGTGGGATCATCGCTCTTCGCGCTGTCGTCGCCGCCCAAGATGAACCAGCTGCCTCCGACAAGCGCGAGTGCGCCCAAGGAGCCAAGTAGAAGCTTCTGCCGCCGTGCGGTCTTCGCGTTGAGGCTGGTCACTGGCGACGGTGATGCCGGATCGGCCTGTACCGGGGTTGAGATCGAGGGAGCATCAGTCATGGCCCAACCCTCCGTTCGAACCGACGATGAAGGCGACCGTGCTTTCTCCCGATTTGAGAGTGGGCTGGGCGATCGAGATTGCGAGTGTCTGGGAGGAAGCGAGATCCGCTTCGGCAAGCGTCAGCGGCTTGCGGCCACGGTTCGCCAGACGGATGACCTTTCCGGCAAGCGCGCTGCCGCGGTAATCGGCGATGAGCTGGATTTCGAGATCGCCGACCCGTGCCGGAAGGGCGGAGGATTGCCTGACTTCAAAGCCATCGACCGTCCGGTCATTGGCCATGGCCTGGATGAGCCGCACTGCGCTCGTCTCCAGCGGCGTTTCGCTCTCCCAGCCAGATGCCTTGTTTGTCGCGATCGCCGGGTTGGTGATGAAGACTTGCACTGCCGGGACAGGCTCGACCTGGCAGGAAACCTTGTAGACGAAGCCCTTCTTGGTCGTGGCGAAGAAGCTGATCGACCGCGCCGCATAGGTCTCGGGCACCGACACGTATATGTCGCCGCGCAGCGGTTCGTTGGTGACCGCAAAATCGTTGTAGGGCGTGCCGGTCGAGATCTTCGAGACGCTGGCAAACTGGTCATCGACCAGCGCGAAGCGCGTCAGCTCGCGGGCCGACACAGCGCATTCGATGCTCGCTCCGTCTGCAGCCTGTTTGAACTGGTCGGCGGCCTCGGCGCCGCTCCCTGAGAATGCGAGCATGGTACTGGCGCAAAGAGCCAGACTCCACGCGCGCGTCTTGCGTCGGTAAGCCATCACTGGGCCTCCTTCGTTGGGTCTTTGGTGGGCAACTGGCTGAAGCCTGACAGCGCGAGACGCAGGCCCCGGTAGGTCCAGTTGAAGCGGAAACGGCGCTCGTCGCTCGCGATGACCTGGGCACCGACAAACGTCTTGAGCGTCCCCGTCACGTCGGACGTCAGCCCCTTGGGGTCGACGGTCATCGAGCGGATGACGAAGGCCTGGGTGACGTCCGAACCCCGCTGCTCTTCGACAATCCGCACGAGATCGGCCTTTAGCCGTCCGTAGCTTGCCGGATCGGCGAGCTTCAGGATCTCGTCCATCCAGTAGTCGAGACCCTCGGGGCTGCGATTGAGGAGAACGAGCGCGGCATCGCGGGTCACGAGTTCGAGATAGTCGGCCTCGACCCCCGCGCTGCTGACAGTGAGCTGCTTGGGGAGCGTTGGCAGGAGCACGACTTCGCGGTCGCGGGTGGTAGCAAGGCTGACCGCTACGACGAGCGCAATGCCAAGTCCGGCGCTGGTGAGCGCAAAGAGGTTGCGCTGGCGCAGCAGCGACTGCTGACGCTCGTGTGAAATGTCGGCAAACATGGATATCTCCCCTCAACCGGCAAGCAGGCGGCAGTGGGAAGGCGGCGTCGATTTCAGACCCAACAATCCGGCCGGCAGATACCAATAGGCGGCATGGGCTACCCAGGAGCTGGCGCGTCCTGCTTTTGCCTTTCGCAGCGCGAACCAGGCGCCGAAGGCAACGATAATGCCGATAAAGATATGCTGGCTGAGGATCCCCCAGGTGAAGGGGATGAGCATCCCGGCGAACTCGTCGATGGTCCAGAAGCCGATAAGCTCCGGATCGTCGAGCCGCCGCGGGATGATATATGGGTCTGCCATGGCGACGCGCCTTCCCGTCCGATGCGTCAGATGACCGCGGTGACGACCGAGGTGACGATCGGAACACCCGTGCCGACGCCGATGCCGACACCGACCGGAACAGCGACCTGTCCGAGCGAGAACCGGCCGGAGGCGAGACCGATGAGACCGCCCGCAAGGCTGAGGACGGTGATGATCTTGCCGCCCGAGCCTTCGAGGAAATCAGTGAATTTCGTGAGGGCAGGGGTGAAGGTCGTGTCGGCGCCGGCGTAAGCGGCGCTGGCGGCCAATGCTGCGACAGCAAGCGCTACCGCAAAGGTCATGGCCCGCCCGAGCTTCGAGGGGTTCTGATCAATGGCGCTGGAACGCCGGGAAAGGGTAAGAGACTGCATATGGAGCTCCATCTGGAGGGGTGAACCCAGCGTTCTTTCGTTCGCTGTGTGTTCCACATGGATCTAGGAAATCGATGTAGGAAAGTCGGATTGCCGCTGGAGCTGAAGTGGCGGACGGATATGGACGCATCAATTGCTCGGCGTCGGCGATAATGCGCAGAAACAGCGGCTTATTTCGCAATTAGCGTCGACGAATCCCGACAAGCGTGGCGGTGATGGTCGGCGACTCGGGCCTAGGGGATGATTCGCCTAGAAACGATATGTTCCGTAAATGTTCTTTTCATTTTCCTACATGGATCACGCGCGATATGGCTACGACTCAGTTCCTCATCGTTGGAGTTTTTGTCGATGCACCAGCCCGCGCCATTCCGATGCGAAGCCAACACCAGCCTCGCGCACATTCTTGCCCATGCAATCGAGTCGTCTGACAAGCCGAAGCACCAGATCGCTCGGGAAGTCGGGATCCACCGCGAGACCCTGCTTCGTGTCATGCGCGGCGATCGGCCGATCGGCCTTGATGAAGCCGCGCGCGTTCTCGATGTCTGCGGCGCCTTTCCCCGCGCCAGCATGATCCTCGCGTTGGCTGGTCAGGAGGATCTCGCCTGCGAATGGATGCGCAGCGAGATGGGGGAGTTCCTTGAGGACTTCTTTACGGCCTTGCCAGGCCAGCTCGAACGCACGCTTGGGCGACGCGTGGAAGATTTGCGACCCCGGTGGGCGAACGGCACTTCGCAGCTCGTCGCGCGCATGCTTGCCAAGCATATCGATGATTTTGCCAACCGCGACATTTCGATGTCGCTTCCGCGCTGATCCAATTCACCTCGGAGGGGACCGAGAAATTGAACCGACAGGATCGATCATGAATGCCCATCTCCAGCCTAGTGAAGACGTCTCGATCGAAGGCGATAAGCAGTCCCATACCACTCCACCGGCACGTTTGCTGCGCTTGCCAGAAGTCATGGACCGGGTGGGCTTGAAGCGTTCGGCGATTTATCAGCGGATGAGCGAAGGCAGGTTCCCGAAATCCCGCTCGATTGGGCCCAAGTGTGCTGTCTGGGTCGAAGCGGAGATTAACGAATGGATTCAGGCGGTCGCTCGGAATCCCTCCTGCGCTGATCCTTGATCTCTGCCGTTGGAAATCCGGTTCCACATGCAGTTCATGACGTTTGCTCTGATCCCACGATTTCAAGTCTGTCGGCCTCATCCACCCCTGGTTGAGACAATTGCCCTCCCATTTTGAGGGGACAGGCGATTTTGTTCGTATGAACAATGTGGGCAACCTGTTTGGTGGCGCGCGGTGACACCAGAGTTTTGGTGTTGCCGAACAAACAATACATGGATGGGGAGACGCAGATGAGTTCGAAACCGCACGCTCAACGGCAAAGCCGGAAAGGCGCCTGGATCGCTATTGGCATTCTCGTCCTGGCCTTGGTAGCAGGAGTGACCTTCATATTTTCAGGGATTTATAATGTGGCGGCTGATGATCCCCACACCAGGCCAGTCTATTGGTTGCTTGAAACGGCACGAGACCGGTCTGTCGCCGCCCATGCGAGGAATGTTCCACCACCACCCGATCTTGCGGATCCAGCCCGGATTGCTGCAGGCGCCGGGCTCTACGCCGAGATGTGTGCCGCCTGTCATCTGGCTCCGGGTATGGAGAGGACCGAAATAGCGCAAGGCCTCTATCCGGCCGCGCCCGAGCTTGCTCGCGGCAACGACCTGACACCGGCCGAGAAGTTCTGGGTCATAAAGCACGGCATCAAGTCCACTGGCATGGCTGCCTGGGGTAAGACGCACAATGACACGCTCATTTGGAACATGGTCGCGTTCCTTCAGAAGCTGCCTGGCCTCTCGGCCGATCAGTATCAGACCTTGGTGAAGGCGGCACCGGAGGGCCATGATGAGATGATGAAAGAGCAGGATGGTGGTCAGGATCCCGCCGCGTCCGATCATCACGATGACGACATGGGACACCCTCACTGAACCGATCATCGGGAGCCAGGCGCTCCTGAATGGGCGTGGCCTTATCAGCCTGATGGGTCCGTCGAGTCTTTCTTGAATCCCTCAACCGGCCCTTTTGCGCGACTTCTTCGAAGCCTGCGCAGCTTTTGGCTGAACGGACTGTTCGGCCTCGGCCGCGAACCAATGATCGAGGTCACGGCCATGGGGGCAGCCTTCCTGCTCCCACAGCTGATAGGCGCGCGCCGCGGTCTTCGCGTTGCGGGTGTCTACTTCAACATTGTTGCCTTGCATCGCCATGTTCAATTCCTTTCCATTACTCTCGTTCGAAGATCGTAGGAGACGCCGGGGTATTCGGGATTCGCCATGATCGGCCCTTGTTCCAGATGACGTAGTCGCGCCTCTTCGCGCGCGATATAGCTTCTCGTGCGCGGCACGATGTCTTGGCGCTTGGCCAATTGTAGTTGAAACACCATCATGCTTTGTTTGCGGAACGCCATTTCGGATGCGGCTAGATAATATTCCCACAAGCGCACAAAGCGCTCGTCGTAGAGCCTCGCCGCCGCTTCGCGGCGCTCGAGAAAGCGCGTTCGCCAATGACGCAAAGTGTCGGCGTAATGCAGGCGCAGGATTTCAACGTCGGTGACCAGAAGCCCGGCACGTTCGATCGCAGGGAAGACCTCGGAGAGCGCGGGAATGTAGCCGCCGGGGAAGATATGCTTTGCGATCCAGGGATTGGTGATGCCTGGAGGATCCGAGCGGCCAATCGCGTGCAGTACCATCACGCCCTTTTCGCGGAGCAGATTGGCGCACTTGCGGAAGAATGTGTCGTAGTGATCGACGCCGACATGTTCGAACATACCCACCGACACGATTCGGTCGAATGTCCCGACGAGATTGCGATAGTCGGAAAGAGCGAAGTTGACCTGGTCATCCAGCGCGTCGGCTCTCACCCTTTGGCTGGCAATTTTTAACTGCTCTTCCGAAAGCGTGATCCCGGTGACGTGCCGAGCGTCGCAAGTCTTCGCGAGATAGAGCGCCAAGCCGCCCCAGCCACAGCCGATATCGAGTACCCGGTCATTCGGCCCGATCAATAGCTTGGCGGCGATGTGGCGCTTCTTGGCAAGCTGCGCCTCCTCCAGGTCTTCGTCGCCATTTTCGAAATGACCGCAGCTATATTGCCGGTCCGTGTCCAGAAAGAGATCGTAAAGGCTGGCATCAAGATCGTAGTGACGAGACACGTTCTCCTTCGATCGTTTTTGCCCGTTCGCTTGCTGTCGACGTCGCAAGAGGTGGCGCGGTGCGAACGGCAACGCCATCCACCAGAGTCGGCGCAGCCCAAGATCTTGTGACAAGGCGAGCGAGAGGAGATCGGCGATCGTTCCTTGTTCTACTACCAGGGATCCCTCGGTGTAGGCTTCCCCCAATTTCAGATCGGGATCGAACAAGACGCCCGCTTGCGCCTTCCAGTTCGTGAAGCGCACCGCGACCGCCTCTCCGCTTTGGTCGCCAACCGTGAATCGATGACCCGAGGCAGTGGTCACTGCAAGCGTACCTCGTGTGAAGATTCTGCTCAGCAGTCTCTCAAGCAACTTCTCCATCGCCTTGTCCCCTGAAATGCGCCGTTTGCCTCTCGATGCCGCCATCCCTGGTGATCGGAGCGGCCAGTCCCGCGACACTCGGCGGCTGCGGCTGGACAAGCTCCTGGGTCAATTTCTCTAGGATTCGTGGACAAAGGGTATCCACTGCAGGACTGAGACGAGATTTACGAAGCCGAGGTAGGACTCCTTGGTTTTGTCGTAGCGGGTGGCGATGCGACGCCAGTTCTTGAGTTTGTTGAACAGGCGCTCGACGAGATTGCGCCAGCGATACTTTTCCCGGTCATGCGCGATGGGTTCACGCCGGTTGCTTTTGGCCGGAATGACGGCCTCGACCTCGGCTTTGGCCAATTCCTCGCGGATGGCGTCGGCATCATAGCCCTTGTCGGCCAGCAGCGCCTCGATCTTGTCGGCGATCATGCGGAACAACGGGCCAAAGCCCTGGACGTCGTGGCTCTGGCCTGGTGTCAGGACGAAGCCGAGAGGGCGGCCTTTGGCATCGCATCGTGCGTGGAGTTTGGTGCTGAAGCCGCCGCGCGATCGGCCAAGCGCCTCGGTTTCCTGAGTCCCCTTTTTATGCCGACTGCACAATGATGTGCCCGGACCACGGTGCTATCGATCATGTCGGCACTGGCATCGCGCTCTACCAGTTCGGCCAGCGTTTCGAGCATCGCGTCGAACACGCCGGTTGTGACCCAGCGCCGATACCGCCGGAAGACGCTGTTCCACTTGCCATACTCATCCGGCAGATGACGCCACTGCGAACCCGTACGGGCAATCCACATCATGCCTTCGAAATACAACCGGTTGTCCTGTGCAGGGCGGCAACCGCGACCACGCTCAGGCGGCAACAGCGTGCCGATTATCGCCCATTCGTCGTCCGCCAATCCAATCCGCTCGCCCAACGCCGCCTCCAAAAGTCAGCGTTGAATCAATCGGCGAGTCCGCTGTCAACCTTTGTCCACGAAACCTAATTCGCCCGCGTCGAGCGTCTCACGGGCCAGCAATTCTTTGGCTGTCGATTCCAGGATTGGTCGGTTGGCCTCCAGAATGCTTCTCGCTGTCCGGAATGCCTGCTCGACCAGTTTCTGTATGGCATGGTCGATGGCTTCGGCTGTGCCGTCCGCATAAGTACGCGGCTGCCAGGCCTGGACCTGACCCGAGAGGAAGGCGCTGCGTTCCGCTTCGTAAGCGACTTGCCCCAGTTCCTTGGTCATTCCGAAGCGCACGACCATGCTTCGCGCGAGCTCTGTTGCTCGGGCCAGATCGTCTGCCGCGCCGGTCGAGGCCTCGGCAAATATCAGATCTTCGGACGCCCGGCCGCCCAGCAGAACCGCCAGGCGATTGTTGAGCTCGGATTGACTCAACAGATAGCGATCCTCGATGGGGCGCTGCATCGTGTAGCCAAGCGCCCCCAGACCTCGGGGAATGATCGAGACCTTTTGCACCGGATCGGTCCCCGGAAGGGCCAGCGCAACCAGAGTATGCCCCATTTCGTGATGGGCAACGATCTCGCGTTCCTTTGCGCCGAGGATGCGGCTCTTTTTTTCGGAGCCGGCCACGATCCGTTCGACCGCTTGCGTGAAGTCGCTTAGCGTGGTCTCGATGGCATTGCGTCTCGTGGCCACCAGTGCCGCCTCGTTGACCAGGTTGGCGAGGTCAGCGCCGGTAAATCCGGGAGTCATGGCCGCTATCGTCTCGACGTCGAGATTGGCAGCCGCTCGGATATTGGTGAGGTGCACCTTGAGGATGGCCGTTCGGCCTTCGCGATCCGGCCTGTCGACCAGGACCTGACGATCGAAGCGCCCGGCTCGCATTAGTGCCGGATCCAGGACTTCGGGACGGTTTGTCGCGGCCAGAACGATTATGCCGACACTGGGGTCGAAGCCATCCATCTCGGCCAGGAGCTGATTGAGGGTCTGCTCTTTCTCCTCATGCCCACCCATCGGGTTGTCGATTCCGCGGGCGCGGCCCAGCGCGTCGAGTTCGTCGATAAAGATGATGGCCGGCGCCTGCTTTCTTGCGTTCGAGAAAAGATCCCGGACCCGGGAGGCCCCGACGCCGACGAACATTTCCACGAATTCCGAGCCGGTGATGGAAAAGAAGGAAACACCGGCTTCCCCAGCAACGGCGCGAGCAAGGAGCGTCTTGCCGGTGCCGGGAGGTCCGACCAGCAGGATACCTTTTGGAACCCGGGCGCCCAGCCGGCCAAAGGCAGCGGGATTCTTGAGGAACCCGACAACTTCGGCGAGTTCGTCCTTGGCTTCGTCAACGCCGGCGACGTCGGAGAAGCGGACCTCTACGTCCTGTTCGCCGAATACCCTGGCCTTGCTGCGCCCTACCGCCATCAGACCGCCGCTCATGCCGCCGCCCATCATCGGCCGGAACAGGAACATCCAGATCAGGATGAAGCCGATCATCGGCAGGAACCAGGAAACGACGCTTTCAAGAATCCCTGGAGGCGGCTCCCCCGAGAACTTGACCTTCTGACGTTCAAGTTCGCCGGCAACGGCTGGATCGACCCGCACCGTGGTGAAGTGCTGAGGGCCATCCTTGGCAGGCTTTTTGTATGCCCCCGTAATTGTTGTCTCGCCAACCACGACGTCGGTAATGGCATCCTTCGCCAGGAGTTGCCGATATTCGCTATAGGGGATCGTCTTGATGTGCCCAGATCCCGACCAGAGGTCCTGCATGACGAGCACGGCAGAAATCACGACGATGAAATAGAGCAGGTCGAGACGAAAATCGTGCTTGGGTTTCTGGTCCTGCTTTTCAGCCATGTTTGTTATCCTGATCGGCCAAGCACGGATGAGAGTGTCCAGCCATTGGCGATTATTCTGTCATTACGCTACGGCTTTACACGTTTCCGGACTCAGGCGACTGGGCTTCCAGCCTCACGCCAGTCCTCCGCCGGGTCGCAATGATCATGGCGTGGATTGGCCACAGGTTTGTTAACCTGCATCAAGAATTGCTCCTGCCTGTGGACGCCCTGTTGCAGATGACGCCAAGCAAGAACGAGGGGCGCCGATAATGGGCGCGACCGGAACAGGTTGGACGGTCGCGCATGCACATGGCTGGAAGCCGGTATCCGGCACCGTTCTTGATGCGCGTTAAAGATCATGGGCGTGGCACGGGCCAGCATCTCTGGCATGACACGCAAATCGCAAATAGCGAGTTTCGGCTCCACGATCTTGGACGATCGCGGCATCGGACATTCGACTAATGGCGCAACTCCATCTCCACCAACGGTCGCATATGCGCTGTCGGGATGGGGTAAACGGGAGAGAAATACATGAACAGTCAGCCGAGCGCATCTCTCCGATTCCTGGGCGCGACCGGGACGGTTACCGGGTCACGATATCTGGTCGAGGCCAATGGCAAGCGAATACTCGTCGATTGCGGGTTGTTTCAGGGGTACAAGCAGCTTCGGGAACGCAACTGGAAACCTTTTCCCGTTCCGCCCAAATCGATTGATTGCGTCGTGCTCACGCACGCGCATCTCGACCATTCCGGCTATTTGCCAGCCTTGGTCCGCAACGGCTTTCGAGGTATTGTGCATTGTACCCGGGCCACCGGAGAACTGTGCAACCTGCTGCTTCCCGACAGCGGCCATCTGCAGGAAGAGGAGGCCCGCTATGCCCTGCACAAGGGCTATTCAAAGCATGTAAATCCCAAGCCGCTCTATACGTTCGAGGATGCTAGAAGCGCGCTTGGTCACTTCGAGCCAAAGGACTTTGACAAGAACGTTGATCTGGGGCCGGGCATTTCGGCACGGTTCATTCCCGTTGGGCATTTGCTGGGAGCAGCGCAGATCCAGCTGACGGTTAATGGTCGTACCGTGCATTTCAGCGGCGACGTCGGACGCGATACCGATCCCTTGATGCGCGGGCCTCGCCCGTTCCCTGGAGCGGATATCCTTGTCTGCGAGTCCACCTATGGAAATCGCGTGCATCCTCATGTCGATGCCGAGGCGGAACTGGGTGAGATCATAAACAGGGTCGCAGGGCGTGGCGGCGTAATTGTCATTCCGGCATTCGCCGTGGGGCGCGTTCAGGGCGTCATGCTGCAGATCGCCCAGCTTAGGAAGCGCGGCGCCATTCCCTACGTGCCGGTCTATCTCAATACACCGATGGGGACGGATGCGACCGAAATCTACCATCATCACCATGATGAACACCATGTGAGCTGGGAAGACTGCAAGGCGATGTTCAACCTGGCCGAACGTGTACGCACCGTAGAGGAATCAAAGGAACTCAACCGGCGCAGTGGCCCCATGATCATCATTTCGGCAAGCGGTATGCTTGCTGGAGGTCGTGTGCTCCATCACGTCGCAAGTTTCGGTCCGGACCCCAAGAACGCAATCGTCCTCAGCGGCTTCCAGGCGGGAGGCACGAGAGGCGCGGTGCTGGCGAGGGGCGAGAGGCACTTGCGGCTTTTCGGTCAGGACGTCGAAATCCGGGCCGAGGTGATCCAGATCGAGGGAATGTCCGGGCACGCCGACGCCAACGAACTCCTGGCATGGATGGGGCAGGCGGCGGCGCCGGAAATGACCTACATCACTCACGGGGAGCCCGATAGCGCGGATGCGTTGCGCTTCCGCATCGACCATGAACTGGGATGGAATGTGCGCGTGCCCGAGCATCTCGAACGGATCAACCTCGCGAGACCGCGCTGATGGAGACCGTCCATTCCATTCCTCTGGTCCGTGCCGGCATCGACACGTACCGGCAGCCGGTCGTCTACATGCGGAGTGACTGCCACCTGTGCCGGGCGGAGGGGTTTTCGGCCCTCACGCAAGTGGAAATTGCGCTCGGCGGTCGATCGATCATCGCTGCCCTGAATGTATTGACGGGCGCGGATTGGCTCGCCCACGACACGGCCGCGCTCAGCGAAGCAGCCTGGAGAGCACTTGCGGCGAGCGAGGGAGCGTTGGGGATCTTCTCCCATCCGGAACCGCCAGCGTCAGCATCGGCCATACGCGCAAAAGTCTATGGGCAGCGCCTGGACCTGGCCGCCTGCGAGGCGATCATCTCCGACACGGTTGCCCACCGCCTCTCCGATCTCGACATCGCCGCATTCATCACGGCTGGAGCCGGCGACCGCCTGGACACTGAAGAAACCATCGCACTTACGCGGGCAATGCAGCGGGCCGGCAAGACGCTGGACTGGGGCGGCGGCATGGTGCTGGACAAGCATTGCGTTGGCGGTCTGCCCGGCAATCGTACCACCCCGATTGTTGTCGCTATCGTTGCAGCAGCAGGCTTTCGCATTCCCAAGACATCAAGCCGCGCCATAACCTCTCCGGCGGGCACCGCCGACACGATGGAGGTCTTGGCGCCGGTCGCCCTCGACATTCCAGCCATGCGGCGCGTTGTCGATGCCGAAGGCGGATGCGTGGTCTGGGGCGGCAGTCTCGACCTTAGCCCGGCCGACGATCTGCTGATCCGGGTGGAACGGCCACTCGATTTCGACAGCGACGGCCAACTTGCCGCCAGTGTGCTGTCGAAGAAGGCATCGGCCGGATCGACGCATGTGATTATCGACATGCCCGTGGGTCCCACAGCGAAGGTGCGGTCGGCGGAAGCGGCCAAGGCGCTGTCCGACCGCTTGCTGGCCGTGGGTAATGCCATCGGACTGTCCCTGAGAATTCACTGTAGCGATGGAACCGCCCCGGTTGGGCGCGGCATTGGTCCAAGTCTCGAGGCGCGCGACCTTCTCAAAGTTCTGCAGTGCGAACCCGACGCACCGCAGGATCTGCGGTCGCGGTCCCTTGATCTGGCGGGCGCTCTCCTGGATCTTGCACGTTCGAACGACTGCCACGGACGGGCACTGGCAGAGCAACTGCTCCACAACGGAGCCGCAGCCACCAAGTTCCAGGCAATTTGCGAGGCGCAGGGCGGCTTTCGCGAGCCCGGTCTTGCGCCGCATCGCTCGCTCGAATGCGCTCAGAGTGCAGGGCGCCTGGCAGCGATCGACAATCGCCGTATTGCGAAGATCGCCAAGCTCGCCGGCGCGCCCGGTCGCCAGCGGGCCGGTCTCCTTCTGCTGGTCCAGCCGGGCGACAGTATCGAAGTGGGCACGCCGCTTTACGAGATCCACGCGGAGACACCCGGCGAACTGGTCTGGGCACAAGACTATGCCCGGTCAGGGCCATCTCCTTTCCAGATCGGCGATCCCGCATGACCATTGTCCTCGCATTTCCGGGAATGGCGCCGTTGGGTGAGCGGATTGCTGCGCTGCTGGGCGCCGAGTTTCAGGTGATCGATCATCATCGCTTTCCCGACGGCGAGAGCCTCGTCACTCTGCCGGGAAAGGTCGCGGGACAAGATGTCGCCATATTGGCGACCCTGCATGGTCCCGATCAGATTGCCTTGCCGCTTCGGTTCGCGGCGGCAACGGCACGGGAACTGGGAGCTAGCCGCGTCGGGCTGGTCGCACCCTATCTTGCCTACATGCGGCAGGATCGGCGCTTCGCCGAAGGACAGGCGGTGAGCGCACCTTTATTTGCCTGCTTTCTTGAAGAGAGTTTCGACTGGCTGATGACGGTGGATCCGCATCTTCACCGCATCCCGTCGCTCGACAAACTCTTTCAGATACCCGCACGTCGCGTCGTGACAGCACCGCTGCTGGCCCAATGGATCGCCGCGAACGTTTCGGATCCGGTTCTGCTGGGTCCTGACAGCGAGAGCCGGCAATGGGTTGCCGAAGTGGCCGGACTTGCAGGATGCCGGTTTGAAGTGCTTGAGAAGCGGCGCAGCGGCGATCGCAGCGTCGAGGTCAGCGTGCCGCGCAGCGAAGCGCTCCTCGCCGGAACGCCTGTCATTCTCGACGACATCGCTTCATCGGGGCGTACCCTGGTCCGTGCGATCGAGCGATTGGCGGAAGCGGGAACCAGACCGCCGGTCTGCGTCGTGATCCACGCGGTGTTTGCCGGGAGCGCCTATGCCGATATTCTTGCGGCAGGCGCAGCGCGGGTCGTCACGACGGATTCGATCCCGCACTCCAGTAACGCTATTTCGCTGGCGGGCGCATTGGCGCAGGTATTCCATGAATTGCAGTCCGCGGAATTGGCGACGTTTCCATCCAGCCGTTCGAGTGACAAGGTAAAACGATGAACGATCACACGCACCATCATCAACACGGCAAAGCGAGCGAGGGCGGCACGGTCTACACCTGTCCCATGCATCCCGAAGTGCGGCAGGTCGAACCCGGCGATTGCCCGAAATGCGGAATGCACCTGGTGCCTGAAGGGAGCGGAACGGAAGGCAGCCATTCGCACTGCCATCACGACGCTCATCAGGCAAAGTCCCAGCCAGGCGACACCCGCTACGATACCGTGCCGACAGGATACCATGGCGCCGTTTACACCTGCCCGATGCATCCGCAGGTTCGGCAGACGAAGCCCGGCTCCTGTCCCATATGCGGCATGGGGCTGCAGCTTGAGTCGGGCGCTGTGGCCGAAGAAGGTCCCAATCCGGAACTGGTCGATTTCACCCGGCGTTTCTGGATCGGCGTGGTTCTTACCGTGCCTTTGCTGGTTCTGACCATGGGGCCCTATGTCGGCTTGAGCGGTGTCAGAGAAATCTTCGGCGAGCGCACCACGCTGTGGATCGAGTTCGCGCTGGGCACCCCTGTCGTTCTGTGGTGTGGCTGGCCATTCCTGGTGCGCGGCTGGAACTCGTTCCGCACGATGAACCTGAACATGTTCTCGCTGATCGGCATGGGCGTATTGGCATCATGGCTGTTCAGCGTCGTGGCCGTTCTGGCGCCCGGCATCTTTCCGGAAGGCTTCCGCGACACCGAGGGGCACGTCGGTGTCTATTTCGAAGCGGCGGCGGTCATCGTGACGCTGGTCCTGCTCGGACAGGTCATGGAACTGCGTGCAAGAGAAGGCACCGGCAAGGCCATACGCGCGCTGCTCGACCTTGCCGCAAAGACGGCCCGTATCATTCGCAGCAACGGCAGTGAGGAGGAAATCCCGCTCGAGGACGTGAAGGTCGGTGACCGGCTCCGTGTGCGCCCAGGCGATAAGGTTCCGGTCGATGGCGTCGTGACCGAGGGCCGCTCCTCTATCGACGAGAGCATGATCACGGGGGAGCCTGTTCCTGTGGAGAAAGTCGCCGGCGACCCGGTCACGGGTGCGACGATCAATGGGACGGGTAGCCTGGTGATCGAAGCCACGCGTGTCGGAGCGGATACGATGCTCTCGCAGATCGTCGAAATGGTCGCCAACGCCCAGCGTTCGCGTGCGCCAATCCAGAAATATGCCGACAAGGTCGCCGGCTGGTTCGTGCCCGCCGTGATCGGAGTCGCCGTGCTGGCCTTCATCGGCTGGGCTATCTGGGGACCGGCGCCGGCGCTTTCCTATGCGCTCATTGCCGCGGTCGCCGTGCTCATCATTGCCTGCCCCTGCGCGCTGGGGCTTGCGACGCCGATGTCGATCATGACGGCAACCGGACGCGGTGCCCAGGCCGGCGTGCTCATCAAGAACGCAGAGGCTTTGGAGCGCTTCGAGAAGATCGACACATTGATCGTCGACAAGACCGGCACCCTGACCGAAGGCAAACCCCGGCTGACGGCCGTGCTGCCAGAGGCAGGCCATGAAGAGGTCGATGTGCTGCGTCTTGCCGCCACGCTCGAGAAAGGGTCCGAACATCCGCTGGCAGAGGCCATTGTGGCGGGAACTCAGGATCGCGGCGTGGCGCTGGGATCGGCGAGCGACTTCGAAGCCGTAACCGGAAAGGGTGTCAAGGGCGTTGTCGATGGCAAGCGCGTGGCGCTCGGCAATATGAAGCTCCTTGCTGACCTCGGTATGCAGGCGACTGAATTGGCGGAAAAGGCCAATGCCCGTCGCGATGACGGCGAAACCGTGATGTTCGTCATTCTGGAGGATAGCATCGCCGGTCTGGTCAGCGTAGCGGACCCGGTCAAGGAGAGCACGCCCGCCGCGCTCAAGGCGCTGCATGGGCTAGGCTTCACCATCATCATGGCGACAGGCGACAACGAGCGTACCGCGAAGGCTGTTGCCGCCCGGCTGGGTATCGACGAAATCCGCGCAGACGTGCTGCCTGAAGACAAGGCCCGGATCATCCGTGAACTCCAGCAGCAGGGCCGCAAGGTCGCCATGGCGGGCGACGGCGTGAACGACGCGCCGGCTCTGGCACAGGCCGATGTCGGCATCGCCATGGGTACAGGCGCGGACGTCGCCATCGAGAGTGCGGGCATTACCCTGGTCAAGGGCAATCTCGACGGGATCGTACGCGCGCGCCGCCTGGCCCGCGCGACCATGCGCAACATCCGCCAGAACCTGTTCTTCGCCCTCATCTACAATGCTGCAGGTGTGCCGGTGGCGGCAGGAGTGCTATTTCCCTTCTTCGGCATTCTCATCAGCCCGATGTTTGCCGCCTTTGCCATGAGCGCGTCCTCACTGTCGGTCGTCACCAATTCCTTGCGGTTGAGGAGCGCCCGGATCTAGCGGGTGCCTCAACCTCTCGAAATGGGGTCAAGAGTGCCGGATTGGATCGAGACCAAGCATATCAGAGCGTTTGAAAGTTTGTTCAGGAACGAAGCCGGCAGGAGACAACGGGTGGAGAACGGACATGGCAACTGAACCTGACCGGCTTGAAACTTGCCAGGACGGAAGCGGACGAAGGTCTCCGATGCGACGCACACTGCTCGGGATAACAATCCTTACCATGGCTCTGTCCCTCGTTTCGTGCGACCCTGCTCCGGGCGCAAGCAATGAGGGAGCGAACGCCGGCACCTTCGGAGGCGACAGCGATCATGGCAATGAACTCGCTCAGGCTCACTGCGCCTCCTGCCACGGCCCGGACGGCAACGGCGCAAGTCCTCAGATTCCGAAGCTTGCTGGACAACGACCCGACTATCTTTACGCGCAGCTAATGGCATTCCGGACGGGCGAGCGGAAGCAAGCGGTCATGTCGGCCATTGCCGCGCCGCTGACCGATGCGGAAATCGACGATCTGGCCAAATATTACAGCAGCGAGGCGCGCGAGCCGGATGTCCCGAATGATGCCGGGTTGGCGGCGCGCGGCGAGCACGTCTACTATTCCAGCGCGGCACCAATGTCGGGATGCGCCTCTTGCCACGACAATTCGATCAGAGGCGGGATGATGGGAATGGGAGGCATGATGGGATCGAGCAGTTCCGCCACGGCGCCGCTATTGAATGGACAGCATGCCGCCTATCTGCTTGCGCAACTCGACAATTTTGCCAGTGGCCAGCGGCCTAGCACAGTTATGGGCCGGATCGCCGCATCGCTCAGCGAGGGCGACAGGCGCGCCGTGGCCGATTATCTGTCTTCCCGGCGCTGACGAGCGGTTGGCAATTCAGGGCTGAAAGGGAGGCGACGCAAGAACATGTGCTTTTCAGCCGAAGCGAGTTTTACCGCCTCAGCTCTTCTCATCCCGAGCGGAGGGGTCAGCCTTTACCTCGCGGCAAAGACGGACCGGCGCTACGTACCCTTGTGTGCGCTACCTGTCCTGTTCGGTCTCCAGCAGTTTTTCGAGGGGATGGTCTGGGTCTCGGGTGCGGGTGCCAATTACGAGGCCATGCGGCACTATTCGATCACCTATATGTTCTTCGCCTGGCTTGCGTGGCCGGTCTGGATCCCTTTTGCCACCTACTTCGTCGAGCCCTGCCGCTGGAGGCCCCTTTATCTTCTGGGCTCGATCATAGGTGGTATGCTGGGCGCCACTTTGTACTTTCCCTATTTCGCGAACGAGGGGTGGCTGACCGTCAGTTTCCTTCCAAAGGCGGTCGTGTATTCGGGCAAGCAGACATTTGATTTTATTTGGCCACGCGACGTTACCTACGCCATATACCTTGCGTCGATCGTCCTGCCACCGATCCTCTCCACGCGACCGGAGGTGAGAGTTTTCGGCTTGCTTGTCTTTCTGGCGTTTGGCGTGACCTATCTGTTCTTCCGGTTCGCCTATATTTCCGTGTTCTGCTTTCTGGGCGGGCTCGTTTCCATCTATTTGGTGTTGATGATGGCGCGCCTGGCGAGGGAAAAGGCTCGCGCCGATCCCGACTGCTGTTGAGCCCGCGCGTCGTATCCGCGTGGTGCGGGTTCGAGGGGGCAGGCCTTATAGATGCCCCATTCAGCCGCCACCCTTCGATCCGGCCCTATTTCCCGCAGCCAAAGGCCTGGTGCAGGTAGGCATGGACATCCTTGACGTCCTGGTCGCTGAGCCCGGGATTTCCGCCGCGTGGCGGCATCGAGATTGGTGACGATGGGCTGGAGTAGCCACGTTCGATGTGATCGGTCAGTGCGGCATGCGGCTTGGTCAGGACGCCGCCCTTTTTCGTGAAGTCCGGCGCACCCGGGATCGTCCC
>NZ_BCTX01000074.1 GCF_001590985.1 Novosphingobium naphthalenivorans NBRC 102051
GCTGTTCGGGCATGAAAAAGGCTCGTTTCCCGGCGCCTTCGACCGCCAGATCGGCGCCCTGCAGCATTGCGACGGCGCCACGCTCGCGCTCGACGAAATCGACCGCCTGCCGCTCTCGGTGCAGGAACGGCTGCTCGAATCGATCCGCAAGAGCGACGTCCGCCCGATCGGCGCGCCTTATTCGTTCCGCATCGACGTGCGCCTGATCAGCGCGAGCAACCTGCCGCTGCAGGATCTGGTCGATCAGGGGCATTTCCTGCCCGAACTGCTGGACGCGATTTCCACGACGAAAATCCTGCTGCCGCCCCTGCGGGAGCGGATCGGCGATATTCCCGCCCTCACCCGCTTCTTCCTCGCGCGTATCGGCGAGCAGCCGGGCCTGCGCGAGCTGGGCATTACCGACGGCGCGCTCTCGCTGCTGGCAGCATACGACTGGCCGGGCAATGTGCGCCAGCTCCAGGCCGTGCTGTTCCGCGCGGCCGTCTTCTGCGACGGCGACGCGCTGACATCCGAAGATTTTCCGCAGCTTCTGAGCATTCTCGGCACCGGTCCCTCCCACGTCGCCGGCAACCCGGTGCAGGAAAGTTCGGGCGTCATGCTTTATACCCCAGACGGCAACTTGCGCCCGCTCGAAGAGATCGAGGCGGACGTCATTCGCCTGGCCATCGGGCTCTACCGGGGCCGCATGACCGAAGTGGCCCGCCGCCTCGGCATCGGTCGCTCTACGCTCTACCGCAAGCTCTCCGAACTCGGCATCGACAACGCAGCCTGAGCCGCCCCCTCTTCCGCGTGACGGAAGAGAGAGCGGCAGAGGCACGCGCGCTCGCGGCCTGAGGCGGCCCGCTGCGCGGCGAGGTCAGTCCTCGAAATAGACCTGCGGGATGCGGTAGCCCTTCTTGGCCATCGCCTTCACATAGTCGTGGCGATTGTCCTTCAGTTCATGGGCATATTCGCCCCAGGCATCGCGGGTATCCTCGATATCGGTGGCGCGCTTGAGGTCGCTGGCCAGTTCCTTCTGCGACTCGGTCACGTTGATGCGGTAGTCGAACCACTTGGCGTTCTCGACACCGCCGATCGGCGACTGGATGATGCGTGCCTCTTCCTGGCGGGCGATCGTCTCTTCGTACATCATCGGCGCGGCGGCCATGGCGACCGTCGCGGGAACGGCGAGAGCGGCAATGACGGCGGCACGGAAAACGGTGGTCTGCTTCATGGGATCATCCCTTTCCTTGATGACGCGAGGCCCAATTGCCCGCGCTTGGTAGGAGGAACGATCCGAAGTCCGGTTTTCATCCCGGCCAAACGGCGAATTGTGGCCTGCCCGGGACGATACGAGCCCTGAGCCGCAGTTGTGATGCCTGGATCACACAAGCGGTGCGGGCTGTTAATCCCGCAGAAATCTGCGGTTTATCCAAGGTACAGCTTTACAGCATCCCTTAGTGCGAGAGTTGGCTGAAATCGGTCAGCGCCGCATCGCGCAGGCCGCGCCAGACGCGTGCCGCCTGTACGGTTTCGGGCACATCGTGCACGCGCAGGATATGCGTCCCGGCCTCCATTGCCTTGACCGCCAGCATGATCGAACCGCCCAGACGCTCGTGCGGCTGCGCCTCGTTCGACAGCGCGCCGATCATGCGCTTGCGGCTCACGCCCACCAGCAGCGGGTGGCCCAGTGCATGGAACAGCGGCAAGGCATTCATCAGCGCGAGGTTCTCGGCAAGGGTCTTGCCGAAGCCGATGCCCGGATCGAGCACGATCCGTCCGGGAGCGATCCCCGCCGCCACCGCCTCGTCGCGCCGCCGGGCAAGCCAGTCGAACACGTCGAGCACGACATCGGCATAGTCCCCGTTCGAATGCAGATCGTCCGCCTTGCCGGGAGCGTGCATCAGCACCACCGGCGCTCCGCTCGATGCCGCCAGTTCCTGGCTGCGCGGATCGTAGCGCAGCGCCGAGACGTCGTTGATGATATGCCCGCCTGCCTGCAGGCTGGCCTCCATCACCGCCGGCCGGCGCGTGTCGATGCTGATCGCCGCGCCCATCGCCGCGAGGCGTTCCACCATCGGCACCACGCGCTTGATCTCGTCGCCCTCCCAGACCGCGCCTGCACCGGGGCGGGTGGATTCCCCGCCCACGTCGATGATCGCCGCCCCGGCTTCGAGCATGGCTGCGGCATGGTCTCCGGCAACCTGCGGATCGTCGAGAAACTGGCCGCCATCGGAAAAGCTGTCGGGCGTCATGTTGAGGATGCCCATGACCTGCGGCTGCTCAAGGCGGATCGTGCGAGCACCGCATTGCAGCGGCGCGTGGACCTTGCGCAAGTTGTCCCACTGCGTGTCCGCCTGTTCGCGCAGATCGGCAGCCAAAGCGCCCAGCGCCGCGGGCATCTCTGCTGCCGAAAGGCGCTCGCGGGAAACAATCCGGCCATGCTCGCGCACGATCAGGGCGAACCGGCTGGCCCAGACCATTGCGCCACCAAGGCGGACCGCTTCGCCCTCCTCGCTTTGCGGGCTGTCGGCAAGGGCAATGGGGCGGATGTAGAGGGATCGGGTCATGCTTGCTTTCCCGTTCTCACGCGAGCGCGGCTGATATGGCGGGATGCCTTAGGATGGTTCGCAAAAAGGGCAAAGGCGCGAAGAAGATGTCCGCAAGGCAAGGCCCCTGCATTACCCTGCGGTAGCTGCATCGCTGCAACCTGTCGGCACCCCCCGACGCCGGTCTCTTCTTCGCGCCTTTGCACACTCCCCCAACTCAACTCCGGGACAATTCAGTCCTTTTCGAGCGCCCGAATCAGGGCTCGGTTGCGAGCAGGTAAAGCTGGCGAATGGCATCGATCGGCTTGATCTCTCCCTCATGTTCCAGGTGCCAGAAGGTCCAGCCGTTGCACGACGGCGCACCCTGCAGCTTGGCCCCGACGCCGTGGATGGAGCCGCTTTCGGTGCCCGACAGCAGCGAGCCGTCGGCCCGCACGGTAGCCACGAAACGGCCCTTCTTGTCCGTGAGCTGCGTGCCGGGCACGATCCAGCCGGTCTCGATCAGCGTGCCGAACGCCACCTTGGGCGCGGTGCGCTTGGACTGCATCGTCTTGAGCGCGGATTCGTCCAGCTCCAGCGCCATGTCGATGCGTTCGCGCGCGGCGTCGCGATAGGCATCCTCGCGCTCGCAGCCGATCCAGTCGCGCCCCAGGCGCTTGGCGACGGCGCCGGTGGTGCCGGTGCCGAAGAACGGATCGAGCACGACATCGCCCTTGTTGGTGGTCGCCAGCATGACACGGTAAAGCAGCGCTTCAGGCTTCTGCGTCGGGTGAACCTTGTGCCCGCCCTTCTTGAGCCGCTCCTGCCCGCCGCAGATCGGCAGCACCCAGTCCGAGCGCATCTGCAGCTCGTCGTTGAGCGTTTTCATCGCGCGGTAGTTGAAAGTGTACTTCGACTTCTCGCCCATCGAGGCCCAGATCAGCGTCTCGTGCGCATTGGTGAAGCGCGTGCCCTTGAAGTTGGGCATCGGGTTCGCCTTACGCCAGACGATGTCGTTGAGGATCCAGAACCCCATGTCCTGCATGATCGCGCCGACGCGGAAGATGTTGTGGTAGGAACCGATCACCCAGATCGAGCCCTCGGGCTTGAGCACGCGGCGCGCTTCTTTGAGCCAGTCGCGAGTGAACTGGTCATAAGTGGCGAAGCTGGAGAACTTGTCCCAATCGTCGGTCACGGCATCGACATGGCTGCCGTCAGGCCGCGACAGGTCGCCGCCGAGCTGCAGGTTATAGGGCGGATCGGCGAAAATCATGTCCACGGACGCGTCGGGAATGGTGCGCATCGCCGCGACGCAGTCGCCCGGAATGATCTGGCCGAGCGGCAGGAGCTCTTTCGGCGTAGGCGCCGGTGCTCGCGCACGAATCCGTTCCTTGACGAGTACCTGACCCATGAATGCTCCGCTGAAGGTGTTCTGAATATCTGTGGATTGCCCCCATGGTGAGTCTTTGCGGACTCTACGTCAAGTCGCGACTCGTTGGGAATCCTTGGGATTCCTGACACCCATCAGCAGAACAAAACGAATCCGGCACAAGATATCGAGTCAGGCGGACGCACGCCGACTCAATATGTGGTGGCTGTGCCCTGTGGGACTCAGCGGAAAAAATTCGTGGCTATGCCGGCAAGGGATAAGTGACGCCGGTCATTTCCTCGGAGATTTTCCAGAGCCGGCCGGCCAGTTCCGGATCGCGCGACTTCGCCGTGCGCTTGGCAATGCCGGACGGGCCGGACGCCCCGCCCATGCGCTGCGGACCATAGAATTCGCCCGGCACCGCATCCGGATCAGCCGCCGCCTGCAAGGTCGGCCAGGCGCCTTGCGCCGCAGTATTGAAGATCAGACCGGCCAGCGGGAACAACACGCGGAAGAAGGCGCTGTGCCGGTCGAGGCTGGTCCTGGCCAGGCCGGGATGACAAGCCATCGCGCTGACCGGAGACCCCGCTGCCCTGAGCCGCCGGTCCAGTTCGACCATATGCAGCAGGTTCATCAGCTTGCTGTCCGAATAGCGCTGGCTGCGGTTGTAGCTCTTGTGCGCGTCGATATCGTCCCAGTCGATCTTACCGCGCTGATGCGCAAGGCTGGACGTGATGACGACACGCGCACCCGGCGTCTCGGCCAGCTTGGGCAGCAGCAGGCCGGTCAGAGCGAAAGGCGCGAGGTGATTGACGCCGAACTGCAGTTCATGCCCCTGCGCCGTGCGCTGGAGCGGCGGAACCATGACGCCTGCATTGTTGACCAGCACATCGAGCCGCGGCTCCTCCGCGATGACCTTGTGCGCGCATTCGTGGACCGAGCCGATATCCGCCTGATCGAGATGAACGAACGACAGGTTCGCGCCAGGGACGGCCATGCGAATGCGCTCGATCGCGTGGCGCGCGTTGTCCTCGCTGCGGCAGGCCATCAGCACACGCGCGCCGCGAGCGGCCAGCACTTTGGACGCCTCGAAACCGAGCCCGGTGTTGGCCCCGGTAACGAGGAAGCACTTGCCAGCCTGCGAGGGGACATCCTCTGCCGTGAAACCCTTCGCCATACCGCCTGCTTCTCCGTTGCGCCCGCTAGAGGGGCATTTCCAGTTGCGCGACCGGCGCGAAACTGCGCCGGTGGTGCGGCGTCGGCCCATGTTCGCGCAGCGCCGCCAGATGTTCGGCCGTGCCATAGCCGGCATTGCGCTCCCACCCATAGTGCGGGTGGATTTCAGCCAGTTGACGCATCATCCGGTCGCGATGTTCCTTGGCGATGATCGACGCGGCCGAAATGCACGGCTCCAGCGCATCGCCGCCGACGATCGCACGCGCCTTCCAGCGCCAGTCGGCCGTTCTCCCATGCGGCGTGAGATTGCCGTCCACCAGCACTTCGGCCGGTTCGCCGCCAAGCTGCTCGCACAGCGAAAGGACAGCGCGGGTCATGGCCAGCATCGTCGCGCCGAAGATGTTGAGCCGGTCGATCTCCTCGACATCGACCACACCCACTGCCCAGGTACAGCGGCGCTTGATCGTCGCTTCGAGCTCACCCCGGCGCGCTTTCGAAAGCTTCTTGGAATCGTCGAGCCCGGCGGGACGGGGCTTGCACAGCACGACGGCTCCGGCCACGACCGGCCCGGCCAGCGGCCCGCGCCCGGCTTCATCGACGCCAATCACGAAATCACCGGACCGGATGAGAGGCATCGGGGTTGTCATGCCCCAAGGCTATCGCCTTTCCCTCCCGAGCGGCAAGGCGGGGCAAGTGCAAGGCCGGGGAAAAGGCCTCTGCCCGCGCGTGTTCACCGGCACATGCGCGAATTGAATCGACAAAAAGCCCCCGCGCTCCTATCGGCGCGCGCCATGTCGGATACCGCCACCATCATCCCGCTCGACAATGTCGATCCCGTTCTGGTCGAGCAATTGCTCGACTGCGCGTTCGAGCCCGAGCGACGCCAGCGCACCGCCTACAAAGTGCGCGATGGCGTGGACTGGCTGCCCGCGCTAAGCTTTGCCGCGCTCGACGGGGACGAGATGCTGGTCGGCACGATCCAGTGCTGGCCGGTCGCGCTCAACGACGAAAACGGCCGCGCGCATCCGATGATCATGGTCGGCCCGGTGGCCGTCATGCCCGAACATCAGGGCGAGGGTTACGGGCAGGCGCTGGTCTCGGCCAGCCTCGCCTGCATCGATTCCCGCGCGCCGCTGCCGCAAGTGATGATCGGCGATCCGGAGTACTACGGCCGCTTCTGGGGCTTCACCAACCAGTACACCGGCGGCTGGAGCCTGCCCGGCCCGTTCGAGCAGAGCCGCCTGCTGGTGCGCTGCGAGAACCCGGCGGTGCTTCCCGAAAAGGGCACGCTCGGCCCCTGGCTGGGGTAAAGCCCGCCTCTGGACCTTGGCGCGAGGCACCCTATCTGGCATCGCGCAACGATGCCTTACGACCCGCCCCCCGAGCTTGCCGCGCTTTCGCTGGCCGAAGCTGCCGAACTGGTGGCGGCGCGCAAACTGCCGCCGGTTTCGCAGTGGTCCCCCGAGGCCACGGGCGACAGCGAGATGCGCATCGCGGCGGACGGGCGCTGGTTCCACCAGGGCGGCGAGATCAAGCGTCCGGCGATGGTGCGCGCCTTCGCCTCGCTGCTGCTGCGCGGCGCGGATGGGCAGCACTGGCTGGTTACGCCCACGCAGAAGCTGGCGATCGCCGTCGATGACGCGGCCTTCGTGGCGATCGATGTCAAGCAGGACGGCGATGCGCTCGTCTTCAAGCTCAACACCGACGATCTCGTGATTGCCGGGCCCCAGCACCCCATCCGCGTGGAAGGCGATCCCGATACGCCCGCGATTTACCTGGGCGTGCGCCATGGCGCCGAGGCACGGCTCAACCGCAGCACTTACGCCCAGCTGGCGGAGATCGCGCTGGAAAGCGATGACCTGTCGGTGAGCAGCCAGGGCATGCGCTTCGCACTGCAGCCGTCATGACGACGCTCTTCGATCAGGTCGCCCGCCGCCTGGAGGCCGGGCACGCCAAGGCCCCGTCCACCCTGTGGATCGATCCGCGCACGCGCGCGATGGACAGCTTCAAGCCCGCGGCCGTGCTGATCGCGATCACCGAACGCGAGCGGCCCGGTATGCTGCTGCTCCACCGCCCGTCCACGATGCGCGCCCACCCCGGCCAGATCGCCTTTCCCGGCGGCCGCATCGATCCGGGGGAAACCGCGATTGAAGCCGCCCTGCGCGAGGCTCATGAAGAGCTGGGCATCGATCCCCGCGACGTCCGCGTGATCGGCACCAGCGACCGCTACCGCACCGGCAGCGGTTACGAGATCACGCCTGTCATCGGCCTCGTCCCGCCCGACCTGCCGATCCAGCCCAACCCCGCCGAAGTGGCGCAGTGGTTCGAAGTGCCAGTCGACTTCGTGCTCGATCCCGCCAATCAGGCGACGCGCACCGTGGACTTCCAGAACCGCAAGCACGCGTTCGTCGAGATCGTCTGGCCGGACGGGCAGCAGGATCATGTCATCTGGGGCGTGACCGGCGCGATCCTGCACAACCTTTCGCACAGGCTGGACTGGAATGCGGCCTGACCACCTGATCCTCCCGTCCGCCCATCCCGAGCCTGCCGAAGGCCGGGTCGGCCCTGCACGAGCACCCCGCGACAAGCCCGGGATGCGCGGAGTTGCAAAATGACCCATAAGCTCGACGCCCCCTGGATGCACCGCGCGGACATCGCCGCGCTGAACGCCGCGCTGGGGGCCGGCAATGCCCGTTTCGTCGGCGGCGCCGTGCGCGACACCTTGCTCGGCCAGCCGGTCAAGGACATCGACATGGCGACGCTGCTGCGCCCCGAAGAAGTGATCGAACGCCTGAACGCGGCCGGCATCCGCAATGTGCCGACCGGCATCGAGCACGGCACTGTCACGGCCGTGCTGCCCGGCGGCCCGGTGGAAATCACGACGCTGCGCCATGACGTCAGCACTGATGGCCGCCGCGCTACTGTCGCTTTCGCCAGCGACTGGCGCGAAGATGCGGCGCGGCGCGATTTCACGATCAATGCGCTCTACGCCGATCCGGCAACCGGCGAGATTTTCGATTACTTCGATGGCCTGGCCGATCTCGAAAAGCGCCACGTGCGCTTCATCGGCGATGCCCGCCAGCGCATCCGTGAAGATCACTTGCGCATCCTGCGCTACTTCCGGTTTCAGGCAAGGTTCGGAACACAACCGGCTGACGAAGAAGCGGAAAGTGCCTGTGCGGAACTCGCCGCCACGCTCAAGGGGCTGTCGCGCGAGCGGGTGGGCATGGAAACGATGAACCTGCTGGGTCTGCCCGATCCGGCCCCGACCGTGCAGCGCATGGCGGAACTGGGCGTGCTCGCCGTCATCCTGCCCGAAGCCGATCCGCAGGCGCTTGCCGCACTCGTCGCCAATGAGAAGGCGCAGGCCGCCGCCCCGGACGCGCTGCGCCGCCTTGCCGCACTGCTGCCCGCGCAAGTGCCGCTCGCCGAACAGGTCGCCTCGCGCTTCCGCCTGTCCGCCGCGCAGAAGAAGCGGCTCGCCACCGCCGCCGCACGCGAAGCGCAGCCCGGCGATGCCCGTGCGCTTGCCTATCGCTTCGGCACGGACAGCGCGCTCGACCGGCTGCTGCTGGCAGGCGCGGACACTGCGCCGCTCGCAGGCTGGGATATTCCGGTATTCCCGCTCAAGGGCGGCCAGATCGTCGCGCGCGGCGTCGGCGCCGGTCCGGAAGTCGCGCGTCTTCTGCACCGGGTGGAAGATCGCTGGATCGCCGAGGGCTTTCCCGATGAAGGCCGCGTCGAAGCTCTGCTCGATGCGGAACTGGAAGACCGCACGGCGTGAATCTGGGCGAGCTGGGCCGTTTCCTCTACGACCAGCCGCTGCTGGCGCTGACCATCGCGGCGATCCTGCTCGCCGTGCTGGCGGGGATGCTGTCCGCGAACCGTCCCGAACTCAGCAACGGCCTGCGCAACACCGCTTATCTCGGCCTCGCTGCCGCGCTGCTGCTGACAGTGGCGCAAGTGGCGACACACAACACCCGCTCGGAAGCCGCCTTCTGGCTCGACCGCACGCGCCCGGCCTCGGTCGAAGGCAACCAGACCGTGGTTTCGCAGCGCGTCGACGGGCATTTCTGGGTGGAGGCCCAGCTCAACGGCGTTCCGGTGGAATTCCTGATCGATACCGGCGCGACTTATACCGGCGTGTCGAGCGCCACGGCCCAACGCGCGGGTCTGGTGCCGGACGCGGGCGATGGCGGGATGGTGCTCGACACCGCCAACGGCCCGATCGTGGCGCGGCGGGCCACGGCGAATTCGCTGCGCTTCGGCGGAATCGAGGCAAAGGACCTCACCGTCGCCATTGCCCCCAGCGCGGAAAGCGACGTCAACGTGATCGGCATGAACCTGCTCTCACATCTCGCCAGTTGGCGGGTGGAAGGGAACAGGCTGATCCTCCAGCCCTAGGCCCTGTTGACAAAGTTGGCGGCCACGGCGACTGTCCTTGAGTGAAGTTTCTCAACGTCATTGAACCTTATACGGAAGGACGGGCCTTCAGGTGTCCATGCTGCCGTTTCGCTACGCTCTCGGAGCGAGGTGGCTATGAGATTTGCCCCGTGTGTTTTTGGGAAGATGACGGCCAAGACGACCACGATGCTGAGTTGGTGCGGGGCGGTCCGAATGGCTCGCTGTCATTGCTTCAAGCGCGGGTGAATTTCGCAGAGTACGGTGCTTGCGATTTTCGTCACCGCAAAAACGTGCGCCCACCCGCAGACGCTGAACTATGACGATTCACAAATGGGTTGATCTCTGATTCAAGGCTTCTCTTTGCGGGGAGCGGCGATGGCGCGTGGTAATCTGACGGACCAGGAATGGGACGTGATCGAGGGACTGCTGCCCTCGGAGCGCGGTCGAAAGGCGCGTCCCGCCCATGACAATCGGCGATTTCTGAATGGCATGCTTCATGTGCTGCGTGTTGGCTGCCCGTGGCGCAACATGCATGAACGCTACGGCAAGTGGAACTCGGTCTACGTGCGGTTCCGGCGATGGGCCGAGCAAGGCGTCTGGGATGCAGTCCTGGCCACGCTGGTCGAGTTCGGGCTGACCGACGACTGGCAACACATGATCGACAGCACCACGGTTCGCGGCCACGTTTCGGCAGCGGACGCTAAAGGGGGACTCATAAGGAGGCTTTTGGTCGATCACGCGGCGGCTTTTCGTGCAAGGTCCACGCCCGATGCGACAATCAGGGACGGCCTCTCGGCTTCATCCTGACCGGCGGCGAGGCCTCGGATTACGGGGCGGTCGACGATCTGATGGCGTTGCCGGTCAACAAGCCCCAAGCTTTGCTGGCAGACAAAGGATATGACGGCGATGCTGTCCGGGCAAACCTGCTGATGCGCGGCATTCTGCCGATCATCCCGCCAAAAGCCAATCGGCGCGAGCCCATAGTATGCGACTTCCGCCGCTATCGGGACCGCAACCGCATCGAGCGCATGTTCGGTCACCTCAAGCATCAACGGCGCATCGCAACCCGCTATGACAAGACCGCGCTCTCGTTCGCCAGCTTCCTTAATCTGGCCGCCATCCGTCGATGGCTACCTAACTTTGTCAACAGGGCCTAACTCGCCCTGCTGTCAGTCAGCCCCCGTCAAGCTGCATCCTGCTAGATGCCGCTCATGAACCTACCCGAAATCACCTCCTACCTTGCCAGCCAACCGCTGCTGGCCTTGGCCGTAGGCGGCATTCTGGTGAGCGTTCTCGGCGGCATGATGCGGCGCTGGGCGCCCATTCTGGGCGGGTTCGTGCGCGGCGTGGGCAACCTCGGCCTGCTGGCGGCCCTGCTGCTGACAGTTGCCCAAGCCACGCGCTTCACCACCGGAGTGGACATCGCCCTCCCCCAGCTCGGTATGCCGCGCCAGAGCGTGGAAGGCAACGAGACCCGCGTGCCGATGCAGCCCGACGGCCATTTCTGGATCCGCGCCAGCGTGAACGGCGTCGAGCGGGATTTCCTCGTCGATACCGGCGCGACGCTCACCGCGCTTTCGCCCGAGACCGCAAGCCGTGCCAGCCTGCGCCCGGGCCCTCTCGATCGCTCGGTGCTGATGCGCACCGCCAACGGCACCATTCAGGCGCAAGTGACGACCATCGGCGAACTGCGCATGGGCAATATCGTCGCACACGAACTGGATGCCGTGGTCGCGCCGGGCCTGGGCGATGCCAATGTGATCGGCATGAACCTGCTCTCGCGCCTTGCCAGCTGGCGGGTGGAGAACAACACGCTGATCCTGGTGCCCCACCATCCGCAGCCCGCAGAAGAGGCGTAACGCCCCGCCCTTCCCCCTCGATGGGGGAAGGATACGAAGCCTTGGCGAGCACAGCGAACTTATACCAAAGTGCTCTTCTCTGCCCTTCGTCATTGCGAGGAGGCCCTTCGGCTGGCTGGCAAGCCAGCCGCTCAGGATAAACTGCAGCTTGGCTGCAGCCGGCGCGGCAATCCAGAGTAGGCGCAAACCGCCCTGGATTGCTTCACCCTTCGGGCTCGCAATGACGAACGAAAGGTGCATGAGTTTCGATGGTATTAGACTCAGTTGGATGGGGACCAAGAAGCGCAATGCCTCGACCTCCCCCCACCCAACTTCGGCTATGCAGACAAGCCGCCAAGCCTGCGTATCCCTCCCCCATCAAGGGGGAGGAGAAACAACTCAGAACTTGTTGTCGCGTGGGAAGCCGTTGGGCGGCAGGCGGCCTGCCGCGCCGCGCGCGACCTTCCACATCACCATGTCCTTCTCGGTCCGGGTGCGGCCGGTATCGCCGCCCATGGTCCAGGACAGGCCGTCTTCCAGCTTGAGCGTCGTCACGTCCGACATGCCGCCGTCGCGATAGCGCTGCAGGGTGACGCCCTGCCCCTTGGCCATGACCGGCAGTTCCTCAAGGCTGAAGATCACCAGCTTGCGGTTGTCGCCCACCACGGCCACGTGATCGTGCTCGGGCGGGATCTCTCGCACGATCATCAATTGCACGCCGGGCTTGGTGGACATCACCGCCTTGCCCTTGCGCGTTTCGGCCATGATCTCGTCAGTCTCCACCGCAAAGCCGCGCCCGGCGTTCGAGGCCAGCAGCAGCTGCGACTTCGGCTTGTGCGGCATCGCGGCGACGATATGGGCATCGGAATCGATATCGACCATGGTGCGGATCGGCTCACCAAAACCGCGCGCGCCGGGCAGCTTGTCCGCGCCGAGCGTGTAGAAGCGGCCATTGTCCACCGCGATCAGGATCTTGTCGGTCGTCTGCGCGTGGAATGCGAAAGCAGGGCCATCGCCTTCCTTGAACTTGAAATCGCCATCCAGAGGCACATGCCCCCTGGCCGCGCGGATCCAGCCCTTGGCGGAGAGGATCACTGTCACCGGCTCTTTCTCGATCATCGCGTCCATCGAGAATTCGACTGTCGGCGTGGCCTGCGCGATGGTGGTGCGGCGGCGGCCGAGTTCGGTGTCTTCGGCGTAATCCTTGCGCAGCGTGGCCAGGTCGCGCTTGAGGCGGGTGCGCTGGCGGGCCGGGCTTTCGAGCAGCTTCTGCAGCTCGTCCTGCTCCTTCAGCAGGTCCGCGTGTTCCTGCCGCAGTTCCATTTCCTCCAGCTTGCGCAAGGAGCGCAGCCGCATGTTGAGGATCGCCTCGGCCTGCCGGTCGGTCAGGTTGAACTCGGCCATCATCACCGCCTTGGGCTCATCCTCGGTTCGGATGATCTCAATGATCCGGTCAAGGTTGAGATAGGCAATGATATAGCCTTCGACCAGTTCCAGCCGCGAGGCGATTTTCTCCAGCCGGTGCCGGGTGCGGCGCAGCAGGATATCGATCTGATTGTAGGTCCACTCCTGCAACAGCAGCTTGAGGCCCATCACGCCGGGCGTGCGCTGCGAATCCAGCACGTTGAGATTGAGGCTGAAGCGGCTTTCCAGATCGGTCAGCCGGTAGAGGCTTTCCTTCAGCAGCTCCGGATCGACATTGCGGCTCTTGGGCACGAACACGATGCGGATCTGCTCGTCGCTCTCGTCGCGCACGTCTTCGAGGATCGGCAGCTTCTTGTCGGCGATGAGCTGGGCGACCTGCTCGATCAGCTTGCCCTTGGCGAGCATGTAGGGGATTTCGGACACGACGATCTGCCACTGGCCGCCGCCGAGCTTTTCGATGCCGGTCTCTTCCCAGTTGCCGGCCGTATCCTTACCCGTGGAGAACCGCCCGCGCATCCGGAATGCACCCTTGCCGGTCTCGTAGGCGTGGCTGATCGCCTCCGGGCTGTCGACCACGAGGCCGCCGGTGGCGAAGTCCGGTCCCTTGAACACTTCCATCAGCTGGGCGTGCTCGGCATGGGGATTGTCGATCAGCATCAGCGTCGCATCGATGATCTCGGCGACGTTGTGGCTGGGGATCGAGGTCGCCATGCCCACGGCAATGCCAGTGGCGCCATTGGCGAGCAGGTTCGGGAACAGGCCGGGGAAGATATCCGGCTCGCTTTCCTCGCCATTGTAGGTCGGGATGAAATCGACCGTGCCTTCGTCCAGCCCGGCCATGAGCTGGATCGCGGTCTTGGTCAGGCGCGCTTCGGTGTAGCGGTAGGCGGCGGCATTATCGCCGTCGATATTGCCGAAGTTGCCCTGCCCCTGCACCAGCGGATAGCGCAGCGAGAAGTCCTGCGCGAGGCGGACCATGGCATCATAGACCGAGGCATCGCCATGCGGGTGGTACTTACCGATCACGTCGCCGACGACGCGGGCACTCTTCTTGTAGGCACTGGCCGGATCGAGCTTGAGCTGCCGCATCGCCCACAGCAGGCGGCGGTGCACCGGCTTCAGGCCATCCCTGAGGTCCGGCAGCGAACGCGCTGTAATCGTGGAGAGAGCATAAACGAGATAGCGCTCCGACAGGGCAGCGTCGAAAGGCGCATCTACGATTGCGTCGAAAGGATCGGATTCGTCGTCGGTCGTGCTCACCATGGCCGGACAGCCCTAGCAGTCCAGATGCCTGGACCAAAGCCCGAACACCGCGGTTTTCCATAGCTCAGACAGAGGTTAGGTTCGCGCACGATTCGAGACGGGGAATTTCATGCGCAAGCCGCTTCTAGTACTCGCATTTTTCAGCATGTCCCTTTCAGGTTGCGGCCAGGCGCCAGAGGCTGGATCAGGCGCCGCGGATCATCTGACCGCCGCCGACATCAAGGAGGAGGCTGCCGCCCCGGCCAACCAACAGAACGGCAGCCCGATTGCCGTCAGCGCATCCTCCGGCCCGAAAATCGCCTATGTCTATGACTACGGCTTCCGCCTTGCCGCAGACCACATCCCCGAAGTTCAGCGCCAGCAGGCGGACCTCTGCGAGAAACAGGGGCCGCAGGTATGCCGCATTCTCGAAATGCAACAGAACGGCGGTGAAGGCGATTATGCTTCGGGTTCGCTCTCTCTGGCCGTGGCGGCACCCCGGGCACGCGCTTTCGGAACCCAGCTTGTCCAGATCGCCGGGAAAGCCGACGGACAGCAGATCTCCAGTTCGATCTCGGGCGAAGACCTGTCGAAACAGATCGTCGATACCGAGGCCCGCCTGCGCGCCCGCACGCTGCTGCGCGACCGGCTGATGGAAGTTCTGGCCACCCGCACAGGCAAAGTCGCCGAACTCGTGGAGGCAGAGCGCAGTGTCGCGCAAGTCAACGAAGAGATCGACGAGGCCCGCAGCTGGCTGGCCGAAATGCAGGGACGGGTCAATTTCAGCCGCGTCAATCTGACCTATCAGTCCGGGGCGCCTAGCAGTGGCGGTTTCCTGGCACCGGTACGGATGGCGATCGGCAACGTCACCTCCATCCTGGGGGCAATTGCCGCCTTCCTCATCATGGCCGCAACGATCCTGATCCCGCTGGGCCTGATCGCATGGGCTATCAAGCTGGCGATCGGCTGGGTCAGAAGAATGAAGGGGCCTTCAGCCGAAAGCTGACCACAACCTTTGGGCGCCGGACGCGCCGGCCCCATTTAGCCGATCTGCATATCGCGCGAGACGCCGGGGATGCGGACTTCGATCCCGTCGAGCGCTTCGGTCAGCTCGATCTGGCACGAAAGGCGGCTGGTGCGGGCCACGCCGGCGGCGAGGTCCAGCATGTCCTCTTCCTCCATCGAGGCCGCCGGCAGCTTGTCGAACCAGTCCGGCGCGATGATCACATGGCAGGTGGAACAGGCCATCTGTCCCTCGCAGGTGCCCTCCAGCGGCATCCCTGCATTCTGCCCCACTTCCAGCAGACGCGCGCCCGGTTCGGCTTGCGCCGTCACCTTGCTTCCGTCAGCCATTACAAAAAGCACGTTCAGCAATTCAGACTCCCTGCGCCGCCGCAGCGGCATCTATTCCAGCGCAGGCATCCTCCAGGTCCCCGGAGGCACTATATCGCCCGAATCCCAGACGGATAGAGGCTTTGCAATCCTTATCGGACAATCCCAGCGCGCGCAGCACATGACTGGGCCGCCCCGATCCGCTGGCACAGGCCGATCCCGCCGAAAAGGCTATCCCGCGCAGATCCGACATCAGCCGCGCGACATCGAGCCCCGGCAAGCGCAGATTGAGATTGCCGTGCCAGCGCTGCGTGGCCGATCCATTGAGCGTCCAGCGGGGCAGGATCGTCCGGGCGCGCTGCCACAAGTCTTCGACCAGTGCGGCATCGGCCTCCATGCGCGCTTTCGCCAGCGCCGCCGCTGCGCCGAACCCCGCGCAGAGCGCTGGACTCAATGTGCCGGAGCGAAGCCCCTGCTCCTGCCCGCCGCCGTGGATCAGCGGTGTGATCTCCAGCCCGTCGCGCAGCCACAGCGCGCCGATGCCCTTGGGGCCATAGAGTTTGTGCGCGGAAACCGCGATCATGTCCGCATTGCCCGGCGGCGCCAGTTTGCCCACGCCCTGAACCGCGTCGCACAGGAACAGCGCACCGGCGCCATGGGCGCGCTCGGCCCATTGCTCGACCGGCTGGATAGTCCCGATCTCGTTGTTGACCTGCATGACCGCGACAAGGCCGATCTCAGGCGCGAGGGCCATGCCGGGATCGGTCAGCCCTTCGGCATCGGCCGGGATCACTTGCACGGCCGGATCAAGGGCTCGCGCGGTATCCAGGACCGCTGCATGTTCGATGGCCGAGACGGCAAAGCGCCGCGTGCCGCTGCCGGCCATGGCCAGATTGATCGCCTCGGTCGCGCCGGAGGTGAAGATCACCCGCCCGCCCGGCGGCAGCAGCGCGGCCACTTGCTCGCGTGCCACTTCCACCGCCGCAGCCGCCGCGCGGCCCGGCCGGTGCGGGCTGTGGGGATTGGCAAAGCCCATGGTCTCCGGCCCGCCGAGCCAGGGCAGCATCGCCTCGCGCGCTTCCGGAGCCAGCGGCGTGGTCGCCTGATAGTCGAGGTAGATCATGCCTGCACCTTGACGCCGGCCACCTGCTTCCAGGCTTCGATGAAGCGGCTGACTTCATCTTCACGGGTTTCACGCCCGATGGAAACGCGGATCACTTCGGACGGATGCGGATAATCCATCGCCTGCAGCACATGGCTGGTCTTGAGCGAGCCTGAGGAACAGGCGCTGCCTGCCGAGACGGCAATGCCCAAGGCATCGAAGCGGATCAGCTGCGCATTGGCCGACTTTCCCGGCATCCGGTAGGCGCCGATGGTGGGCGAGCGCTCTGCCCCACCGGCGACCATTTCGCCGCCGGCCTGCACGATCGCCGCGTCCAGAAGCGCGCGCAGACGGCCCGCTTCGGCAATCCACTCCGCCCCCGCCTCCAGGGCCGCGGCCATGGCCAGCACGCCGGGCAGGTTCTCGGTCCCCGGCCGGTAGCCGCGTTCCTGCCCGCCGGTGGGATGAAGCAGGTTCCAGTCCCGCACCAGCAGCGCGCCAGTTCCGACAGGGCCGCCGAACTTGTGCGCCGAAAGCACGATCAGATCGGCCTCCGGCAGCGCGCGCTTGCCCGCGCCTTGCGCGCAGTCGGCCAGCAAGACGCCGCCAGCGGAGCGCACCGCCTGGGCAATGGCCGCCAGGTCCTGAACCACGCCGGTTTCGCTGTTGACCTGCTGCACGGCGACGAGCCCCGCCATCCCTGTGCTTTCCGCCGCAACCCGCCCACAGCCATCCACGTCCAGCCGGACCGCATCCCCGGCCAGACGCAGCACGGAATCGTGCTCGACAGGAGACACGGCCACGAGCGGCGCTTTCGAACGGCCCATAGCAATCGCGAGAGCCTCGCTTGCGCCGGACGTGAAGACCACTTCCCCATCCCAGCCCAGCGCCGTTTTCACCCGCGCGCGGGCATCCTCCAGCGCCGCACGGGCAGCGCGTCCCTCGGCGTGCGGGCTTGAAGGATTGGCCCAGATGGCAGCGCCATGCAGCCACGCCTCGCGTGCTTGCGGAAACAGCGGCGTAGTCGCGGCATAGTCAAGATAGATCCGTTCAGGTCGCATGGCCCGGCCGTGTAGCTTGTAAAGTTGTTTTCAACGCAAAGATTTCTATATAGCGAACCTTCCCTTTTCCACTCCCGTACAGCGCAGGCGAGCCCATTCGCTGCCGCCGTGCGGGAGTTTCAACAGGTCAGGCCAGAAAAACACATGCCCGCAGTCATTTTCCCCGGTCCCGAAGGTCGCCTCGAAGGCCGGTTCCAGCCCGCCCCGCGTCCGCGCGCGCCGGTTGCAATGATTCTCCATCCGCACCCGCAGGCGGGCGGCACGATGAACGATCGCATCACTCAGCACCTCTACAAGACTTTCGTCAACCGCGGGTTCGCCGTGCTGCGCTTCAACTTCCGCGGTGTCGGCCGCAGCCAGGGCAGCTTTGACAACGGCATCGGCGAACTGTCCGACGCGGCTGCCGCGCTCGACTGGGTGCAGTCGATCCATCCGGAAGCCTCGACCACCTGGATCGCGGGCTATTCGTTCGGCGCGCTGATCGGTATGCAACTGCTGATGCGCCGTCCGGAAATCCGCGGCTTCATCTCGGTGGCGCCGCCGGCCAACATGTACGACTTCAGCTTCCTGGCCCCTTGCCCGGCTTCGGGCATCATCGTCCAGGGCACCGCCGACACGGTGGTGACGCCGAACGCCGTGCAGAAGCTGGTCGACAAGCTGCGCACGCAGAAGCACATCACCATTCACCACGACGAGATCCCGCGCGCCAACCACTTCTTCGAGCACGAGACCGAAGACCTGATGCGCTCGGTCGACAACTATCTCGACATGCGCCTCTCGCCGGATTGCCCGATCAAGTAAGCGGCCACGCTTTCGGAACATACACAGGCGCCGGAGATCACTCCGGCGCCTGTTCCTTTTGGGCCTCGCTGGAAAGCGATTTTCCGTCCGGCGTCGGCAGTGTCCAGATCGCGATATTGATCGCCATTACGATGGCCAGTGTCAGCATCAGCGCGGCCTGCTTGCGGTAGCCCTCGCGCCGGAACAGGACCACGGCCCCCAACACCAGGGCAAGGGCGGTCAGCACGAGCAGGGAAAGCGCGATGTTCATGGGCCGCTGGTAGCCCAGACCGGCAGGCTATGCGAGCCGGTTTGACTCGTCCCGCACCTGCGGCCATCACCCGTCCATGAACAACACCCCCCAAAATCAGACTTTCGCCACGCGCCGCCCGCTTTCCCGGCGCGAAACCCTCCACCTGCTGGCTGCCGGAACGGCCGGGATCGCGTTCGGCGGCCTCGTCCGCCCGCTGACGGCACCGGCCGGCGCGGCCACGGCCAGCGCTGATAGCGCGGCCATGCTGGACACGATCGCCTGGCGCCTGCTCGAACAGAGCCCCAGCGGCGCGACCGGGCTTGGTGTCGACACCGGCGAACATGCCGGTCTGCGCTACCGGCTGGAAGACCGCTCGCAGGCAGGCTGCAACGCGCTGGCGCGGACGCTGCGCGAGGATCTCGCCCGCATCGAAACCGTCGACACCGCCGCCTTCGATCATTCCACCCGCACCAGCTTTGCCGTCGTCAAGAGCGCCTATGCCACCGCGCTGGACGGCTTCGCGCAGCCCTATGGCGATGTCGCCGTCGGCGGCTGGCGCAACACGCCTTATGTCGTGATCCAGAACGTGGGTGCCTATCTCGACACCCCGCGCTTCCTCGATGCCGATCACCCGGTCCACAACGAACAGGATGCCGATGCCTACGTGGCGCGCCTGGGCCAGATGGACGAGCAGCTCGACGGCGAACTCGGCCGCATCCGCAGCGCGGCGGACAAGGGTCTGGTCCCGCCCGACTTCCTGCTCGACCGGGCGATCGCACAGATGACCAGCACGATTGCCGATGCCCGCAACAACGGCGGCGGCATGGTGCACTCGCTCGTCAAGCGCACCACGGACATTCCCGGCGATTGGGAAAAGCAGGCCAGTCAGGTCGTTGCGCAAGAGATCGTCCCCGCCCTCGAACGCCAGTTGGCCGAATTGCAACGCCAGCGCGGCCTTGCCACCGGCGATCCGGGGATGCGCGAGCGCCCGCATGGCGCCGGATTCTACGCCTGGGCCCTGCGTGCCAGCACCACCACCCATGTCCCGGCCGAGGAGATCCATCAGCTCGGGCAGGACCAGCTGGCCGAACTGCACGGCCGCATGGACCCGATCCTCAAGAGCCTGGGCTATACGCAAGGCACGGTCGGCGAGCGCATGACGGCGCTTGGCAGCGACAAGCGCTTCATGTTCCCCGAGGGCGATCCCGGCCGCAAGGAAATCCTCGCCTTCATCCAGCACCGCATCGACTGGATCCGCGCGCAGATGCCGCGCGCTTTCCGCACGCTGGTGCCGGGCAATGTCGAAGTGCGCCGCCTGCCGCTCGCGGAAGAACCCGGCGCGCCGACGGCTTATGGCGGCGCCGGATCGAAGGACGGGAAAATCCCCGGCAAGATGTGGATCAACCTGCGCACGACGGACCTGCACCGCAAGTACGACCTGCCCACGCTCGTCCATCACGAGTCGATCCCCGGCCACGTCTGGCAGGGCGAATATGCCAACCGCCTGCCGCTGATCCGATCGATCCTGGCGTTCAATGCCTATTCGGAAGGCTGGGCGCTTTACGGCGAGCAACTCGCCGACGAGCTTGGCGCCTATGACGACGATCCGGTCGGCCGTCTCGGCTATCTGCAGTCGATCGCTTTCCGCGCCTGCCGCATGGTGGTCGATACCGGCCTGCACTCGCAGGGCTGGAGCCGCGAACAGGCCGTGCGTTTCTTCATGGAAAAGAACGGCAACAAGCGCGAGGAAGTGGTCAACGAAGTGGACCGCTACTGCTCATGGCCGGGTCAGGCCTGCGGCTACAAGATGGGCCACAACCAGATCAACCGCCAGCGCGAGCGCGCTATCGCGGCCCTGGGTTCGGCCTACGACCTGCGCGATTTCGATCAGGCCGTGGTCGATGGCGGAAACGTTCCGCTCGATGTGCTGGCGGACAACATCACCGCCTATATCCAGAGCGTAAAGGCTTAAGACCAAGCTGCGATGATCGGAACCCATAAAGCCCTCTCCCCTTCAGGGGAGAGGGTTGGGAGAGGGGAAGTGCGCCGGTGTTCCCCTCTCAACTCCGGCTAGGCGGTCAAGCCGCCAAGCCTGCGTATCTCTCCCCTGAAGGGGAGAGAGTACATGAGTCATGTTCATCGCACGCTGGTATAAGAGCACTGCCGCCACCGCTCCCTGCACAGGCGGGAGCGGTGGCGAGCGGGATATTGCCGGCGCTTACGACTTGCCGAAGAAGCCCTTGGCCATGTCGGTCAGGTCATCGATGGCACTGCCGTCGCCGTCGCGGTCGAACAGGGCGGAAATCTTCGAAGGATCGGAAGCGATCTGACTGGCGAACTCGGTAAGCGAATGTTCGCCGCCGATCGCGGCGATGATCTGCTGGATCATGCCGAGATCAAGCCCGGTTTTCTGCGCGGCAAGCTGCGCGGTGTCGCCCGGCTGCTGATGCGCCATTCCGAGTGCCGCGATCGCCTTTTCCGCTATGGCCGGATCGATGCCAAGCTGGCCGGCCAGATTGCCCACATCCGCATGTTCGCTGACCTGGCTGAGAATGCCGTCGAAAAGTCCCATGACCGGTTCTCCTATTGTTGAACCGCAACCATGCACCCCTTTCGTGACAAAACAAAGGGCCCCGGAACTGACGTTCCGGGGCCCTTGTATTCACGTGTTAGTCAGGCGATCAGGCCGAAACCGCAGCCTTCGGCGCGGCCTTGCGCACGCCTTCATCGACATGCGCTTCGAACTGTTCGAAGTTCTCGATGAAGGCATTGACCAGCGTCACCGCGGTCTTGTCGTATTCGGCCGGATCGGCCCAGGCGCCACGCGGATCGAGCAGCTTGGTATCGACGCCCGGCACTTCCACCGGAACCTCGAAACCGAAGTTCGGATCTTCCTTGAACTGGGCGCTGTTGAGGCTGCCGTCGAGCGCGGCATTGAGCAGCGCACGGGTGGCCTTGATCGGCATACGCTTGATGCCTTCCATCGTGGCCTTGCCGCCCGACCAGCCGGTGTTGACCAGCCAGCACTTCACGCCGCCCTTGGCAATGCGCTCCTTGAGCAGGTTGCCGTAAACGGTGGGGTGGCGCGGCATGAACGGCGCGCCGAAGCAGGTCGAGAACGTCGCTTCCGGTTCGGTCACGCCGATCTCGGTGCCGGCAACACGCGCGGTGTAGCCCGAGAGGAAGTGATACATCGCCTGATCCGGGGTGAGACGCGCGATCGGCGGCAGCACGCCGTAAGCGTCAGCGGTCAGGAAGATGATGTTGTGCGGAACCGGACCGAGGTTGTGCTTCGAGCAGTTCGGAATGAAGTCGATCGGGTACGAACCACGGCTGTTCTCGGCCAGCGTGTTGTCGTCGAGGTCGATCTTGCGGGTTTCCGGATCGATCACGACGTTTTCGAGGATCGTGCCGAAGCGGCGGGTGGTGGCGTAGATTTCCGGCTCAGCTTCTTCCGAAAGACGGATCACCTTGGCGTAGCAGCCGCCTTCGAAGTTGAACACGGCCGTGTCCGACCAGCCATGCTCGTCGTCGCCGATGAGCGTGCGCGAGGCGTCGGCCGAAAGCGTGGTCTTGCCGGTGCCCGACAGGCCGAAGAACACGGCGGTGTCACCGTCCGGGCCGATGTTGGCCGAACAGTGCATCGGCATCACGCCCTTGACCGGCAGCAGGTAGTTGAGAATGCCGAAGACCGACTTCTTCATCTCGCCCGCATAAGCGGTGCCGCCGATCAGGATCAGCTTTTCGCTCAGGTTGACCGCCACGATCGTCTCGCTGCGGCAGCCGTGGCGCAGCGGATCGGCGCGGAAGCTGGGAAGATCGATAATGGTGTATTCGGGCACGAAACCGGCCAGCTCCGCATCGGTCGGACGCACCAGCAGGGTGCGGACGAACTGGTTGTGCCAGGCGAGTTCGTTGATCACGCGAACGTTGACGCGATGCTCCGGCTGCGAGCCGCCGAACAGGTCAGCCACATAGACCTTGTCCAGCTTGGCCACTTCGGCGAGGAAATCCTCCTTCAGCGCGGCGAAGTGCTCGGGCGTCATCGGGACATTGGTCTTGCCCCACCACACCGTGTTTTCCGTTTCGGCGTCCTGGACGATGAACTTGTCTTTCGCCGAACGGCCGGTGTGCTTGCCGGTTGCAACGACGAAAGGACCGTCAGCCGAAAGCACCCCCTCCCCGTTGATGATAGCCTGCTCGACCAGAGGCGCGGTGCCGAGGTTCGCGAATATCTGCGCCGACGTAGTGATACCCTGGTTCTCGAGCGGGTAGCTAAGGGAAGCGGTCAATGTCATCTCCTCCAAAAGATTGCACGCCAAAGGCCGCCTTGGCGGGCATATCTGCAATTCTCATGCAAGAATCGGCTCGCGCATAGTCGACATGCTCTTTTTCGTCAAATTGACATCAATTGAAACCTTGCGGCGCACAAATTTGAAACAATTGTTCTCGATTTTGGAGCGATTGTCAGCCGCGGCGCCAGGCGCTAGGGTCAGAACCCATTAATCGCACCATCGAGGTGC
>NZ_BCTX01000075.1 GCF_001590985.1 Novosphingobium naphthalenivorans NBRC 102051
CGCCGCAAGAAGGCCGACGCCGAAGCCGCCGAGGCCCCTGCGGCCGAAGCTCCGGCTGAACCCGCCGCCGAGGAAGCCCCGGCCAAGCCCAAGCGCACCCGCCGCAAGAAGGCCGATGCCGAAGTGACCGAAGCTCCGGCCGAAGCCGCTGCAGAGGAAGCCCCGGCCAAGCCCAAGCGCACCCGCCGCAAGAAGGCGGAAGTGACCGAAGCCCCGGCTGTCGAGGCTCCGGCCGCGGAAACTGCCGCGGTGCCCGAAGCCGCGAACGACGCCAACGGCAATGGCGAAACCCCTGCCGAGAGCGCTCCGGAAGGCGCTGGCGCCCCGGAAGGCACCGGTGAAGGTGACGAAACCCCGCGCCGCGGCTGGTGGCAGCGCACTTTCGGCAACTGACGCCGAAGCCTTGCGGGCCTGAATGAAGAAAAGGCCTCCCGCTGCTGGCGGGGGGCCTTTTTCTATTTGGGGGACGGAGGAGAGCCCACCCCCAGCCGAGCCGGGATCAAAGCCTCACCCCGTCTTCACCGCCCTGCCCCATTCCATCCATCCGACGAAACGCGGCCCCACGCTCATGTAGCGGGCGCCCGCAGGCTCGGTCGCGAACCCGGCCGCCGCGATGCCGGATGCGATCGGGCGCGACAGGTGGCAATTGCCGAACACCTTGCTCCACACCGGATCGATGCGTTCCTGAAAACGCGCGACCTTGGCGTCGGGCGCGCGGCCGTGTTCGGCGAAGAACAATGTCCCGCCCGGCCGCAATACCCGGCGCAGTTCGGACAGGGTGCGGCCGTGATCGTGCACTGAGCACAAGGTGAACGTGCAGACCACCGTATCGAAGCTCTCGTCCCCGAAGGGAATGTCCTCGCCCACGCCCTGCCGGATATCGGCATCCCAGCCCTTTTCAGCCGCGACCGCGCGGGCATAGTCCAGCCCCTTTTCCGAGGGATCGATCCCGGCGTAGCTTTCGATGCGGGCGGGATCGAGCAACCGCTGGTTGATGCCGCCGCCGCAACCGAGCTCGAACACGCGCCCCGAAGCCATCGGCACGACATCGCGCCGGATTTTCATGATCGGCGGCTGAGCGCAGCCGCAGCGAATGATGCGGGGCAGCACGGCCTCGTCCCACCAACGCGCAAACCCCATGACCGTTATCCCTCCGCGACTCTTTCAGGCCGTCACATTACCTCGAACGGCGGAAAGTTCATCGGCGCTGATGCCCACAGCAGTGCTGCCGCTCTACCGCGGGTGGCGATCGCATATGCGGCGCATCTCGGCCAAGGCCCGGGGTGTGACCGAACGGGCCCACTGCGCGCACGACCGCCCCTGCCCATCGAGCATGACGGCATAAGGATAGCCGGCGATATCCGGTGCATAGGCGGCCCGCAGCCGGTTCGCCCGCTCCATCGACGCCACTTCGACGGTTTCCGGCCGGTCGAAACGGATAGCTTCGATGCCCGCATCGCTCCACGCGATCACGATGCGCCCGGAGCCATGGGCCGCAGCCAGGGCATCCAGATTGCGCAATTCGCCAATGCACGGCGCGCACCAGCTGGCGCCGAACAGGACAAGCGTATGCGAACGGTCTTCCGCCTTGGCGCGCAAGGGTGACAAAACTGTAATAAATCCCAATGAAATCAGAGAAATGATAGACAGTCTCGCCATGCCCTCTTATTAAATCGAACCGGCCTATTCGGCAAGGACAAGGGAACTACCGATGCTTTCGCTCGCATTGCTTGCAGCGGCCGCCACGACGACGGCAGCTCCGGCGGAAACCAAGCCTCCCACGCTGCAGGAACGTTTCAACACGGCCTCAGATCTTGCCGCCTCGCAGAAATGCGCCGAGGCCGTCCCTCTGTTCGAGGCACTTGAACACGATCCCCACATCAAGCCGGGCTCGCTGCCTGCCGCCGCCATTGCCGTTCGCAAGGGCATCTGCCTGACCATGCTGGACCGCCCGGACGAAGGCGAGCGGTCCATCGCGCTGGGCCTGCCGGTCCTGCAGAAAGCGGGCGCGCAATTCGACATCGACCTTTCCGATGCATGGCTGGTCCTGGGCAACCTCGCCTACGCACGATCGGACTATCCGCGCGCCAAGCATTACTTGCGCATGGCCCTGGACAAGCGGAGCGGCTCCGCGCGCCTGAGCATTCTCGCCCGGCTGGCCAAAGTAACCGCGTTTGACGGCGATGCCGCCGCGCTGGAACCATCCGAAGAAGGGTTGCGGATCGCCGAGGCCGCGCCGAAACCCGACAAGGATACGCTTGCCGCCTTTCACACGCTCCATGCGCGCACGCTGCTCAATCAGGGCAAAACTCAGGAGGCCTACGACGAACTCAAGCAGGCTCTCGAATTGAGCGGCGGGCTGACCTTGCGCACGTCGCTCACCGAAGTCTCCATGCGCAGCGATCTGGCCATGGCAGCCACACTGGTCGGCAAGAGCAGTGAGGCCCGCAAATATCTGGCCTACACCGGTGCGGGACGCATCCAGGACGCCTCTTTCAACCACGCAGAATCCATGCCCGCTCCTCTGTGCGGCAGCGAAACCGGCCTGCGCCCCGACGACGTGGCCGTAGTGGAATTCGGCATTGGCGAAGACGGCTATGTGACCAATGCCCACACGGTCTATTCGCGCGGAGGCCCTCAAGTGGCAGCGGCGTTCGAACGGGCCGTATCGCAATGGTTCTGGAATCCGCAGGAGATCGCCAAGCTTCCTGCCTTCTACCGCGTGCTGACGCGTATCGAAGTGCGCTGCAGCACGGAATTCGGCGGCAGACCGGGCCTGTGGTCGCCGCTCAATGGACGTTTCCAGACCTGGGCCGCGGAGCACCTTCCCACCGGAATACTGACATCCGCCGACCGGGCTTCCACGCTGGAGGCGCTCCATCGCGTGGCGGAAAGTGAAAAGGCGGACACGCAGCCGCTGGCACGCATCGCCGCGCTGGGAATGCTGGTCAGTGAGGATTTTACCGCCCCCACAGCGGACCAGATCGCCTGGGCGGACAAAGCGCTTGTCCTAGCGGCGGCCACCCCGATTCCAACCGAACAGGCCAACTGGCTGCGCATCTCGCGCCAGATCGCCGCCGTGAAGGAAAACCCGCGCTTCTCAACCAGGGACCGCGAGGCCCTGCTGACACTGGCCGCGCAGCCGGACATTGCCGGGGATGCCCTTGCCGCGGATACCCTGCGCTTTTACGCCGCAGGCACATCGGTCAAACGCAAGTTGCCGCAATCGGACGACATCATCGGCCAGATTGCCCGCGACGACCGGCTCGATGCCCATCATCCGCTGCGCCAACTCGCCTGGCTGACGCTGGCCAACAAGGCCGCCAGCGCGGGAGACATGGCTGGCGCGCAGGCCGATTTCCAGCGCACCGGCTTGACCGAGGAGCAATGCGCCCTGCTCAGCCTGCCCCCGGCGATCCGCCGCACCAATGTGACAGGCTCGGACTACCCGACATCGGCGGCAGCGATGGGGTTCGAAGGCTGGGTCCAGCTCGAATACGACATCGGCGCCGATGGCAACACCGCCAATGTCCGCCCGATCATCGCCTATCCCGCGCTGATCTTCGTGGACGCGGCCAAAGCGATCGGTGAGAACGTGAAATACGAATGGAGCTACCGCCCCGGCGGCGCCACCGCCTGCAGCGCCAATAACAAAACGATCGTCTTCAAGAATTAGCGTTCAACGAACACGCGACTCCCGACATCAAGCGCCGCTGCCGGCAAACCCGCGACTCTGCCGCATGAGCACGACGAAATGCGCTTTCCTGCACAGGCCAGCCGGGAGCATGTTGCCCCGCAGCACGGGAAAACAGCACACACCGACCGCCGAATTCTATATATTTTTGTTATTTATCAATATTATAAATGAATTTCATCCATGCTTGACGCGCCCGAACTCAGGAAAAAACGATCTGCGCTTCCGGCACTCTCCCCTCTTGCCCCGCGCGGCTGAATCGCTAGAGGGGTCCTGTAGTCGCGGTTCATGCCGCAGTTGCGAGATCACGGGGATTTTTTCATGGCGCAGTTCTCTCTCCCGGCCAACAGCAGGATCAAGAAGCAGGGCAAGGTCCACAAGGCCGAAGGCGCGGCCAAGGTGAAGAAGTTCACCGTGTACCGCTACGATCCGGACTCCGGCGAGAACCCGCGTTACGACACGTTCGAGATCGATCTCGACAAATGCGGCCCGATGGTCCTCGACGCGCTCATCAAGATGAAGAGCGAGATGGACCCGACCCTCACGTTCCGCCGCTCCTGCCGCGAAGGCATCTGCGGTTCGTGCGCGATGAACATGAACGGCGCCAACGGCCTCGCCTGCACTACCGCGATCGAGGATCTCAAGGGCGATATCCGCATCACCCCGCTGCCGCACATGGACGTGATCAAGGACCTCGTGCCCGACTTCACGCACTTCTATGCGCAGTACGCCTCGATCCGCCCCTGGCTGCAGACCGTCTCGACCACCCCGTCGGGCAAGGAGCGCCTGCAGAGCCCCGAACAGCGCGAGAAGCTGGACGGCCTCTACGAGTGCATCCTGTGCGCCTGCTGCTCGACCTCGTGCCCGAGCTACTGGTGGAATTCCGACAAGTTCCTCGGCCCGGCGATCCTGCTCCAGGCCTACCGCTGGCTGGCCGACAGCCGCGACGAGATGACCGGCGAGCGCCTCGACGAGCTGGAAGATCCCTTCCGCCTCTATCGCTGCCACACCATCATGAACTGCGCCAACGTGTGCCCCAAGGGCCTCTCGCCGGCGCGCGCGATCGCCGAGATCAAGAAGATGCAGGCCGAGCGCCAGGTCTAAGACGCAGGCGCAAGGCTTTCCGGTGAAACCGACCGGCGAATTCATCCACGTGCCAGACCCGGAACATCCGGGCTGGCATACGTGGCAGATCAACGACGATGCGCGGTTCAATGCCCATGCCCTGGGCAAAATGCTGCTTCGCCAGGAAGGCGAACGCAGCGCCCGGCTGCGTCTGCTCGATGTCACGGCACATCACAGCAATCTGATGGGCTCCGTGCATGGGGGTGTAACCCTGGCACTGATTGACGTTGCCCTGTTCGCGACGATCTTTGCCATTCTCGGTGCCGACGCCGCAGGTGCGGTCACGCTCGACCTGCACAACCAGTTTCTGGGTACTGGCCAGATCGGCCGCCCCCTTGATGTGATTTCGGAAGTGATGAAGGAAACGCGCCGCTTTGTCTTCCTCCGCGGCACCGTAGAGCAAGGCGATCACCTCGTCGCCAACTTCAACGGCACCTTGAGAAAGCCGAGCGTGCGATGACAGCCATGCTCGAACGCTACGAAGCGCTGGTGGCAACCGGCGAGCTGCGCTCCGATCCCGAGCAGGCGGCAGCGGCCGAACGCCTCAATCGCCTGCAGCGCGAACTCTACAAGGCGACATCGTCGACCGGCCTGATCGGCAAGCTTCTGGGCAAGAAGCCGGTGCCGCCGCGCGGCATCTACATGTGGGGCGGTGTCGGCCGCGGCAAGTCGATGCTGATGGACCTGTTCATCCAGACGCTCGACATTCCGGAAAAGCGCCGCGTCCACTTCCATGCCTTCATGCTGGAAGTTCATGGGTTGCTGCGCGAGGAGCGCAAGAAGGAAACCGGCGACCCGATCCCGCCGGTCGCCGCCGCCATTGCCCGCAACATGCGCTGCCTCGCGTTCGACGAGATGGTCGTCAACAATTCGGCCGATGCCATGATCATGAGCCGGCTGTTCACGCACCTTATGGTGAATGAAGGCGTAACGATCGTCACCACGTCGAACCGCGCGCCTTCGCAGCTCTACAAGGACGGGCTCAACCGCGAGCATTTCCTGCCGTTCATCGCCCTGATCGAGCAGGAACTGGACGTGATGACGCTCAACGGGCCGACCGACTACCGGCTCCAGCGCCTGGGCGGCATGGCGACCTGGCACATGCCGCTGGGCGATGCGGCCACAGAACAGGCCCGCGAAGCCTTCTACCGGCTGACCGACTATCCGCCCGAAGACAGCGAACACGTGCCCTCATCGGAACTCGATGTCGGCGGCGGTCGAATGCTGCATGTGCCCAAGAGCCTCAAGGGCGTGGGCGTGTTCAGCTTCAAGCGCCTGTGCGGGGAAGCGCGCGGGGCATCGGATTACCTCGCCATCGCGCGGGCCTATCATTCCGTGATCCTCGTCGGCATTCCGAAGATGGGGCCTGACCGGCGCAACGAGGCGGCCCGCTTCGTTACCCTCATCGATGCGCTCTACGAGAACAAGGTCAAGCTGATTGCAGCAGCCGACGCTTCGCCGGAAGAACTTTACCAGGCGGGAACCGGACGCTTCGAATTCGAACGCACCGTCAGCCGCCTGAACGAAATGCAGAGCGCCGATTATCTCGCGCTGGGACATGGCGAAGACTGATTAGGTTAACGATTCCCGAATCGGGATAAAGCCTGCGCTCAATTTTCAGATTTTGCGGACGCGCGATTTACAGTTACGTGCGTATAATTAGCCCTGCACTTCTAACAAAAATGCCGAATACGCGCAGAACCGGCATGAAGTGCATCAGATTCATACAATAAAAAGACAATCGCCCTCCAAAGGTCAATTGACTCTTGGAGGGCGATTACTGTTTAGCGCAGCATATTACATGCCGCACAATTCAATTTTTCAAGTGAGGGTCAGAAATTCCAACCGTCACCCCAAGGCCATTTCGTCATTGTATTTCCCCATGTGAACTGCCGCGTTCAGCGCGGCCTTCTCATGGTTAACAATGAGTTAAAGGCTTTTCAAGGAAGATTAACCAATTTTAAGAACCTTTGGCTGGGCGATCTGCTCAACCAGTTCCCGGAATGGGACAGGGCGACTGAGGAAATAGCCCTGAATCACGTCGCAGCGCAGCCCCCTGAGCATCTCCAGCGCCGCCGCGGTCTCGACACCCTCCGCCACGACCGTCCGGTCCAGCGAGTGCGCCATGTCGATGATCGACTGGACGAGCAGAAGATCCTCCTTGTTGGTCTCCATCGAGGAGACAAAACTCTTGTCGATCTTCACTTCGCTGGCCGGCAGGTAGCGCAGGTAATCGATGGTGGCATTTCCCGTGCCGAAATCGTCGATCGACAGACGAAGCCCCGATCGCACGAGGCGCTGCAACATCTGGAACGTGCGCGAACTCCGATCGAGGCGATCGGTCTCGGTGATTTCCAGGATCAGCCGGTCCGGCGGAAGATCGTGCTCTGCCAGTATGTCTGCAATCATACCCGGAAGCCCGGGATTGCGAAGCAATTGCGCCGAGATGTTGACCGAGATTGTCAGGTCATGCCCCATCCGCTGCAATTCCACCGCAGTGCGGACGGCATCGTTGATCACGAACCGGGTGATCCGCTCAATCCGGTGGAATTCCTCGGCAATGCGGATGAACTTCTCGGGACTGATCGGCCCGCGCTCCGGATGCGTCCAGCGCACCAACGCCTCCGCACCGCTGATCCGGTTGGTCTTGAGGTCCAGCTTCGGCTGATAAGCCACCCAGACTTCGCCATTGTCGATGGCACGGTCCAGCGATGTCAGCAGCGAGATTTCCCACTGCGCCTCCTGCCGGCGGCTATCGTTCTGATAGACCAGTTCATCGTTGCGCACGGCCTCTTCGGCCGCCTGCATGGCACTGGCGATACGGCTTGCCATCGGCCGGTCGAATTCCGAGTCGATACCACAATTGAACGACAGGTCGATATCCAGCCCGCCGACCTGGATGCCATTCTGAACGATCCGGTGCAGCCCTTCGAGATTCTCGAAAAGATCGAAAGTGCTGCGGATATTGGACAGCCAGATAAACATGCCGCCTTCGTGATAGACGACAACAGGCTCGTCGCTGATGCGAATGCGGCGCACGATTTCATTGGCCAGTTCGGCTTCGACATGCTCGGCGAAGCTGCCGATGATGGCACCATAATTGCGTATTTTCAGGGCAACGAGAATCTTAGGAGAAAGCACTTCTGAGTTTCGCAGAGCCTGAACGCTGGGCAGTCCCGATCCCGCGTTCGTCTCCCCTGCCACTTCCACCCGGTCAAGGTTTCGCATCCGGATTACGGCAACCAGCGCCACAACCAGCGACGGAACAATCTCGACCGAAACCCTTATCGTATCGAGCAGGAATGGAGCGGCGACGAATACGAGCACGAGACCCGTAAAACGGTAAACGTCGAGCGCACGCCCTCTGCCAAGCCCTGTGCCAATGACGACCAGCACCACAACGATGGGAGCAAGCCATCCCAGCTGCACAGGAACACCCCGTGCGAGCGTTTCAGCCCCTATCGCATGAAAATAGGGCTCGGCCGCACCAACGCCCAGACCGGGAATCGTATGCGTATTGTTATACGACACAGCCGTGGGAGCGATCATGACCGTCTCCCCCTTCACGAGAGAAGAATCAAACTTCCCGCGAAGAACGTCAATGTAACTTATAGTCCGGAAGGTCGCTGCTCTGATTGAGTAATCTGGCGTATAAAAATGGTCCAAAGACCCATCCACACCCGCAATCTCCGCAGATATAGACGGGATCTTCCCAAGGGGACTATCTGACGCAAGCGGCAGAGTGACATTCAGGTTAAAAGCATTAGCATGAGCAAGAAGCGAAACGACACGTGCATATTGATAATACCTCTTGGGGGGAATCCGAGAAGTATAATTAGGTGCACTTTCGCTAGGCTTGGCCCCTAGGAATATTTTACCAGGATGGTCTTTTAGTTCTTTTACGAACTTCCCATCCTGCCCTTCATCATTTTCCGCCGAAAATGGACGAGCGAAGAATACGCGCTGCGCACCGGCCTTGAACAGTGCGGCCAAAACGTCCGCATCGTTGCTCCGGTTAACATCCGTCGCGCCCAAGGCGTCGAGCGTCTTGGAATCCTGCTCCACGATCACGAGGCGCCCAGAGGCTTTCTCCTCGTGCAACGACCAGCGCACATTTCTGAGGAAGTCTTCTACGGGCGAACTCAGCCCCGTCAGGCCGAACAGAACCCCCGCCAGCGTTGCCCACAAGACGATCCGGACGCGCTGATTTTTCGCGAATTTGCGCAGGCCTGTCCAGAACTCAGCCATGGAACCGCGCCCCTTCCGGACAATCGGACCGGGGCATCGAGACAAGCGCCATCGTCGCGGAAAGCGTCCGCTTTTGCTGACAAAAATGGCTACCAAGTCCGTTCATGCACGTCCCATATTGACGCTCAGATTTCCTCGGTACGGCAAATGTCCTAAGAATCGGTATCGTTAATTTGCCAAAAACACTGAATTTCGCGGCCGCATCAGCGCCGGGAAATCCGCACATTCAGCCGATCCCCAGCCCGGCAAGCGACTTCTCCAGCATGAGCAATTGCCATAGCAGACGGGAGTTGTCCGAAATTCCAGATAGATGCGCGTCGACCAGCATGGTCAGCCTGCGCGTGTCGAACCAGCCTGTGCGGGCCAGCGTCTTGCTCGCGGCGATGTCCCGCGCGGTCTGCGCCAGGGGGCCACGGAACCATTGCGCGATCGGCGTCACGAAACCCTGCTTGGGCCGGTAGAGGATATCCTCGGGCAGGAACCGGCGCATGGTGCGCTTCATCAGCCACTTGCCCTGCCCGCCATGCACCCGCATCGATTCCGGCAAGGCCGCGGCGAATTCGATCAGCCGGTGATCGAGCAGCGGTTCGCGCGATTCCAAGCTGACTGCCATGCTGGTGCGATCGACTTTGGTCAGGATATCGCCGGGAAGCCAGACCTTGAGGTCGGCATACTGCGCCCGGTCCAGCCCCGAGCGTGCCGGCGCTGAGCGCATGACGTCAAACAGCGGCTGTTCCGCCCGGTAATCGCCGCGCAGCCTCCGGAAGGTATCGGAATAGAGCCCCTCGCGCAGTTCCGGCGACGTCACGGCCAGGGCCCGCGCATAGCCTTCCGCGCTATCCCCCGCCAGCGACAGCAGCGTCGTCTTGGCGCGCAGCGGCCGGGGCGCCCAGTCCGCCTTGGGATAGATCGCCCCCAGCGCCCCGAACACCGGACCGCGCAGGCCCTGCGGCAGCAGCGAGCGCACCCGGTCCTCGTTGTACTGGAACAAGTGACGGCGATAACCCGCCAGTGCCTCGTCGGCACCGTCGCCGGACAAGGCGACCGTCACCGATTCCCGCGCCAGCTGGCACACCCGCCAGGTCGGCAAGGCCGAGGCATCGGCGAAAGGTTCATCGAACATGCCCGCCAGCACATCGATCGCCTCAAAATCGTCGGGCGAGACCAGCCGCGAGGCATGATCGGTGTGATACTGCTGCGCGACTTGCGTGGCGTAAGCGCTTTCATCGAGCGCGGCGACATCGAACCCGATCGAACAGGTCCTGACCGGATTGGCGCTGGCCTCCGCCATCAGCGCAACGACGCTGGAACTATCGACCCCGCCCGAAAGAAACGCGCCGAGCGGCACGTCGGCCACCATGCGCGAGGACACCGCCTGCCGCAGGAGATGCAGCAGTTCGGCCTCCAGATCGGCCGCCTTGCCCTTGTGGCGGTGTTCGAAGGACACATCCCACCACTGGCTGGGGCGCGGCATCGGCACGCCATGGCGCAGCAGCAGCGAATGACCCGCGGGCAGCTTCGTCACGCCTTTCAGGATCGAACGGTGATCGGGGACATAGCCCCAGGCCAGAAAGTCCTCGACCGCCAGCGGATCGATCTCCCGCCTCAGCAGCGGGTGCGCCAGCAGCGCTTTGAGTTCGGAGCCGAAAGCCAGACTGCCATCGCTGAGCGGCGCGAGGAACAGCGGCTTCACCCCCAGCCGGTCGCGCGCGAGGAACAGCGTGCGTGCATCCAGATCGTAGATCGCGAAAGCGAACATGCCGTGCAGGCGGCTGACGCAGTCCGGCCCCCAGCGCTGCCAGGCCGCGAGGATCACCTCGCTGTCGCCATCGGTGCGGAAGCTGGCGCCGGCCTCCTTCAGTTCCTGCCGCAGTTCGCGGTAATTGTAGATCTCGCCGTTGAAGACCAGCATCGCCCGGCCGTCGAGCGAGGCCATCGGCTGCGGAGACCCGGCAAGATCGATGATCGACAGGCGGCGATGGCCCAGCCCCACACCCGGCGCGGTCCAGATGCCGTGGCCGTCGGGCCCGCGGTGCGCCAGCGCATCGCACATCGCCTCGACCCTTGCGGGATCGACCGGCTTGGGCGTTTCCAGATGAAAGATACCGGCGATACCGCACATGGGACCGGGACTCTATCGAAGCCCGGTCATGCGGTCCATCCACGGTGCCAGCGGGCCTGTGGATGCGCGGAAACGGCGGATGGCCTCTTCGGCCGGACCATGCGCGGTGTCTTGCGCCGACAGGATCAGCATCATGGTGGGCTGCACATGGAAGGACAAGTGATTGGCCATGACCGCCAGTTTCAGCCGGGCATTGCTGCCGGACAGCAGATCGCCGTTGCGATACCAGGTCACGGCCAGCCGCCTGTCCGTGCCGCCGCCCAGCAGGCGTTCGCTCCGGCCTTCCCCGAAATCGGGCCCCGGTGCCTGCCAGGCCCACGGGCTTTCGGGCATCAGCGCGCCCTGCCCGAAGCCGCCGGCTTCACGGCCTTCGCCCTGCCGCGAATAGAGCGCCACGAAAACATCGACCTGCCGCCCCTGCCCGTCCTGATAGCGCCCCAGCAGCCGGTGCTCGGCCCCCTCGGCGCGCGGCTCCCACCAGATGCGCGGCGTGTAATCGACGCGGGTCCAGCCCGGAACGGCGGGCAAGTCGATCTGCCGCGGCAACGGCGCCGCAAGCGTGTCGGCCGCATAGGCCCAGCCCCGCACGGCCACGAGCAACAGCAGGAGCACGGCCAGAGCCTTCCCTCCCGCGATCGCCGGCATTTCGAGACGGGCCAGCCAGGGCGATGCCGCCAGTGCCTTCGCATCGATCACCGGCGCATGGGGCGAACGGTCGAAAAAGCGCCACGCGCCCGCGATCACCAGAATGAGCACGATCGCGAAGAATATCCAGCCATAGACGATGTGATCGAACCCGGCCGCCACTTCCACGCCAAAGAACTGCGCGGCATAGATCGTGCCCCAAGCCCGGATGCCGTTGGCCACGATCGGCACGACCAGACAGGCCGCCATCAGCGCCATGCGGCGGCGCCAGCTCACGAAGCAGACATTGGCCGCCAGCACGCCGAAAGCGATCATGGCGATGAGAAACTTCACCCCCGAACAGGCTTCGGCGACTTCGAAGAGGCCCGCGGGCGTGTCGATGAAAACGCCGTCGATCGCAGCGGGAATCCCGCTCAGATGCGTCAGGGCGACGGTGATCTCCGCCGTGACCATCTGCAGCATGTTCTCCAGTTCCTCGCCCACGGGAATGAGGAAGACCATGTAGGCCAGCGGAAAAGCGAGCCCTGCCGCCACGCGAACGCCCAGCAGCAGCGGCACCACGGCGCCCAGCATCGCCACCGCCGCCGCCTGCCGCGCAATGTCGAGCCCCGACATCGCGCCGAGCAGCCAGAGGAAGGCGGCACCTGCGAAGAGCACAAGGCCGGGCCACCAGATTTCCGGCTCCAGCTTTTGCAGCTCCGGCCAGCGCTGCCACACCAGCCAGCCGAGGATCACGGGGATCAGGACGATGTGGTTATACGTCGAAATGTCCCACCATTGCCGCGCCATCGCCGCCCAGTCGGGCGCGAAGACCCCGAGCAATACGGCCCACACCATCCCAAGCCGGACCAGCGCGGTTTGCCAGGCGGGCGACAGCCGCTGCCCGGCCATGACCATCGAGTGCATGACGGCACGCATTTCAGGCGGCATCGCTCATGCTCCCGCTGCTTTCGAAACCGAGATAGCCGGGAAGCTGCGCCAGGGCGGCATCCCAGGCGGCATGGCCAACGATCCACTCGCGCGCGGCCGTGCCCATGGCCCTGGCCCGCACCGGATCGCGCGCCAGGGCAACGACGGCTTCGGCCAGCTCCGCGTCACTTTGCGCAACCTGGAAGTCCCGCCCGTCCTGCGCATCGATCCCGGTGGCCGCGCCGGGCGAGAGGACGACCGGCAGCCCCATGGCCATGGCTTCGAGCACCTTGTTCTGCACGCCGCGCGCAATTTCGAGGGGAACAAGCGCAATATCGGCCCCGGCCAGCCAGGGCCGGACATCCTCCACCCTGCCCCAGACCTCGATGCCGTCACGTCCCCCGCGCGCCTGAAGCGCGGGCGGAGGATTGCGGCCGACCACGTGGAGGCTCGCCTGCGGGCAAGCTGCACGCACCAGCGGCATGATCCGGTCGATCGCGCGCGTAACCGCCTCGATATTGGGAGCGTAGTCCATCTGGCCGGTAAAGATCAGCCGCGGCGCGCCGCTGGCCGTCATGCGCGGTTCGGGTTCGGTCCGTGCGGGATCGAAATAGGCGCTGTCCATGCCATTGCCCATGGCGCAGACCCGCGCGGCCGGATCGGGCAGGCGCGCGTGGAGCAGCGCCGCTTCGGCCTTGCTGATCAGCAGCGTCACGTCGCTCGCCCCGGCGATCCGCGCTTCCTCGGCCTGCAGCAAGTGCCCTTCGCGGCGCTCCATCCACGAACGGATACCGTGGCTCTTGGCGGCATAAGCCTCGAACTTGGCGGAATCGACATCGACCAGATCGGCGACCACCCGCCCCCGGAAGCCATTCGGCACGTACTGCGCCATCTGCCCGGAAAAGATATAGATCACGCTGATGTCACGCTTTGCCAGCACGTCGCGAACATAGCGTTCGAGGCGATTGTCGTGAAAGGCGGCAAGGCTCAGCGGCTTGCCTGTCGCCAGCGCCTCGATCCCCGCCACGGGCAACGGCTTGCGGCGGCGGACGAGGCAATAGCTGGCGGCCAGCGCGGCCAGATCGGCCTCGAAGCGGTGATCCTGCTCGTCGTCCGCGAACGTCGCGACATGGACCGGCGCCAGCCGCGCCAGCGCTTTCAGCACATGGTGCGAGCGGATCTTGTCGCCCCGGTCCGGGGGGAACGGGATGCGGTGGGCCAGAAACAGGATCTCGCCCATCAGCCGATCCCGCGCGCGATCAGCGGCCCGAGACGATTGGCGACCGCCAGCGGCAGGCGCTGCCACAGCTTGATCTGGAGCGAGAGCTTGGCGCTGGCGGGGTCCGCCTCGCGCTTGGCCGTGCCCGGCCGCGTCCACGTGGCATAAGTCAGCGGTTCGGGCTCGAAGCCCCAGTTGCGCTTGAAGTGATAGGCGCCGCTGTTCGTCTTGGAACGGCCGAAGTCGAACGTGGTGCAACCCCGCCGCCGGGCATGGAGCATCAGTTCGTAATACATCCGGTCATTGGCCCGCAGCCGCCGCGCATCCCAAGTGCCGCCGCCCCAATAGGGCATGACCGCGCCGCCGTGATAGACGCTGATGACGCTCGCCACCGGCTTGCCCTCGTGCCGCACGGTCAGGATGTCCGCCTGATCGCCGAAAGCATCGACCACGCTGTCGAGCAGCGCGCGCGGGAACACCGGCGTGCCGAGATTGCGGTAGCTTTCGCAGAAGACTGCGTAATGCGCCTGCCGGTCGGCCTCGGCCGTGCCCACTTCGATTGTCAGGTCGTTGGCCAACGCCTTGCGCACTTCGGCGCGCTGCTTGCGCGGAATGTCGAGCAGCTGCGCTTCGTCATCGGCGGCGAGCGGACGGGCGAAGTTGCAGTGCGATTCGGTCTTGAGCGCCCAGCCGCCCTGCTCCTGCGGCAGCGGGCCGCCGCGCAGTTCGATGGTCGGGCAGGACAGGCGCCGCGCCAGTTCTTCGGCGGCCGCGAACATGCCCTGCGGATCGACGTCTTCGTTGGCCAGCAGCCCGCCGCCGACGGCAAAGCCGGTGGAGGCCAGCACACGCCCGAACACCGGCGAATGGATGGCATCGAAGGGCAGGAACGCAACGATCTCGCCCTGGCGGGTCTTCACCAGCGCATGGGCCGCGTTGCCGGTCGCGCGGGCGACCGACAGGAACCAGGCCGGGCGGTGGAACGGCGTGCCCTGCGGATGGCGGGCCACGTAAGCCTCGATCCGCGCGATCTCGTTCGGATCGTGCAGCGCCGCGATGCGCACCGAGCTGCGGGTCAGGGGAAACGGTGCATTCATGCCGCCAATGCCTCCGCCCGCGCCGCTTCGCGTGCGGCGAGTTCGTCCATGCGGCCCCAGCGGAAATCACCGATCAGGCGGACCAGCTTGCTCTCCATCACGCCGAGATTGGTATAGTGCCGCAGCCGCGAGCGCAGCGGCGCATGGGCCACGCGCGGCTGGCCGGGATCGATTTCCCACGGGTGGAAATAGAACACCGCCGGGCGCCGGTCCTCGCCATTGACCTGCCGGATCGCCCAGCGCGAGAAGCCATAAGGCAGCACGCGAAAGAAGCCGCCGCCGCCCGCCGCCAGACGCCGCCCGGCGAAATGCGCGGTCGTCACGGGAATTTCGACGAAATCGCTGCCCGCCAGCGGATGGAACGCGAAGCGCGGCGCCTCGCGCCAGCCGTAATGGTCATGCACGATCGGCGCGACGCTGGAACTGTAGGCATAGCCCTGTTCGGCCAAGACTTCGAAGGCCCAGGGGGTGCGCGCATCGATCGAGAAACTGGGCGCGCGATAGCCTTTCACCGCGACCCCGCAGGCATCCTCGATTGCCTTGCGGGCGCGGGCGATGTCCTGCGCAAAGCCTTCGGCGCCAAGCCGGAACACACGCTCGTGGTCCCAGCCGTGGCTGGCGATCTCGTGCCCCTCGGCGGCGATCCGGCGCATCATCTCCGGGTGCCGCTCGGCGATCCAGCCGAGCGTGAAGAAAGTGCCTTTCACCCCGGCCTCAGAGAAAAGCCGGAGAATTTCCGCGCAATTGCGTTCCACGCGGTCGGTCAGCGTGCCCCAGCTCTCGCGGTCGATCACGGTTTCGAAGGCGCCGACCTGGAACCAGTCCTCAACATCGACCGAAAGCCCGTTCACCGGCTCATGGCGGGTATTCATCGGAGCACCTCCCGGCGGAACGGTCAGGCGGCTTCGCGCTGTCCGTCGCCGCTTTCGATCCATTCGATCAGCATCGTCAGCGTATGGCGCAGCGTGCGCTGCTGCTCGTCGAGACGGGCCTCCAGCTTGGCGGCGTGATCGCTCGCTTCGGCCAGACGCGCCTCCAGGTCATCGACCCGCGCGTGGCTGTCCTGCTGCTGCGCTCCGGCCGCCTCGTGCGCCTGCGCGGCGGCGGCGAGTTCGAGCACGGCCTGCTCCAGTTCCCGGATCCGCGCGTCGCGATCGGCCAGCGCCTTCTCGATCAGCGCGGTTGCGGCAGCGGCATCGATCCCGGCCAGCGGAACCGGCGAGGCAGACGGCGCTCCGGTGCCAGCCGGCTGCTCCACGGCCGCCGGGGCCGCCGGGGCCGCTTCCGCCTGCGGCTTCTGCGTCACCAGTGCCAGCGAGCCATCGTCGCTCATCTCGCCGAGCACCTGATGGAGCATGGCACTGTCGATGCTGGTGCGCTGATCCACCGCGCCCAGCAGCAGCAGGCGGCTGACGATCTGGTTGATCCGGCGCGGAATGCCGCCGGTGGCTTCGTAGATCGCGGCGAAGACCGCGGGATCGAAGCCGGGATTGCCTTTCCAGCCCGCGCGCAGGAGGCGATGCTCGATATAGGCCTGTACTTCCTCGCGCTCCATCGGCCCGAGGTGGTGCGTGGCGATCACGCGCTGGCGCAGCTGCTCAAGCTGATCGCTGTGCATCAGCGTGTCGCGGAATTCCGGCTGGCCGAGCAAGAGCGTCTGCAGCAGCGGATGCGAGCCGAGCTGGAAGTTCGAGAGCATCCGCAGCTCTTCCAGCGCACCGACGGCCAGGTTCTGCGCCTCGTCGATGATGAGCAGGCAGCGGCGGCCCAGACGCGCTTCGGCGTGCAGGAAAGCCTCGATCGCGCCGAGCGCCGAGGCCTTGTCATGCCCCGCCACCGGCAGGCCGAACGCCTGCGCCACGACATGGACGATCGCTTCCCCGTCAAGCGCGCTGGTCACGACATTGGCCACCGTCATGCGCGAAGGATCGATCGTCGCCATCAGATAGGCGACCAGCGTCGACTTGCCCGCGCCGACCTCGCCAGTGATCACCACGAAGCCTTCGGCCTGCGCCAGGCCATAGCCGAGATAGGACAGCGCCTTGCGGTGCGTCAGGCTCTCGAAATAGAACTCCGGGTCCGGGGTCAGCTGGAAGGGCTTTGCCTGAAGCCCGTAGAAGTCGTCGAACATCGTTGGTCCTTCCCTGGGACTCAGAAATTGTAGCGCAGGCCGGCCAGCGCCGAAGCCGTCCAGATATCGTCGATCGCGGGATCCTTGCGGGTTGTCCCGTCAATCCCGACCGCCAGGCTCGCCCGCAGACGCCGGGTCAGAAGGCGGAAATAGCTGGCGGAAGCGCCATAAGTATTGGCATCGGCGAACAGCGGATCGGTGCTCGACAGCCAGTTGGCATAGGCATTGGCCGACCAGCCGGCGTCGCGGCCGAGCCGCCCGCTCAGATAGGCGGCAAGCCAGTACGTCTCGTCGACCAGGCCGTTCGCCGAAGCCAGCACGGTCCCTTGTGCGGCGATGAACTTGCGGCGGTCATAACCGAGCCCGAGACCGGCATTGAGCCCGCCCAGCTTCACCGAATAGCTCGCCGCAACGCCGCGCGCGCGGAACGTCGAGGAGCGCAGCGAGGCCAGCGCGCCGGACAGGCAGTTGCTGCCGTCGAGCGAGGAGACGCAGCCCGTCAGTTCGCCCGTCACCGGATCGCGCACGGCCTCGAAGTCGTCAGGCAGCTTGTCGATCAGACGATTGAGCTGGCCGCCGAAACCGGCGATGTTGTCATAGACCGCCACGCTGAGCTGGCTGCGGTCGTCCGGCGCGTAGGACAGCGTCCCGCCGAAGCTGGTCGAGCCATAGCGGCGGCCGACATGCGCGGAGAGCGACGTGCGGCGGCTGGGGCGCCACATCACCGCGACATCCCAGGTCAGCCCGCTGACGTCATAGGCCAGCACGCGCGGGGCGCTCTTGTCGGTGACATAGCGGCCATCGGAGCCGATCACCGGGTTGCCGTCGGCATCGCGCACGGCATCGCGGCTGGAGATCTCGACGTCCTCGTAGCCGATGCTGCCCACGGCCTGCACCGTGCGGCTGAGCGGCACTGTCACCATCGCCCGCGCCTGCATGTCGCGCACGCGCTGGTCGAGGTTGGAGATGTCTTCCTGATAGAAAGTGCCGCCCACGGCGAGGCCCACCGGCAGCACGTCGCCCGGCGCCACGCCCGCCTCGACATCGGCGACCTGGGTCACGCTCTTGTCGAAGGTGTCGGCCGCGGCCGTGCCGGCGCTGGTCACATAGTTGCTCGATCCGTCGACCTTGGTGAAACCCGCGCGGTAATTGGCCGTGACGTTCACCGCCCCCGCGCGCGTCGCCACTGAGGGACCGCCATAGACCGAATAAATATTGGTCCGGGTCTTGTCCGAAACCACGGAAGATCCGGTGCCGCCCACCGAGGCACGGGTCGCCAGGCCGCCCGCCTCCAGCGTCACGCCGGGAACCACGGTTGTATAGCCGCGCACGATCCCGCTGATCGCATCGCCATCGCGCGCCTTCTTGCCCCAGCCGAACTGCCGCTCGTAGCGGACAGACAGCGATGCGGCATTGTTGCGCCCGGCGATGCCCGCGTCGAGCCCGGCCGCCACCTGGGTATAGGTCAGGACATCGTTGCCGGGCGAAAGCTCGGCATTCACGATCTGGTCGACCTCGATATAGGGCTTCACTTCAAGCCGCTTGCTGCCCTTGCCCGCCTTCTTTCCGGACTTGCCCGGCCGGTAAACCGGCGCTTCGCCCTGATCGCCGCCGCCCATGCTGCTGCCCGCGCTGCCACCGGTGCTATCGTATCCGATGGACTGGGCCTGCACCGCGCAGGGCACGGCAATAACGGCCAGCGCGCAGAGCGATGCGCTTGCGGAAAGCCGCCTGAACGATGCCCCTATGGGTAATGACTGCCGCACCCCAGTCATCCCTTGTATCCGTAGTAGGAGCCGAACCGGCGCCCGCTCGGGCTGAACTGCGCGCCGTTGAGCAGGAGCTGCACGTTCGGGCAGGCGTCGAGGAGCGAGATCGCATCCTCCAATGCGCCCTGCCCGGTCCGGTCGGCGCGCACGATCACCAGCACTTGCCCGACATATTTCGCCAGCTCCGCCGCGGGCGATGCCGCCAGCGCGGGCGGGGAATCGAAAATGATGATGCGATGCGGAGCGCCTTCGGTCAGGCGGTCCAGCACCCCTGCGGTCCGCGCGCTGGAAAGGTACTCGCTGTCGTGGTTGGTAGCATCGCCTGCCGGCAGGACCCAGAGCCCCGGAATGTCCGTGCCGAGCACGCATTCGGTGACATCGATGTTCTCGTCCATCAGCGCGTCCATCAGGCCGGGCCCGCCCGGCATTCCGAGCGCCGAAAGGATCGAGGGCTTGGCGAAGTCGGCATCGACGAGCAGGACCTCGCTGTCCTTTTCCGCCGCGATCGAAAGCGCGAGGTTGAGCGCGCAATAGGTCTTGCCCTCACCCGGCAGCGGCGAGCCGATCAGCACCCGCTGCGCGATCGAACCGGCCTTCTGGCGGCGCAAGTCCGCTGCCTGGACGAGGATCTGGCGCTTGACGATGCGGAACTCTTCCAGAAGCGCGGTCACGGCCCCTTCGGGAACGATCAGCCCCTGTTCGCGCAAGTGCTCGCGGTCCACGTGATGGTGGACGCCATGGAATTCCACCGGAGCCGGAGCCGGGGCGACAGCCGGGGCCGGGGCTACAGCCGGAGCCGAAGCGACAGCTGGAGCAGCGGCAGCCGCCTGAACCGGCAGACCGGGCTGCACGGCGGCAACCTCGCTCTGCGCAGCCCTGGCCGCCTGAACTTCGGCCCGCGCCAAGGCCTGCGCCTTGGGCGGAAGCGGGGCGGGATGGGCAATGAAGCTGTTCAGGCCGAAGCGCCCGGCCGCGCGCTCGATCAGCGATTCGCCGGGTTTCAGCGGGGCGCCAGTGCCTTCGGGCATGGGGATCTTGCTCTGGTCGGTCATGTCCGGTTCCCTCACGCCACCATTCCGCGCTGGACGAATTCCACGGCGAGCAGCACGAAACACAGCCCGCAAAGCGCCGCACCGGCGGCATAGAAGTACTTCAGCCGCTTGCGGCGCAGAGCCCGCGCGCTGTCCGTCAGATTCAGCGAGATCGCGCCGAGCACCGGCATTCCGGTCACACGCTCCAGCCCGGACGTGGTCGTGAACACCGACCGCACCCGGCTGAGCGCGAAAGCCCCGGCGCAGCCGCCACCAATACCGGCCATCAGCACGCCCAGCAGCAGCACCGGACGGTTGGGCGCGACCGGCGAGCGCGGCGTCGTCGGCGGATCGACCACTTCGAACTTCACCGCCTCGCGCTCGGTCTTCACTTCACCGCGCAGCTTCAATTCCTCGCGGTCCTGCAAAAGCTTGTCGTACTGCTGGCGCAGCACGTCGTAATCGCGGTTGATGCGCTGCGCCTCGGTGGCGAGTTCGGGGTCCTTGATCGCCGAGGCCATCAGCGAGGACACGTCCGACTGCAGCGCCGCCTTGCGCGATTCGAGCGCCTGAACATTGGCCTGCCGCTCGGCGCGAATCGACTGGAGCGAGCTGTAGGCCGGGTTGATCGTGCCTCCGCCGCTTGCCGCTTCCTGCGCCGCCGGGCCTTTCAGCGCGGCAATCTGGTTGCGGGCGGCGATCACGTCGGGATGGCTGTCGGTCAGGCCCCGCGCCTTCATGCCGGCCAGATCGGACTGGGCCTTGGCCAGCGCCGCCTGAGCGCCGCCGCCAGCCCCCGCGATCGTGCGCGGGGTTCCGGCGAGCTGCCCGTCGATCGCGGCCAGCGCGCTCTGCGCCGCAGCCAGATCGGCCTCGACATCGCGCAGCGACGAGCGCGAGGTTTCGAGACGCTGCACCACCGCCGCGCCGCCCTGGGCCAGCTCTGGATGTTCCGCCTCGAACGTAGTGCGCTTCTGCTCGGCCGATTCCAGCTGCTTTTCGCGCTGGCGCAGCTGCTGGTTCACGAATTCCAGCGTCTCGACCATTTCGCCGCGATCACCCGAGAGGTTTTCCTCGCGGAAAATGTCGATCAGCTTCTGCGCCACGGCCTGCGCCAGCTTGGCGTTCTCGGAATCGGAGAACGAGGAATAATTGGCCGTCGCCGTGATCTGGAACAGATTGTCCTGCTGGCTGACGATCTTCACGTTGTCGGCCAGGCGCAGCACGGCGGCTTCCATCTGCTTGGGCGATTCGATCGTGTCGCCAAGGCGCGTGCCGCGAACCACCTTTTCCAGATTCACCGCGCTTGTCAGCGTCTGGCGAATGCGTTCGATGTCACGCTTCTTGTCGGCAACGCCGATGCCCACCTGTTCGGCCAGCGCATCGTCGAGCTGGATGAATATCCGCGCCTGCGATTCGTAGCTGTTGGGGATCAGGGCGACCACGAACCAGCCCAGCAGGCAGATCACCCAGGCCAGTCCCAGCGCGATCCAGCGCCGGGTCCAGACGCTGTGGATCGCCGAGAGCAGTTCTTCGTAAAGGCTGTTCATCGCGCCGCCCCGCTCCTCAGAACATGCTTTCGGGGATGATGATGACGTCGCCCGGCTTCAGCATGACGTTCGCCTTGCTGTCGCCCTTCTTGAGCAAGTCGCCCAGGCGCAGCTGGTATTCCTTCTGCTTGCCGCTGGTCTTGTCGAAGCGGATCAGGCGCGCCTTGTTGCCCGCCGCGTATTCCGACAGGCCGCCCACGGCGATCATCGCATCGAGCACGGTCATGTTGGCGCGGTAGGGGATCGAGGCGGGCTTTTCCGTCGCGCCGACCACGCGGATCTGCTGGCTGAACGTGCCCGAGAAATTGTCGACGATCACCGAGACCAGCGGGTCCTCGATATATTGCGAGAGCTGGAGGCGGATGTCCTCGGCCAGCATCGAGGGAGTCTTGCCCACGGCCGGCATGTCGGTGATCAGCGGCGTGGTGATGCGGCCGTCGGGGCGCACCTGCACTTTCGCGCCGAGCTCCGGATTACGCCAAACGAAAATGGTTAGCGTGTCGAGCGGGCCGATGACGTATTCCTCGCCGGGCCCTTCCTGCATCGCGACGAACGAAGCCGGGGGCAGTTCCGGCCCGGACGCCGAGCCCATGCACCCTGTCAGAGTGGCACTGGCCAGCGCGCAACCGGCCAGAATCCGGGCAAAACGATATCGCGGCATGAACACACCTTTGTCTGCACCAACCGCCTCCACACACTCAGGGCACCCGCAGGCGCGAAGGGACGGCTGGCAAAATCCGGTGTCCGTAATCCGAAAAAAGGGTGAACATTGCGTTAGCCGTGACTGTCGATTTATTGACCGGTCCCAAATCGGGACGTGCAACACTCTCAATCCTTAAGCTCGTTTCATGCCAAAGCTTGGTAAGCGTAGCTTGTTTTTGCTCTCTCTCCTTCAGGGGAGAGATACGCAGGCTTGGCGGTCCTGAGCTTGTCGAAGGATCCGCCTAGCCGAAGTTGAGAGGGGCTTGTTGGCTT
>NZ_BCTX01000076.1 GCF_001590985.1 Novosphingobium naphthalenivorans NBRC 102051
CCCAGGACGCAAAATGTTTCCGAACAGCTTTTGGAAATTCACCGTAAGCTGTTGAAAATAAGCCACTTTATGGGCAGCACTGGTGCGTACCGAGCATTACGCAAGTTTGGTTCGATTGGTGTGCGGCCTCTCGCTCTGCAAGATGACGATTTGGACGGCGACACTGGCGCAATTAACATTCTGCATCGCTTGAAATCTCCGACCGCTCCCGACCTAAACCCAGTCGTTCAGCTCAGCCACCTCAGAAGTCCGCTTCTGACAGAAGCTGCCGCCGGGCACTTCCGAAGCGGACAGCCGTGAGATCCCATCACGAAGAGCTCTTCGAGATTCATTCTATCGGTGACGGCGGCACCAGATCGTAGAGCGTATCGAGGGCGGTGGCACCGGCTCTGCCATTCGACAGGATGGTCCACTTACCGTAGGTTTCCCCGTCCAACTTGCTCAGATGGTCCAGATCAACATCGTAGCGCACCCTCAGGCGCGTGTCGGTGCCCAGGCTCTCAGTTGCAAGGACCGATCCGATGCCCCTATGGTCCTCGCGTGACCGCTTCTTGATCAGGCGAGTCATCGCGATTTCAGAATAGATCCAAGGCGAGTCCGTCTTATCGCCCTTGATATAGTCGCGCGAAGTTATCGACTGCGGCGTGTTGATGAAGATGATGCACTCGCATCGGTCGATCATCCGGGACAGCGCGACCGAGAGCATCATGTGCACGTGCGACGTTGAACGGTTCCGTTTCGCGTAGCTATAGGTCCCCGAGGTCTCATTGTAGCAGAAGGCGTCATCGAGAATGCGCAGAAGATCGTCCGAATAGCCCCATACCGCAGAATCAACGAACGACTTGAGCCCGAATTCTTTATGAAGATGGCCTGCTAGGCCAAGCGCCAACGCGCTGTCCTTGTGGGCATGCGAGATAAAGACCTGCGCGTCGATCTCGGGAAACCATTCAGCAGTCATCTTTGCAGCGAGCAGGTCGCCTGATCCATCGCGGAACCGATCTAAGCATTCGTCGACCAGCCGCTTATTCTCCTCGTGCTGCGATTCGCCTATTGCCTTGTATATACTTAAAAAATCTTCCTTCACGGAAAGTTCGAAACCTCGAAACATGCAAGATCCTCGATCGAGATGTTGAAGATTGGGGATCCCGAGCCTCACTCGTCGTCTGGGCTGAGTGAGGATCAGTAGCCGGTAAGCCACTTCCTCAGTTCGGTGCCGGTATTGTTATTCTCGTCGATCACCATCCACACTTCCTTCTGATAGCCTTCGAGCTTTCCCCAGACGATCCGGTCATAGAGACCGAGGTACTCCCATGACGCCCACGCTTTGTCATAGCTGGAGTCCGATGCTGGAAAGAGTGCGATCTTCGGAGTGCCTTTCATGCCATCGGCGATGCCCAACTCCCATGGCACCCATTTGCTCTCCTTGCTGTTTTTGCTGGCGAGAAGCACGAACCGGCTCGTGTCGCGAATTCGGGTTTTCAGGAGCGCAGCGGTCTTTTCGCTCGTGTACGGAGGCATCTCCGGATCGATCTCATCGACGTAGACTTTGGCGCCATGGTTCTCGAGAACCCGGATCGCCCCGGCGACCAGATCATCGTCCTTGCTTGAGTGGGAGAGGAATGTGGAGCCTGCGAGCGACCTTGAAGCAGCGGCCTTCCGGACCCTTGCTGTTTCAACTGTTCCCATTTCGGCCGCGTAGCTACGGAGCTCTTCGCGCGTGATGTATTCTGCCATCTAATTTCAGACCCGCCTGTCGATGCGCGTTAGTATCTCGGCCACCAGCTTCGCGATCTCTTCGACCGTGATGTCGGCGCGGGCGAGCTCCTTCAGCTCGTCGTCCGTAGGACGCAGTGCGTTGTGTCCTGAAGCATCTATGGCGGACCCGATCAGACTGTCGGAGATCTGAGCCGCCGCTCCGCCGGTTGAGCCGATGGGGATCACGAAGCAGTCGGCGGCCTTGGCAACTTCGAACTCGTCGAGGACGCCGCCCGCGATCACCGGCGTGCTGGACGATGGATCGATCTTCATGCCGCCGACGAAGACGACGACGCCCGCGATTCTGGCCAATTCCGCACGAAGTGCCGCCCATTGGGCCCTGTCCGACGCTGCGCCCGGTATCGGCTGCGGGAAAGGACGTGCGATGAGGCGCCGCTCGAGATCCCAACCGCCGCTCGACCGCAGTGCATCGAGAAATCCGGCGATCGAGGCGGACCCCACGACGAGTCCCGCTCCGCTGACGAGGTCACGGTTGCGATCGCCCACGAGTCGGCCGATGGCCTGCGCAACACTGTAGACCTTCGCGATCTCGTCACCGGCCTCGGGGGGCCAGCTCCCGCTCACCCACACCCGGCGCGCTGCCACGCGTCGTTCTACCTGCCGCAGAAGCTCCGGCACCTCGGCATAGTCGTCGATCTCGACCACGACGAGGCCATAGCGCTTTAGGTCACGGCTCCAGAGCTTGTGCTGGGTGCTGCGCGCCTCGAACTCCGCGTCCGTCTTGTAGTCATCCCGCTGCGGCGGGCGGACGATGGCGAAGTGCTCAGGCGGTTCTGACGTGAAGCTCTCGCGGATGAGGGACAGCACATGCCGGATGTTCGGATCGGTAAAACTGATACCAAGAAAGAGCATGGACATGCTGGAGAGGTGCGCCTGCAGCAGTGGCAGGAAGGCGCCTCGCTTCGAACGATACAGTTCGTAGTCGTCGGTGGAGATGACGACGTCGTCCAGCCGCTCGACCGAGCCGTGCATCTTGAAGAGTCGGGTGGCGCCCGGCGTTGCGCGCAGGGCGAGGTCGGCAGCACCGGACACGGTGTCGATCGGCCGGTTCACGCCGCCGAACGCGCGCTCGACCAGCCTGTCGTAGTTGGTGGTCCAGATGAACTTGACCGGCAGGCGGGCAATGATCTCCAGCGTCTTTGGAACCGCATGCTCGACGCCGATCTGTTCCTTGATGACGTTCCTGACCTGAGTCGCGGATCCGTTCTCCTGAATGCTCCATTGGGCGAGCGCAGCCAGGTCGTGAAGCTCACCGGACTTCACCCCGAGCTCCTCGCCAACTTCGGTCAGAAGGGACGCCCAAGAGGGATAGCCCGCCCCCATCGAGACGCCGGCACCGACGAAAACGGCGCCGGCTCCTCCGATCAATGCCTCGGGATAGTCCTTCAGGAATCGCTTGGTCGACGCCGCAACTGCCATCTTACCCCCTTCTGCGCTGGTCAGTTGCGGCCGCGGATTGCGATCGCGTCCTCGATCCACTTCTCAATGCCGCCGGAGATGGAGGCGTAAACCGCCTTGCTGTCATTTCCGATCGGCGTGATTAGCTGGACGACGTCGGATAGCTTCTTGCCGGAATTGAAGGTGATCCCTTCGAAGGGATTGGCCCCCGCGACGGATGTCTGGCTATCGCGGTCGAGCAGCTTGTTGACGCGGATGCCGACCACACCCCTCTTGTCGTTCCAAGCCTTGATGATCTCATGCTGGACCCAGGGGCGGCTCGCGGTTTGAGACCCGACCAGGACGACCACGCAGCTTTTGCCGTGCATGTTGTCGGCGATCCACTGCTCGATGGAGGCCTTGCCCTTGCGCTTGACCTCCTCCCAGGCGTTCGGGGTGCACAAAGACTGCCCCTCGAGCGCACCCATGTTCCTGACCTGCTGCGTCCGCCAGTAATCATTATCGAAATGGAAGCTGAAAAATACCCGGCGAGCCACGAAATTCTCCATGAATATATTTGCTTAATGGTATGGCGTCCAAGTCGTTGATTGCAAGCGTAAAGATCTAAGCTCCATTTTTTCTAATTGGACAAGGGGCGTAGCGCTATCGTCCGAGAGCATAGGTGCCGCATCGACCACTTGGGCGAGCCGTCATGCGAACCCGGCGAGACGACCCGATCCATCGATCTCGATCGCCCCGTTCCATTTACCCGGCGCGGCTGCGAGCTCGTCCGAGCAATGGTCGGTCCCGATCAGCCTCGTCCAGAAGATGCAGACCGGGGCGGTTACCCGCTTGCCCCATCCGGCCAGCTCTATGCGCGCTTTCACCTCGATCCGCTTCTCGTGGTTGTCGAACCCCGCGAGCAGATCGAAGCGTGACCCGTCATCCATCACGACGGCGGAATCGTGCATGAGCGCTGTGACGTAGAGCGCGAGGAATGTATCGTTTGCGTCAAAGGCTGCCCGTTCCTGAGGGAGAAGGGCGCCTGCCTTCGTGAGCAGTGATGCGAGATCCTCGCCGACCTGGTCGTCGGTGAGCGCCGGGTTCCAAATGAACGCCCCCGCGAGGTAGTTGAAGACTGCCTGCTCCCGCTTCGTCACTTTCTCGAAGCGGTCGGCCTCCATCTTCTTGATCGCTTGGGCGAGGACGGACTTCACGACATCCCGTTTCAGACCGAGGCGGGCATCGAGCTGCGCGTCGGTAGCCGTGCGCAGGTTGGCGGCGCAGATCCGCTTGACCTTGGCGAGATCGGGAAAGCGGCCTTCAGCCTGATGCAGCCAGGAGTCGAGGCTCAGGTGGATGTTCCGCACCGTCTCGGTGACCGGCCCCTTGTCACGCTGGTCGCGATGGGCGACGAAGTCGCCGATCTCCCGTATCGAGGTCAGGCCATGGCAGCGGTTGCGAAGGCCTAGGAAGATCCGGTCGAGATCCTCCACGCGGCAGTCCCCGCGGGTGTAGCGCTCAACACGCTGACGAAGTTCGGTCGGCTTCATGACGTCATTTTATCAGCTTTTGCGCATGGAACAAAATAAAAACATCTACTGATGGTCGCGCGGGGCCGTATCGCCGACCTGCACTATCCGGTCCCGCTCACCCCTAACTTCGGCATTCCGAAGTCGTCGCCCGTGTTGCCCGATGAGTAGGTGGGCCCACGAATGACCCGTGTTGCCGTATTCAGACGTTCCAAGCACGGGGCCGAACGGCAGAAATGTCCCATAATGCGGCGTTCTCTTCCGGCGGCAGCCGACCAATGCCAGTCGTTCGCTCCCTCCGCGCTGAACGTCTGGTTCCTGACGGAAGCTGCCGTCGCGTCGGTCAAACTGGACGATCGGCGAAGTCCCCAAAAGCTGTCGTGCATCATTTCGTTACCGTCTGAGAAATCCATAGCAGGGATGCTCGCGGATGAATTAACTACTCCTATTCAAACGGGAACAGTCGGATGCTTCGGAGTTCCCGAGGATCGCGGCCGGGACGTACAACGAGTGATCCAGAGCGCAGCTGCCGGACGCCGCGCTAACTTCACGTCCTCCGGCACGGCGCCAAGCCAGAAGTGCAGTTCCGGAGCTTTCTCATTTTCGCCGTCGATATAGCGATTTTGCCAGGCGTCATCGTTATCGAGCGGCTTCCCACCGCGCAGAAACTTCGTCCAGCGCATCGATCACGATCGTATCGGCGTCGCCAAGGATTTGGCTCGGATCGGGAGCGAGGGTCAGCTTCCGGGCCGCGCAGAACGCATAGTTCGGCATCCCGCTCAGCTGCTCGAGCAGCGTTGATTTGCCCATGCCAGCCTCTGCGAGCACGACCTTCGACCGCGGGTCAGTGCGAAGTAAATCCTCGGTTACCGTGACCCGCGACAGGTGATCAACATACCAATGCCGACGCTGGAGATAGTTGTCGTTCATCGGATACCTCTGGCAGAATTCACAAGCGCCCGACAAGCGTCAGACCTAACCACCGCACCAATTCATGGACGCGATTGAGCTCGACCATCCTGCCGTTCGCCCGCAACGGGCCACGCATATGTGGCGGCCCTCGTCCGACGCCTACCGCCGCGGGTTGGGAGAATTCCGGCGTGGAGCCGTCGAAGTGCAAAACGAAAATGACCGTTGGCAGGCGCGGAAGGTCGAAGTTTGTCTTTTCGAAGCGGGAAAACTCTAACGGCCGTCCTTCGCACGGATTGCACGTGGGCTGTAGGAGTTGATTTCGCTCAACATCGTGACGCCCCCCCCCCTGACGGTCGACCACTCGCCTTGATCCCTTCAGTAGGCACCGATACCGATATCTCAGAATAATAATCGAAAATGAAATTAGTAGAGGGTAAAGTATTGCGACTCTAGATCCTTCATGTAATCTTCATCGACGTTTTCGCAGCGAGGGGGAATACAACATGGCTAGACTCGGTAGCGGCGACAAGGTTCTGGTACTGACGTCGGACTGGGGGCAGGCAACCACATTTATTCGGTGGTTTCCCGATCAACCCTGTGTCGACCTCAGTTCCGGTGCCAAGATTACGCGAGCGCGGCTCATAAACGCCACGAACGCAGGGACTGCTGGAGATTGCAAGTACGGTGGCTCCTTCCCGATGACCCGGTGCACCGTCCAGTGAACGCACGCGCTATAGGGGCATCCGCTGTCACTGGCCTGCTTCTGGCTGGCTGCACTCATCCGGAAAACTACAGGTGGAGCGACTACAGTCCTCCCGTGTTTTTGGACAAGATCTCCAATCCAGCGGGCTCCTCCTTCAAGGAATGGAGCAAACCCTCGGTTTCGGTCTACAGCTTCGCGACGGCGTCACCCGCTAATCCTGACGCGACCCTGAAGGATTTGTCCGATCGCGGCCAGGCCGCGCTCATCGCTGCGATGACGGACGCGGGCGCGAAGCCCGAAGACATTCGCGATGCGCTTTCAAAGCCGCTCAAGGGTAAGTCAGAGCCCATTGAAGGGGCTCTGACAACCGAGGGGACCTACAAGCGAACCCTGGTCGCCAATGTCACAAAGGGCTGGGACTCGATGCCCGGCGATCGGCTCGTCTGGACGTGGATCGACGTGCGCCCGTTGAACTTCGCATTCGATGGATACAGCATCATCGCGACGGACAATCAGGTCCTCAACATCGAGCAGATCACGAACGCCACGACCGCTGCAGCAACCGCCAATCTCGGGAAGACCGGATCGGACACGACGGCGACTACCACTGCGGGGACACCCGTTTCGAGCGTAGTCACGGATGTCGCCGGGTCCTCCGCTGGACTGCAAGGTTCGCTGAGCAACACCCGCACGACAACCGCCTCGATCAATCAGCAATATGTGAAACTTGGCGCGGACATCGTGCCTGAGGAACTAAGGATATATCGTGAAAGCGAGCGGAACCTCGACGTTGCGGGAAACACACTGATAGCCCTAACCGCGAAGCTTGACCCGACGAAGTGGAATGGCGTTCGCCCGGAAACGACCCTTCGGGTTACAAAAATCGACCTCGCCAATTCGGATGGCAGTTTCAAATCACCGTCCGAAATTGCGTTCGACGTGACCGAAAACGAGGCGCCGCCTCGCTGTGCCCTGCAGGCCCGGGTCGTCCTCTACTATCAGATTCGCCGCCCAAAGAATGGTCGGAGCTACGTCGAGGGGGACCACGAAGCAGTCTACGAAAAGGCGATGACCGCCCCGATCGACGTGGATATTATCCCTGCGGACGAGGTGCGAAAGCCGAGCTGGCGGGTCTATCCCCGACAGAGCCCAACGACAGCGATTTCGGTCATAGGGCCGTTCGAGAACACCAATGAAATCGACTTTACCTCTTACGAGCAGGCCCGGAATTTCGCCGTCTGGCTAAATCGGCAAGGCGGCAGCCTCAAAGGCAAGATGTCGCCTGCTATCGGCACCTCTGGCTTGAAACTGGATAGCGGCGTGGATGGGCAGCCCATCTACACCGGCGATTACTTCGCCAAGCGAACGGCAGATCCCAACGATCTGGTGAGCTTGTGTAAAGGCATGATGCTGCCTCAGCCGCCAGTTGCGGCGGTCGTTATACCCGCACCAGTAAGCAAACGCCGCTGACATTTGCCACCATCATCGACTTAGGCAGGTGTAGGCAGACCGCTCCCTGTTCATGCGGCAAGCGCCAGTACTTCGTCGGCGGCGAAGCGCTCACGCTTCGGCGGAAGGCAAATCTGCCTGCACGCATCGCCATCAGCGACCATCAATCGAAACGTCGACCCAAGACTGCTCACTGCTACCGAAGCTGCCAGAATCGGGATCGCGGGCCAAGCTGGATGATATCGCACTGTTCAACATGGGCCGTCGGTTTTAATATCGGCTGATAGTGTTGAACTGGGGGCAGCAATGGCAAGAGATGCCGCGGAAGAAAATGACCGCATATTCGCGCAGGATACGGCGGAGAGCTTGGCACGTGGAATGTGGCATCCCCGCTTCTTCATGCGCAGAGGCTTCGAAGTTCCGAGCGACTTTCTATATCAGGTCAATGTTGCGGTCGCCGAGCATGTCGGCGTCCAGTTCGATTTCATGGAAGGTAGGGAGTGGTCCGCGCTCGCGCTCGAGCTGCGCAAGATAAGCCGCATCTTCTCTCGCGGTTACGAGATCCTGATGTTCGCGGGCCTCGAGAACGATTTCGGTCTTCCGGTCATCGTGGACATTTACAATCCTCGCGCACGCCGGGCACTTGAGATGATGGCGCGCGACAATGATGAGGATAATGAAACGCAGGGAAGAGTCCCACTTCGCCTCTCTGCGCGATGGATAGAAACTCTGCTGGACCGCGGAGTGCCGCTGCGTTTGCAGGAGTACGACAAGGCGGCGATCCAGTTCACTACGCTCTTCGTCGACGCGGTCAGGCGGATCGCGAAAGCCATCAAGATTTCCGGCGGACCAGGTGCCAGTGGCCCGAGTAGCGGTGGACCGGGCAGCGGGGGGACGGGCATTGCCTTTACGGTGAACTGCAATCTCGCAGGCTATACGCTCGACTTCTGGCCGCAGTACAATTACTCGCCGAGGCGCTTCGGCGCGGTACCGACCTTCCCCGTGGATGGCTTCGTCCCGACTTCGGGCAATTACTATTTTCTGGGCCGGAAACCTGGCGACCTCAAGACGGATTACACGCCCCACTATGCAGGCGGATCGAACACCTCGACGCTCGTGATCTTCTGATGGCGGACCTCGGCTCTCTGAAGCCGCTGATCGATCATGCGGGCATGATCGTGAACTGTGGATTCGCAGTCGCCGCGCTTGTCGTCGGCAAGTTCTTCTACGACCCGCCAATTGCCTGGCGAGCGCTCTACATTCGAATTCTTGCTTTGGTGTGCGGGCTCGCCAGCGTCTCCGTCTGGTGGCTGCGTCTGCGATTGGACTCGGACACGCTCTTTGCGCTCGTCACGTCGTCGAGCGCAGTCACCTTCGGGCTCCTCCTCGTCTACGGTGTTTTGTGCCGGCTCTGGATCTACAAGTGCCCCGACGATTCCGAGCGATACCTGGGCGGACTGCGTCTGCAGGTCGGCGCCAGAAAAGCGCTGCGCGGCGAAGCCGGAGAAGGCGCCTACAGCGGCGCACAAATCACACCGCCCGTGCCGCCGACCAAGCGCGACTACTTCTGCAATTGCGGCAAGGATCCAGGCTTCGTCTGGCAACCCTGGTCGATCGCCGCGGCCGAGACCATCCTGTGTAGTGTTTATGCGGCGCTGATGCTCGCCGGAACGCTGGCGCTAACCGCGGGGGCAACCCTGCTAATGGCAAGCGAGGTCAAGGTCGAGGAAACGGCGACTGAAGGCGTGGTCGCGCTTCCGGCCGACGTGCTATTCGCCTTCGACCAATCGTCGCTTCAGCCCGACGCCGTGCCGGCCCTCGAACGCGCCGCGGCAATCTTGATGGAAAGAGGCGCAAGGGTTGCCATGATCGGCGGCCACACCGACGACTCTGGCGACGCCGCCTATAACCAGAAGCTCTCTGAACGCCGGGCTGCTGCGGTCGAATCCTGGCTGCGCGCGCGGGGCGTCCTGGATGATCTGAGGGTTCGCGTCGTCGGCTTCGGGGAGACACAGCCCTGCGCTTCGAACATCACCGCCGACGGGAAGCCCGACGAGGACGGCCGGAAGCGTAATCGCCGCGTCGAGATCACCTTCGACCCGGCCTCCTGAATGCATCTATAGTCCATCCGCCGAAGTCCCGCGCCATCCCCGAGCGACCGCTTCAGCTTGCCCATTTGTTCGATTTATGCCCTCATCCAAACTGGATTCCGAGGACATCGAAATGCGCTCCTGGCTTGCGACCTACGACCACGCCTAACGGCCAGTCCCGCGCATTCCGGGAAACTATCATCAGTGCCTCAGAAATGGCAGGTGTTGGATGGAGACCTGCCATTCCCGGCGCAGCTCGCGAACGTCAGTTTTGTCCCAACTGCCGGCTACCGGTTTCGGCCCGACATGGTCATTCTCAGGTTCAGGGCTGACAGAATACTTGATGCCTGCATCGGTCGAAAACGGCCATTCGACACGAACAGCATACCTAATGGTGGGCACAAGCGGCGCAACATGATCTGAAAAATTGGAACGCAGGACTCACGTGCCGGCTCGATCAGAGCTCGACTAAAGCCGTTTCTAATAGCGGCAGTCGAGAATTTATGGCTTTAGTGACACTTTCATGGACACCTACCGCAAAATCGGTCGGCATTTGCGCGAGGGCGCGATCTGGAGCGCTTCCCACCAGCTCTAAAACCTCGGCAACGGCTTTGCCGATGATGGTGGGTCCCATACCAGCGGCCTTGCCGGTTTCGACAAAGTGCCGGCCGGCAATGTCGAGGATGCGGTACTTGGAATTCTTGCCTACGGACATCGCCAGTTTGAAGCTCTTGCGCGGAATCTGCTTCTGATCGAAGGCGGTCTGAGCAGTAAGCACATCATAAAATGGCGTAAGCCGATAGCCCCCGCCCGGGCTCAGGAACACGCTGAAGTTCTTGCCATGACCGTCGGTCGCTCCGATCAGCCAGAAAAGTATCTGACTCTTGAAGAAGGCTGCATGATCTTCGACTGGCGTGTCACTGCCCTGAAGAAGGGCTGAGATGTCCTCGATGCCGGGACCATTTTGGTGACCTTCAACGGTCGCCTGGTATTTCCGGGAAGGCGGTATGCCGAGCGCCTGACAGCAGTCTTCTTGCGGCAAGCGAAGGAGGCGCCCGTCCTTCTGCCACTGTCGATCGAAGCGCTCGACAACCAGGACACGGCGCTTCCCGAAGGTCGCGATTTCGGTTTGATTGACGGTGAGACCGAAGGCTTCGAGCAGCTTCAAACAATAGTGCTCATTGTCGACGCTGGCCGTCATGTCGATGGTGCCGCTCGAAGTAGGAATGGTGCCGATCTCGGGTTTGAGGATGTGCGTTGTCGGCGTCGTGCCGACAGGCTTCATCCATTGACCTTCATGGTGAAGCAGCGCCGTCTTTTCCTGTGCTCCGGCGACCGATATCCTGAATTCATGCTCGGGATCGATGCCTAGCGGGACGCCGCGGAGATTCGCGAGAATGGCCTCGATTTCCTCGTCTGTGACGGGCGTTCCCTTCACACCGTTTTTGGGCTCCACGTCCTCGTCATCATGCAGGAACTGCATCGCGCCGACACAATCGCGGCCAATCTGCGCCAGCAGGCTATAGGCGTCCGTACCGTCAGCGCCTGTCCATTCGGCAACCCTGGTCCGGATTTGCGGATTGTCGGGGAGAAGGTTCTCGAACACGGCGACTACGGGCGCGCCGCGATAAGCCGCCTTTCGCATCGGCAATGAAAGCGAAACCGCAAAGCGGTGCTCCCATTCGAGCCAGCTCGGATCGTATTGGAAGGAGATTGCCCCGCTCGACTCTTTGGACAGCCGGCCTGTCAGCCGGTCGTTTATGAACACGTTGAGCGGGGAATGTCTTTTTTTGCGTGCCATATCAGAATACGTCGCCGATGGATTTACTGTTTGCGACGCTACGCGGCGTGAACCGGATTTCCAGTTGGAGCACGGCCAGCAAGCGAAAGAGCGTATCGAGCTTTGCTCCCTCGTGTCCGGTCTCGATGCGCGATATGGTTTTCTGGCCAGTGCCCGCGAGGTTAGCGAGTTCTTGCTGAGACAAGCCGCGGCGCACGCGCTCGTTGTGAATGAGCGAGCCGAGTTGCCGTGGCGTTCTGATGGCTTCAGACATGCTGACCTCCTGCGCCACTCTATACCCCATGAGGTATATATTTGCAATATACCCTTCAGGGCATATAACAAGATTATACCCGGTGGGGTATAGCACCAATTCTGTATGTGAGAAGGAGGTGTCCCACCCTCAAAAACGCCTAAAGGCGGGGCAAATTTCGCTTGCCAAGATGTTCCCCGGCGCGCAAAATGTGTCCCGACGGCTTTTTGGAAATCCTCATAAGCTGTTGAAACCAAGCCATTTTATGGGCAGCACCCGTGCGTACGGTGCATTACAAACGCCTGCGGGCGTGCGTCCTTCCTTCGCAGCGACAGCGTCGCTGCGCAGCCTCGTGCCGGTAGGCGCGGGGCTTCCCCGAAAGGGGATCGGCAACCTTCGTCATGCGCGTGTGCTCGAACAAAAAAGGGGAGAGGCGTTGCCGCCCCTCCCCGTCGGTTCAGAACTTGTCCGCCATCCCGCCGGGGACCGTATGGACCACCCGGTCGATGATCGTGATCGGAAGGGCATCATAGTCGCCCTCGTCAATAGCGAAGTATCCGATCTCCGGATCCTCGATGACGTGTTGGTCGAAGTAGCTGTGAGGTGCGCGGCGTTCTGCACACGCGACGGCGGCCATGAATCCGGCATGGTCGTAAGTGGCGCTGGTTGAGATGATCTGCATGTGAGCCTCCTGCTGTCTTGATTGACAGCGGAGCGGGCGTCGGGCGGCCGAGACCGGGTCAAGGATCGCGAAGCGACCGCGAAGCGGCGGTGGGGGTCACGATTTTCTTTGGCGGCCCCGCAACGCCGAAGGAGAAGAACCGGCGCTTGATCCGCCAAAGAAAATGGTGGGGCCCCGCCGTCCTTGATGCGGGCTCGGCCGCCCGACAGAATGGGAAGTCTGTGAGAGATTTTCCCTCTCGTCGGGAGACTTGGCCGATGCGTAGCGGCGTGCGGACCGAAGGGTCCGCGCGGCACGCGAGCGAGCCGAAGAAGATGTCCAGCGATCAAAAAAAGGGACCGGGCGCGAGGCCCGGTCCCGGTTGGCGTCATGGGTGCCGACCGCAATGGCAGCAGTTCTCCTCGATGCCCGAGAAGGCGCATAGGCCCGGCCCGAAGCCCGCCGTTCCGTCCTGGTCCTCGATGTATCCGTGATAGTTGGCGATGGCGATGGCCTGGTCCCGCAGTTCCGGGTCGAGCTGGTCGATGAGGGGGGCACATGCCTCGGTGAAGCGGCGCGCGTAGAGTTCGTAGCTTGCCCCGGCCGTCTCCTTACTGGTCGTGTCCACGATGCGCCTGGCCTCGATCCTGAAGCGGGAGAGCGCGATCGTCTGAGGCGTTTCGGGCGTGCCGTGTTCGAGATAATCCTCAGGGTGGAGCGCGCGATATTCGGCGGGGATCTGGTATTCGGTGCCGCAGTTCGCGCAGCAGGCGTGATCCTCGTAGATGTCGTAGTGGCTCGGATCGTAGCTGGTGGCACAGGTCGGGCAGATCGGGTCCGAGAATGCCTTGGCGAGACCGTTGTCGAAATCGTCCATGATAACCTCCATCATCGTTCGCTCCCCATCTCCATCGGATGAGGATGAAATCTTCGGGACGCGGTGTTGAGGCAGTCAGGGACGGCGAAGCCGCCGTGAAGCGGGCAGCGGGGGAACCGATTTTGTCGTCGTGGAGCGCAGCGGAGCGGCGTCAAAATTGGGGGGACCGCTGATCCTTGACGGCCGATGGACACCCAGCGTCACACTTTGGCGATGAGGCCTTGTCTGATACCGAGATGAGAGAGCGCCCTGCTTTGCCCCCGAGCCCGTAGGGTCGGGGTTAACAGCAAAGCACCGCAGCATCGCTTGATTGGAGTGACGCTAAGACCCGTCATCCAGTCCGGGAAAGTGGTCAGCGTGGCCTGATCCAGTCACGCGCCGGCATCCAGCCGAGGATGTCGTTGCCACTGTCGGAGACGAGATCGCCGGAGATATCGCGCCAGGGTTCCTTCAGTTGATGTTCGGGCGTGTAATAAGCGGTCAGTAACTCGCATGTCGCGCGGGCATAGACGCTCGTGCGGATGGTGAGGACCGGCGCTGAATCCTGCGGCAGCGCTATCAGCACTGAGATGAAACCGGCGGGGATAGGAAAGAGATGGCTGTCGATCGCAACGCGCGCGAGCCGCTGGTGCAGCGCGTCGGCCTCTCCGTCGAGGACATGGGAGTCAATATCATAGTCAATGGCTCCGGGGTCTCCGCCTTCGATAGTAGGGAGCAGATTGCATTCTGCTGACCAGGCGTCGCTGCCGGGATTGAGTGTCTCGACGCGGGGGTTGAGGATCAGGGGACCGGTCATCAACCCCAGCCGGTGGGCGAAGCCGGTAGAAATATTCCCGGAAAGGAGACGGGGGCGGCCGGGATTGCCCATCGGCTCAACGAACTCGACAAACCACCAGTTGTCGCGATGACTTATGAGGATGCCGCAATCGCCAATGGCGGTGGCTCGGTTGGACTTAGCTGCGGCGATCATTGCGCGATCCTTGCTGGGTGTGGAAGAATTGTCGACGTCGAAATCGTTCATGTGAGCCTCCATCATCGGCGCTCCCCATCTCCATCAGATGAGGATGGGAACATCGGGACGCGGTGTTGAGGCAGTCAAGGACGGCGAAGCCGCCGCGCAGCGGGCGGCGGGGGAACCGATTTTGTTGCCGGGGAGCGTAGCGAGGCGGCGGCAAAATTGGGGGGACCGCTGATCCTTGACGGCCGACGGACACCCAGCGTCACACTTTGGCGATGAAGCCCCGTCTGATACCGAGATGAGAGAGCGCCCTGCTTTGTCCCCGAGCCCGTAGGTTCGGGGTTAACAGCAAAGCGCCGCTGGATGAGCCTGGTGGAGATGACCAAGCAGCTTACGATGGAGGGGCGATCGGCCCCTTAGGCGCTGCTCCACAACATCCGGGCCAGAGCTGTCAGGTCGCAGTCGATGCCCCACAATTCGAGTTCGAGTTCATAAGGGAAATGGTGGAGCGCCCAGTCCCGCTCGAGTTCGGTCATCGCGTTCCAGTCGATCATATCGGTGAAGCTTTCGCGCCGGTCGAGGATGCGCTTGATACGGATGCGCTCGCCCTCACGGTAGCGGATCGCTTCTTCAATCGTGATGCCGGGGTCGAGGATTACTACCCAGTCCATCGTCGTTTCTCCTTCTGAAATGAGGCGATGTCGGCGACGGGGAGAATGGAGAGGGTCAAGGACCACTGGCTTGCCAGTGGCCGCGAAGCGGGCGACGGGGGTGCCGATTTTGGCGGGGCCGAAGCGTAGCGACGGTTCCGGCAAAATTGGGGGAACCGTTGATCCTTGAGGCTCTCCATTCCCTCCGTCACGCTGGGACGGCAGGGAGAGGAGGTGTTTGCTGGCGGTAGCAGCGAGGTCAGCGCTGGAGCGCATTGCCCGCTCGGGAAATCGGGGTTGCGCACCGCAGAGGTTCCGCCGATAGTGCTGGCGGCGGGCAGCCTCCATGAAAGGATCGTGGATATGCCCAAGTTGAATGAACGAGAGCGGCTTGCCGATCTCGAATCGCGTCGCCGCAAGCTCGATGACGAAGTCGAGATTGCCCGCCGCGCCTTGCGCGGCAAATATGCTGCTGCGGTCCCCGAACTCGCGGTCGAGAGGTTGACCGAGCGGGAGTTCCGGGAGGTGGTCTCCCACGCCATTCGAGCGGGTGGAGCCGCCTCGGTCGCCGCACTCAAGGCTCTGCCGATGCCGCCGGCCTCATAGCCCGAGTCATTCCGAAGGGATGTCCCTGCGACGAGCACGGCGGAGCCGCGCACAGGAGGCCGGTGCCCGACAGGGTGCCGCATCGGCGGACGACGGACCCGGCCTAAAGCCGGGTCCCTGAGCCCGCCGACCTGAACCACAACAAGAAAAAAGGGGATGATCCGGGACCGACCCGGACCATCCCCTTGTGTTCACCTCAGCGCTTGCGAGCCCAGTCGGGCCGATCGCCCCTGCCGAGAATCTGGCGAGGCTCGATCCCCGCTTCATCGAGGCTGCGAATGAGCGCGGCTTGAACGCCCGAGCCGGAGCAGACGATCGCGTCCACTGGTCCCTTGGCGATCATACGATCATTGCGGATGAAGCCGCCGCGCAGTCCCATGCCCTTCGGCAGGTCCTCGCGGACTACCGTGACGTTGTTCGCTGCCGCCCACGCCTTGGCGATTGCGTCCGCCCCGACATCGAGGTCGGTGGTCAGGAGCAGCATGTTCGGGATGAGTGCTTTCACCCGGTTCAGTTCCTCGTAGATCGGGTCAACGTCCTGCCACTTGGGCGGACCGGAGAAGAGCACCAGCGGACCATCCGGCGCGATCTTGTCGAGCCTGCGCTTGTTCCGCCCGGCCAGATAATCGGCAGCGGCGATGACCGAGGCAGTGCGCTTGCTCGACACCAGCGATCCCCGGGCTGTGCTCCACGGCTTGCCGGTTTCGACTTCGTAGGCGGCGGCGGCGTGGTCCCTCATGCAGGCGATGGCGTCGGCGATCTCGTCGGCTTCCTGTGCGACCCGCTGGGCCAGTTCGAGGGTCGTCGCGTATATCTCGCTGCCGTCGGCGCAGGGGATCAGGTCCTGAACCTGGCGCGCAGTGTCATCGGCATGTCCGGCAACCATCCGGGCGGTGCGGTGCATGCTGTCGACAATTCCCCACGCGATGCGATGCGCCGTCGCTTCGAGCCGGGTGTCGCGGAACACATCGAACACGGTGCTAATCATCAGTTCGGTGGCGAGTTGGACCTGCATCGGGTCCGGCATGTCGGCGATGACCTCTTCGTCCCAGGGCGTCACCCGGACGCCGTCGAGATCGGACGTGAAGGCTTCGGCGAAGGCATCGGTGGTCTGAGCCGTCTCGGCGGCGATGAGATCGGCGATTTCAGCGAAGTCGCGGGTGGAGCGGAACGTCTTCTTCATGGGAACCTCCTCAGATTGAATTGAAAGAGGTTCCCCCTCGTGCACGGGCTCCGAGCAGCGGGGTCAAGGATCGCGAAGCGACCGCCCTGGCGGCGGTGGGGGTCACGGTTTTCTTTGGCGGCGGCGACTCCGGCGAGGATGAACTGTCGTCCGTCCCGCCAAAGAAAATGGTGGGGCCCCGCCGTCCTTGAGGCCGGTGCGGTCCCGTGCGACACTTGGACTTGTTGAGAGAGATTATTTTGTCGCGGATCGGGGGTTCGATGCCCCTGATCCGCGAGTTTATGGCGCCAGGGCAGCTGTCAAGGATCGCGCAGCGACCGCGAAGCGGCGGTGGGGGCAACGATTTTTCCAGGGGAAAAATGGTGGGGCCCTGCCGTCCTTGACGGCAACCGCGGGGTCATGACGACAATGGTCCATGAAGGGTGTTGTGAGCATCGCTCGCGACGCCCGTTCCGTCATCCCACGCGGCCGCGCACGGGTAGCGGTATGAGGTCGTCGCAACCAGCATAGGAAAAGGGGCCAGCACGCGGAAGCCTGCCGACCCCTTTCCTGACGGAAGATCCGATCAATGTAGGACGGAACCTGTTGGAGGCCGATAGGCTTCGAACGGGTTCCCGTCATGGAGATGCCCGAACGGGGTCAGGACATAGTCCCCGTTCTGGCGGCCGACTGCGCAGATGACATAGCGTGGTTCGCCGGTTTCTACGTCGACGCACTCGACCAGGGCGAGGTCGCCGCTTTCAGCGGCGCGGAGCAAGGTCGAGAAGTTGCGCCGGAAGGCGTCTGGGATGGCCATGACGATGCACCTCCCGGTCAGGCGTCTTCGTAGACCCGCCGCAATGCCGGGCCACGCTTGACGTGCTGGAAGTCCTTGACCTCACGGTATTTCGCGGGAGGCCGGGTGTCGGGCGCCTGATCGGATTTGCGGAAGGCATGGATTGGAACGCGCGCCTTGTGCAGTTCCTCATAGAGGTTGGCCTGGATGCCCGAGCCCTCGCAGAGGACGGCCATGACCGGCTTCAGGTCGCGCAGCTTGCGGTTGCGCGCAAAGGCTGCCTTGAGGCCAGAGCCGAGGAGGTTGAAGCGCACGGCCTGCACCTTGCGCTGCGCCGCCCATTTCTCGGCAATGAGGTCCGCGCCGGTGCGCTGGGCCGTCGTGATGAGGACCATGTGGGGGATTTGCTCCCGCACCAGGTCGAGCCGGTTCCAGAGCAGATCGATGTCGTGCCACTGGGCAGGCCCCGAGAACACCACAAGCGGTCCCTGGGGGTGGTGCCGGTCGCGCGCGTCGAGCTGGCGAGCCCGCAGGAAGTCCACCGCCGCGATCTGGCTTGCGGTGCTGGTCCGCGACGCACGGCTCCCGCGCGAGGGTGACCAGGGCCATCCAGAGAGGACGCGATAGGCCTCGGCCGCATAGTCGCGCATGGTTTCGATCGCCACGCGCTGCTCGGTGGTGGATTGGCAGAGGAGCTGCTTTTCCTCCAGCTCGCGGTTGAAGACCTCGCTCATGTCCGGCCGGTTGGCCATGTCCTTGACCTCGGCGGCGAGGCTGTCCTCCCGGCGTTCGAGCTTGCCGGCGACGAAGTGGAACGAGTTGACGAAGCCCCAGGCGATCTCCGCTGCAAGGGGTTCGAGCCTCGTATCGGTGAAGAGGTCGAAGAGGGTCGTGATGATGCCGGCGCTGTCCGCCTGGGCGGCGAGTTCGTCGGGCATGCCATGCTCGCCGGGTTCCTCGCCCGGTTCGATGATGGTGAGAGGAATGGGATCGCCGAACGCGGCCTGAAATTCAGGCGTGGTGGTCATCTCGGCGTAAAGCTGCTGGATATCGGCGAAGCGGTCGACGCTTCGCACGGGACGATGCTCGGTCATGGAGTTGACCTTTCGGATTCGGGAAAAGAAAAGGGCCGGGAGGCGCTCAGCGCCCCCCGGCCCGTTCGGACGGGACGGATGGATCCTCAGGAGGGGATCATCTCGTCCGTCAGCTCGCTGGTGCGATCTGCGCCCTGGAACGGCGCCGTGCTGTCGCCGAAGCCGCCGCGATAGGAGCGGTCATTCCCGTCCGTGCCGCGCTCGTCCCGGTCGTCATACTCATCGGTGTCGCGGGCACGGCGCGCACGTGCGGGACGATTGGGCTGCTCCCGCCGCCACGAGGCGCGGAAGCCCTCGTCGACCGAGCCGAACAGCGCGATGTGAAACGGCTTGCTCCAGCTATTGTCGTCGAGTTCGCCAGCGAAAAAGTCGATGATCTCGCCGTCCTCATTGTGGGAAGTCGCCTTGAAGAGCCCGCCATAATTGAGCCAGCGGCCGCTCGGGCTCATGCCCTCCAGTTCGAACTTGGGCGCGCGGGGATTGTTGCTCTGGATGGGACGGAGGCGCGCCCGCGGCAGATCGACCTCGCGACCGTCGGCAAGCCAGCCGACCAGATTGCCATTCACGTTGCGGAATTCGCCAACCGTTTTCGAAACAGCCATGATCATTACTCCTCTGAAACGTCGCTCTTGCGACGCTCTCAAAGGCCCCTCTCTTCTCTGTGCCCTGCCCTCGCCGCCGGCGCTGCCGCCTGAGGGGAAGCGCACCCCCGCCCCCGCGCCGCTATTCCGGGCAGTGCGAATCGGGTAAGAGTGACGGCATGGACGCGGAGACGATCAGAACGGTGGCCATGCTTGCGCGGAAGCGTGCAGAGCGTGGCACGTCAGCGGCGCATGGCGACGGGATGGCGCGTCTGGGTGCGACACGGGCGCTGCTTCAACTGGCGGCGGATCTGGAGGTGACCGCCGATCATATCGACCGCCCTTGCCGCGCGCGCCGCCGCCGGGCCTGACACAACCGGCCCGCGCCTTCTTCTTGCGATACGGTGATCGTCACCCGCAGGGAGGAGATTCGGCGTAGCCGAAGCTCGGTCGCAGCGGAGTGGAGATAGAGCGCCGGTGCGCGCGTCAGCGCGCAATCGCCCTATCAATTCTCTTCAGGAAAATTCGATCGACACGCTATGAGATGTCGTCTGCGTCCTCTACTGAGAGCATCCCGCATCGAGTGCAGGTGACAGTATTGTCGTTTCTAGACAGGTCGATTTCCGCCTCGACGAACTCATGTTCGTGACCATCATCGGGGTCGTTGGTATAGTCGCCGTCGAGCGCATCGGCATCCATTTGTGAGAGGAAATCTTCGAAGGCAGCGGCCGAGTTTTGATTCTCGATTTATTTGAGAAGCACATCGATCTCGGTTCGCTCGTGCCACCCCTGTTGGGCTGCCGTCCTTTCAAACATGTCGCGTTCGGCCATAGTCGGTCTCCAGTGGAAGAGGTTGATTTTTGCGCTGGTGATCTCGGTTTGCTTAGGCAGCCAAGCGATCGATGCCGGCATTGAACCTTGCCAGCCAGTCACCGATGGGCGCCCGGTCGGCGAGGACGATCGCGGCTGCGGCTTGCTGAAAGGCGACTAGGTCGCGTGGGGCCTCGGAGATGATGCGATCAATGTCTCAGCGCTTGAGGAGACGTTCGGCGCGAATGAATTCGGTCATGGAGCCGGGACGGGGTTCGCTTGCCCCCCGGCCTTTGATGGGCTTGCGCCAGAGGCCATAGAAGGCCTGCAGCCGCAGCGCGGCGCGGGCCTCGACAAGGACGATCAGGCGGAGATATCGGAGAGGGTGATCTGAAATCCACGCTTCAATCGAACGATTTTCATGATTCGCTATGCGTTTGGTGTTTGGGCCGAGCGCAATTCGAAAGCAATTTTGGTGATTTCGCGGGCGCGGTCGAGACTGTTCGGCGGCAGTTCCCGGTATCCGTAATCATCGAGCGGCAGACTCTCGATCTCGTCCAAAATTTCCCCGGCCTCGATAAGCAATGCCGTCAGTTCATCCACGGTCATCATTTTCTCCCGTCGTGTGATTTTGGCGGAAATTATTGATTGCCACCCGAGACAAAAGCCAAACGGTCCGTCAATGCGAATTCGCGATCCATTATGCCGCTGCTCGGTTGACACCGTCTTGGAAAGAGGCGAGCCAGTCCTTGAGCGGTCGCCGCCCCGCCAGAGCGACGCGCGCAGCGGCGGCCTGGAAATCGAGCAGATCGGCGGGTGTTATCGTGATGATGTGTTCGATTTCATCTGCTGGGAGCAGTCCCTCGTCTCGGATCAGATCGGTCATTGCGCCTGGATGGGGTGTTCCGCTGCGCAGTCCCTTGACAGACTTGCGCCAGAGGCCATCGACCTTCTTCAGCCGGGGCTTTGCGCGAGCTTCGATCAAGACAATCAGCCGGAGATAGTGCGGGGGAAGCGTGCGAAGCTCCTGGGGTTTCATCGCGGCGCAGAAGAAGCAGGAGGATTTTACCGGGACCGGAAGTCCGGCTGCCTGGATACGTGCGATGCAATCCTCGCGCGTCCAGCCCCATTCACGCAAGGGGTAGCGGAACAGGAAGCGCGGATCGACATGGCCTTCGCGATGCGCGTAGCGGCGGTTGTCGGCCGGCGAACAGTCATAGCCGATGAGCTTCACGACTGGATCGCCGCGTGCCCAAGCTGCTTGAGCGGGAGGCCAATTCTCGGTCCAGCGATCCTGCGGGGCGATTTTCCATTTTTGGGA
>NZ_BCTX01000077.1 GCF_001590985.1 Novosphingobium naphthalenivorans NBRC 102051
GAAATAGCGCAAGCACAGGCAATCGGCCGCGTGCGTGCTGCAATCAGCATGATTGTTCCAGCATCAACATGGTCGAGCAGTGCGTCAGCGACCAAGCCGTCATGGCTTTGTCCTTTGGTTAGGTTCAGCCGGAAGTGCTGTCGATCATCTGGAGGTGATCGTCGCGGGCAGTGGCGATAGCGTCCATCATCGGATCCCAAACGCCAGCCTTCCGCCAGCGCACGAAGCGATTGCAGCAGGTGGTGCTCGGGCCGTAATGCTCGGGCAGATCGCGCCATGGCGCGCCAGAACGCAGCACCCAGAAGATACCATTCAGCACGCGCCGGTCATCGACGCGCGGCACACCTCGGGGGGTGGGTAGAAGCGGCTCGATCACGCGCCATTCGAAGTCAGTCAGATCGTATCGGCTCATGCCGATGCCTGAATTAGCTGATGCCTGAATTAGCTCGCGCCGCGTTCTGCAAGCTGGTGCTGGGAGGACGGGAGAAATCCCTCTGCTCTTCGCAGAGCCCCAGCTGATCCCCTCGCCAAGTCTTGCCTCCCGGCTTGGCTGAGAGAAACATCAGCATAGCGTCATCAGTGCAAATCGCGCAAGTTTATGAGTTCACGACCTAGTTTTCCGGTCTCACCAGACCGGACGCGACAACCACTGCACCGACGGCCAAGTGGGCGAGCAATATGGCCGACGCCATCATTGTCATGAGCGCTGCGATATCGGTTTCATGTCCCAGTGCGAAAACCGCAACCGCGGCGAAGACCACATCCTTGTTCGGCATGAACGGCAGGCGCGATATCAGCAGGCGCAGGCAGACCAGAAACAGCCACCAGGTGATGGCAACGTCCGGGAGCGCCATGTGCCACAGCCAGGCCGTCAGCCCGGTCGAGACGGCGATCCGGGTGAGGTGCATGCGCAAGATGAAGCCCAGATCGCTGCGATCGAGCGAGAAGATCCGGCGGCGAAAGGCCATGGCGGCGATCGACGTGGCCAGGACGACCGCCAGCGACATGACAATGGGCCCGTTCTGAAGACCGAGCGGCGTGGAACGGACGATCGGCCAGACAATCGCCAGAAGCGCCAGCGTCACGCCATTGCCGGCCATGGCCGACAAGATCGAGACATCCTTGATCGCCGCGAACGGAGCGTCGGTCATGGCGCTTTTTCTGCGGGCCCAGGTGTAGAAATAGGCTTCGCCGAGATAGCCGAGCAGGAGTTCGTTGCAGACCAGCTTGCGCAGCAGGGCCACGAATCCCTCGGCCGGAATCTGCCAGAGACGGCGGTAGATCGCCCATTCGCAGACGGGGCCCGTCAGATAGAAACAGGCAAAGACGATCCAGAACGCCGGCGAACGGGGAACCAGCCCCATGACGCGCCACACGTCCATGCCGCGCAATTCCAGCACGACGGCAGCGGCGATCAGGGCGGTAAAGATCATCGGAAGGATCGCGAAACCTCTGATCCGCGGCATAGCCCGGTTCATGCTGCGTTCGCGCCGGTGCGTTGGTCCGTCCGAACCGGTTTCCATTGTCATACTTCGATTCAAAGGGCGATCCTTCCGGTTTACTTTGCCCGGGCCGGGACGACGCGCAGATCACCCTTAGGGATGGCGAGGAATTTCGGCCGGTGCGGTGCCGTTTCGGCGATGGCTGCGCGCATGACGGCAAGGTAGCGTTCGCATGCTTCCTCAAGCACGAAGCTTGCCGCGTATTGCCGATGAGGCCGTGTCCTTTCGGGAAGTGCCATGGCACCGGCGATCCTGGCTGCGAATGCCTCGGTGTCGCCGACCGGCACGAGAATACCCCGTTCGTCTTTCAGCAGCTCAGGCATGCTCAGCGAACAGTCGGTGGCGATCACCGGCAGGCCGGCGGCAATCGCCTCGATGACGACCGCGGGCACGCCTTCGTAGTTCGAGGAGAGCAGCAGGCAATCGGCGCGTTCCAGCTCTGCGTCGGGGGAGGGAAGATGCCCGGTGAACGTCACATGGCCCTGCAGCGCGAGCCTGGCCGCCAGCGCCTCAAGACTGGCCCTTTCCGGTCCGTCACCGACCACTGTCAGAGTGTCGCCCGGGCGGAACCCTTGGGCAAAGGCGGTGAGCAGCAGCGCAAAGTTCTTCTGGGGAACCAGCCTGCCGATGGCAACGAACCGCAGGCTCGTCCGGCGAGCGCGGGAGCGGGGGATTTCGAGAAGACGATTGAGCCGTGCGCGCGACAGGGCGGGGTCCGGCACGATGGCAATGCGATCGTCCGGCACGGACATCAGCCCGGAAATCTCCTCGCGCATGGGCGGTGCCATGCCGACGATCCGGTCAAAGATACGGCCCTGAATCCTGAGCCACAGGCGATAGGCCATGCGGTAGGGCCTGCTCTTGTCCCGGCGGACGAGATCGTTGCTGATCTTGGCGACAATGGGGGGGCAGGCGCTACCCAGGATCAGGCGCATGACGACGCAGACGATCGCGTAAGTGTTGCCGGGGCAGAAGATGACGTCGGGATCGTCGTTCTCAAGGTGGACCAGCAAACTCCAGATCATCCAGAGCGTTTCGAACCGTGCCGTCGGAACGAGGCTGCGCAGAACTTTGTAGCGAAGCTTGGGCGCCTGCGGCCGGTCGAGCCCTTCGTCGCGGCCAAGGATGATCGTGACGTTGTGTCCCGCACTATGCCAATATTGCGCCAGATTGAGACCGACACGCTCCACCCCGCCAGGTTCGAAGCTGTGAATCGGGACGATGATCGAAAGGGGTCGCTCCATGGCCCTATAGACTCCCCGGACGGATCGCATCCTCAGCTACCGTGATACAATTGTTGCAGGATCTTCAGTGTCTGGCTGGCGGAGCCGATCCGGAAAATGCGGAACATTCCGCCGGGCAAGGGGGCGCCTTGGCAGTGGAGCCCGCAGATTTCTTGACTCTTCGAGTCATGTTCCCTATCGGCCTCGCTTTCCGATCAGCTGATTTTTCACGGAGTGCCCATGGCGCGCGTTACTGTCGAAGATTGCGTCGACAAGATTCCCAACCGTTTCGATCTCGTCCTGCTTGCCGCGCAGCGTGCGCGTGAGATCTCCGGTGGCGCCGAGCTCACCGTCGATCGCGACCGCGACAAGAATCCGGTCGTCGCTCTGCGTGAGATCGCCGAGCAGACGGTCAAGCCCGCCGACCTCAAGGAAGCGCTCATCACCTCGATGCAGCGTGTCCTGCCCGAGGACGACGACGAGATGGACGAGATCGGTTCGCTCAGCCAGTCGGCCGAAGCACTGCGCATCACGGCCTCGGCGCCGACGCGCAACACTTCCATCGGTGGCGACTACGACGGCTGATCCTTTTCGTTGACTGTCCCTCCGGGACAGGCAACGATAGGCATTGTGCCTGAGAAGAAACGAACATTACCGCGCATTGCCGGTTTAACAGGGGGATCGTCCGGAAGGGCTGGTCCCCCTGATGCGTCTGGTGCCGGTGCGACCATCGCAATCTACAGTGTCAAGGGCGGGGTCGGGAAGACGACCTTTTCCGCCAATCTGGCATGGTGTTCGGCCGTACTGTCCGGTCACAGCACTTTGCTGTGGGATCTCGATGCAGCGGGGGGATCGGGTTTTCTCTATGGGCTCGAACCGAAGGGATCGCGCCTTGCCGAGGAAGTTTTTTCGCGGGAACGCTCGCCGGCCGCGCTGATCCAGCACACGGCGTGGGACAACCTCGACATCCTGCCGGCGGACGAAAGCATCCGCGCCCTCGATGCCCAGCTGATGCAGATCGGCAAGCGCAAGCGGCTTGCGAAGCTGACCAGCGAGCTTGCCGCGCAGTACGAGCGTATCGTGCTCGATTGCCCGCCTGTGATGAACGAGCTTTCCGCGCAGATCGTGCGCGCGGCCGATCTGGTGATCGTGCCCTTGCCTCCGTCGCCGCTCTCGGCGCGGGCCTTCGATCTGGTCGTGCGGGAGATCGCGGGGAATACCAAGCGGCACCCGCCGATCCTGCCGGTGCTGTCCATGCTCGACATGCGACGCGCGCTGCATCGTCAGGCCCATGAGGCGAACCCCAACTGGCCGTCCATTCCCTATGCCAGCGTTGTCGAACAATGCGCCGTTCACCAGCAGCCGGTAGGGGCACTGGCTCCCAACAGCCCGGCCGCACAGGCTTTCGCCCGGCTATGGGCCGCTATCGACAGGAAACTGGACGAGAAACAGGGGCATTGAGCCGGGGCGGGCACTGACTGGGCACTGCCGGGGGGCGCTGCAGTGCACAACGCGGCTGTTCAGTATACGGTTCACGCGCTAGCCTTGTCCTCTGCAAGGGGGAAGCATGAGCGAGATCGGGGAAAGTCTGGCGGAAATCGGGCAGGGTTCGCTGGCGGCGCAAGCGGCGGAACCGCAGGCGGGCGGCAGCGACGATGGCCATACGCATGAAAGCGCGTGCCTCAATTGCGGCACGGTGCTGATCGGATCGCATTGCCATGCCTGCGGGCAGGCAGCGCATGTGCATCGCTCGCTGGGCGCGTTCTTTCACGATCTTCTGCACGGGGTGTTTCATTTCGAGGGGAAGATCTGGCGCACTCTGCCTTTGCTGGCATGGCGGCCGGGCAAGTTGACGCGCGAATATATCGACGGCCGCCGGGCCAGCTACATTTCGCCGATCGCGCTGTTCCTGTTCTTCGTCTTCCTGATGTTCGCGGTGTTTCACGCTACCGAAAGCCATGAGGAGCATCGCGCAGGCGGCAGCCTGATCGGAGTGGGGCAGAGCGTCGGCAGTCTGGAGGATGATCTGGCAAAGCTCCGGGCCCGGCGGGCTGCGGCCGCCGCGAAAGGGGAGCCGACCGCCGCGCTGGACCGCCTTATCGAGGACAGGACGGAAACGCTCGCGGCATTGGGCGAACTCAAGGCGGAAGGCGTGGCGGTCGATACCAGCGGCATCACCGGCAAGGGTATCCGCAGCGACATTCCGCAGATCGACAAGGCGCTCAGGACGTTCAAGGCCAATCCTGACCTCGCCGCCTACAAGCTCCAGACTTATGCTTACAAATACAGCTGGGCGCTGATCCCGATTTCGGTGCCGTTCCTGTGGCTGCTGTTTCCTTTCAGCCGCCGGTTCCATCTCTATGATCACACGGTGTTCGTGACCTATTCGCTGTGCTTCATGACCCTGCTGGTGATCGTGGCGATGCTGGCGGGGGCTGCCGGTGCGGGCTGGGTAGGGGCCGTTCTGTTCTTCGTGCCGCCCTTCCACATGTACCGGCAACTGCGCGAAACCTATGCGCTTTCGCGCTTCGGGGCCGCGTGGCGGACCTGGCTGCTGCTGTGGTTTGCGGGCAGCGCGTTGCTGATCTTCTTCATCCTGATCATGGCCCAGACGAGCGGTTGACGGATGCTTGCCGCCATCTCCCTGCTTCTCGCCGCCGGAACCGCTGGAGTGACAGGGGCGGAGGAACAGTTGCAGGGGCGTTGCCGTTATAGCGCCGCGGTTCAGGCGCACCGCGAGGATACCGTCCTCGTCACATGCGACGCCGTGACGATCGACAAGCCGGCCGGCACAGGGGGCATCGTGTTCAGCCAAGACAACTGGGATGTCGTGATGATCCGCTTCCGGGGCGAGTGGACGGGCGATCGCATGGCGGTGAGCCATCTCGTGCTGCGGAACGGCATAGATGGCCCTGCAAAGGGCACCTGCGAGGTGTTCCGGCGGGAAGGGCGGGTGTCCACCGTCTCGTGTCTCGCGACAATGGCGGGACGCGCTTACGCCGCCAATTTCGAGACGCCGGGCATCGGCAACTGATCGAGCCGCATGGCAAAGGGGCGCGGAACCGGCAGGTTCCGCGCCCCTTCCTGCATTCTCCCAGGGGAGAACCGGTGATGCCGTGTCAGGCGCCCAGCGGCGTGGCGCCAGTGCCAGAAAGGCGCTTGCCGGCCTTGGGGATCGAAGAACCCGAAAGCGGGCGCGGCGCCGAAGGGCCGCGCGGCTCGCTCGGGCGGTCGATATGGCCGGTTTCGAGCAACTGCTTGATCTCGTCGCCCGAGAGTGTCTCGTATTCGAGCATGGCATTGGCCAGCGTGTGCAGCGCCTCGTTCTGATCGTGGAGGATCTGCGTGGCGCGGGCATGGGCATTATCGACCAGAAGGCGGATTTCCTCGTCGATCAACTTGTTGGTCTCGTCCGAGGACATCAGGCGGTGCGAACCGCCCATGCCGAGGTAGCCTTCCTGCTGTTCCTCGTACTGCAGCGGCCCCAGCTTGTCCGACATGCCCCACTTGGTGACCATGTTGCGGGCCAGGCTGGTTGCGTACTGGATGTCCGAAGAAGCGCCCGAGGAGACCTTGTCGTGGCCGAAGACCAGCTCTTCCGCCACGCGGCCGCCCATCGAGACCGAGAGGTTCGCCAGCATCTTGTCGCGGTGGTACGAATAGCTGTCGCGCTCGGGCAGGCGCATGACCATGCCCAGCGCGCGACCGCGCGGGATGATGGTCGCCTTGTGGATCGGGTCCGAGGCCGCCTCGTTCAGCGAGACGATCGCATGGCCCGCCTCGTGGAAGGCGGTCATCTTCTTCTCTTCGTCGGTCATGACCATCGAGCGGCGCTCGGCGCCCATCATGACCTTGTCCTTGGCGTCCTCGAACTCCTGCATGGCGACAAGGCGCTTGTTGCGCCGCGCGGCGAGCAGGGCGGCCTCGTTGACGAGGTTGGCAAGGTCCGCGCCCGAGAAGCCCGGCGTGCCGCGCGCGATCACGCGGGCATTGACGTCGGGCGCCAACGGCACCTTCTTCATGTGCACTTCGAGGATCTTCTCGCGGCCCTCGATATCGGGCACCGGCACCACGACCTGACGGTCAAAACGGCCCGGACGCAGCAGCGCGGGGTCGAGAACGTCGGGGCGGTTGGTCGCCGCGATGATGATGATGCCTTCGTTGGCCTCGAAGCCGTCCATCTCGACGAGGAGCTGGTTCAGCGTCTGCTCGCGCTCGTCGTTCGAATTGCCCAGGCCATGGCCGCGATGGCGGCCCACGGCGTCGATTTCGTCGATGAAGACGATGCAGGGCGCGTTCTTCTTGGCCTGTTCGAACATATCGCGCACGCGAGACGCGCCCACGCCGACGAACATCTCGACGAAGTCGGAACCCGAGATCGTGAAGAACGGCACGCCCGCTTCACCCGCGATGGCGCGGGCGAGCAGCGTCTTGCCGGTGCCGGGCGAGCCGACCAGCAGCGCGCCCTTGGGGATCTGGCCGCCGAGCTTGGAAAAGCGCGAGGGGTCGCGCAGGAACTCGACGATTTCCTCCAGCTCTTCGCGCGCTTCGTCGATGCCTGCAACGTCATCGAAGGTGACGCGGCCGGAGCGTTCGGTCAGCATCTTGGCCTTGGACTTGCCAAAGCCCATCGCGCCTGATCCGCCGCCTTTCTGCACTTGCCGCAAGGCGAAGAAGGCAATGCCGACGATCAGCAGGAAAGGCAGGGTCTGCGCCAGGATATAGACCAGCAGGCTGCCCTGTTCGGCTTCCTTGCCGGAATACTTGACGTCATGATCCTGCAGGAGCTGGGTCAGCGTGGTATCGTTGGGGACGGGCACCGTGGCGAAGCTGTCGCCATTGGTGAACTTGCCGGTGATGCGGTCCTCGCTGATTTCCACCGACGACACGCTGCCCGCTGCGACGCGGGCGCGGAAATCGGAATAGGGAATCGTCAGGCCGGTCTCGCTGCGCGCGCCGAACATGGACACCACCATGAGGAGCGCGAGGAAGATACCGCCCCACACGAGCAGGCTCTTGATCCATGGATTGCCGCTGGGCTGGTCGTCGTTCATTATCGGAAGGTGTCCTTTCGCCTGCCAATGTAGGCGCCTGCCGCTGAATCTCAAGTTAGCGAAAGGTGGAGAGAGTAATCGTTTCGACAGGACGTTGCCAGACGCGTTCCTGGCGTAAACGCCGCCGGCGTGAAGGGGCCGGCAGTGCGGCTTTCCGCCGGCGATGGCCGTGGTCCGCTCAGGCCGTGCGGCCCTGCGTGCAATTTGCGAAAAGCACGGCTATCGCGCCATGCGCAGAAGGCGCCGTCGGAGCAGCACCCACGATGAAGATACACCCGGTCTATGCCGAGATGGAACGCACTGTCTTCGACCTGATGTCCGGCCTTGCCCGCGAACACGGCGCGATCAATCTGGGGCAGGGCTTTCCCGACGCGCCGGGCCCGGCGCCGGTGCTGGAAGCCGCTGCGCGCGCCTTGCAGGACAAGCCCAGCCAGTATCCGCCGGGCGCGGGCCTGCCCGAACTGCGCGAGGCCGTCGCGGCCTACTACGCGCGCCGCCAAGATCTTCACATCGAACCTGAACAGGTGACGATAACTTCTGGCGCAACAGAGGCGATTGCCTGCGCGGTGCTGGCGCTGGTGCAGCCGGGCGATGAAGTGATCCTGTTCCAGCCGGCCTACGATGCCTATGCGCCGATGGTGCGCCGGGCCGGGGGCGTCCCGGTCCCGGTCCCGCTGAAACCGCCGCACTTCGCCTATCATATGGACGCGCTCGAACGCGCGATCACGCCGCGCACGCGGGTGGTGATGGTCAACGATCCGCTCAACCCGGCAGGCACGGCGGCCAGCGAGGCGGAACTGGCGATGATCGCCCGTGCCTGTGTCGCCCACGACCTGATCGCGATCAGCGACGAAGTCTGGGAAGAGGTGCGCTTCGACGGCGCGTCCCACCGCTCGCTGATGACATTCGAGGGCATGGCCGGGCGCACGGTGAAGATCGGTTCGGCCGGCAAGATTTTCGGCCTGACCGGCTGGAAGATCGGCTGGATGATCGCGCAAGGGCAAGTGGCCGTGGCAGTTTCGCGCGCGCACCAGTTCCTGACATTCGCCAGCGCGGCGCCGCTGCAATGGGCCGTGGCCGAGGGGCTCGCCATGCCGGACGCCATGCTGGCGGAGCAACGCGCCGCCTGGGCGGCATCCCGCGCAAGGCTGAAAGCGGGACTGGAGGCCGCGGGGTTCTCAGTCCTGCCCAATGCCGCGACCTGGTTTCTCTGCGTGGACCTCGCCGCTTCCGGCATTTCCCTCAGCGACCGCGATTTCGCCATGCGGGCCGTTACCGAGGCAGGCGTGGCGGCAATTCCCGTTTCCGCGCTCTACGAAGGCGAGGGCAGGCCCGGGCACATCGTGCGCTTCTGTTTCACCAAGCCCGATGCCATGCTGGACGAAGCCGTGGCGCGGTTGGCGCGCTGGCGTTCGGAACTGGGGTAGGGGGCATTGCGAAGGTCCCCGGCACGGCGAGGGAAAGCGTCCCGGCTTCGGCCTGATTGAACCTTGCCGTCAGTCGCTTTCGAAGGCGGCGCGCATGTCATCCGGCGCGAGGTCGGAGAACTTGGTGATCCGCGCCTCGAACTTCAGCCGCACGCGCCCGGTCGAACCGTGGCGCTGCTTGGCGACGATGAGTTCGGCAAGGCCGGTGACCTGCTCCATCTTCTGACGCCAGGCCTCCCACTTGTCGATCACGTCCTGCGGATCGCCCTCGGCCGGGTATTTGGGCTCGGTGGCGTTGACGTAGTAGTCCTCGCGGAACACGAACCAGACCATGTCGGCGTCCTGTTCGATCGAGCCCGATTCGCGCAAGTCCGAGAGCATCGGTTTCTTGTCCTCGCGCTGTTCGACGGCGCGGCTGAGCTGCGAAAGCGCGATCACCGGCACTTCGAGTTCCTTGGCCAGCGTCTTCAACCCGCGCGAGATTTCCGAGATCTCGTTCACGCGGTTGTCGCTTGCCCGGCCCGAGCCCGATAGGAGCTGGAGGTAGTCGATGATGATGAGGCCGATGTTGTGGCGGCGCTTGAGGCGGCGCGCGCGGGTGCGCAGCGCGGCGATCGAGAGGCCGGGCGTATCATCGATGAAGAGCGGCAGTTCGGCGAGGCGCTGGCTCGCGAACGAGAGCTGCTGGAAATCCTCGCGGCTGATCTTGCCCATGCGCAGCGCTTCGGAAGAGATGCCCGATTGCTCAGCGAGAATACGCGTGGCGAGCTGGTCGGCGCTCATTTCGAGGCTAAAGAAGGCGGTGGGGGCGCCGACCGACTTGGCGGGCTCGATCCCGTCGCGCACGGTATCGTCGATATAACGCTGCGCGGTGTTGAAGGCGATGTTGGTGACGAGCGAGGTCTTGCCCATGCCGGGGCGTCCGGCAAGGATGATAAGGTCGGAATCGTGCAGACCGCCGATCTTCTGGTTGACCGAGGTGAGGCCGGTGGTCTTGCCCGAGACGTTGCCGCCCGAATTGAACGCCTTTTCGATGTTGAAGATCGCGGTGCGCGTCGCGGCGGAGAAGCTCTTGGCCTCGTTCGCGGTGGCTGCGCCTTCGGCGACTTTGTAAAGTGCGGCTTCGGCCTGCTCGATCTGCTGCTGCGGGTCCACCGATTCGGAGGTGTCCATCGCCCCTTCGACGAGGCCGCGGCCCACCGTGATCAGCTCGCGCAGCAGGGCGAGGTCGTAGATCTGGTCCGCCAGTTCGCGCGGTGCCAGCAGGCCCTGCCCGTCGGCGGTGAGGCGGGCGAGGTAGGCCACCCCGCCCAGTTCCTTCAGCGCCTCGTCGCTTTCGAAATAGGGGCGCAGGGTGACGGGCGTGACCACCGCCTTGCGGTCGAGCAGATGCAGGATGCGCTCGTAGATGCGCGCGTGGACCGGCTCGAAGAAATGCTGCGGGCCAAGCTGGGTCTGAAGCTCCTCGATCACGCGGTTGTCGATCAGCACCGCGCCGAGAAACGCCGCCTCCGCCTCCACGTTCGAGGGCAGCGTGCGTGCTTCGGTTCCGGCCGCTTTGATGAGAAGGTCTTCCTGAGCCATAAGCGCGGCACCATGGTCTCGCCGTGCAGTGCCCGCAAGCGCGATCTGGGGCGTTTTTAATCCACAGGGTGTGGAGGACCTTCGTCGGACTTGCCCGGGTGTGCTGCAAGCGCGTAAAGGCGGTGCGCATCATGCCGGACCCGCGCATCATTCATATCGAACTCGACGAGGCGACCATTCTGTGGCGCAACGCCGATATCGAACAGGAACGGCGGATCGCTATCTTCGACCTGATCGAGGATAACGTGTTCAAGCCGCTGCGATCCTATGCGGCCGGGCATCACGGGCCTTACCGGCTTAAGCTGGCGGTGCGGGACGGCAGGCTGTCGCTGGAAATCGAGGACGAGGCCGGCGAACCGCTGGAAACGCTGCTGCTGGGGCTTGCCCGCTTCCGCCGCTCGATCCGGGAATATTTCGCGATCTGCGAAAGCTACTATCAGGCGATTCGCAAGTCGACGCCGCAGGAGATCGAAACCATCGACATGGCCCGGCGCGGTGTCCACAACGAGGCGGCGGAAATGCTGCTGGAGCGGCTGGAGGGGAAGGTCGAGACCGATTTTCCCACGGCCCGGCGCCTGTTCACGCTGATCTGCGTCCTGCATATCCGGGGCTGAGGAGGGGTTTTTGACAGCGCGGGGAGGGAAACAGCGCAAGCGTGCGCGGCTGAACGGCGTGGCCAAGCTGCGGATTCTGGGCGCACTGTTGCTGGCGGCGCTGGTCGCCGGGGCGTGGACCTGGTGGCAGATGCACCATTGGCTGCCGGACCGCGCGGCCTTCCCCATGCAGGGCGTCGAGATCGGCGTGGATGATGGCGATGTGAACTGGGATTCGCTCAAGGCGATCGGTGTCGACTTCGCCTATATCGATGCCAGTGCCAGCGCCTTTGCCCGGGACCCGCGTTTCGTTGCGAATTTCGAGGCGGCGCGCGCCGCGAAGATGCAGGTGGGGGCGGTCCATCGCTACGATCCCTGCCAGCCGGCCGACAAGCAGGCGGCGAACTTCGTCACTACGGTGCCGCGCGATGCTTCGCTGCTGCCCCCGGCGGTCGAACTCGACATGCTGGCGGACAATTGTCCGGTGCACGTCAGCGACGCGAAGGTCGAAAGCGAGCTGATGACTTTCCTCAACCAGATCGAAACCCATGCGGGCAAGCCGGTGATCCTGAAAGTCACGGCCCGGTTCGAGGCTCGCTATGGCATTGCCCACAAGCTGGACCGCAATCTGTGGCTGGTGCGCGACCGGCTGATGCCGGACTATGCGGGACGGCCCTGGACTTTGTGGACGGCCAACACCAGCCTTGCGAACGAGGTTGCGCAGGACGATCTGCGCTGGGTAGTGGTGCAGCCATGAGCGAAAGCAAACGAGACGCCCTGATCGCTGCCGCACGCGAAGCGGCCGCCGGGGCCTATGCCCCTTATTCGAACTTCCACGTCGGAGCGGCGCTGCTTCTGGCCGATGGCTCGGTCGTGACCGGCGCCAATGTCGAGAACGCCAGCTATGGCCTTGCTCTCTGCGCAGAGACGGTGGCGGTGGCCAAGATTCTCTCGACCGTGGAGCAGGGCAGGCTTGAGGCCGTGGCCGTGACCGGAGGTGCGCCGGGCGCACCGGGCGAAGGGCCGACCGTCACGCCGTGCGGCCGCTGCCGGCAAGTGCTCAACGAGATCGCCCAACTGGGCGGCACCGACCCGGTGATCTGGTGCGACGGGGCAGACGAAATCCTGGAGCTGCGCCTGTCGGAATTGCTGCCGCACGCTTTCGGGCCGGCTAACCTCGCCTGACGCCCCGCGTCAGATCCTGTTCTCCTGCTCGACCAGCCATTCCAGCAGGGCGCCCATGCAATCCTGCCCGAGCTGCTTCGAACGTTCGGGGCTCCATTCCTGACGGCGGTCGGCTGCGGGGTTGTGGTCCTTGAACGGCATTTCCAGCGTCATTGAGACGCAGCCATAACGTTCGGCGAGCAGGTTGGTGGACATCGACAGATTGCCCTTGCCCGGCCGTGCAACCGGATAGCCTAGCCGGGTCTGGAAATCGGGCGTGCGCCGTTCCAGCAAGTCGGCATAGCGGTTGTATCCGGCAAGCTGCTCGTCCTTGAGCGAGGGGATGCCTTCGAATCCGGCGAGGAACACGGCGGGGATCGCTTCGTCGCCATGAACGTCCATGGCGAAATCGACGCCGCTGGCATCCATGGCATTGCGGATCGCCAGCACTTCGGGCGATTTTTCGGGGGTGGGATTGTCCCACTCGCGGTTGAGGTTCACGCCTGCGGCATTGGTGCGCAGATGGCCGCGGCGTGAGCCGTCGGGATTGGCGTTGGGCACCACGTGCAGGCGGCACTTGCGGCGCAGCTCGCGTCCCACCGAACTCGCGGGATCGGTAAGAAGGTCCAGCGCGCCTTCCATCCACCATTCGGCCATCGATTCGCCGGGATGCTGGCGGGCGTAGAGCCAGACCTGCACCGGGCCGCTGCCCATTTCGAGGCAGTCGACCGGCTGGCCGTCGAGCGTCGTGCCAAGGCAGCGGTAGTCCGCCTTGCCGGTCATGCGGGCCACGAGATCGTGATGCCGCTCCATCGAGTAGGGGGCGAAATAGGCGAACCAGGCCAGGTTGCCCGAGGGCTTGTAGCGGATCGTCAGCGCGCCGCCGTCGCGGCTTTCGTCCCAGTGGCTCTCGGCGCGGCCCCAGAACTGGCGGTCTTCGGATACGCAGGCATTATAGCCGGGCCAGCCCATCGGGTAGGCGGACTCGTTGAGGCCGGTGATGACAAGCGTGAGCTCGCGTTCCTTCGCGCCGCTGACGCGAAAGTGGAACCATTGGGCAAAGTCGGAACTGTGATCCCGCCGGATGGCAAGGCGGGCCGTCGTGCCGTCGATGGAGAGAACTTCGATGTTGCCGGAATCGAATGCTGCGCTGATCTGGATGTCGTTCATTTCACCAGAATAGTTTCGCCGGACTCGCCCGGAAACCCCTTGAACAGGGCTTCGGTCATTTTTGCGGCGCCGAGCGAGGTCTGGGCCATCGGCGAACTGTCGCGCACGACGAAGGCGGCCCGGCCTTCCCACAAGTGCTTGCCGCTGGCGCGGTCCTGGATCGTGACGGCGAGCCGCGTTTCGATCTGCGCGGGCGGCGGGCCGGAGAGATCTATGCCGATCCCGACACCGACTCCCGAACCATAGCTGCCCGTGCTGCCGCCGAGGCCGACCGAGACCGGGCTGGTGTCGCGTTGCGGCTGGTACTTGCGGCGTTCCAGGCTGAGGAGTGCGACCTGGCTGGTGCCGCTTTCACCCGGCAGTGGACGCTCATAGCCCAGCCGCGTCAGTTCGCGCGTGACCGCGCTGGCGTAAGTGCGGAATTCCATGTCGTCGGGCTGGCCTTGCGCGGGCTCCACGAGGATCGTGCCGTGCCCGAGCGGGGAGATGTCCGCGGCATGAAAGCGCGTGACTTCGACCGGCCCCACCGGCGCGACGCAGCCGGAAAGCGCGAGGCTGGCGGCGAGCGCGAGGCTGGTAGCGGGCGCGAGTGCACCGACTAACCGGCCAGAGCGGCGATCAAAATGGAACTGTTTCATGGCATCCTCCAGCCTGCGGCGCCGGTTTGCCGCGCCCCGGCAGGGGATGCAAGAAAAGTCACCGGGGCGGTTCGGAGTCGGCGATGGGGGCGGGGGCCATGGGGCCGGGGGTCATGGGCGAGGGCTGGGCTACCGGGACGATCGCCTCGGCCTTGGGGAAATTGTCGAACAGGGCTTGGGCGAGCTTGGTCGCGATTTTGCCTTCGCTCCAGTCGTCGTCACCTTCGTAAGTCGCGACCGTGGCGTAGCCTTCCCACAGCACCTGACCGCTCGCCTTGTCGAGAATGCGGGCGTCGAGCCGGGTGGACACGAGTGCCGGGAGGGGCTTGGTCATGTCGACGTTCACGGCAAGGCCATAAGCGGAATAGCCATGCGAGCCCACCGAAACGGCAGCGCTGCCGCTGACCGGGCTTCTCTTGGCTTCGGCGGGCACGAGCACCTGGCGGCTGATCTGCAGCTTTGCGACTTGCGCGTCCTTGTCACCCGGATGGCGGGTGTCATAGCCGGCGCCGACCAGCGCATCGACGATCGCGGCTTCATAGGCCGCGCGTTCGGTCTGTCCGATCCATGGACCGTCACCCGATTCGGATTCGACGGAGACGGCGCCGTGGCCCAGTTCGTCCGCGGCTGCGCCTGCCACGACAAAACGGCTGACCTGCACGCGGCCTTCGCGCGGATCGCGGCTGTGCCCGCGGGACATACGCGAATCCATCGGGCCATCCCAGCCCGAAGTGCCCCAGCCGGGCGAGCCCCAGCCCGGCCCCCAGGGCGCACGCTGGGCCTGAGCCGAAGGAGAGGCCAGCATCATGGCGGCAACGCTCGCGGCGAAAGCCGCGCCTTTGAGCTTTGGCATAAGTCTTGTCGTTTTTCCGAAATCGGTGGGGTCGCGCCCTTTAACCGGTTATGCCGATTGTCGCTTGCCGGAAGATGAATGACCGACAAAGGAGGCTGGCCGGGCGGTGTCGCGCTTGACTTTGCGGGCTGCTACCACTAACGGCGCCACTTCGAATTTCCGGCGGTCGGTAACCGCCCAGACAGACGAGACACACGATGAAGATTCGCAATAGCCTCAAGTCGCTCAAGGGCCGTCACCGGGATAACCGCGTGATCCGCCGTCGCGGCCGCACTTACGTCATCAACAAGACCAATCGCCGGTTCAAGGCCCGCCAGGGCTGATTCGTTTCGCCCATCCCCGCTGCAGGGCGGGGAACACAGGCGGACGGGCTATTGGTTGACGACATGAGGCCCCCGCCATCCGCGGGGGTCTTGTCATGTCTGCCATAGATGCAGTTGTTTTCGATGTGGGCCGGGTGCTCGTCCAGTGGGACATGCGCCTGCTGTTCGCCAAGCTGATCGACGATCCCGAGCGGCTGGACTGGTTCTGCGGGACGGTTGTCACCGAAGAATGGCATGCGCAGCACGACGCCGGGCGCGATCTCGCGGAGATGCTGGCCGAGCGCAAGGCGCAGTTCCCTGGCCACGATGAGCTGATCGACGCTTACGCCACGCGCTTTCTCGAAACTATTCCCGGAAATGTGCCCGGCAGCCACGAGATCGTTCGCGAACTGGCGCAGCGGCAGGTGCCGCTGTTTGCGATCACCAATTTCGCCAGTTCCTTCTGGCGCGAGTTCCGCGCCACCGAGCCGCTGTTCGATCTGTTCGGGGACATCGTGGTCTCCGGTGACGAGAAGCTGGCCAAGCCCGATCCCCGGATCTTCGACCTCGCCGCCCGCCGCTTCGGTCGTGAACCGGGTTCGATGCTTTTCATAGATGATAATGCAGCCAACATCGCCTCGGCGCGTGCGCTGGGGTGGCAGGTGCATCATTTCCACGATGCGGAGGCGCTTCGGGCGGATCTCGCGAGCCGTCAGTTGCTTGCCTAACCGAGCCCGGCAGGGGCGGTCCTGGCCATTCGGAGCGAATCGGTCCGGTTTTGCGGTTTTTGTGCGCCTGAATTTTCTTTCGCAAGTGCAGCGTAAACGCTTGGCAAGTCCCTTTCCATGTTGCATCACATGGACAAACGGGAGTCACAATGACGGCTGCGAGCACGACGAATTTCGACGAAATGCTCAACGGGGACGGATCAGTTCGTCCCGCCTATTCCGATTTCTGCGAATGGTATAATTCTCAAGATACGGCTTGGCTGAAACGGCAAGATGCCGAAGCGGAGCGTTTCTTTCGCCGTATTGGCATTACATTCAACGTCTATGGTGAAGAAGCGGCTGAAGAGCGGTTGATTCCGTTCGACATGATCCCGCGCATCATCACCGCGCGTGAATGGCGTAAGCTGACGCGGGGGATCGAACAGCGCGTAAGAGCGCTCAATGCGTTCCTGCAGGATCTCTACCACCGGCAGGAAATCATCCGCTCCGGCCGGCTGCCGGTTCAGGCGTTGCGCAACAACGATGCGTTCTTGGCGCAGATGATCGGTTTTACGCCGCCCGGCGGGGTCTATACCCATATCGTCGGCATCGATCTCGTGCGGACCGGCCCCGATGAATTCATGGTGCTGGAGGACAACGCCCGCACGCCGTCCGGTGTCTCGTACATGCTTGAGAACCGCGAGACGATGATGGCGATGTTCCCGGAGCTGTTCACCAAGATCCCGGTGCGCTCCGTTTCGGACTATCCGCGCCGGCTGGCCCGGTCTCTGCGGGCCTGCGCGCCGCCGGCCTACAAGGGCGGCAAGCGGCCCGTAGTCGCGGTGCTGACGCCGGGCATCTACAACTCGGCCTATTTCGAGCACGCCTTTCTGGCTGACCAGATGGGCGCCGAACTGGTCGAGGGCAGCGACCTGCGGGTGATCGACGGGCGTGTCGCCATGCGCACGACCACCGGGTACAAGGCAATCGACGTGATCTACCGCCGCGTCGATGACGATTATCTCGACCCGCTGACGTTCAATCCCAATTCGGTGCTGGGCGTCGCCGGGATCATGGATGTGTACCGGGCCGGCGGCATCACCATTGCCAATGCGCCCGGCACCGGCATTGCCGACGACAAGGCGATCTACAGCTACATGCCGGAGATCGTCGAGTTCTATACCGGTGAAAAGCCGATCCTGAACAACGTGCCGACCTGGCGCTGTTCCGAGCCCGATGCCCTGGCTTACGTGCTGGACAACCTGGCCGATCTGGTGGTCAAGGAAGTCCATGGCTCGGGCGGCTACGGCATGTTGATCGGGCCGACGTCCTCGAAGAAGGAAATCGCCGCGTTCGAGGCCAAGCTGCGCGCGAAGCCGGAAAACTACATCGCCCAGCCCACGCTGTCGCTTTCGACTGTTCCGATCTTCACCAACGCAGGGCTGGCGCCGCGCCACGTCGACCTTCGGCCCTTCGTGCTGGTTTCGCCCGATGGCATCGACATTACGCCGGGCGGGCTCACCCGCGTGGCGCTCAAGAAAGGGTCTCTGGTGGTCAATTCGTCGCAGGGCGGTGGCACCAAGGATACCTGGGTACTGGACGAGTAATGCTGGGAAGAGCTGCCAACGGCGTTTACTGGATGAACCGCTACCTTGAGCGCGCGGAGAATACCGCGCGCCTCATCGACGTGGGATTTCATCTGGCTCTGACGCGCGGGAACAAGGAATCCGCCGACGAGGAATGGAAATCGGTCCTGACCACTACCGGGCAGGTCGAGGCCTATTCCGCGGCTCACGACGATTTCAGCGGGCCGCAGGTTTTTAACTACCTGCTGCGGGACAAGGACAATCCCGGCTCGGTCCTGCAGATGGTCGAGAATGCCCGCACCAATGCCCGCGTGGTGCGGACCAGCATCACCAACTCGGTATGGGAAGCCACCAACGAGGGGTGGATGACGCTTCGCGATCTGCTCTCGCGGCCCGTGCGCGAGAGCAATCTGGGGGAAGTGCTCTCCACCATCCGCCGCCAGTCGATGCTGGTCCGCGGCGCGCTGGAAGGCACCATGCTGCGCAACGAGGTGTTCAACTTCGCCCGGATCGGCACGTTCATCGAGCGCGCGGACAACACCGCGCGCATCCTTGACGTGAAGTACTATGTACTGCTGCCTTCGGTCGCTTGGGTGGGGTCGAGCCTCGACAATGTCCAGTGGGAAACGCTGCTGCGCTCCGTCGCGGGCAACCGTGCCTTTACTTGGCTCAATCCGGGGTCGATGGACCCCAAGGAAATCGCCCGCTTCCTGATTCTGGACGGCCAGTTCCCGCGCAGCCTGGTCTTCTGTTACGAGAAGATCCGCAGCAACATGGCGGGCCTTGCCAAGGAATACGGGCACGAGGTTTCCGCGCACGAACTGCTGCGCGATGCCGGTGCCAGGCTGCACCAGATCTCGATCGACGAAATCTTCGAGGGCGGGCTGCACGAGTTCCTGCAGGACGTCATCGGCAAGACTGTCGAGATCGGCAATGCCATCGCGGCCGATTACCGCTTCATCGAATAGGACCGGCACACGTGCTCCTGACCGTTACCCATACCACGCGCTACAGCTTTTCCGGGAATGTCTCCCACGGCCTGCAGCGGCTGCGTCTCAAGCCCAAGCCGACGCATGGGCAGGAAGTGATCGAATGGCACATGGACCTCGCCGGCGCGAAGTCCGAGGCCGAGTACGACGACCAGCATCACAACCACACGGAACTCGTGGCGATCGAGCCCGGTGTGCCCGAGGTCGTCGTCACCTGCCGGGGGATCGTGCGGACGATCGACAACAACGGTGTGACCGGAGAGCATACGGGCCATATGCCCTTGTGGTGCTTCCTTCGCCCGACGCCGCTGACCCGCGCGGGAAACCGGGTGCGCCAGCTGGTGTCATCGGTTGAGGCCGACCGTGCGGATACGCTGAATTTCCTGCATGCGCTGTCGCGTGCGATTGGCGAGCAGGTCGAGTATGTTCCGGGCACGACCGATGCCTCCACGACGGCCGAGCAGGCGCTTACCGCAGGGCAGGGCGTATGCCAGGATCATGCGCACATCTTCATCAGTGCAGGGCGCCTGCTGGACATCCCGATGCGCTATGTCGGTGGCTACCTGTGGATGGACGGCAAGGTGGAGCAGGAAGCCGGGCATGGTTGGGCGGAGGCGCATGTGCCGGGGCTCGGCTGGGTCGGGTTCGACATTTCCAACGAGGTTTGCCCCGACGAACGGTATATTCGCGTAGCCACGGGTTGTGATTATAGCGAGGCGGCTCCGGTAACAGGTATTGCGATGGGAGCTGGGGAAACCCGTCTCGATGTCCACTTGTCGGTAGACGAGAAGGTGGTAGGCACGCAGCAGCAGCACATGTCTGCTACAGGCGGGCAACAACAGAATCAGGGCGGCTGACGGAACGCGGTGCGCAGCCTGACGGTTGCACCAGGTTTCGGGTTTGCAGGGGCAAAGTTTTGCAATGACGTATTGCGTGGGCATGATGTTGGATCGCGGGCTCGTTCTGATGAGCGACACCCGCACCAATTCGGGTGTCGACAACATTTCCACCTTCCGGAAGATGTATCACTGGGAAATCCCGGGCGAGCGGATGATCGCGGTGATGACGGCGGGCAACCTGGCCACGACACAAGCGGTGATCAGCCAGCTTGAGGAGCGTAACAAGGCCCCTTCGGAGCGGCACAATTCACTGCTCGATGCGGATACCATGTTCCAGGTTGCGACGATCGTCGGCAACCTGCTTCGCGATACCATTGCTTCCCGCGCCAGCGACAATGGACAGGATGCGGCTGCGGGCACGTTCAGCGCGACGATGATCGTCGCCGGGCAGATCTGCGGCATGGAGCCGCGCCTGTTCCTGATCTACCCGGAAGGCAATTTCATTGAGGCGAGCTTTGACACGCCTTTCTTCCAGATCGGCGAGACCAAGTATGGCCGCCCGATCCTGCTCCGAGGCTATGATCGCGAAATGACGTTCGAGGCCGCGGTCAAGCTGATGACGGTATCGTTCGACTCGACGCTCAAGGCCAATCTCTCGGTTGGCCTGCCGCTCGATCTGCTGGTGGTTGAGCGCGATCATTTCACGCCGCTCCACGAGCGCCGGATCGACGCAACCGATCCCTACTTTCAGTCGGTTTCAACCGGCTGGGGCGAGGCGTTGCGTCAGGCCCTCGATGCCCTGCCTGACTATCACATGGACCCGGAGCTGCAGAACGCAGCGGAATAGGGGTTTGCCTCATAGGGCATGACGGCCTCGCCTTGCATCCGGCCCTCGGGCTTGGGAGATGCTTTCGTCCGGATTTTGTATTGCCCTTGTGGATGGCCGGGCCGCGCGGGTTAACTTGTCATGAAACTCAGCTAACATCGCTGTCGCATGCTCTGCCTATGGTCGCGGACGGGGCGTGAAGGGGCGCCAAATGTTGGAAGGGTTTTTCAAAGGCTTGAGCGCCTTTGGGCGAAAACCGGTGCTGGACGAATCGGCATCGGAAGGTCTCACGATTCTGCTGCACGGGCGGGAAACATACGCTCTGGAACTTGCCGGCACATCGCGCAGGCAGGCTGACATCCGCACGATTTTGGGAAGACGGGCTTCCGCCGGGCGTCGCCACACGTGCATCGCCGTCCTGTCGCGGGATGAGGATGCGCCGCCGGGCAGGATGCGTGTCGCGGTCCATGTGGACGGTATCCCGGTCGGTCATTTCCCGCAGTATCTCTCGGGCCTCTATTGCGAATGGCTGGATTCCTGGAATCTGGGCCGGGCGAGAGTGCATTGCCGGGCTGCCATTCAGGCCGAATGGTTCAGCGCGGAACCGGGGGCAGGCGAGTGCCGGGTGAAGCTGGACCTCGAAATCCCGTTCAAGATGACGACGATCGCAGTCTGATTCGTTCCAGGGCAGACCTGCATCGCTCCCAGAGCTGATCCGG
>NZ_BCTX01000078.1 GCF_001590985.1 Novosphingobium naphthalenivorans NBRC 102051
TTGTGAATGGCGGCGGCGGGCGCATTGTCCCGCCACTCCCCGGCCGATCGCAAGATAGGGAAATCAAGTTCTGCAATCTCGATCCGGCGCACTTCATGGCCTGCCGCCTCGCCGCCCGCCGCATAGGCATCCGCAAGCGCATGAACGTACCGGGTCCCGTTTGGGTCGGGATGCCCATCGATAATCGTGATGCGGGTCATGACATCTCCTGAATCCGCCATCCACGCATCGTCGTGCAATTGGGATTATCCCGGAGTGTCGGTGGCGACAGGCACCGGCCAGCCGAGATGAAATCACTTGAGCTATGAGGGGGAGCGTTTCTTCCTCGCAAGAGTCGGGAAACTGGCGGAGGAACCCTGATTACAATACATGCGACTGTGCGGAACGCATGGCCAATAGCTCTGCGGCCATGTTGGGGGTGTTCTCCCATGGGGCACTACACAAACGGAGGATCGCGGTGACCCAGAGAATATCGCCGCTTTCGAGGGGGGAAGAGTTTTGAGCGATTTTCGTTTCCTGCATGCCGCCGACATTCATCTCGACAGCCCGCTCCATGGCCTGTCGAGATATGAAGGTCTGCCCGAGGACGACATAAGAGGAGCCACCCGCGCGGCTTTCGACAATCTGGTACAACGCGCCATCGACGAAGATGTCGATTTCGTCGTGATCGCTGGCGACCTCTTCGACGGTGAGTGGAAGGACATGAGCACCGGCCTCTATTTCGCCCGCGCCATGGGCCGCCTGGATCGGGCCGAAATCCCGGTGTTCCTTCTCGCCGGCAACCATGATGCCGCCTCCGTCATCACCCGCAGCATTCCCTGGCCGCCCAATGTCCGCCTGTTCAGCGCGCGCCGACCGGAAACCCATCTGCTTGCCGAGCTCCAGGTCGCGGTCCACGGACAGAGCTTCTCGACACCGGCTGTCACCGACAATCTCGTTCCGTCCTATCCCGCCGCTGCGGAGCATCACTTCAATATCGGGATGCTGCACACCGCGCTGGCAGGCCGGAAGGGCCACGCCGATTACGCGCCCTGCAGCCTGGATGATCTCAAAGCCAAGCAATACGACTACTGGGCGCTCGGCCATGTCCATCAACACGAGATCGTGTGCGAGGCGCCTCATGTCGTCTTCCCGGGCAACATCCAGGGTCGCACGATCCGCGAGACGGGCCCCAAGGGCGCGGTGATCGTCACCGTGGAGGATGGTCAGGTTTCCTCCATCGATCGATTGGATCTGGATGTGATCCGCTGGCTCGCGGTCGATATCGACTGTACCGACGTGCCGGCCGATAGCATTGCGGAACGCATGCGCTCGGCGCTTCTTGAAGCGTGGCAGCACGGCGGCGATGGATTGCCGCTCGTTACGCGGCTTGTGCTGACGGGCGAGACCGACAGCGCCGGCGCGCTCATCGACAGCGCCGCGGACCTGCGCGACGTCGCGCGCGCCGTGGCCGCTTCGATCTCGCCCAATCTCTTCATCGAGAAAGTGAAGCTGCTCGTGACGAAGCCCGCCGCCGCCGGTGAGGTGATTGTCGGCGACGATCTCGCTGCCTTGATCGATCGGGCCGCCACCGATCCTCAACTGCACGAACTGCTGGCCGCGGACCTTGCGCCCTTCCTGCTCGCGGCGCAGAGCCTGCTCCCCGATGCCGACGAAGCGGACCTTCGCCGCTATGCCGGCGACGGCAAGTGGGACGCGGTCATCGGAACCGCCGCCCAGGCGCTCCGCTCGCGTTTGACGAAGGGGGACTGAGCGATGCGGTTCGCCACCCTGTCACTCGAGCGTTATGGTCGTTTCGAGGATTGCGAGCTTTCCTTTCGCCAAGGCGAGCCCGATCTTCACGTGGTGTACGGCGCCAACGAAGCGGGAAAATCGACCTCGCTTGCGGCGGTCTCCGATCTGTTGTTCGGTTTCCCGGCACGGTCTCCCTACAACTTCGTCTACGACTACGCCCTGCTGCGCGTTGGGGCCGTGCTCGAGGACGAGGGGCACAGCTTCGCTTGTCGCCGCAAGAAGGGGACGGCCGGGACACTGATCGATGCCGAGGATCGTCTCCTCGACGAAGCTATGCTGCTCGCCATGCTGCGGGGGCAGACGCGCGAGACATTCGCACTCTCCTTCAGCCTCGACCAGGATGGCCTGCGAGCGGGCGGGCGGGCCATGGTCGAGGCCCGCAACGACCTGGGCCGAGCCCTCTTTGCCGCAGGCTCCGGGCTCACGGGTGTTGCGGACGAATTGGCTCGCCTCGAGAGCGAAGCCGATGCGATCTGGGGACAACGCGCCGCGGCGAGGCGGAGCTTCACGCAGGCCCAACGCGATTTCGAAGCGCAGACCCGAGCAGTCCGGGACCAGGCCCTCAAGCCGAAGGCTTGGCTCGATGCCAAAGGCGCGGTCGCGGACGCCCAGCAGATGCTCGAAGAGGTTCAGCGGCGGCGCGACGAAGTTCTTGCCGAGGTCAGCCGCCTCGAGCGCATCCGCCGGATTGCGCCTGCCGTCCGTCTTCGCAGCGACCATCTCGCGGCGCTTGCCGCCCACATGGATACGATTGATATCGGGCCGCAGCGCGAGCACGCCGCCGAAGCGGCAATGGCCGAGATGGAGGCCGCTTCGCGTGCAAGGGCCGCCGCGCAGAATCTGGTGAACGAAGCCCGGGCACAGATCGAGGCGCTTTCTCCTGATCCGTCGGTCCTCGCCCACGACGCCGAAATCGACGCGCTGATCGCTTCGTCGGGCGCGGTGACAAAGGGTCAACAGGACTTAGCGCGTCTGAGCGAGGAGCGATCCGCATCGGGAGGTCTTGTCGCCCGGCTCCGCGCCGAAGCCGGCGCGCTCGCCTCCGATCCCCCCACCCGGATCGTAAGTTCCAGACTGCGCGAAATCGCGCTCGGTCATGCCGAGGATCTCGCGGCGCTCCGGCAGATCGACGAGAGTGAGCAGGACCTGGCTGAAAGGCGTGTCGCGATCGAGCGGAAGATTGCGGATCGCCCCCAAACAGGAAATCTGACCGCGATCGTAACGGCGATCGACCTTGCCAGGACCCTCGGGGCCGATGCGGACGCGCGCTGCGAACTGGCGCAGCGCAAAGCCGACCGGGCCGCGGCCAGCCTGGACGTGGCGCTCGCTCGGCTCACGCCCTGGAGCGGGGACGCATCGGCCCTGGCCGCGCTTCCCAGACTGGCACGGCACGAAATCGAAGACGTGCGATCCGTCCTTGCCGAGGCCGAGACCGATCTGCAGCGGGCAACAGACGCCGCTTCGCGCGCCCGCGAAGAGGCCGAGGCGCTCTCGCTCGAAATGGAGCAGCTCTCGTCGGGCGCTGCGGTGGCTGACGAGGAGATCACCGCGGTTCGAAGCGAGCGCGACGCGTTCTGGCGACCGCTGCGCGCGCACATGCGGCAAGGCATGGCCCTCCCCTCCCCTGATGAAGCTGTCGATGCTTATGAGACGGCAGTCGCTCGAGCAGATGAACGCGGAGATGCCCGCTACGCCGCCGCCGACGAGTCGAGCCGTCTGACGGTCATGGGTCAACGCCGGACCAGGCTCCTTCTGGCCGCTGACCAGGCGGACACGCGCGCGCAGGCGGCAAGCGATCGTCGCGAAAGCGCGCTGACGGGCTGGGCACGAAAGTTGGCGGAGGCGGGCTTTCCGGCGTTGGAGCCCAATCGGTTCCTCGGTTGGGTGTCCGAGCGGGAAACGGCTGAAGCAGCACATCAGGAGGCAATCGATGCCCACGACGATGCCAGGGCGATCGTTGCGCGGCGCAATGAATTGCGTGCCAGCCTGGTCGCCGCCCTCGCAGACGAGTCGGTGCCCAAGGGAGAAGACCTCCTGCCGCTGCTCGCCTTCGCCACACGGATTCGGCAAGCCGGCGAGGCGGCCGCCGAGCAGCACAGACTCGACGAGGCCGCACTCGTACAAATCGGGCAGGATGCGGAAGGTCTGCAGCGCCGCCGCACGCGTGTCGATGAGAGTATGGCGACGCGGATGGAGGCCTGGCGCGCGCTGCTGGTCGAAGCGGACATCGATCTCGACATAGCCAGCGCTCCGGCAACTCTCGACGTCCTGGACGAGCTCAGAGCCGCGATTGCCGCGCAGCGAGACCTGCAGACACGCATCGACGGCATAGCGAGAGACGCGCGTGAACATGACGAAAGCGTTGCGGCCCTAACCGAAAGGCTGGGGATTGCCGCCTCGGGCGGCGGAGTGACGCTACTCGAAGGGATGCGGGCCCGGCTCTCGGCGGCGCGCTCGACCGCAAGCGTCCTGGAGGCACTCGAGGAAAGCATTGCCGGCCGAAGCGCTGAGATGGCGGCCGAAGACGCACGGCATGCTGCGGCCTGGGCTTCGCTGACCGCGCTTCTGGAGGAGACGGGCGCTACCGACCTGCAGGGCCTGGGTGCGGCCATCGAGCGTTCGCGAGCAGCGCGCGCCCTGCGCCACGCGGTCAGCGAAGCGGAAGCCGCGATCGTCGCGGCGGGCGACGGCAAGGGACTGGATGAGCTTGTCGCGTCCCTGGAAGACGTCGATGCTGACGGTCTGGCCGTCCGAATCCAGTCGCTCTCGGGGCAGCTGACCCAGCTCAACGATGAGGTTGCCACTGCCGCAAGCGCCCACGGCGATGCCAGGAGAGTCTTTGCCGGTCTGGAGGCGCAAAGCGGCTCGTCCGCCGACGCGGCCTCGGATGCCGAGCAGGCCCGGGCCGAGCTCGCTGTTCTTGCCGAAGATTTTATCCTGAAGCGAACCGAGGCCGTCACGCTACGCTGGGCGATTGAACAATATCGCGAGCGCCATCAGGATCCCATGCTGCTGCGCGCAAGCGAGATCTTCCGCCGGCTGACGATCGGGCGGTATGCGGCGCTGCGGATCGACAGCGACGGACCCAATTCACGGCTCCTGGGGTTGCGCGACGATGGCAGGACCGTGGTGGACGTCGGGGCGATGAGCGAGGGAACCACGGACCAGCTCTTTCTCGCGCTTCGCCTCGCAGCTGTCGAGCAATCCATCGCGGCCGGTGTTCGCCTGCCCTTCCTCGCGGACGACTTGTTCGTCAATTTCGACGATGAGCGTTCCGAGGCCGGTTTCAGGGTGCTGGCGGAACTCGCGCGATCGACGCAGGTGCTGTTCTTCACCCATCACCCCCATCTGGCGGCGATCGCCCGATCTGTCGTCGGCGAAGACCTTCACTCGGAATGCTCCCTGGCCTGAGACAGCCGAGCGACCTTCAGATCAAGCCGCCCTGGACTGGCTGTTCGAATCCGGAACGCGCTGCTCCGACACTCTTTCGGCGCTTTGTGTACGCAACCTGCAGCGGCACCTGTCCTCGTCCCATTCGATGCGCGCCAGCGAATATCGGTGCCGCTGGCAATTGCCCGACGGCTTCGATCTAAGGCCGCATGACGTGGCGGAGGCTGCGGAAATGCGGCAGCGGGTCAAGGACGCCTTGAAGGACGGCAAATAGCGGAGCGCGGCCTCCAGCGCCTTCGCCCGGTTCTCGACTCCACGGCTCCCCAACTTGCGTTTTCTCGTCAGTATGATTATATTTTAATCGGACTGATAACAGGTGATAAACATGGCGACCGAGACGAAGGTATTGACCGCGCATGTCCCTCTGGGGCTCGCGGAAAAGGTTGAAGCAATGGCCTCGCGACTCGAACGCTCGCGCGGCTGGGTGGTGAAGCAAGCGCTCGCCGCCTGGGTCGATCAGGAGGAGGAGCGTCACCGGATGACGCTCGAAGCCCTGGAGGATGTCGATGCCGGACGGGTGATCGACCACCAGGCGATCACGGCATGGGCCGACAGCCTTGGGACGGACAAGCCGCTACCCTCGCCGGTCAAATGAAGATCCAGTGGACCAGCAAGGCGTCGTCGGACCTTGTGCGACTGCACGAGCATCTGGGTCCGGTCGCCCCCGAAGCGGCGGCGCGCGTGGTCCAGCAACTCGCCCACGCACCGGATCGGCTGATCGATTATCCGAGGATCGGCGAGAAGCTGGAAGCCTATGAGCCGCGCGAGGTCCGCCGGATCATCGTCGGCAACTACGAGATGCGCTACGAGATCGCGGCCGGAACGATCTTCATACTGCGCCTCTGGCATTGCCGCGAAAACCGCAACTTCGAATCGGAGCAGTAGCGAGGATGCGATCGACCACCGCCGCAGTCGCTTCTATCCTCAGACCAGACCGAAATCCTGAAATTCAACCTGCCGCAGTCGGCCGGACAGCCATTTCAGAGTAGCTCTCACGGGTTCCGCCAGTCCCGGTTGACCGACGATGGCACCAGGAATGTGGTCGGCTTCGATCCGCTGAAAAACTTGCACTTCGGCTTCACGGTCGGTGGGAAAATGGGGTGCGAGGTCTCGCCTCTCCTCTTCGCCGCCAGCGAACCTCGGCTCGCTCACGCACAAAATCGAAACAGAGACGGCGTCTTTGTTTCCGTCCAATCGGCCGTAATCACTGGCGTATGCCAAATGATCGGCTGCTGCCAGATCGCGGCGCGGCCATAAGCCATGCTTCACGACCCCAGTGAGATTCGCAGCTTGGGTGAAATGCAGCAGGAACCGCACGTCGCGGTCCAGGGCGATCGAGCGGATATGCGTCCTGCGGGCCTCGTTCATCGCAATGATCCCATAGACGCCTCCAATACCTCCGCCCAGTCTTTGACGCCGCGCGGCGCCATCCACGTTATCTCAAGACCGGGCCGAGCATATCGCAACGCCGCGCGTGCCGCCGCCAGTTCACCTTCGGCGTCATTGTCGACGGCGAGGATCAAGGATGTCAGACCTTGCGGCAGCAGGATCTGATCGAGACGCCGTGCACCCAAGCTCGCCCAGCAGGGAGCTCCTTGAATGAGGGTGAAGGCCCGCGCGGTTTCGAAGCCCTCGGCAAGCGCCAGGCAAGAAGCCGCCCGCCCTCCCCCTTGCCATGCCCCCTGCCCTGGCCGCCCCAGCATGAGCTTCATGCGGTACTTGCCGGTTTCCCGGTCGAGGAAGATGCGCTGGATGGCAGTCAGTCGCCGCCCTTCGCGCACGGCCACGAGCAAGGCGGGATGGAACGTGGTCCAGGGCTTGGGACGATAAGGACAGCGTGGATGAAATCGGAGATCATCGGTAGGCGGCTCGAGATGCCGCAGCGTCAGGTAACGCTCAGCGAGAGTGCCCGGGATCGGAAGCCCCTCCTCCCAGAGCCGTGCGGCATTGCCCGAAGCGCGCGCGGGCATGTCCCGGTAGGAGTAGTGTTGCCGGATCGGTATCCGGCGCAATTCGCGCAGGACATCTTCGCGATCACAACCGGCAAAGCAAGTGACAAGAATACCGCGATCGCCCTGACGGATCGAGAGGCTTGGTGTGCTATCAGCATGCGCCGGGCACAGGCACATGGCGGTGCGGCCATGCCAGGTGCCACCGAGAGCACCTACGAGATCGATGAGTTCCTGGGATGGTCGTCGGGCTGTAAGCGGCATGGCATTCCTCCTGCTTGCATGCCCCTGCCCCTCTCCCTCTTTCTCCCGGCCATCAGATCGCGGTCTATCTGTGCTCCGGGCTGCGTGCGCGGATCGAGGAAGCGCGAATAGCCACCGGGGTGCACGGCCGGTTTGCGGATGGGATTTCCTGCGAGCGGAATGAATGCCTCGATGGCGGTGGGCCTTGTCGCCGCCTATTCGAGCGCCAGGAGAACATCGTCAGCGGCAGTTCTGGCCCTGTCCGATTCGTGGACCACCGCCAACTCGGATGCCGCCGGGAAGGAATTTGAGTTCCATTCTCGAAGCGGCGACAAGACCGATCTATGCTTGCCGCCAATTCTGGCGATCACTTGATTCGCATGGAAACCGGAGCTTGTCCGTTCGCCCGGAATGATCCCGGACTCTCCATCTGAGAGCAGCGTTGTCCTTGCATGATGGCGCCAGCTGCTACCAATTTGACTAACCACCATCCTTTTGGCATAGCTGTCCGGGATAAGGGGTCTTTTTTCGACCTTTTTCACGAACCAAGGCCAATTTGGGTTGAGAAGGGGGACAACGCCCATGCTGTCGGGTCAGATTCTCGATGCGATGATCACCTCGTGCGAGAATGCAAAAACCGTTCTGCGGCAAGCGGCGATAGATCCATCCGACAGGAAAACCCTCAATATTTCAATGGGGGCCTCGGTCGCCGCGGAGTTTCTGGGGAGGACGCCCGAAGCCCTGTCCAAGGCGGAAGCGCGTGGACGCCTTCCTGCGCCGAAGACGTCCGCCAACGGGCGCAGATATTACACGGTCGAGGATTTGATCGCGATTCGCGAAGCGCTCGGTATCAAGATGGGCAAATTGCCGTCCGAGCGAGCGGTCGTCGTGGCCGTGCAGAATTTCAAGGGCGGTGTCAGCAAATCGACCACGGGCAAGCACCTTGCCGATTATCTTGCCCTGCGGGGTTACCGGGTTCTTGTCGTGGACTGCGATCCCCAGGCTTCGATGAGCGTGATGTTCGACGTCAATCTCGAGGCCTTGGTCGACGAGACCCATACGCTGTCGAATTTCCTGTCGCCGCGCATCGACGAAGCGGATTCGCTGCGCAAGACGATCCAGAAGACAGCCTGGCCCAATATCGACATCTGCCCGGCGAACCTCGGCCTGCAGGACACCGAATGGGAACTGACCGCGACGATCGAGGAAGGACCGACAGCGATCGCGGGCGCGTTCCGCATGCTGCGGATCGGACTGGAGGAAGTTCGTCACGACTATGACGTCGTCATTCTCGACCCTCCCCCGGCCATGGGGTTTCTCGGCGTGAACACGCTGACTGCGGCCGATGGCCTGTTGATCCCCGTCCCTGCCCGGCAGCTCGACTATCTGTCGACCATTCATTTCATGCAGACCTGCCGCGAGGCGATGGATCTCGTCTCCAAGTTCGACACGTCGATCGACTATGGCTTCATTCGGGTCGTCTGCACGATGTTCCAGCCCAGTCGCACGAACGAGGCGCAGATGCTCCAGGTCATGGAGAAGACCTACGCCGGACAAATGCTCTCGACACCGATTCTGCTCTCGGAAGAGATCAAGAATGCGGGACTTTCGATGTCTTCGATTTACGAGATCAACAAACCCTACGGCTCGCATCAGACCTATGTTCGCTGCCGCGACAATCTCAACATGGTCTTCCGCGAGGTAGAGAAAGACATCTGCAAGCAGTGGCCATCGCGGATGGCGCAGCTTGGCACCGATCGGTTGACGGAGGCCGCATGAGCAGCGCGGGGGGCAGACGGCGGAGTCTCTTGGCGAACGCCATCGAAAGCATCGGCACGACACCGCCCCCGACACGCGCGGCCGATGGTCCCGTCGCCGGGGATCACGCGGATCGAGAAAAGCCCGCCGAAGAACCGGCGACACCGTCCTTCCTCGAACGGCGCGGGGTTGCGTTCGATGAGATCGCGCGCACCGTCAAGCGCCTCACCATTCGCCTGAAGCCGTCGGAATGCTCGATCTGGCCAGGCAATGCGCGCGACTATGCGGCGCTTAGCTATGACCGCTGCGCCTCCCTGATTGAATCGATCAGGGAGGAAGGAACCAATCGCGAACCGGTGGTCGTCAGGCGAACCCCCAATGCCGAACAGCCCTATGAGCTGATCGTCGGCACACGTCGTCATTTTTCGATCTCCTGGCTCCATGCGAACAACCATAGCGAGATCGAACTCGTAGCCCGGATCGAAACGCTCGATGACGAAGGCGCCTTCCGTCTCGCGGACCTGGAAAACCGGGAGCGCGAGGACGTCACCGATCTCGAGCGGGCCCGAAATTATCGGCACGCGGTGGAAGCCTATTATAAGGGCGTCAGGGCGCAGATGGCCGAGCGCCTGGCGATCCCCAAGCAGAATCTTCACAATCTGCTGCAACTCGCCGAACTCCCCGACGAGGTGGTGAGCGCATTTGCGGAACCAGGCGACCTGAAGGTCCGTCACGGCATGCGCCTGTCGCCGCTCATCAAGGATGAGCGCTATCGCGACGCCATTCTCGGTGAGGCGGCCATAATCGCCGCCGAGCAGAAAGAGCTGCTGGCCGCCGGCGCGGAAAAGATCGAGGGCAGCAAAGTCTGCGAACGCCTGGCCGCGGCCGTGACACCTTCCAGGCCTGCGCCTTCGCCAAAGGCGAAGCCGGCTCTGACGGCAGCTTCGGGCAAGGAGATCGGACAAGTTCTCGCCGATACCAAGGCGAAGGGCATCACGATCAACATCAATCCAAAAGGCCGCGCATCGGTCGATGAGATTCTGGACGCACTGCGTCCGGTCATCGAGAGCGCGAGATTTGCGCGATAATGAGAATCCACAATAAATCTTTTATTTTCAAATCGTTATGATGGAGTAAAACGCGTTTTACGCGTGTTGCAGGACATGAGATGCCACAGGACTACCGCGAAGACGGTCAAGTAGACCTCTTTCTGCCGCAACTGACGGCACTGCCGCTTCGCGACCAGCGCGAAACGATGGAACGCCCATTCTTTTCCCTGTCCAAGCGCAAGCGCCTGAAGCCGATCGACTATGTCAGTCCGGACCGAAAAGTTACCGTCCATGTTTCGGCCAACTCGGAATATGGCCTCGCCACGATCTACGATCTCGACATCCTGATCTACTGCGCCTCGGTGCTCATCGAACATAAGCGCCGCGGTGCGAACGACATTCCGCAAACCTTGAACGTCGTGCCCTACGACATGCTCAGGACACTCAAACGCGAGGTCGGCGGCCGAGCCTATGACTTGCTGGGCAATGCGCTTGACCGTCTGCAGTCAACCACGGTGAAGACCAATATCCGCTCGGGCGACGCTGTCGAAACCACTTTCTCCTGGATCGACAGCTACAGTCAGCTCAAGGACCGCACGGGCAACGTGCGAGGTATGCGCATCACCCTCGCCAAGTGGTTTTACGACGGCGTGCTGATGGAAGGCGGCGTCCTCGCGATCGATCCCGCCTATTTCTCGCTCACCGGGGGGAGAGAACGCTGGCTGTACCGGGTTGCGCGCAAGCACGCCGGCGGCGCCGGAACGGACGGCTTCGCGATCTCCATGCCGACGCTGTTCGAAAAATCGGGCGCGGAAGGTGACTATCGTCGCTTCAAATTCGAGATGACCAAGATCGTCCGGGAAAACGCGCTGCCGGGTTACGCGCTCGAACTGGAATTGCGCGCAGAGGCCGAACCGTTCCTGCGCATGGTCAGGCGCAACCTCACGAGCGAACCCGGAGCCCCCTCCCCTGCCCTGGTCCAGACTGCACCCACGCCTGGCCGGGCTACTCCTTCCGCACAAGACAAGGCGATCGACGAACCGCCGATCGCCTTCCCGGAATATGGACATATCGCCCATAGCGCCTTTGGCGCCATCGCACGGGCCAACCTGCCCGAACCGCAGCGTGACCACGGCATGGTCGCCGACGACTTTCGGTCATTCCTGAGGCAGCGCGAAATCGCATACGACGCCAGGAACATCACGCAGATCTTCGCAACATTCTGTTCGAAGCAACGCGCGGCGCTGTAGCGCGCTACAGCGCCGCTTCGAACAGCGCGGCCTTTCAGGAACAACCTTCCGCTACCCGAGTTGCGCATAGTTCTTGCGTTCCTGAAGTACCGACGGACAAGGGCCGGCAGTTGCGCGGCCCCTCCCCACCGAGCACCCCGTCCTACCGGGACGCTATCCCATAGAATATGAGATCTCAGCCATGACGCGGGGCTCAGCGGCCGGGCGTTGCCGCCATTATTTTCGCCTATTACGCTGTGCGGGCCGAAGTCACAGCCACCTTGGCCAAGCCGTTACGTCCTTCCGGGCCAGGCTCGGGCATCGATCATCCCACCAGTTGACCGGCGCCGGGTACATCAGGAACGCGGACACCCTTTCGATCATCGCACGTCGTTTCCAAGCAACCAGGATATAAGCCGGATAAAGCAGATGGCGGGTCAATCTCGTGCCGGCGCTTCCTGGAACGAGAGGGAAGGGAAGGGGGGAACGCTGCGATCGTTCATCGAGATCGGCTCCGCGGCAATCGATCAGGCGTTCCTGAAATACCGTGCGGAGGAAAACTCCGCCGCCTCGGTCCGCCATGGCAGACGAGATCAAACGGCCGAGCCCAATAGGCGGCCGTTCCCAAAGTACCGCGCCATCGACGTGTATTCACGCCTCGCCAGGCCCGGAGATGATGGCCCGGCGACCGCCGTTTCAAGCGCCCGGCAGCCAGTCATTGAAGTTCAAACCAGAGCGAAACTCCGCTCCAGAGGCTGGCCGCCTGTCTCGATCGGCCCTTCGTTCCTAATATACCGTGGGAGAGTCGGGAGGCCTTGCCGATTTCCCGGCCAGCAAGTGCCCGAGTGTCATGATCGCGGCTACAAGAGTGGCTATCAACTGTGTCCGCCTGTGTCGTCAGGAAGCTCAAAACTCCGGGAAATCAGGGATGTAGCATCGAGTAAAACGCGTTTTACCGCCCTTTCCGCCCCGATCTCCAATGACCCGCCCACACGGTATTTCAGGAACGGCGCACGGTACATTGGGAACCGAATCACGGTCCAATGGGAACACCGCACAGGGTATTTCAGGAACGGTCAGACGGTATTACGGGAACGCGCTGAATTCCCCGACTCGTGATGAATCCATGAGTCGCGTCCGGCGCATCCACAGCCTAACTTTCTATCTTTATTTCTAAAGGAATTAACGGCGCCTGCGGCGCTTCTCCCTTTCTTTGAAAAGATTGAAGGGGGAGGGGACGCCATCGGCAAGCACCGAACACAATGACAAGGCCCAGTGCCCGATCTCGCACGAGCATAGAGCATCCAGAGGATGGCGTTCAACATCCGCTGCCGAACCGTGCATCGCCCGCCTCCCGATCAATCAGCGCGACAACACTCGACGATGCGCACTCGAAGCTGGTCCCATCATCTTGGCTACCCTGCCTTGATTCCCGCGGACGATGGCGGACGAGATCCCGGTTCACCTCATCCTGTCGCCTGACCTACCTCATCACCGGGTCTGCCTCGACGCCTTCGAAAGAATCGAATGTCGGCGAGCCCAGATCGAAGTCCAAACTCTCGAGGGCCTGTTGGAAGCCTGGATCTACCTCGATGCTGAACGTCTGCCATCGAACGGGCATCCAGCTGGCGTAGCGCTCACGCGACATCACCTCGTTCGATCAGCTTGTGAAATGTTAGGGTACATACCGCCGAAGCCAGGGTGCTTCATATCCAGCGCACCCGTCAAAATCGGAACAAACCGAGAAATAGTCCTAAAACGCCGCCAGAGCCTTACCAGGCGCTTTTGGGCCTTCTGGCATCCACGGCCTCATGAATAGCGTCAAATCGCTCTGTGCGGGCGTCTGGCTGGGCCGTATTTTGGGCCAGTTGTCACAAGTTTGTGATCAAAATCAGAGCGCACATGATTGTGAACCCCACTTGCTCCCACCGCAAATTCGCATTTGATTCGCAACACCTGTCATGGCGACGAAAGCTTTGGCCCGCGCGCGCTTGTAAGCAGCTTGTCGATGGCGGCCATTTCCTGATCAAATGCATCGAAAGCCACGGTGAGGTCGCGGCTCGCGGGCAGGGGAGGGGGCTCCTTCGCCGGACGGCCGCGCTTCGGTGCTGCATAACCGAATTCGACCGCAAGGTCCGGTGGCAGAAACAGCCGCCAGCTGCGCCGCTGGGTAATCTCGACCAGAAGATCCGCGGCGACGGCCCGCTCCAGCAGCTTGCTCGCTCCGGCGACGCTGAGGGCCAGCGCATCGGCAACTCCCTGGGGCGATAGCAGCGGGCGATGATGCGTGAGCGCGAGCAGCCGGGGGAGGGCGCCCGGACGGAACGCTTCGACGATCGCGCGTTGGGCGTTGCGATGAAATTTCTCCAGATCGTGAAGCCGTTCCAGACCCTCGCGCGCCGATCGTTCGAGCGCCCGCAACACCGCCAGCCAATCATCGGCGTCGGGTTTGCGCTTCAGCCGGAACGCCTTGGCGCCGCCGGCGAGGCAGGGGAGGGTGCTCGCGGAGAGGCCGCTATCGCGTAGCGCGAACGGCAGGCCGAGCCAGGGCAGGATGCCGCCATCCGCCAGCGCGTGTTGGCGGACCTGATCGAGCGCGCGGACGAGGGCAGGGTGCTGCGTGGCAACCGCCGGCGCGCTGATGGCGGTGGGCAGCGTATCGCGCCAGGCGAGCGGGTCGGGATCGGCGAGCGCCGCGGCCCACGCATCGAAGCGGTCGAACAGGTCGAGGGTGGTCGAGCGCAGCGGCCGGCCGGGGATCTGGAGCCCGCAACCCCAGGAAAATACGTCGATTTCGTCGACCTCGGCCGATTGCAGTTGCAGCGCCCGCGCATAGCCTGACCAGGTAGCCCGCCGGTTCCATGCCGAGGCGGCGGAACTGACGGAAATTCGGGCATCCAGGCGAGAAATGGACGCGGTGCAAGACGCTATGGCTGCCGCCATTTGTGGGGTATAATCGGGGCCATAAGAGGCGGGCGAGGGCATGTCAGCCATGCCCAATAGTGAACTGAAAGCAAAGTTCAGTAAAGTATGCCCGGATGCCTAGTGTTGATAATGGATCGTTATCAACATTAGATGAACCGTGCTTGCGCTGTAGCAGCACGGCCACTATAATCAGGGGCCGATCAAATCTGAACCGTAGGAGTGCCGTCGTGGCTACTGCCGCCCATCATCCGCCGCGCCGCAAACAGCGCGCCATCACCATCCGCTCCGATCATGCGCTCAAGCGCCTCGAACTGCTCGCCCGCGACGGCCGCAGCCAGGTTGAAATTATCGAAGAGGCGCTGGACCGGATGCCGCTGCCAAAGGAAAAGGACCGAGACGCGTTCCTTGCGGAGATTAGGGCGATCCAAGCGCGCGTCCCCAAGCGAACATATCCGACCATGGCGGAGATTGACGCCGAGCTTTGGGACGAGGACGGGTTGCCCCGATGATCATTGATACTTCGGCGCTGATCGCGGTGCTGACGGGCGAGGAGGGCAGTGAGGCGCTGGTCGAGGCGATCGTCGCCGAACGAGGCGGAATTCCGGCACCCGCCATGGTTGAGTTTGTGCGTGTCGCGAGCAACCAGCGATTTGGTCTGCGGGCCGAAGCTGAGGATATGCTTGCCAAGTTCGAACGCCGCGGCTGCGCGACACTGGCGTTCACGCATGACCACGCGAGGATCGCAAACGAAGCCGAACCGCTTTACGGTTCTGGGAACGGCAATGGCGGACCGCTCAACCTGCTCGACCTTATGGTCTATGCTGTGGCCAGAGAACGCGGCGAGCCGCTGCTGTGCACGGGCAAGGATTTCGCGGTGACGGATATCGCGCTTCACAAGGCCAGTCGGCCTTGGTGAAAGTGGACCAAGAAGCCTGAATGCGCTCGCGGCCAACGGCTAGAGCACGGAGAAGTCAATGGACGAACATGCCGCAGAAGGTAAGCTCACCGCGCTGGTAACGGATTATGCGCGAAGCCGGGCAGTTGCCGTATCGCGCGGAGAAGAAACGCCGGGGTTGGCGGCATTGCTCGTCGGCCGCTACGGCCGCGGCATCTACGACGCGGCGGACGTGCTGCTCGGGAGGCCAGCCGCGCAGCGCATCGTCGAGATCCTCGATCGCGAGGTGATGGCGATCGACCCCGAATGGCGGCGCCACGATCAGGATCGTTGGAGGGCGCGTCCTGCCGATCTGACAGGGGGCGCGTGACGAGACGCTCCCGATGACGCTTTCGGCAGCCATGGACGTGCGCGATGGCGCTGTGCTCGACTTGGTGGTGCGCGACGTGCGCGACCTGGTCGGTGCATCTGCGCCGATCGATGCGGAACTTGTGTCTGCTGCCGTCCGGGGCTGGTCGCATAATACACGCCGCGCGTTCCGATCGGACCTGACCATCTGGGGACAATGGTGCCGCCGCAATCGCCTCGACCCGCCGTCGGCCAAGCCACACGACGTCTCCCGCTGGGTTCGATCGCTTGCTGGGCTCGAGCTGTCCGACGAAACGATTCGGGCGATGGCGACGATTGAACGCTACATCGTAAACGTCGGTTGGGCATACCGAATGGCGGGCATTGCCGATCCCACCGCCGCACCGCTGGTCAAGCTCGAGATGAAAGCGGCGCGCAAATCGCTCGGCGTCCGCCAGCGCCAGGCGCGCGCGCTGCGCTTCAAGGGTGACATCGCGGATCTCGACAGCCCGCCGTCGGGCGTTTGCCTTGTCCATCTCCTGAAGGCATGCCGTCGGGACGAGCTGGGCTTGCGGGACGCCGCCCTGCTGCGCGTGGCCTATGACGCCGGGGCGCGCCGGTCCGAGTTGGTGGCGATCGAGGTCGGACATATCGAAGGGCCGGACAGCGATGGCGCGGGCACGCTGTTCATTCCGTCGAGCAAGACCGACCGGGAAGGGGAGGGGGCCTATGCCTATCTTTCGCCTGCGACGATGGATGCGATCGCGAGATGGCGCGAGAAGGCAGGCATCCGCAAAGGACCGCTGTTCCGCCGGGTCGAAACGCATTTTGATGGGTCGGTCGCGGCGATCGGCACCGAACGGCTGCACCCCAACAGCATCACGCTCATCTACAGGCGGGTCATTCGGGCCGCCTGGGCAAAGAAGCTGCTCGGGCCGATCTCGGAAGCGGAGCTGGAACGCTGGGTATCGGCGGTATCGTCGCATTCGATCCGGGTCGGGGTCGCGCAGGACAATTTCGCGGCGGGGGAGGCTCTGCCTGCAATCATGCAGGCGTACCGCTGGCGCGATCCCAAGACCGTGATGCGGTATGGCGCCAGGCTCGCGACCAGGAGCGGGGCAAGTGCACGGCTCGCCGCGCGCTTTTCAAAGGAGCACGCCTGACCAAGCGCCGCATTGCGCCGTAGGCGTATCGCGGTTGCCGCATCCGCTGCGAAATGCAGCTTTCTCACCTCGAGAGATCCGCCAGCGGAGCGGAACGGGCCAGGCCTCTTACCCGGCCTGTCATCATCGTGATCGCCTGGGCGGAAAAAATGTTCTAGTTTCGTCTCGTGACGTCGAGAGGAGCGCTCGTCAGGAAGATGACGATCAATCAGGCGACATCGACAAGAGGCGAGCAGATGCTCGCGTTGCGGCGCGCCCGAATGGCTGCCTCGCCCCCGATCCTGCGAGGTGCTTTCCGGCCGTTCTTCTTCCTGGGGCCGCTCTGGGCCGTTGCCGCGCTGACTTTGTGGCTGCTCACCCTGGCGGGCGAGATTGTTCTCCCCACGGTCCTCGACCCGCTCGCGTGGCATCGACACGAAATGCTGTTCGGCTTTGTGGGCGCGGTCATCGCGGGATTCCTCCTGACGGCCATTCCGAACTGGACAGGCCGCCTTCCCATTGCGGGGATGCCCCTCGCCATGTTGACCGGTCTCTGGTTGATGGGACGGCTTGGCGTCCTCTTTTCCGCGTTGACTGGACCGGTCGTTGCGGCGGCAATTGATGTCGGCTTTTACTGCGTGCTTGCGGCGGTTGCCGCGCGCGAGGTGATTGCGGCGAAAAACCGCAACCTTCCCGTCGTAGCTCTGGTTCTCCTGTTCGGAATTGCAAATGCGCTCGATCATGCGGCAGGCGCGGGAGTGATAGGCGATCCCGACCTTGGGTGGCGGGCGGCAATCACGCTGGTCGTTTTGATGATTTCGCTCATTGGCGGGCGCATCATCCCGTCGTTCACGCGCAACTGGATGGCGAAGCAAGGAATGAAGGACGGGCTCCCCGGCCAACCGACGCGCTTCGATCTGGTGGTCATCGGAGTAACCGGGATTGCCTTGTTGGTCTGGACCGTTTCTCCCGAGGCGCGCGTCGTGCCCTGGCTGCTCTCGGCGTCCGGTGCGCTTCAATTGGTCCGAATGTCGAGGTGGCGAGGCTGGCGGACGCTGCGCGATCCGCTCGTGCTCATCCTCCATATCGGTTATCTCTGGATACCGACAGGCTTGCTTCTGATCGCCGCTGTCGGGTTTGGGGCTCTTGTCTCCCGTTCGGCCGCAATTCACGCCCTCACCGCTGGTGCCATGGCGACGATGATCCTAGCCGTGATGTCACGCGCTACCCTGGGACATACCGGGCGGCCATTGAAGGCCGATGCGGGGACCGTGCTCGCATATACTCTGATTACATTCGGCGCGTTGCTACGTATCGGAGCACCAAGCGGCGTATTCGATTACAATGTGGGCATGGAAATCGCCGGGCTCTGTTGGGGCGGTGCGTTCCTTGTCTTTCTTGCCGTCTATGGACCGATGCTCTTTGCCGCGAGGGTCGACAACCCTTCAGGTTAGAACTGAAGTCAGCTTTCAGCGTGGGCTTCGCTAAGCTGTTGGCTCCGATTGTCAGCCTCGGCGTCAGCATTCATTGGCGATCTGTTCATCGCGGATACGCGTGGATCAGGTGTGCTGGAGTATCAGCCGTCCGCTTGGCTATCACTCATTCCATTTCAGAAGCACGGAAAGGCCGCCGCTTGCATTGGATCGCAAGGACAGCTCGCCACCGCTCGCCTCGACGATTTCCCGGGCGATTGAGAGGCCGAGGCCGTGATTTTGGCCCCGTTCGTCAAGGCGCACACCGCGCTCGAGCACGGCCGAATGAAGATGAAGCGGAATACCGGGGCCATCGTCGTTCACCTCGATCCAGCGGCCCTTCCCGTCCGATCCGGCAAGCACCTCGACTGTCGCGCTGGCGTAGCGCGCCGCATTTTCGACGATGGCCCCCAATGCCTCGAGCGCGGCTTCGACGCTCATCGGCGCCAACCTCGATGCCTTCCACCTTGTCGAGCCATGCGCCGCGTGCCGAAAGGATGATGATCGGAAATGTCCTCCCTTCACTTCGCCAGCGCTTGAGAACGGTCAGGCCATCAAGGCGGGGAAGGCCGAGATCCAGCACCACCACGTCATAATCCTCATCCCCGCCCATCACCCACGCCTTCTCCCCATCTTCCGCGTGATCGACCGTGAATCCGGCGCGGGCAAGGGCGTCCGACAGGCCCTTGGCGATTGCTTCATCATCTTCAACCAGCAGCAGGCGCATTTCAGTCTTCTTCGAGTTCGCGGATCGTGCCGCTTCGCGCGTCGATCTTCATCTCGATCGAACGGCTGTCGGCAGTGAGGATCGTTATTTCATACTCAGGTGTGCCGTCGTCGTCTTCCAATTCGACATCGATGACGTCACCGGCGACCCGACGTTGCGCGATCTTGAGGATGCGTTCGAGGGGGAGCAGCGATGGATCGAGGGACCGGGACGGCGCCTGTTCCGTGCCGGCCGCGACAATCGCGACCTGTTCTTGAGAGCCGGCACCTTCTTCGGCGGGGGAGGGGGGCGGCGGCGGGAGGGGGGCCCTGTTCTCCGGCACGTCCGGCTGGCGCGCCGGATTTGCCTGGTCGCCTGCGCCGCCGCCATCACAGGCGCTCAGCAGCGCCAGGACCATCGCTACCAATGTTCGATGCCGGGGACCCATGGAGTAAGATCTGCCTGATCGGTCCTGACACCCCGCTGACGGCCCGGGTTGGATCGCTGTCAGGCAGCGGGGGGCATGTTGGACGGGTCATCGCCAAGGTGACTCGATCAGGAGACACGAGAATGAAACGGAGCTTGTTGGCTGTAGCGCTTGGCGCCGCGGGCGTAGGAGGTATCGTCGTTGCTTCGACAGCGCTGGCGGAACCGGTGCCGGCCGCGGCGAAGAATCAGCCATTTTTTGCCAACGCGCACTGGGACGACGATTTCGACGAGCGGCGCCGCTTTGGCCCAATGCGTGTACCGAATGTCGATGCAGTCAAGCGCGCAGGAATAGTCGATGTGGTGGAAATCGAACGGGACGACGGGCGTCTCGAAGTCGAAGGCTTCGACGCACAGGGCCGGGAGATCACGCTGCACATGGACCGGCGGGGACAGCGCGTCCTGTCGGTGCGTCGTGACCGCGACTGGGACGATTGAGTCGGCTGTTCTGCGAGGCAAGCCGGAAGGGACCGACGCTCAGTTGAGCGTCGGTCAAGCCCGCAGCACGTGGCAGCTTCTGCTTGGGCCTCGAAGCGGCTAGTCGAACAATTCTTCGAGGAAGGACTTGCGCCGCTTGTACGGTTTGTGGCCGTATCCTGCCTGGTGCCCCCAAGGCGCGGTGGGCTGCGGTGACGGCGGCACAGGCGCCGCAGTCTGTGCAGGCGCATCGCGAGCGCTGCGTTCGATGATCTTGTCGAGCTCGCCACGATCGAGCCAGACTCCGCGGCACTGCGGACAATAATCGATTTCGACGCCTTGGCGCTCGCTCATCACGAGCGGAACGGCGCACACGGGACATGGCATACCAGCCCCTGGATTCGTCATATCAGGACTCCCAGTATC
>NZ_BCTX01000079.1 GCF_001590985.1 Novosphingobium naphthalenivorans NBRC 102051
GGCGGGTCAAGAAACCGGACCGCTCGAGAGCGGCGAGCCAGTCGCGACGGTCTTCTCCATGGCGCGGCGGTCGGGCACCGGTTGCGACCAATCCGTCGATCGCATAGCGTTGCCCGGTTTCGCCGTTGCGGATCTTGGACAATGCGCGCGAAGACAAGGGGCGACCATCGGGCATCACCAGATCCGTGCGCGGTGACGAGCGACCGACATACCGGCTGCCCATCACCGCATAGAGTTGGCCGACATGACCGGGGAGATAGACATGGCCGTTCTCGTCGACGCGTCGGATCGGGTCGGCATAGGAGATGACGGAAATGATCTCCGGCTTGGCTTGCCGTAGCAGCTTGAACGCCCGAGACACGAGGAAGGTCTCGCCGTTACCGCCGACATCGTCGAGGAGCGCGAGGCGCCCTAGATCGCAAGCGGTGCGCGGGTTGGGAAGGCCCGCGCTTTTGGGGACCGAGGCATCGTTTATTGGATGGGCGAAAGCGCAGACGCCGACCAGTTCGGAGCGGCCGCCGGCGCCGTTGCGAAAAAGGCCGACCGATAGCCGGGTGACCGGCATCGATCCGGCATAATGGTGCATCGCTATGAAGGGGCCTGCTACCCGGATGGTGTCGATGACGTCGACCGAGAGTGTTCTCGGATCGATTTCGCTTGCGGACGGGACGAAGCGGCTACGCCGGTCGCGCCAGCGTTGGGAGCGGGTCGTAAGCATGGTTGCTCAAGCCGCATCCGGGCTGGCCGAGCCAGGCTCAGCATCGTCCTCGTCGGGCAGCAGATCACAGGTGCGCTCGTAGAATTCGAGGCTGATTCCGCGTGCTGCGGCCTCCCAATAGGTCAGGTCGCGATGGTCGTCGGCGTTGGGGCCGGTCGCCATCTCGATGACGGGGTGGATCGAGAAAATCTCGCCTGTCGGGAGGCGGAATTGATTGGCGACGCCTTCGAGCGGTTGCGTGTCGTCGGGAACCGAGCAGGATCCCTCGATGATATAGGTGACGAGCATTACGACCTCCTTTGGATCATCAGTCCCCCTCCCTCTCCCCTTCGGTCGTGGGTTCCCAGTAGATGCTCTCGGTCGAGTAGAATTCGTCGCCCTCATTGTCGAAATAGATGGACAGGACTTCTTCGTCCGTCAGCGCCTGAGGGTCTCGGGGATCATCGATCTCCGACCAGTTGTCGCGACAATATTCGGCTAGATCGGCGATCAGCGCGTCGTGGCAAAAAGTGGCGTAAAAATTGGTCCCGTGCCGGTGATCGATATGGCCGACATGGATCTCGACCGGCCACGGCACGACATGACGGTTCACGAGAGCCTCGGCGATCGACAGATCTTCGATGAGATGGTGGATGGCGTCCGCGTCGAGGTCGCTGGGGGTTTCGATGGCGGCGCGGGCACGCGCGAGCAATTGCGCGTGATCGCGCCTGGTGGGCTGGTTCATTTCTGGGTTCCTTGCAGGAGAGTTGGCGATCGGACGGTTACCCCTGCGGATAGCCGGTGCGGTCGAATGCCCGCCGAGTGAGATCCGGGACGCGATCGTTGCTGTAGGGGCTTTCGTCGGCCAGATTGAACGCACGGTTTTTGGCGCCTACCCAGTCGATCGCGTCCACGACGTAGGTCTCCGTGGCAAAACGGTCGAAGCCGCTGAAGAATTCGATATCGACCATGAACCGGGTCGGCTCGGTCGACGCGGTTGCGAGGATTTCGTTTTCGGCATCGAGGAGATCGCCCGCTTCGCCGCGCAGCCGGTCGATGTCGGGGTCGAAATCCTCCCAGTTTTCGTCTTCGGGGCATTCGTCGGCGAGATAGCCCGACATGAGATCGTGGATGGAATCGAGCATCTCTTTGCGCGCAGTGTTCGAGGTCATGGCGGATTCCTGGGTTGACGTGCTGCCGGGAGCACGGAGGTCCCGGCAGCGCTCGGGTTCAATGGACGCTTGCGAGAAGGGTGCGGGCCTTGCCCTCGAGCGTGAGGCGGCTGTCCTGGTGGGTTTTCGAGCGGGCGACCGCCGTGATGCCCTGGACGAAATCGTAGATGGACGCCGCAGGATGCCCCTCCTCGGCGAGTACGGTCGCGATGATCTTCGCGCTCTCGGGCTTGGAGAAACCGCGTCCGCGCAGGAAGGTCTCGCGATCCTCGTCATTACGGGCGACGATCCGCTCGCGCGCCGTTTTGATACCATCGATGAAGGTGCGAGGAGAGGAGTCGGCAAAGTGCGTGAGCGCGGGCGCCGCCTCGCCGGCGAAGCGGTTGGCAGCGAACTTGGAATGCCGGATCTTGATCTCCTGGAAATTCTCGGCGCCCCAGATATTGCGGTTCATGCACACCGCGCGCAGGAAGAAGGTGGCGACACCGAGCGTGGTCGAGCCGACCTCGCTATTCCAGGCGTAGAAGCCCCGGAAGTAGATGTCGGGGTCGCCATTGGGGAGCTTGCCAGCCTCGATCGGATTGAGATCGTCGACCAAAAAGATGAACACGTCGCGGTCGGACGCGTAGAGGGTCGTGGTCTCCAGGCTGATATCGACCAGCGGATTGTAGACCATCGTGCTCCAGTTGAGCAGGCCAGGCACCTTCCAACGCGTGTCGCCGGTGCCGGTGCCGGCGAAGCGCATGATCGCCTCGACCAGCTCATGGTCCCAGATTCGCCCGTAATCCGGGCCGGTGACCGCGCGCAGTTCGGTGCGGCCATCATGAGTCTGGAGCATCTTCACCTGTTCGCCGCGATGCTGGATCAGCCCGTGCTGAAGGTTGATGCCGGCAATCGGGCTGGGCAGATCGCGCAGGTAGGAGGCAGGTGCTCCGACCAGGCTGCAGAGCTGGCCGAAGGACCAGTTGGTCGGCATGATGGGGTCGCGACCACCCGGAACGTGGAGGGCGAGGCGATCCGGGGTGTCGGTGCGTGCCTCGACACGGATTGCGCGGCTCTCGACGATCTCGGTGCGGGCGGTTTCGGCGCGAGCGCGGACGCGGTCATAGAGGCTGTCGAGCGAAAGGAAGCGTTCGTCGTCAGGACGCTTGAACCATTCGGAGGAGACGCGGCTGATATTGTGCCCGCGGCTGATGTCGACCTTGTAGCCGGCGGAGGCCGGACGCGGGGCATTTGCGATCATGTTCATGGAGGTTCTCCGGGAGGCTGGCTGTGCGCGTGCCGGTCCTCAGCCGCGCGCCTCACCCCCTCCCGCCCCCCTCCCCTCCACGGGAAGAATGGCGAGGTTGCCGGGACCATGGTGCATGGTCTCGCGGCCCTGATAACGCTCAGAATTCGATCAGGCGGTAGCCCCTGGGCTTGAGCAGCGCCTTGACCCATGCCTTGTCGATGGGCGTCCCTTCACTCGTGCTTCGTATCGCGGCGTCGGCACGTTCGAAGAGGGCCACGCAGAGCTGGTCGGAATCGAAGCGGGAGCGGTATTGGATGCCGTCGAGATGGGTGTCGGCGTGGACCATCGCCGAAATGCGCTGCGAGGTGTCGTAGCCGCCGGGGTTCGCGGCAGGATCGAAGTCGGCGGCTACGCCGGCGGCCGTCGTCCTGAACCATGCGAGGCCGGGGCCGTGCAGCTTCGCGAGCCGCAGGGTTCTGGTCGTGGTGAAGGTCGCGGCGCGCTTGCGCTGCACGCGGTCCAGCAGAACATCGGGATCGCCGGGGTTTCGCAACAGACTTTCCACGAAGGGACCGACTTGGGTCTTGCCGAGATAGAGGACACCATAGGTTCCGGCGGGATCGTCCCAGCGCCATGTCCCGTCCTTGCGCCCATACCAGCGTGCCGCGACGGTGGCGTCGTGAACGCGATGCAGGACCTGGCCGGCAGCGATGGTTGCTACCGGCATTGCGCCTCGGCTGGTCATGCTCAGTCGTTCAGCGTCTGGGCAAAGCGAATAACGCGAGCAACATCCGCCTCGTCCGCTTTGATGAGATCGATGGGCCGTTCCTCGCCGAGCCCCTCATCGCCGCTCACGAGAAACTGAAGGAGCGTCCAGCCGCTCACGCCGGGAACAGCAGCCAGGAGGCGCGGGATCGCGGATCGAATGGTATCGCCATCGAACTGGAACGCGGGGAACAGCTTTGCGCCGTTGTCCTCGATCATCAGCAGCCTGCGGTCCCGCGCGGCTTTGTAGACGGCCTGAACGGTCTTGTGCCTCAGAAGCTTGCGGACAGCCTCGGCATCGAAAACGCCTCCGGCCTGCTCGATCATGCGGCGCTTGAAGGCGATCGCGTTGGTGATCTCCTCGGCCTCATCCGGGTCATCGGCTTCAACCGCGGGAATGCCGCGCGCGATGTTGAGCACGAGCGCGGTCACGTCGACGCTGCTGATGGCGGCGGTCTTGGCAGCGAGCGGCATCATCTTGATGATGCGGTCGGCGCTGGCCATGATGCGATCGCGCAGGACGCGATCGATATCGACGGTAGCGGTGGTTGCGTGGCGCGGCATATCAGGCCCTCGTTTAGTGAGTTTCATATAGAGAGCTTTCGAGAATAATTCAACGAAACAATCCATGTGCGGTCGTCGGGAAGCTACCGCCTGGCCGAATGAAGGAGGTTCCCATCGGCATCATATCGATCGGGGTCGGCGCCGGGGACATCCCAACCGAACATGGAACCGGCCTGCATGGCGGTGATCTGGGCCGGAGTCGCGTCGAATGTCGCGTTGATGGCTTCGATCGTCATTCCGTCAGGCATGGGCCAATACCCCTTCTCACCGCGCTTGATGACGATGGGTTCGTCAGTGCCCGGTAGATGGGCGGCGCACATTTCGGGAAGCTTGGCGAGATTGGCGAGACGCCGTTCGGCCGCATCGAGGATCGACTTTTCGAGGTCGCAAAGCCAGGACGGACCGAGATGGTTGCGGACGCGACGGAGCGAACCGCCGAGCGGCTCGGACTCGTCCTGGCCGTTCATCCATTTCATCGACAGCTGGTCTTTCCAGCGGCGGCCATGGCGCGCGCGGAAATCGACAAGGGCGCGCCACATATCGTCGTCGGGTTCGGTCATGAGAAGCTCCTTAGGGCTGGACGATCAGGCTGCTCGCCCGGAGCGACCAGGCAAACGCGCGTGACCGAGGGAATTAGAAGAGGCTCAATTGCCTCGGGGTGCCGGTGGTGTCGGCCCGGCGGGGATCGGCCGGTTCAAATGCCGTCTCAGGCGTTGCCGGCGGATTCAAGAGCCGTTGGGCGGCGGCTTCGGCGTCGCGGCGCGACAGCCGGGCGCTCCAGCCGCCGAGAATATGAGCCGGCGTATACCAATGGTCGCGCATTTCCATCGACAGTGAGTTGCCGACGACCACCACCGCGGGGATATGCATCAGGGTGAACTGGACATAGGCCATGTGAACGGCGCGCGTGTCGATATCGATGGCCGTCACGTGCAGATGCTGCTGATAGTTGACACCCTCCTGGCGCATGGCCTCGGCAAGGGCGATGATCAGGGAGCCGGCGCCACAGGCTGGTTCCATCGCGCTGACGAAACCGTTGCGCTCTATGAGTTCGAGCAGCGATTCACGGCTGCCGATGATAGCCTGCGCCATGGTTTGGCAGAGGATATAAGGCGTGAAGAACTGGCCGCGTGCCACATTGTGCAGTTCAAGCTCACCATAGACCGTCCCGAGAACATCACCGGGTTCCGCTTCAAGGGCGGAAACGACCTCAGCTAGTATCTTGGGGAAAGTCTCGACGATGTCGCGGTCATAGCGGCCGACGATTTCCAGATAGCGCTTCTCGCGCTTCTCGCGGTGCTTGAGATCGACAGCATTGGAAAGGGCGATCGCGATCGCCTCCATGCAATCTGCGAAGAGATTATGGAGGTCGTAGCGATACTGACAGGACCGGAATAGCTTGCTGATCGCCGCGACATGGCTTTGGTGGGAGGGCATGGCATGTTCCCGGGTGGGCCGGCACGCCGCGGGACCGGCCGGAGCTGGCCGGGCACTTGCCGCAGCGGTCAGGGAGGATTGGGAAAGGCGTCAGTCCGGGAGGCTTTCCGGGACACCGCCCATTACCCCCCGCTCTGCTCCCACGTCGGCGGCGAGGAGAGTTCAGATGCCAGTATTCCGATTGTCGTAGATGGGCTGCATATCGGCGGACCAGGCGCCGAGCGGCCAGATACAGCCATTGTAGCTGATGCGTGCGATCGGTACGTCGTCGACGAGCACATGCCCCTCCGGGAATCCACTCGCGCCGAGGCCGGATCGCTCGCGGCGCCGGCAGTGGAGGTGAGAGGCGTCGGCCCAGTTGGCTGCGGGAAGGTCGGGATAGCCCGGCTGGCGGATCGTGAAGGTCAGGGCCCGGCGGCGTTGCGATTTGCGCGGGCGCAGAGCCTTGGCGACATGGCCTGCATACACGCCCACGGCAGCCCAGTAAGCGGCGAGCGGAGGCTTGCGGCTGTCCCAGCTTTTCTGGGCGCGAGCGCGGGCATCGTTTTGGAGATCCTTCAACAGGGCGGCCAACAGCGACCGGGTTTGGGGATCGAGCGATTGCAGCGCCTTGACCGCAGGAAGCGCCAATATGGGGTTACGAACCTCGGCGCGGTTTGACCGGGCGTTCATGCTGCCCGGCCCATGTCGAGTTGGAAAGCTGCCTGGTCGGGATTGACGGCCAATGCGAGCGCCAGGGGTTTCACCCAGATTTCCTTCGACGACAGCGTGAAGGTCTCGCCCATGCTCGCCAGCAGAAGCGCCTCGCCGACCTCCTCGGCCATCTTCTCGGCGGAGGCGCTGGGTACCGCGTTGCCGATCCACTCGCGTCGAGTGGAGTCGGAACCGGCCTCGAGGTCGAAGCCGCGCGTCGTCCAGTTCCGTTCCCACCGGCGGACATAGGTGTCCAGCGCGGGGTCGAAGATGAAGATCTCCTCCGGGTCGAACAGCGATTGGAGAGCCGCAAGTTCGAGTGTGGTGAAGGGACGATGCCAGGTGCCGTCGAGTGCGATGATCCGGGCAACGAGGCGTTCGTCGGCGGCCGGGAGCGCCAAATCGTTGGCGGGCTCCGCAGAGCGGGGCGACGTCTCGACCCGCGGATCAGCGAGAGACCAGCGCCCGTTATTGTTCTTGGCGAAGGCCGGGATCGCCCCGGAGACACCGCCCCACGAGACGACGCCATAATGTCCTTGCGTCAGATAGCTGCCCCGCTCGGCGCGGGAGAGGCAGGCGGGGCGAGGATCAGCGATCGACATAGCGCCGCTGCCGACGCGATCCGAGCCGGTGACGGTCGGCGCTTTTCCCGACATCGCCACGACCTTGAGCTTGTTGCGGTGGCTGTTCGGTCCCCAGGTGCAACGGGGATCGGCGACGACGAAAGCCCCCATGCCGGTGGTGCTCGCGCCGATGACGCTGTTTGCCGACATGCGGAAGCCGGTGACGCGATATTTGCCGTTCACATGGCGGCCGTCGGGCGCGCGGGGATCGGCTACGGCAAGGCCACCGCCTGGACCGCCTGGTCCAGCAACGGCCGGCGCGTCCTGCTTGAAGGGGACCACGCGATAGACGTTGTTGAAGCGCGGTCGGCCATGGATGCGGGGATCGGCTACGGAATGGGGGCCGCCGCCAGGGAGCGATTGAGCGGTCACCGCCGTAGCCGAACCGCACCAGGGGCGGACGCCATATTGCTGGTAGGTGAGATTGCCGGAGAGCTGCCGCGGATCGGCAACGCTTGCCGCGCCGCCGGCGACATGGACGGCCCCGCTTATGGTCTTCGCATTGCCGGCATAGGCCGCGACCGAGAGGAGGTTGCGGTGCGCGCCAGGCTTGTAGCCGGGGCGTGGATCCGCAACGGCGTTGGGGCCGGTGGTCGGCTTCGGGCTGCACGATAGAACGCCGGACGCCTGATGCCAGCCCCGGACGCCGAGGACATGGCGATGGGTCGCGTCGCCATAGCCGGGCCGCGGATCGGCGACACTATAGGAACCGTTGGTGGGAAGGCCTCGGGTCGAGATGACGCCGGTCGGTCCGCACCAGAGATTCACACCGAGGAAGCCCGATCCCTCGCGGGTCGAAACCGGGCGCGGATCGGCAACCGAGAAACGTCCCTGCCCCGGCGCGCGGGCGGAGGTGATGAGCCCGGAGGTATCGGACCAGCGTGCGACGCCATAGGCATTGGGCCGGAGGTCGGCTTCCGGGATGATGCCGTAGTCGCGCAGGAAGCCGTTTTCGACGGCAAGCTCATTGAGGCTGCGCCAGTCATGGCCGGCCTTCACGAAGGCGAGCCGGACCCAGGTGCGCCATTGCAGCGCCGGCACCCGATGCATCGCGCCGCCGGCGGGATCGCCGGGCAGCGGCAGCTTGCCGATCACCTCACCGACGCCGCGCAGCGGATGCTTCGCGGGCTTATAGATGAAGGGGGGTACCTTGTCGGGGTGGCGCGCGATCAGAAGGTAGCGCCGACGCGATTGGGCGAGCCAGCCGATCTCGCCGCAGTCGTGCGTATCCTCGGTGACGTGATAGCCGTAGCCGCGCAGCAAAGCGGTGATTTGGTCGAGCAGCCAGCGGCCCCGGGTCATGATCCTGGGGACATTCTCGAACAGCAGGATGGGAATGGGGTCGTCACGATAGGCTTCGAGGGTCAGCCACATGCCGCGCAGCGTCAGCGCATTGAGCGCCTGGTATTTGGCGGTCTTGGAGACGGCGTTGGAAAGGAGACCGGAAAAGCCCTTGCAGGGATAGCTGGCGAAGCAGACGTCGAGCCGCCCGAACACGGCGCGGATGTCGGCGGGCACGGCCTCCTTCCAGCCCGGCAGCGGCTCATGGCCGTGAAAGGCGATATATTGGTCGCGGTCGAACAGGTCCATGACCGTGCCGGGCACGCCGGTCATCCGCTCGAAATTGCGGATGGCGCCCGGATCGACGTCGATGCCGCCCGCACATTCGAAGCGCGCGACGACATTGCCGATGCGCGGATTTGCCCTGTTGAAGCCGCGGGCCCCGGCACCGATGCCGCAAGCCATGTGACCGTGGCGGAAGACACGCACGATATCGCGGGACTGGAGCATGGGAGGCTCCTTTCCTTGGAGAGTTTAGGGGTTGATGATTGTCCGGTCCGTCGCGCCGACGGCCTGGTGCGAGGCTACGCGGGCGCCCGGCTCAGCGAGCGAGGCGTCGTTCGACAGCTGATGGTTAGGAAGCAGGGCAAGCGTGTAGAGCGACTCAGAACGCGTGTCCGCGAAGGCGTCGTCGGCGGCAGCCTAGCAGCCGCGGAAGCGCCGACCGCTCTCGCAGAACAGATAATCGTTGGCGGCGATGGCCTGCTCGACCGCCTCGTCCGAGGTCAGATAGTCATATTCGGAGCGAAGGCTGCGATAGAGCCAGCGGGCCAGGTCGCGAAGCGCCTCGACGATCATCTCCTCAGCCTTGTCGCCAACGTCGCTGCGGGCCGCATGGTCCCGTTCGACCGAGATCGTCATACAATATTCGTGGTAATACCGGCCGCTGTGGCGAGCGTCGGCGCGGAGCTGGTAGAAATATCGCCGCTGGACGTCCCTGAGCGTGTCGGCGATCCGATGCAGATCGGGGTCCTGCGGCGCATATTCGCGGATGCGCCGATGGGCGCCCGTTACATAACCATAGCTACCCTCAAAGCAGGCACCGTCGCCCTGGCTCCAGAAGCCCGTGAAGTAGATGACGGGCTCCTGCCGGGTTCGGCCGCCATAGAGCGGCACAGCTCGGGTACGCAGATCGACGCCCAGAATTTCGCAGACACGCTGGAAATCCTCGTAGGTGCAATCGAACCAGTCATAGTCGAAGCCGGTTTCGCGATACCAGCAACGGGCTTTGTCCTTGGCCTTTTCGGAAAGCTCATCGAACCGATAGACCGTGATCGGGATGATCTCGGGCATGAGGTTGATCCTTGTGCTGAAGGGATTGCCGCCGGCTCAATCGAAGAGCGGAAGGCTTCCCTTGGGGAGAGGTCCGGTCGAGGCCGCACACGTCGAGGGGGCAGTGCCCGTATTTGCCCATGCGATCGGCCAGGATGTCGCGCGCTGCATGAAGTTCGACGAAGGGGCCGGAATGTCCGCTCGGCCGGTGGCAGCCGACCCAATGGGAGTCTTGCAGTCTGGACGCACGTCGGAATGCTCAACAAGAGACTGCGCGACCCAGCCGCCACGCCACCCATGACTACCGTCCTCCCCTCCATTTTGACTTCCGGTGCAAACGGAGGCACGAGTTTGTTTACGGTTGCGCAAGTGCGTCTGGTTCAAGACCGGTAGTTCCACCCAGAAGAAGGAAGTTGCATGGCCGAGAACGACCATTCGGGCGTCATGTCTTTGACCGTGACGTTGCTCAGTGCCTATTTCGCGAACAATACCGTACCGAGCAGTGAGTTGCCGGCGCTCGTAGAGGGGACACGGCGCGCCCTGCTTGGCCCCGGTTCAGCCTCAAAGGAAGTCCCCGTTACGCCCGCTGATAGGAGTGTCGCGGAAACACCTTCGGCCATGCCGCCAATAGAGGTCGAGCCTGAGGCGGCCGCCGCCGAGTCAACATACAAGCCCGCAGTTTCCATCGAGGAAAGTCTCGCCTCTCCCGACCAGATATTGAGCCTCATCGACGGCAAGCCCTACAAGGCGCTCAAGCGACATCTGTCGACACATGGACTGACACCAGCCGAATATCGCGCCCGATACGGCCTCCCGGCCGGCTATCCGCTGGTCGCCCCGAGTTATTCTGCGGCTCGGCGCGAGGTTGCCCGGAAGCTGGGTCTCGGCAGCAAGCGCAAGAGCGCTTCGGCGCCAGCGGCCGAGGAAGCTCCTGCGAGCCCAATTGCCGGTGCGGTCGAGTCCGTCCACCCCGAAGCTACTCCGGCCAAGACCGCACCAGCACGTCGTGCGCGCGCCAAGGCCGTGGCCGTCGAGCCCAAGCCCGCAGCGAAAAAGGCGAAACGCAAGACCACCAAGGCCGGTGTCGCCAAGGCTCCTGCGGCGACCACGGATACCGCACCGAAGCCGAAGCGCAGCCGGGCACGGAAAGCGACCGGCGAGACCACGGCGCCAACCGGGGCAGCACCGCAAGTCGCCCCGGCGGAATGATCGATACCGTCCGGGGCCATCAGGGTCTCGGACGGTTTCCGCTCTGTTGACGAACCGGCATCTGCGGATCAAAACCGCGTCATGGCGAGGATCGCCTCGATCACGTCGTTCGAGCGGTCCAGCGGAATGAACAGACGGATCCTGTACTGAATGACCTCGCTGAACTCGCCGCGCGCCTTCAGCCGCGCAACGAAGCGGCGATCATCGCTATGCGGCGGCGGGCTGATTGGGGTCGAACTCGAACGGACCGTAGATCTTCAGATGCCGGAGAAGAGCCTCCCCGACATCGAAGCGGGCGTCTGTCGCGGCCTGCCGCAGAGCATCGGCCGGGGATTGATCGCCATAGGTGAGCTGAGACCAGTGAAGGTCGTCATCGATGACGATTTCCGAGATATAGACCATCATGGCTTCTTCTCCGGGAAGTTGGGCGGCCAGCCCGCCTGGTCGAGGAGTTCGGTCGCGAGTTGCTCGATTTCCCAGGCCTGATCCTTGGCGAACTGGGGCTGGATCTGGGCCTGACGGGCATGGGCAATGATGCGTCGCAGCCCGTGCAGAACCGTGTTCATGTCCTGGCTCATACGGCCTCCATCAGGTGATATTGTCACAATGGCCGGAAGCACCGGTTTCGATGAAAGCCGCTATTGCGCGTTGGGCGCTGGCGGGCCGTTGGTGCTGACCGCTTCACGGGCGACATCGGCAGGGCTGGAGACGAATACGCTCCAGTCACCGTAGAATACGCCATCATATTCGATGAGATCATCGGCGATGGTGAAACGCCAATCGCACACGGGGCCATGGACGTTGGAAAAGCCTTGCTGGCGCCAGTCGGCCATCACAGCGGGGAAGAAACGGTCCATCACCTCCGGTGCCGCCGCGAATTTGACGTCGCACATATAGGTCGTCTGCACGAACGCCAGCGGACCGATCACCGGGCCCTCGCTGCCCCAGTCGTCGAGATTTTCGGCAGGATCACGACGCCCGTGCCAGAGGCGCAGGTAAAGCGCGCCGGAAGTGTTCGGCGTCGGCGCGGGATCGGGCACATAGCCGGCGAGCAGCGCGCGAGCGCGATCGACGGCGCGGTTGTCGACCTGCTCGAAGACGGAGGGAATGAGAGCCTTCAATCTTTGGACCTCGGCTTCGAGAGCGGCGAGCGCTCCGATCGGCTCGGACGGCCCGAAGCGTGCCGACGCGAACAACTCATAGGTGTAGCCGGCAGAGCCGTGCCGTTTAACGATCGCGAGGGCCTCCTGGCCGCTCGCGCAGTCGTTGAGTTCGAAGCGGCACGCCATCTCGTCTGTGGTGATTCCGGCATAGGAGAAGGCCGCCGGTGTGCCGTTGGCGAGCGTGCAACTGAACGAACCGCCACCAGAACGGTGAACATAGGCGATGTGGCCCAGAGAGCCGGTCGCCTTGATCCGGATGGGAATCGTCATCCTTTCCTCCCATGATGAATGCGACCTCCCCATCCCGCTTCACTTCCCCAGGCCCGAGGGTGAATGGCTAGCTGCGCGCGGCGGATGGATGAGCGGTCTGATAGAAACGGGGCGCTGCGAGGTCGCAGACGATGTTCCGTGATTTCAGCGGGTCTTTGTCGGCGGTCGCCTTCGCCGAGGCGACGAAGGCGGAGCGGGCCATTTCCGCGATTGCAACGGCGTCATGTCGCCAATAGCCAGGAGCCATGACCTCGAATCGCAAGACCTTGTCGCTTCGCTTACCCAAGCAGGAAGACGGAACGGCCGATGAGGCGAAAGCCATCATCACCTATGGCATCGCACATCTGCTCTCCTTGCGGGCGACCTATAATCGCGGCATGGTGATCCTCGCGCCGCACATCCTCTATAAGCGGCACGACGAACCTTATGTGGACGCCGTGGTTGTAGAACGAGACGGTTCAAAGCCTTCAGAGGTCAAGCTGGGCACCTTCAAGCTATCGGGGTTGCGCGGGCTGGCGATGACGTCCGAGCCGTTCGCACCATTCGGCGAGTTCGATCCGAACGCCCCGCGCTATGCCGAGGGTGTGATCGCCCGGGTAGGAAGCTGAACGGCTTCGGGGCCGCTCCCGGCAACCGGTTCTCTCATTGGCTCAGGCCAGAAGCGATGGGTCGATGGCATTGTCAGGGGCGACGTCGGTGCTCCATAATATCGCATCGATCAGGCCTTGTCCGCCCGCGAGGACATCGGTTTCGCACATGACGTCGATGTGACCGGGGCCTGACAGTTTCACCAGACAGTGGATTTCACCGTTTGCGGCTTGCAATGCCAGCGCCAGTTTCTGGCAGTCGCAATAGGACTGGATCATGGTCGGAGCCTCATGATGCCAAAAAGCCCCGGCACGCGGCCGGGCCTTCAGGGGAGGACGCGGATTACGCGACGAGCCTTGGCTAACCCCGGGTCAGTGGGCGCGCGCCGGACTTGCGTCAGGTTCAGGGCTGCCCTCGCGAATAGCGACCCACGCCCAGTAGCCCAGCCGGGTATCGTCGTTGGCCACTTCGTATTTCCAGTCATCGACCGGGTGGTGGGGATGTTCCCCCCAAGGGCCATAGAGGCGGATGTACGTCTCCATCAGATGATCCCTCCCGTAAGAGCTGCGGTGAGGGCTTCGCGGGTGGTTTCGAACTCCACGCGGTCGGGGAAGATGGCGCACCAGCCGCCGCCGAATTCGCCAGGCCGCGGTCGGGAGCAGGTTTCCGTCCATTCGAATCCGATCGGCGCTTCCTTGAGTGAGGCCTGACAACAACCTTGAATGAGGTTGGCGATAGGCTCCGGCTGGAAATGGGTCATGCCGTATATGTAGATCGTGTAGCGGTCCGGAGCGTCGTCATGGCGATCCGCCCTGATGTCCGCCCCCAGGTGCGGAAAATCGGGATCGGGGAATTGGGACCGAAAACCGCTCCACGGATCTTCGGGTTCGGTCGGCGGAAATATCGCAAGGAGGCTGGCACTGGGGGTGCCGGCGGCGAGTTTAAGCGTCCGGTCGAAAACGAACTGGAAGGCTTCGTTCAGCAACAGCATTTCGGCGCTCGTGCAGGAGAAGGCGAAGCTGGCCGAAAGATGATTGTCAGCCATGGGGCCCTCCGTGGGCAGCGGCAGCACCGATCAGGCGGCGGAGCTTTACCCAAGCTGCCTCTTCACCGGCGCGCAGGCCGCCGCTGAAGCCACGGCGGTAGAGCCGATAGGTGATCGCAACCATTTCAGGCGAGGCGGAGTCGGGGATGAAGTCGAGGAACTCCCCCTCTTCGTTCTGAAGCTCCAGAACGCCATCGTGGCCTTCGATAGAGGGGAGAGCGACGCGCGCGGTGGAAAGAAGAGCTGCAAGGTCGGCATTGAAGGTTTCGACGAGCAACTGCCTGATACGGTCGGGCATGTGATGTCTCCCGAATGGGAAATCGACAGACCATCTGCCGATCAGCACATGCCCCTCCTCCTCCTCTCCCTCAGTCGTGCCCGCCCCCGAAACCGTCAGTCCCCAAGTCACCGCGATCACCGATGAAATGGGGATAGCGATCGTCCCACGAAGGGGGCCGGATCTCCACGAGGCTATCGTGGATCTGGATTCCGGGCGGGCTGTCGCCGGGATCGAAAACCATGCGCGCGCACTCGCAGATATCGGGTTCGTGCTCGGTGCCGCAGATGTCTTCGAAACCGCCCTGGTCCGCGGTCCCGTTGTTCTCCTCATAGGCCCCATAGGCACGCCGCCACATGGCCTGTGCGTCAAGGACCTCGATGTGCAGGGTCACATGGGCAAAGATGGGATAGGTCATAACGACATCTCAGTGGGTTTGGGTTGGGAAGTCGTGACGCTCACTTTGGGGATCGCGCGGCGTAGCGAAGAGAAGCGCATCTGACCTCTACTCAGCACGATAGCTACGAGGCGGGAGACAACGCCGTGCGGTCCGACACGGCGCCATCACGCGCCGGCTGAGCGGCGCCGCTCAGGGATTTGAAAGCATCGGGGTCACTTCGGTCATTACCTATTGACCCTGACATGATGTCAGACCCTACATCGTCTGGCGTCGAAAGGAGCAAAGGCGATGAACGAAGGGCATTCGGCGGCGCACGGTGGCGGTTGCTGCGGCGGTCACGGCCCGGCCAAGACTATCGAGGGCGTCAAGGATCCGGTCTGCGGCATGACCGTCGATCCGGCGAAGACCGCGCACCATGCCGAGCATGGGGGCAAGACCTGGCATTTCTGCAGCGCGGGGTGCCGCGCCAAGTTCGTCGCCGATCCCGAGCGCTATCTGGGACCACCCGCGCCACCGGCCGATGCACCCGAAGGCACGATCTGGACGTGCCCGATGCACCCGGAGATCCGCCAGGACCATCCCGGCGTCTGCCCGATCTGCGGCATGGCTCTCGAACCCGCGACGGTGACCGCCGACTCCGGTCCAAGTCCGGAGCTGACCGACATGACGCGGCGGTTCTGGATCGCCCTGGCGCTGAGCATCCCCGTGCTGGTGCTCGAAATGGGCGGGCACATTTTCCCGGCGATGCATCACTTCGTCCCGATGTCGGCATCGGTATGGGTCCAGCTCGTCCTCGCCACGCCGGTTGTGCTCTGGGCCGGCGGGCCCTTCTTCGAGCGTGGCTGGGCATCGCTCAGGACCCGCAATCTCAACATGTTCACCCTGATTGCCATGGGAACCGGCGTCGCCTGGGGCTATAGCGTCGTCGCGACACTGGCGCCGGACGTCTTCCCGCCCGCCTTCCGCAGCGCCGATGGCATGGTGGCCGTCTATTTCGAGGCGGCCGCGGTCATCATCGTGCTCGTGCTGCTGGGCCAGGTTCTGGAACTGCGCGCGCGCGAACGCACCTCCGGCGCGATCAAGGCGCTGCTCAACCTCGCCCCCAAGACCGCGCGTCGCATCGGTCCTCACGGCGCCGACGAAGAGGTCAGCCTCGATCTCATCGCCGTTGGCGACCGGCTGCGCGTGCGGCCCGGCGAGAAAGTGCCGGTGGACGGCGTGGTCGAGGACGGGCGCTCCTCACTCGACGAGTCGATGGTGACAGGCGAGTCGATGCCGGTCACCAAGGCGAAGGGCGACAAGGTCATCGGCGGGACGCTCAACCAGACCGGCGCGCTGATCATCGTCGCCGACAAGGTCGGACGCGACACCATGCTTGCGCGCATCGTCCAGATGGTCGCGGAGGCACAGCGCTCACGCGCGCCAATCCAGCGCATGGCCGATCAGGTCGCCAGCTGGTTCGTGCCCGTCGTGATCGCCATCGCGGTCGTCGCGTTCATCGCCTGGAGCATCTGGGGGCCAGAACCTCGCTTCGCCTACGGCCTCGTCGCGGCGGTGGCGGTCCTGATCATCGCCTGCCCCTGCGCGCTGGGCCTCGCGACGCCGATGTCGATCATGGTCGGGGTCGGCCGCGGCGCGGGCCTGGGCGTCCTCATCAAGAACGCCGAGGCGCTCGAGCATATGGAGAAGGTCGACACGCTCGTCGTCGACAAGACCGGCACGCTGACCGAGGGCCGGCCCGCCGTCACCAGCATCGTTGCGGCATCCGGCTTCGACGAGACCGAACTGCTGCGTCTCGCCGCTTCGGTCGAGCGCGCATCGGAGCATCCGCTGGCGCGCGCGATCGTGGAAGCAGCCAAGGACCGAGGTGTCGCAACCAGTGATGTCAGCGACTTCGATTCCCCGACCGGGCGCGGCGCGCTCGGCACCGTCGAGGGGCGCCGGATCCTGCTGGGCAATGCCCGCTTCCTCAGCGAGGAGGGCGTCTCGACAGAAACGCTGGCCGAGCAGGCGGACGCGCTGCGCCGCGACGGCGCGACCGCCATCTTCATTGGCGTCGACGGCAAGGTCGGCGGAGCGTTCGCGATCGCCGACCCCGTCAAGCAGACCACTCCCGAGGCGCTCGCCGCCCTTAAGGCCGAGGGCATCCGCGTGGTGATGCTAACCGGCGACAATCGCACGACCGCTGAGGCAGTAGCTCGCCGCCTCGGCATCGACGAGGTGGAAGCGGAAGTGCTGCCCGACCAGAAGAGCGCTGTGATCGCCCGCCTGAAGCGCGAGGGGCGCGTCGTCGCGATGGCCGGAGACGGCGTCAACGACGCGCCTGCGCTCGCGGCGGCCGATGTCGGCATCGCCATGGGATCGGGCACCGACGTCGCCATCGAAAGCGCGGGCGTGACGCTTTTGAAAGGTGACCTGACCGGTATCGTGCGCGCGCGGCGGCTGAGCCAGGCGACCATGTCGAACATCCGCCAGAACCTGGTGTTCGCCTTCATCTACAACGTCGCCGGTGTGCCGGTGGCGGCGGGCGTGCTCTACCCGCTGTTTGGCATTCTGCTCTCGCCGATCATCGCGGCCGCAGCAATGGCACTGTCGTCGGTCAGCGTGGTCACCAATGCCCTCCGCCTCAATCGGCAGACGCTGTGAACATCGGCGAAGCATCACGGCGAAGCGCCGTCTCGGAGCGGATGATCCGTCACTATGAGAAGATCCGCCTCATCCCGGCGCCGCCGCGCCGGGGTGCAGGCTATCGCGACTATGGCGAAAGCGACCTGCACCGCCTGCGGTTTATCGCCAACGCCCGCGACCTCGGCTTTCCGATCGAGGAGATCCGCTCCCTGCTCGGTCTCTGGCAGGACCGAAACCGGTCCAGCAGCGACGTCAAGGCGCTGGCGCTCGCCCGCGCGGACGAACTCGGGCGCAAGGCCGACGCGCTTGTCGCCATGCGCGCGACGCTCATGGAATTGGCGGAAGCCTGCTCCGGCGACAAACGGCCCGACTGCCCGATCATCATGGGGCTGGCCGGTGTGCGCCATTGAAGTGCCCGGATTGGTGCGGCGCAAGATCGCTTGGTCACCACTTGTGACTGGAGCAGGTCATTGGCGCCTCCATAGGAATACGGAGTGCGAGGAGACTGTCCTACATGCAGGGCTTGCTGCGCCGCACCAGGAGCGAGAGCGTGCCGAATCAGACCAATAGCCTCGACCCGCTGGACGGCCTGGCGGCGACGCGGCATCGATCCAGCTTCGGCGCCATCGCCCAACTGACTTCGGGCCTGTCGCCTGCCACGTTGGCGCAGTCTTATTCCGACTGGTTGACTCACCTTCTCGGCTCGCCGGGCAAGCAGTTGCAGCTCGCTGCCAAGGGCGGCCGCAAGATCATGCGATTTGCCGACTATGCGATGCGCAGCGCGTCGCCGGGGCGCCCGATTGCGGACAATATGTCCTCGGCATGGTTCGTCGGCACGAACAGCCTGGTCTTGTAGGCAATGATCTCCGTGAAGCAGCCGAGCGATTTCAGCCACTCTCGCCTGGCCGGCGGGAAGTCCTTGACCTCCAGCCTGGCCTCGCCGTTCACATGGACGCGCTGCAGGCGCGTGCCAGGCAATGACGGGATGGCAACACCGTCGTAACCGCGTGCGCCGGCAATGAGTTCGGCCGGCGACAATGCAATGGCCATCGTGATGCCGAAGGACTGGGCCAGCTTCTCGAAGCCAGCGGGCGAGACGATGCGGCCGAGCAGCGAATTGCCTTGCTCGTCGGAAATCCGCCACACGCGGACATCGTCGTCTGGAAGCCGGTTCCAGACCGGCAGAAGCAAGCCGGTCGCGATGTTGATCGTCTCGATATCGACGCGAGCGGCGATGTCCGCGCATTCCTGATCCCAGGCCTGGCGGAAGCTCTCCTCGCCGATTTCCTGCCAATAGCTCTCTGCCAGCGCTGACTGCCGGATCCGTTCAGAGCCGACGGGCCGGATGAGCTGCCAGACCTGGATGGATCGGCCTTCATTGTCGAGAATGGACCATGAAGGCACACGCAGCGCAACGCGTCCCGATTTGCCATTCTTCAGGAAGGCGACGTCTCTCGCATCCGACCATTCGTCCATGAGGCGTTTGAACGGCGTGGCGCGGCGGCGGTGATGCAATTCGAGGCGGGAAAGCTTGGTTTCCGCGCCGGTGACAGGGTCCCTGCGCAGGATTTGCTCCTCAAGGACCACCATCCGTTCGGCCTTGATGGCCTCAACGCCCACGTCGAGCGTGCCGGCATCCCTTGCGGCATCGATGCGTGCCTGGATCAAGGCCATATATTCCTCGAAGATGGCATCCTGCGTGCCGATCCGCAGCGCCAGCAGGCGATTGAGCCAGCGCTGGATCGGCGGAAGATCGGAGACCAAACCGCCGCCTTGGCCCTCGGTCAGCTTGAGTCCCGTCATCTCCACGAAATCGTCGAGCGTCGTGCTCTTCAACTTGCCAAGGTAGAGCAAGTTGTACCACTGATGCAGGGCTTCCTTGGCGTAATCGCTTTCGAGATTGTCGGCCGGGTCGAAGAGATTCTGGCCGCCCGTCTGCCGCTGGCCCCGCGTGAGCGCGCCGAGACTGTCGAGGCGTCGGGCAATGGTGCTGATGAACCGCCGCTCGCCGCGGCAATTGGTGGTGACAGGCCGGAAGATCGGCGGAGTGAGTTGGTTGGTTCGATTGGTGCGTCCAAGGCCCTGGATCGCGCTCGACGCACGCCATCCCGGCTCAAGCAGATAGTGGACGCGCCGGCGATGGGCGCTCCTGCAATTGCGGTCAGCGTGGTAGCTGCGCCCGGTTCCGCCCGCATCGCTGAAGGCGAGGACCGCCTTGTCGCCGGACATGAAGGCGTCGGCTTCGGCGATATTGCTGCGCGCGGTCCGGCGTTCGACCTGCTGCCGTCCCTGGCTGTCGACAATGAGCCTGCGGGTCCGGCCCGTCACCTCCGCCAGGCCGTCGGTACCGAAATGGCGAATGAGTTCGTCGAGCGCGGACGGAATGGCCGGCATCGCGCAGAGGCGCTCGATCAGATTCTCGCGTGTTTGCAGGGCAAATTGTGAATGAACGGGTCGGCCGTCCCCATCGGTCATCAGTTCGGAACGGTTCTCGCCGTCGGTCCCCTTGAAGACCCGCATCATCCGCGTCGGAAAGGCGGAGTTGAGATAATCGATCAGATATTCACGGGGTGAAAGCTCGATATCGAGATGAGCACGTTCATCCGCGGGCAGGTCGGCCAGCCGCCGGTCCAGCATCGCCTCGGCCGTCGTGACGAGTTGGACGACCGCATGTCGCGCTTCGGCGACGTCCTGTTGGATCGCGGTCAGCATCGTCGGCAGCTTCATCGCGATCAGGAGCTGGCCGAAGAAGCGTTGCTTGGCGCTCTCGAAGCGGGAGAGCGCCGCGCCCTTGGCCTGACCATTGAGCGACCGGCCGCTCATCCGGTCAACGACATTGGTTTCCTTGAGGACGTCATCGAGGTTCTGGTGGATCAGC
>NZ_BCTX01000080.1 GCF_001590985.1 Novosphingobium naphthalenivorans NBRC 102051
CGTGAAGGCGCCCGCGTAAGCGTCATAGAGTTGGCGCTGATCGTCGGTCAGCTTGTGTTCGACTATCTCATATTCGACGCCGTCATAGGAGAGCGAACGGGCGGTGTAGAGCCCGAGCGCGCGCAGATCGCGCGCGAGCACCTCCATGGCCGCAACGCCGCCATCCTCGATCGCCTCGACGAATTCGGCGCGGGTCGCAAAGGGGAAATCGTCGCTGCCCCAGAGACCGAGACGCTGGGCATAGGCGAGGTTGTGCACGCTGGTGGCGCCGGTTGCAGAAACATAGACGACGCGGGCATCGGGGAGCGCATGCTGAAGCCGCAGGCCCGCGCGCCCTTGCTGGGAGGGAGCGACATCGCCGCGTTCGCCCTTGCCGCCGCCGGCATTCTGCATGGCATGGCTTTCGTCGAAAATGATCACGCCGTCGAAATCGGCGCCCAACCAATCCACGATTTGCCGGACCCGCGAAACCTTGTCGCCGCGTTCGTCGGAGCGCAGCGTGGCATAGGTTGCAAACAGGACGCCTTCCGACAATCCGATCGGCTTGCCTTGCGGGAAGCGGGAGAGTGGCGTGACCAACAGGCGCTCCATGCCGAGCGCTGACCAGTCGCGCTGGGCATCCTCGATCAGCTTGTCGGATTTGCTGATCCAGACGGCCTTGCGCCGGCCCTGAAGCCAGTTGTCGAGTATGATCCCCGCTGATTGCCGTCCCTTACCCGCGCCGGTTCCGTCGCCGAGCATGAAGCCCCGCCGGAACCGCACGGATGCCGTCGCGCCTTCCGGTGCTGCCTGTACGAGGTCAAAGGTCGGATCGACAGTCCAGGTCCCGGCGAGGTAATCGCTGTGCGCTTCGCCGGCGTAGATCACGGTTTCCAGCTGGGCATCGGACAACTGGGCATGGATGTTTGTCGGCAGGCGCGGACGATAGGCGGGCTTGGGTGGCGCAACCGATGCCATGGCGGCCGACTGCACCAGCTTGGTCGGATGGGGCTGCGCGCCCGCGATCCGGATCGATTGCAGCGTGTAGCCTTCGTAGAGGCCATCGCTGATCCGGGCCTCTTCTGGCGGGGTCCAGTCGACGGTGTCGTAAGTGAGGTCGAGGTGCTCGGGATCGGCTGCGATCGGGTTGGCCGGAGCTTTGACCGCCGCGCGGGCAAGATAGCCGCGCACCGATTTGGGGAGGGCGACGATGGGCACGGTCGTTGCCGGGAGACTGACCGGCAATCGCGGCGGAACGTGTGTTTCGATCCAGCCCAGCAGCGTTGCCACATCGGGTGCAGTTCCTGGCGCGAGCGGGAGCACGTTCCGATCGTCCGCGGGTGACTTGTCGATGACGGTCAGGCGCGTTGGAAAGGTCGTACCGTGGCGAGCATAGACGCTGCCCGCCATCGGGCAGCTGAACACGACACGTGCCCGCGCCTGCAAGGCGACAAAGGCATCGCGCCAGTCGGGATTGCCCGGTCCGACATTGGCGCCGGTGATGGCGACAAGCCTGCCGCCCGGGGCCAAGCGACACAGTGCGGAGGAAATATGCCGGAAACCGGCGTCCTGAACGCGGCCTGCCACATGGGCCATGGCCGAAAACGGCGGGTTCATCAGCACGACGGATGGGACCACGGCATGATCCAGGTGATCGTCGATCTGCGCGGCATCGAACCGCGTGATGGGCGTTGCGGGGAAGAGCGTGGCCAGAAGCTCAGCCCGCGTTTCCGCCAGTTCGTTGATGGTGAGCGACCCGCCAGCCAGCTGGGCGAGAATGGCTAGCAGACCTGTGCCGGCCGAGGGTTCCAGCACGCGGTCACCGGGACGGATCGCGGCTGCGGTCATGGCTGCGAGCCCGAGCGGGACCGGTGTCGAAAATTGCTGGAGCGTCTGGCTTTCCTCCGAACGCCGGGTGTGGGTGGGAAGGCGGCCCACAATTCTGGTCAAGGCAGCCAGACGCGCTGCGGGCGCTGCGGCTTTGCGAAACAGGGCCGGGCCATATTTGCGCAGAAACAGGACTGTTGCAGTCTCACAGGCCTCGTAGGCCTGCTTCCAGTTCCACACCCCAGATGCGTCCGAGGCACCGAATGCCGCTTCCATGGCTTGACGCAGTTGGGCGGTGCTGATCGCCTGGCCCTGTTCGAGACGTGGGAGCAACATTTCCCCGGCCGCGAAGATGCTGGTGGAGTGGTCGAGTGAAGGCGGCGTCGCCGGAGAACCGGCAACGGCGGACAGGATGTTCATGACGGACTACCTCAAGGAGAGCGGGAAGGACGGAGCGCGCGCGACGCTCTCTCTCAGCCGCGCGGGTCTCGTCCCGTCCCGGCAAACCTCTTCCTCTCCTGCGCGCTGCCTGCGCACATCAATTCATGGATTTGCGCGGGCGTTGCGGCTAACCGGGCTGCCCCATCAATTCACGAAAGAAGCTATCATTATGAACAACAGTGATCTTGCCGACGCCCTTGCCGCTGCGAATGGCTTGACCAAGACCGATGCCCGCAAGCTGGTCGATGGCGTCTTTGCCGCAATTGCTGACGCCGCAGCCAAGGGCGATGAGATCGCGATCAATGGCTTCGGCAAGTTCAAGATCAAGGACACGCCAGCGCGCGAAGGCCGCAATCCCTCGACCGGTGCGACCATCCAGATCGCTGCTTCGAAGAAGCTGACCTTCGCACCAGCGAAGGCCATCAAGGACAAGCTGAACGGTTGAAGTAATGGAAAACGCCCTGCCGATGCAGGGCGCTATTCCCGTCAGCCGAACCGGCGACCTTCATCCGTGAAGGTGTAGGCGTTGACGGCGATCGCCGTGTCGACACATTCGTCAGACGAGAGGTATTCGTACTCGCGCTCAAGTTGGCGGTAGAGCCAGCGTGCCAGATCGCGCAGTGCTTCCACTACAACATTCTCGGCATCGGCGTTCATGTCCTGGCCGCTGGGGCTCTCGCGCTCCACCGACACGTCCATGCAATACTCATGATAATAGTGTCCGCGGTGGCGTACCCGGGCATGGAGCTGATAGAAATTGCGGCGCTGCACCGCCTGCAAGGCGTCGGCAATCTGATGGAGTTCGGTATCCTTGGGCGCGTATTTGCGGATATTGGCCGGAACGCCGCGCGCGTAAGCGTAGCGCCCCTCGAAGCAGGCACCGTCGCCCTGGCTCCAGAAGCCCCGGAAATAGATGCACGGCTCCTGCCGCGATCCTCCGCCGACGAGGCGAACGGTACGGGTGTCGAGTGTAACGCCCAGAATGGCGCAGATCTGCTCGAAGTCAGCGTAGACAGCGTCATACCAGTCATGGTCGAAGCCGCCTTCGCGAAACCAGGCCCGCGCCTTGTCCTTCGCGGCCTCATCCAGTTCAGCGAGCTGATAAACGGTGGTCTGGATGATCTCAGGCATCGCCGTCGCCTCCATCCAAAACAGATGCAAGCCACCCGTCGGTATAGGTCCATGCAATCGTTTCGCGGGTGGCCAGATCGAGGACATGGGCACCGCCCCCGAAGCCATCGAGGCGCGGCTTCGAGCAGGTGTTGGCGTACTGGAAGCCCCACAGCCCGCTGAGCTGGAACTGCTCGGCGCAACGCCGCACGAACTGGATGACGCGCTCCGGATCGCCGGTCACGTCATCCCGCATCCAGAGCGCGGTGCCGCCATGCTCGGGCTGGATCGAGAGGAGGAAGCCATCGGACGGCGGTTCCTCCGAGGCGCCTTCCTCGGAAAGGGCGGTGTAGAGCGCGAGCGCGCGGGCGGCATTTTCAGGCGTGCCGACGTCGAGCAGGCACGAGAAATGGGTGAAATAGTCGGCCATTTGAAGCCTCCGGACAAAAAGGCCCGGTCCTGCGCGGATGCTACCGCACAGTGATGACCGGGCTGAAGTGATGAAGAAAAGTGGAAGTGGGTTCAGTACCCGAACTGCCATGATGGCCAGTCCTGGCCGTCGTCGGCAGCAGCGACGGCTGCCGGCAGCAAGTCAGCATCGCCCTCAACGAGGATCGGATCGCGGACCGGGGTTTCATCGATCACCGTAACACAGGTGACGATGCCGTCTTCGACTTCGACATGGACGGGAACGAGGAACTGGAAGACCACGCGGCCTGTGGGCACGGACAAATCGGTCATGGCGCGTTCCCTCCGAAAGGGGCGCGGAGGGCAGACTTCCCAACCTCCGCGCATGGCGATCATTCGGCAGCGATGGCGGTGAGGTCGTCGTCCTCGCTTTCCGCCTGTTCGCCGTCGCCATCCTCGGTGAGGAATGCCGGCAGCGCCGCTTCCCCTTCACCCTGATCGACGAGGTCGGCACCCGAGTTGCCATCTGGGTCGGCAAGCCGCAGCGGCTCGGGCAACCAGCCAGAATCAGCGAGCAGGCGTTCGGCCTCCTTGGCCATGTCGCCTTTCTTCATGTGGTCGATGAGCTGGGCAGCCCGGTCGCCAGCGCCATCGCGCACGGCCTCCAGAATGCGCGACTTGGTGACACGGCCCAGATAGTTGCCAACGGTCGGCCGCCATCCAACCTGCACCATGTCGAGGCCGGTTTCCCGCGCAAGGCGGTCGGCCTGGTCGAAGCGCAATTGCAAACCATGCTCACTCACGCCCGAACTGCTGTAGGGATTGGGCCGCTCGTAGAGTGCGTTGATGCCGTAGCTCACGCAGTGGGCAAGAAGCGCCGTCCGGTTCTCCTCGTCGAGCCCGGTTAGCCAATCCCACAGCGCGGCTTCCTCGACCGGAATGCGGCTTTTCCAGTGCTCGTTGCGCTCCTCGACCGACTTGCCCGACAGGCTGTCACCCAGATCCTCCGCCTGGGCCGGGAAGAAGACGTGCCGAACCTGCGCTTCGAGAACGCCGCTCATCGAGCGGTGGTGGAAGGTGTCCGACACGAGCTTGTGGAGCAACGCCGTCATCGCAATCCGCGGATTTTGGGCAACAGCGTCGCGCAATGCCAGCGTGCGGTGAGCGGTCAGCTCGGTCACCAGGCGTTCGGGCAGCGGCTTGATGCCGTCGTCCTCTTCGTCCTCGATCGGCGCTGGCTGGGTACCCATCGTGACGACGACTGGCCGAACAGCGTGGGCCATCGGCGCCTCGCTATGCGACGGATCGGCGGCTGCGTCGTCACCATGGTCGGATGCGACGGGCACATCGTCTTCGGGGCGGACATAACCGCGGTCGGCGATCAGCGAGCCGTCCGAATCGATGGTGACAAACACGCCGGCGATCGCAATCTCGGCGGGATCGTATCGCATGGGGCGATTATCGGGAGCCTCCAGCGCATCCTCGATCTCGCCGAGGCGTTGATCGACTTCATCGGGGAGTTCGTCGGCGTTCTCGTATTGCTCGGTCAGGCGATCGAGCTCGGCCTGCAAGCCGGCGCGCGTGGCCTGCTCTTCCTCGGTCATCTCGAGCGGCGTGCCGGTGATCTCGCGCATAGCGTGCGTGACACCGTAAGGGATGCTGAGGCTCGCCTCGACCCACTTCCATCCTTCGACAGCAATCCGGTCGGCCTCGTCGCGAAGCTTTTCGGCGACGAGGCGGTCGAGCAGACCCACATCCTGCAGCCAACCGCCATCATCGGACTGGAAGAGGTCGCGCAGCACGATGCCCCCGGCTGCTTCATATGCATCGATGCCGACGAACAGCGCGCGCCTGTCCGATGCCCGGACCGTGGTTTCGGTGAGCATGCGGCGGATCTGCCAGGGTTCCTTCTGCCAGCTGTCGCGGATTGCTTCCCAGACCTGTTCCTGCCGGGCGTGGTCTTCGGACATCGTGAAGGCCATCAACTGTTCGAGGGTCATGCCGTCCTCGGCGTAGACGTCGAGCAAGCTGGTCGCGACGGCGGCGAGGCGCAGACGCTGCTTCACGACATTGACGCCGACAAAGAAGGCCGCGGCGATGGCTTCCTCGGTCATGCCCTTGTCGCGCAGGGCCTGGAATGCGCGGAACTGATCGAGGGGATGGAGCGGCGCGCGCTCGATGTTTTCGACCAGCGAGACTTCGTCGATGAGGATATCGCTGGCGGCATCGCCGACGACGCAGGGCACCGGCGTGGTGCGGGAAAGGCGCTTCTGTTTGGCGAGGAGTTCGAGCGCACGGTAGCGGCGGCCACCGGCGGGCACTTCGAACATACCGGTTTCAACGCCGTCGACGTCCAGCACCGGCCGGACGTGCAGCGACTGGATGAGACCGCGCCTGGCGATTGACTCTGCGAGTTCCTCGACCGACACCCCGGCCTTCACACGCCGGACGTTCGACTGGCTGAGGACCAGTTTGTTGAAGGGGATGTCGCGCGAGGACGACAGGGTGATCTTCTGGGCAGCAGTTGCCATGGTATTACCTTTCGCGACGGGCTGCCCGAAAGCCTCTCTCTCGGACCTCAACCCGTCACGAAGCGAAGCGCCGCCCTCTTCCTCTGAAGGGGGCAGCGCAACGCAAGGTATGCCGGAGTGTTCGCGGCAGGGGTCAGTGAACCCGGTCGAGGAGCTTCTTGGCCTTGCCCTCCATGTCGAGGCGGGCGTCCTGGTGGGACTTGTCGCGAGCCAGCGCGGTGATGCCCTGGACGAAATCGAAGATCGATTCGGGCGGGCGGCCTTCCTCGGCGAGCACCGTCTCGATGATCTTGCCGGTCTCGGCCTTCGAAAAGCCGCGTCCCCGCAAAAAGTCACTGCGATCTTCATCGGTGCGGGCCACGATGCGTTCGCGGGCCGCCCTGATGCCGTTCACGAAAGGCAGGGGCGAAGAGTTGGCGAACCCCTCCAGGGCAGGTGCCGCTTCATGGGCGAAGCGGTTGGCGGCATATTTGCTGTGCCGGATGGAGATTTCCTCGAATTGTTCGACGCCCCAGAGGTTCCGGTTCTGGCAGACTGCGCGCAAGTAGAAGCTCGCCATGCCGAGGGTCTTGGCGCCGACCTCGGAGTTCCAGCAGTAGAATCCGCGGAAGTAGAGGTCGGGCGATCCATCGGGCAGCCGCCCGGCTTCGATCGGGTTGAGATCGTCGACCAGGAAGAGGAACACATCTCGATCCGAGGCGTAGAGGGTGGTTGTGTCGCGGGTGATGTCGACACGCGGGTTGTAGATGCCGGTTGACCAGTCGAGCACGCCGGGGACTTTCCACCGGGTGTCGCCAGTGCCGTTGCCGGCGATCTTCTGCACCGCCTCGACGAGTTCGTGGTCATATATCCGACCGTAGTCTGGCCCCGTCACGGCGCGCAGCTCGACCCTGCCGATATCCGTTTCGAGAGTCTTGATTTGCTCGGCTCGGTGGGATGTCAGTCCATATTGCAGGTTGATCGCCGCAAGAGGGGCGGGAAGCTGGCGCAGATAGGCTGCGGGCGCCCCGACCTGGCTGGCGAGTTGGCCGAAGCTCCAGTGCGTTGGGGCAACGGGAGCGTCGGCGCCGGGGAGGATCAGCGACAGGCGTTCGGGATCGTTGCGGTTCGCCTCGACATGGATGAGGGCGGTTTCCACCACCCGGGTCCGACTGCGCTCGGATCGGCCGCGCACCGCGCGGGCGAGATCATCGAGCGAGAGGAACCTCTCGTCATCGGGCCGCGAGAACCATTCGGACGAGACGCGGCCAACGCGTTCGCCGCGCGAGACATCGACCTTGTAGCCGCCGCTCGCATCGCGGCGGGCATCGAGAACCTGCATGTTCATGGGAAAACCTCCATGACGGGCGCCGAGAGCCTCTCTCTCAGCCCTGATCCGTCACGGAAATTCTTGCCCTCTCTAACTCTTCGACGGGGCGTTGCGGGGTGTCCCCGCAGAAGGGGTCGGCAGAGACCCCGGCTCGGCCGCAGGGGAAGACGTTCCCCTTCAAGGACTGTGCTTCATTGCGTAAGCAGAATTTGGCCTAGCGTAAGCGAACATTTTAGCCCGCGTAAGCAACATAAAGGGGCAGAGTCTGGCTCGCACCACCCCCTATCGTTCAGTGCCAGCCTGCGGAGATGCGGCCCAAATATCAGCAATCATCAAGTGGGCTCCGTCGGGAGGCACCCAAACGCCGCCGTTTATGCGGGTTGCGCTGCTTACGCATTGCTTACTTTTGTGATTTTGAGGATCGCGTAAACAGAAAAAGCGACCCTTACGGATCACTTAACTGCTTGATTTTCCATAGGAAAACTGGAGCGGGCGAAGGGATTCGAACCCTCGACCCCAACCTTGGCAAGGTTGTGCTCTACCCCTGAGCTACGCCCGCTCTGGCGCTTGGCGGGAGGTCGTTCCCGCCGGGTGAGGCGCGCCACTAGCAGGGGCTTGAGGGGGCGGCAAGAGGAGAATTGCAATTTTTTTTGCAGAGGCCCCTGCAATGGCGCAAAGGCAGGGGGCGGCAGGGCCTGTGGATGCTTTCGCCCTTCACAAACGGCCCCGGAAATCCGATCTAGGGGCCGGTATTCAGGAATATGGGAGCAAGACCTTGGCCAGCATGGGGCTCAATCTCGACGAGCAGAAGGCAGTAGACCGGTTCCGCAAGGCGGTGGCCGAGCCTTCGATGACCCAGTTGGTGATCCTCGACTTCTGGGCCGAGTGGTGCGGGCCGTGCAAGGCGCTGTCCCCGGTGCTGGAAAAGGTCGCCGCGGACTATGCGGACAAGGGGGTGGTGCTCGCCAAAGTCAATGTCGACGAAGAGCAGTTCATCGCCTCGCAGTTCCAGGTGCGCTCGATCCCCACGGTCTATGCGATCTTTCAGGGGCAGCCGGTCGCCGATCTCACCAATGCCCGCACCGAATCGCAGCTCAAGCAGATGCTCGACCAACTGCTCGCCAAGCTGCCGGTGCAGCCCGGAGGCGCTGCGCCGCAGCAGGATCTCGCGCCGCTGATCGCGATGGGCGACGAGGCGCTGGCTGCCGGCGATGGTGAGCGCGCCGCCAGTATCTTCATGCAGATTCTCGAGATGGTGCCGGACAATGCCGAAGTGCTCTCGGGCCTGATTCGCGGGCTCGTTGCCGCCGGACGGGTGGAGGAAGCCGAACATGTGCTCGGCAGCCTGGAGCCCGAAGTGGCTGCCGATCCGCATCTGGAGCGGGCCCGCACCGCGCTCGAACTGGCGAAGGACAAGCCCGAGGATAGCGAACTCGCCGCGTTGAAGGCCGCCGCGGCCGAGCGCCCCGGCGACATGGACGCGCAGCTTGCCTATGCCAATGCCGCCTTCGCTGCGGGCGAGCGCGATGAGGCTGCCGCGACGCTGCTGGCGATGGTCGCCGCGGACCGTGAGTGGAACGAGGGGGCCGCGCGGGCCAAGCTGCTGCAGATCTTCGAGGCGGTCGGTCTGGAAGACCCGTGGGTTTCGGCAACGCGCCGCAAGCTTTCGACTGTCCTGTTCGGCTGAACGGCTCTTGACGCGGATTACCATCTTTCCCCTTCCCGGCGCGGTTCTCTATCCGGGATTGCAGTTGCCGCTGCATATCTTCGAGCCGCGCTACCGGGCGATGGTGAGCGATGCCCTTGCGCGCGACCGGCTGATCGGCATGATCCAGCCGCAGCGGGCCCATGAGGGCGCGCCGCTCTATTCGATCGGATGTCTGGGGCGGATCGGCGATGTCGAGGCGCTGGAGGACGGGCGTTTCAATATCGTGCTGGAAGGCGAACAGCGCTTTCGCGTGGTGCGCGAACTCGATGTGACCACGCTGTTCCGGCAGGTCGAGGCGGACTTGCTCGAAGAGGACGTGGACGAAGTGCTCGCCCCGGTCGAGCGCGCCGGCTTCGAGCGTGAAGCACGCCGTTTCGCCGATGCGCAGGGCTATGTGGTCGACTGGGACCAGGTGACGCGGCTCGACGATTATGCGCTGATCAACGGCGTCTCGCAGATCGCCCCGTTCGATCCGGCCGCCAAGCAGGCCTTGCTGGAAGCACCCGGCATTTCCGCCCGCTGCGAGCTGCTGGTCCAGCTCATGCAATTCTTCCGCCGCACCAGCGACGATGACAAGGACGGCGCGACGCTGCAGTAAGCTGCGGCCCGTCATGCTCCGCAGAACGAAAAATGGCGGCTCCTGCTGGAACCGCCATTTCCTGAACTTGCCTGAGGAAAGGCTTAGTTGCTGGAGGGGCTGTTGCTGTCCCCAGAGACCGCGAGTGCAATGCCGCCAGCGACAATGCCGATGCCGAGCAGGATCAGCAGGGTGTTCGACCCCATGAACTGCTTGTTCGTCTTGCCGGCCGAAGTCGTTGCCTTGACGCTGGATGCCTTCGCAACCGAAAGCGGAGCGGCCGAGTTGGCCATGACCGGCGTCGCGATCAGCGAAGAAGCGGCTACTGCAGCCAGTAATTGGGTCATACGCATAATAGAAGTGCACCCCATTTTAGATTCAGTCTCGAATCAAGTGGCTAATATTAAAGGTTTTATCTTGGTGAAAGCCAAGTTGGTGTTTCAAGCCAAGGAGAAGGCAAACGTCAGTAGCGTCGGCCGTCACTCCACCTCGAAATGGTCCGGCGCCAGCCCTTCCAGCCGCCGCTGGTGCATATGCTCCAGCGCGGCTTCCACCCGGCGGGTGTAGGGAGCGGTGTCGAACAGGGGCAGGGCTGCGTGGCCGGCCGTGAGGCGTTCGCGCATTTCCGCGAGGCGTGCCGGGTTGCGGGCAAGGAAGAGTGCCAGCGCGGCGTAGGCTTCTTCGCTGTCCACGGCCAGTTCGGGCAGGCCGGCGGCACTGACGAGGCTGGCGGCCACGCGCGCGGCGAATTGCCGGCCGGCCAGCGTCAGAACCGGCAGGCCCGCCCACAGGGCGTCGCTGGCGGTGGTGTGCGCATTGACGGCGAAAGTATCGAGGAACAGGTCAGCATGGACCAGACGGCCCAAGTGCTCGCCGTGCGATATGGATGGTGTGAACACGAGCCGCGCCGGGTCGATGCCGCGTGCTTCGGCTTCCCGGCGCAGATTGTCTTCGGCCCATTCGTTCGAGCGCAGCAGCCACAGCACGCTGCCTTCCACTTCGTGCAGCAGGCCCATCCAGATGTCCCATTCGCGCGGGGAGATTTTGTAGGTGTGGTTGAAGCTGGCGAAGACGAAGCCCTGTTCGGGCAGGTCCCAGCCGGCGCGGCCCCTAGTGTCGGGCACGATCTCGCGCAAGTTGTCGTTGGCCTGGTAACAGTGGGCGAGGCGCACGATCTTCTCGCTGAACCATTGCTCGGCGCCCTCGGGCATCGTCACGTGGTCGGCGATGAAATAGTCCATGCACGGATGGCCGATCGTGCCCGGATAGCCCATGTAGCTGACCTGCACGGGCGCAAGGCGATGGCCGAACCAGCGAACGCGGGAGCCTCGGGTATAGCCCTTGAGGTCCACCGCGATGTCGAGATTGTCGCCTCGGACAAGAGCGATGACGTCCTCATCGCGCATCTCGCCGACTTCGATGAAGGCATCGACATGCTTGCGCAGCTCGATACGGGCCGGGTCGTCCTCACGGACCGGCCCATAGCTGTAGAGGCGCACGTCGAAGCGCGACCGGTCGTGCTCGCGGAAGAAGCCCGACATCAGGTGCATCGTCGCGTGGCCGTGGAAATCGCCGGAGAAGTACCCGATGCGAATGCGCCCGTCGGCAGATGGAGCCGGACGGGGCATGTCGACGGAGGTCGCTGCTGCGAACTGCAGCTGTGCGCAGTTCTGCGAGCGGCGGTATTGCTGGGCTGGATCGTCGACGAACGGCAGCGCGGAAAACGCCTGTTCGGCGCTTTCGGTCAGCACGAATTCGCCGCGTTTGCTCCAGTCGCAGATATGCGCTTCTTCGAACAGGGCCTGCAGCCGCGCCGCGCTGTTGGTGGGATCCACGCCCAGGGCCGCGCGGAACGAGGCAATCGCGTCCGGCAGGTCTTTCCTCAGGACGAGGGCCTTGCCCTTGTTGACCATCGCCTGCCCATTGCGGGGATTGACCGCGAGCGAGCGGTCGAAGGCGTCGATGGCCTCGTCGAGACGCTCCAGAGCAAGCAGCTGGCCGCCCAGGTTGTTGTGCGCATCGGCGTGCGAAGGGTTCAGGCGGGCGGCATTGGCAAGGGCGGCAATCGCTTCCTCGTGATAGCCGGTCTTCGCCAGCAGGTTGCCGAGATTGTAATGGGCTTCGACATAGCCCGGATCGATACGGATGGTCGCTGCGAAGTGCTCGGCGGCCTCCTCGTCGCGTTCGGCGATCTGGAGCAGGTTGCCGAGATTGTACTGCGCGTCGGCATAGTCGGGCTTGCGGGCGATCACCTCGCGGTAGATCGCCTCGGCCTCGTCCGGACGGTCCTGCTTGCGCAGCGAAATGGCGAGATTGTTGTAACTGGCGGGATGGTTCGGGTCCGCCTCGATCGCGCGGCGGAAGGCCTGTTCCGCGCCGGCATTGTCATTGAGCGCGAGCAGGGCCGCGCCGAGCAGGTTGTGCACTCCGTGCGAGCGGGGGAATGCTTCGGCCAGGGTATGGCCCTGCTGTGCGGCGTCGCTCATGCGGCCCGACTTGTAGGCGGCGACCATGGCGTCGAATTGCTGCTGCGACGGATTGTTGTTCGCGGCTTCCAGTGCAGCCAGAGCCGCGCGGGCGCGCGGGTTGCGCGGATGCTTGTCCAGCACCTTGCGATAGATCGCGCGTGCCGCGTCCGTCTCGCCGCGATTGGCCGCGCCTTTAGCCTTGATCAGCAGAGATTCCAGTCCGCTCATCCCGCTTCCCCTTGCGTCCTAGTGAGCCCATTACCGAATGGTTAAGGCAAACAGGGTTTATCGAGCGTGAGGATTAGCCCCGGAACTCTACCTAGTTTCGGGAGCGCCACACCTGGGCCGCACGGGCGGAGGTATTTTTACGCCGGGTTAACCATGAGCGGGCGATAGAGCGGCTCCGTGCAGCCAGTCGTCCGCGGGGGCCAAGAGTTATGAAGATGGGGCCGATCACGCCGTTTGCCGGCCATGCGGCCAGACAGGCGCCGGGAGGCGTCGGGGCGCTGGCACGATGGTGGCCGGTGCTGGTCCTGCTGTCCATCATCCCGCTGCTCTATCCCGCCGTGCCGCCGCTGACCGACCTGCCGGCGCACATGTCGCGGTTCATGGTGCAGATGGACGGCGGGCGCACCCCCGGCATTGCGCGCTGGTACAGCTTCCAGTGGAACCTGATCTCCAATCTGGGCACCGATCTTCTCGCCTGGGCGATCGAGCCCGTCCTCGGTCTCGAACCGGCGATGAAGGCGATCGTGATCCTGATCGTCGCGCTCCAGAGCGCGGGGTACCTCCTGCTTGCGCGTGCCGCGCACGGCCGCGTCACCGCGATGGCGCTTTTCGCGCTGCCGCTGGCCTATGGCGCGCCGCTGGAGCATGGCTTCCTCAACTTTGCGCTGGCCACGGCGCTGGCGACACTGGCGCTGGCACTGTGGATCAGCCCGCGCATGGCCGCGCGGCCGGGGCTGCGCTACGGGGTGTTCAGTCTGATCGCCTGCATGATCTGGGTCAGCCATCTGGCGGGCTGGGCGGTGCTTTGCGTGACGGTGGGATGCTGCGAACTGGCGGCCCGCTATGAACGGACGCAGCGCTTCTGGGTAGCGCTCGCCGGCGGTTTCGCGGCGTCCTCATGCCTGCTGGTGCCGCAGCTGCTGAGCCTGATGTGGCCCAACGCGCCGGAACACCTGCCGAGCGTGGGCTTCTTCCGGATGGCGGAAAAGCTCTATTTCCTGTTCAACGTCCTGATGGACCGCTGGGCCATGTTCGACACGGCCGCGGCGCTGGGGCTGACAGTGCTGATCGCCCTGACCTGGCGATCGCCCAGCTTCGCCTTGCACAAGGGGCTGGCACTGGCGGCGATTGTGCTGTTCGGGCTGTTCTGGCTGCTGCCGGGCTGGGTGTTCGGGTCCTATTTCGCGGATATGCGGCTGCTGCCCTCGGTATTCGCGCTGGCCATCCTTGCCGTCAGGCCGAAGCTGGAGGGGCGGCGCCTGACGTGGCTTGCCATCGCCGGGCTGGCTTTCTTCGGCGTCCGGCTGGCCGGAACAACTGTCAGCATGGCGCTGTGGGATAGGCAGTTCCGGCAGGACCTGGCCGTGCTCGACAGCCTGCCGCGCGGTTCGCAGCTGGTCTCGTTCAACGCTCTGCCGTGCCGGACATTCGTGCAGCAGGGCCACGTGCGCGACATGCACTTCCCCAGCTTCGCGCTCACCCGCCGCCACGCCTTTGCGAATGACCAGTTCGCTTTGTCCGGCGGCCAGTTGATGACCATTCACAATCCGGCGGCCGTCCCATTCGACCGCGATCCCTCCTCGATCGAGATCGGCGAGCCCTGCATGGGAACGATTCCCCTCCTTGTGAGCGCGGCAAACGTTCCCGAAGCCGTCCCCTATCTGTGGATCCTGTGGCAGACGCCGGAGCGCATGGTTCCCGGCTGGCGGCCGGTGGCGCGCTCGGGCGGTTCGGTGCTTTATCGCCGGGAACGCTGAACTCCGGCCCCGGAGATCGCGCGGGGGCAATAAAAATGTTTTATGGAAAGCATCGAATTAATGTCGTTGCGATAATGCTTCCATTTATTAAATGCGCCTTCGTTGACCGGCATGAGCCGGCGCGGAGGAAGTATGAAGATCCTTTCCAGTATAATTCTCGCAGCAGCGGTTCTTTCGGGTGTGCCGGCGCAAGCTAAAGATGCAGAATATTCCTCGCTTGATTTGCATGGTTTTGAAAGAAACTATGCGCAACTGGGAATGACGACTTCGGGATACGATCGTGTTCGCGAAGCCGTGCCTGTCGGAAGCGATGCTGTAAATGCGGTCGCCGTCCTTCGTCATGCCGGGGCGCATTGCCAGTCTCCCAAGCCGGAGAAGACCGATATCAAGTGCTTCTATCGTGAACTGCTTTCGGTCGATGACTACGTGAATACTTTTGCGACCTGGGACATCCGTTTCCAGCTGGACGCGGGCAAGGTTTCTGCCGTCTCCGTAGAGCGCACCACCGAGCAGCATAGCTAATAGCTAGGCTGCAAACGCAGCACCTGCCTTGATTCCGGCAACGGCATCCCGAGGGGATGCAAGCGTCAAGGCAGGTGGTGATCCCAGATAGACATTTCAGCCGTTTTGGCGTTAGGCGCAAAGTCATCTTCCTGACCTCGGCCGCTATCCAGCGAGCAAGGGTCCCTGGGGGCGGGCTTGATGGACATTGCAGCGGCAAAGACATTTCTGGAAGTCGCGCGAACCGGCAGTTTCGTGAATGCCGCCGCGGCGCTCAATCTCACCCAGGCGGCCGTCAGTGCCCGTATCCGCGTGCTGGAAGAGCAGCTGGACCATCCGGTTTTCGTGCGTGGGAAGAACGGGATAACGCTGACGCGGGCGGGCGAGCAATTCATGCGATTTGCGACCTCGCTGATCCAGACCTGGGAAAATGCCCGGCGCGCGGTGGCCCTGCCGCCGGGCAGCGAGACGGTCGTCACGGTCGGTGCGGAGCTCAGCCTGTGGAATCCGCTGCTGGGCCATTGGCTGCTGTGGATGCGGCGGGAGCGTCCCGACTTTGCGCTTCGGGTGGGCATCGCGCCGCCCGAGACCCTGATGCAGCAGGTTCAGGAAGGCGCGATCGACGTCGCCGTGCTTTACGGCGCGCCGCAGCGGCCGGGCGTCGTCACCGAACTGCTGGTCGAGGAGCGGCTGGTTCTGGTCACAACCGAACCGGCAACGGATTCGCCGGACGAAACCAAGCATGTGCGGGTCGACTGGGGGCGCGAGTTTGACGCCAGCTATCGTGCGGCCTTCCCCGAGCGCGGCGAAGCGCAGGTCTCGATCAGCTATGGGCCGCTGGCACTGGAATACCTGCTCGCCACCGGCGGCAGTGCCTATTTCCGCAAGGGCTTTATCGGACCCTGGCTTGAAACGGGGCAGCTGCGGCTGGTGCCCGGCAGTCCGGAATTCCCCTATCCCGCCTATATCGTGCATTCCTCGAAACTGGACCCGGCCGTGATGGCCTGCGTGCGCGAAGGCTTGCGCGCCTCGGCGGCATTGCTGGCTTAGGGCCGATCGCCATTCAGCCCATGACGGCCTGTGCCAAGTGGAAACAAAGGCGGCAGTTTTCCGAGCTTCTGGTGCTCACGTACCGAGAATACGCTGCGCTCCGGGTCTCGGAAAACCACCATTCTCGGCGCGCCCTGAACTGAATGGCGATCGGCCCTAGTCACCTGAATCGGAAGTTCATCTCATAACTCGTCGCCCCCCGAATGCGGGGGCCCCGCTACTCTTTCTTACGCTACGCTACCAGAAGCGGGATCCCCGCCTTCGCGGGGATGACGTGGAATAGGAATGCGAACTTCGTTTCCACCGCACTAGGTCAGGGCCTCTGCTCGCTCTGGGACCGGCGGGCGCGGCCGGACGTGCTAGGAACGGCTACCAGCCGCCCCCCAGCGCCAGGAACAGGCTGATCTGGCTTTGCGCCACATCGTCCCATGCCGCGCGTTCGTCATCCTTTGCCTTGACCAGGCTGATGCGGCTGGAAAGATCTTCGGGCAGGCCGGCCTTGCCTGCCTGAAACAGGCGGCGGTTCTGGTCCGCCAGCAGTTCGGCCTGTTCACGCACCTGAGTGAGGTCGGCGGCGCGATTGTGGTTTTCCCGATACCAGGCCAGCGCGGTTTCGGTTTCGCGCAGCGCCTGCAGCACCGTGCCGTCGAATTCCGCGAGGCTGCGATCGGCGCCGGCCCTGGCTGCATCGACTTTCGCGAGTTGGGCGCGGGTCGGGAAAATCCAGCTTATCATCGAGCCCAGCGACCAGTGTCCCGCCATGGCCGAACCGACATCTTCCAGCAGGCCGAATGTGCCGCCACCCAGCCCCAGCGTGATATGCGGGTAGAGATCGGCCTTGGCGACGCCGATTCCGGCCGTGGAGGCTGCCAGCGTCCTTTCCGCCGCCCGCACGTCGGGTCGCCGGGCCAGCAGCGTGGCTCCATCACCGATCGGCAGCGGCCGCTTCAGGTGCGGCAGGGCGTGGCACGCCTCGGCCTCGCGCGGATATTCCGATGGCGCGCGTCCCAGCAGGAACGCCAGCCGGTAGAGCGCCGCGCGCGCGGCTGCCCGGTGCAGGGGAAGGCGCGAGCGCGCTGTCAGAACCAGCCCTTCGGCGCGGGTCACGTCGGTAGCACCCGTCTTGCCTGCGGCATGGAGCCGGCGTGCCGTTTCCGCGAGGCGTTCCTGCATGGCCAGCGCCTCCTCGGCCAGTTCCTGCGCCTCGTTCTCGCCGCAGACGGATACGTAAGCCCGCGCGACCTCGGCCGCGACTGTCACCTGCACGGCCTCCGTAAGCGCTTCGGTTGCCTCATGCCCGGCCTTGGCCTGCTCGACACGGCGGCGGATCTGGCCGAACAGGTCCACCTGATAGGAAACTTGTCCTTCGCCGATGCCGAGATTGGTCACCGGTATGGTCTCGAACTTCAGGAACGATTCACCGGAAAGCCTGGCCCGTTCGACCGATGCGTCCACCGCCATCTGCGGGTCGGAGAGCCCCTTGGTGGCCCGCACCATGGCGGCGGAGCGGGCCAGGTTGGCCCCGGCGATCCGCAAGTCGGTGTTGGCCGCCAGTGCCTGCTCCTCCAGGGCATCGAGCACTGGATCGTCGTAAAGCGCCCACCAGCGCGGCGGGAGGGGATCGACGCTCGTCAGCGCGCCGCCGGACAAGGGGGCCTGCGCCGCAGGGCGGTTGATAGCGGCCTGTTGCGGGAGGTGGTAATCCGGCCCGACCGTGCATCCGGCCAGCGCCGCTACCGCGAGCATGGCCCCTTCCAGCCGGAGCAAGCGATGGCTCACTTGCCCGCTCCCCGGTCCAGCGAGACCGAGACGGTGCGGCCCGAGATCAGGGCAATGCCGGGGGGAGGATTGTCGATCCGGATGCGCACCGGAACACGCTGCGGCAACCGGACCCAGCTGAACGAAGGGTTGATGGCCGGCAGCAGATCGGCACTGCCGTTGCGATCGTGATCCTCGATGGCGCGGGCGATCGAAAAGACGTGGCCCTTCAGAGTCTTGTCCTCGCCCATCACGCGGATGACGGCTTTCTGCCCGATCCGCACGTTCGGCAGCTTGGTTTCCTCGAAATAGCCCTCGACGCGCAGCGTGGACGTATCGATGAGCGCCAGTACGGGGCTGCCGGCGCTCACGTAGTTGCCGATGCGCACCGACATGTCCGACATGAAGCCGTCCACCGGGGCAACCACCTTGGTGCGTGAAAGGTTCAGCCGCGCCAGGTCCTCGGCATTGCGCGCTGCGGCCAGCCGCCCCTCGGCCTGTTCCACGGCCGCACGGGCCTCCGCCAGCGCCGCGGTGGTTTCCTGTGCCCGCGTTTCCGACTGCTGGATCGTCTCGCTGGGGAGCAGCTCGCCAAGCCCGCGATCGCGCGTGGCTTCGCGCCGCGCCTCGGCCGTTCCGGCCTGTGCGCGGACTACCGCCGCACGGGCCTGGTCGAGGTCGGCCCGGGCCTGCTGCACGCCGGTCCGCGCTTCCTCCAGCGCCAGCCGGTAACGCGACGGATCGATTTCGAACAGGACATCCCCGCGATGGACGGTCTGGTCATGGTCGAAATGGATGGCCGTGACCAGCCCCGCCACGTCGGGGGCGACGCGTATGACGTCGGCACGGATACGGCCGTCGCGCGTCCAGGGATCGTCCTGATAATAAGTGTAAAGGGCCTTGCCGCCCAGAATTGCGGCCAGGGCCATCATCCCGGTTACAGCGATGGACACGGCTTTCTGGCGCCGCGCGGAAGATTGCAGGCTCATGGGTGGGTTCCGGAATACGGCGAAGGGACAAGGAGCACGAGTGCGGCCCAGATGATGATGAACAGTGCGGTGTCGAACAGCACCGGATGCCATACCCAGCGATAGACCCGCAGGGCGAGCAGCAGGCGGTGCGCGAACAGGGCAATGACCAGCGCGATGAACCCATCGATGGGCGCGGCCGCGACATAGATGTTGCCGATGAGGTAATCCGGGATCACGCGTTGGCCTCACGGCTGAAATCGGGGGCGTCGGGATAGATATTGCGGCGCAGGGCGACGAGCGCGGCGAGCCCTTCTGCCGGGTCGTTGCCGAGGATCTCTCCCGACAGGCCTTCCCAGCGCGCCGGCTCGGCCACCATCAGGCGCAAGGCTACATCGATCCGGGCGAGCAGCCGCGGCGGCGGTAGGCCTTCGGTTTTACCGGCATACAGGCGCGCGACGTCGCGCAGTACCCGGCGCAGCGAGAGGCTGAGTTTCCTGTCCACCTGGGCCTGCAAGTGCTGGATGGTGACGATGTTCATCGCGATGCGCACGCCGCGCAGGCTGGAGGTCGCCTCGTCGGTGGCATGGCCGAGCCGCTGGGTAATCAGGGCCAGCCGGTCGGTCGTCCGGCCCAGCACGACAAAGCGGCTGGGCGGCGTGACGGCGCTGGCCAGACGCACCAGATCGGCCCGCAGGCGAACCTTCACGCGCGCTATGGCCACGTCGGCACCGGCCGTGCGCATTCCTGCCGTCACGCCGGCAGCGACCAGCAGGCCGAGAACCTGCCCGATGTTGGCATTGATGAAGCGGGCGAAATTGGCATGGAAACTTTCCTGCAGGGCCAGAGCGTTCGCAAAGCCCATCATGGCCGCCGCCCCGGTCATGCCCCAACGGGGGTGGGGGATGATCCAGCCCGTCAGCAGGAGCGGCGGCAGCAGCAGCAAGGCCAGCGGCAGGAAGCCGTCGATGGGCGGCATCAGGACGAACAGGTAGAACCCGGCCACGGGCAGTGCGGCGAGCAGCGCGCCCCCGAAACGCAGGATCATCGGCACCGGATTATCGTGCGCGGCAAAGAGGCAGCAGAACACGCCGGCCATCATCGCCGCCACGGCGCCATCGGCCCAGCCGGTGCCGATCCAGATCGTGCAGCAGATCAGTATCGCGATCGCGGCCGCCAGTCCGGACAGCAGGGCGAATCCGACATCGGCGTGCAGGGCGATGCCCTGGCGCTTTTCGTCGGGGGACAGCGGCGCCGGGATGCTCCGGTCGTCCAGATGCGCGAGAAGCGTGTCGTATTCGTCCAGAAGCCGAGCTGTCTGTTGCTCGCGAATCTCGTGGCTTTGGCGCAGCAACTGCCCCCAGTCATCCTGCGCGCTGTCCTGCGGGGCTCTTCCGCCGCTATGCC
>NZ_BCTX01000081.1 GCF_001590985.1 Novosphingobium naphthalenivorans NBRC 102051
TCCTGCATATGCTGCGCTTCGCCAGGCCGGCCAATGGCGACGGGCAGATCCGCACCCCTCGGCGCGACCTGTGCTCGCGGGTGCAACGCCACATCGAGATGAACTTCGATGACCCGGATCTCTCCACCGGAACGATCGCCCGGTATTTCGGCGTCAGCGGCCGTTATATCCAGCTTGCGCTGACCACCGCCGATACCACCCCATCGGACTATATTCTAAAGGTCCGGTTGAAGGCGGCCGCCGGGATGCTGCGGAACGCGTCGCACCTTTCGATCACCGATATCGCCTTCGCTTGCGGGTTCAATGCTTCAGGCCATTTCGCGACCCTGTTTCGCAAAGCCTATGGCATGCCCCCGCGTGCCTACCGGTCTGAATCCCCTATGGTCAGTTGCTGATGTTCAGCGCGGCTGTCCCGGCATCGACTGGGCATTCGCCTCCGGCATATCGACCGCGTCTTCGTCCCTGACCTCGAAATTCAGTTCCAGCTGGATGTCATTGGGGTCGCGAACGAAAATCTGGCACCGGGTGCTGTTGGGGACGAGGTTGACGGAGAAAGGGACGCGCTGTTCGTCCAGATGCCGTTTCATCGCCGCAAAGCCGTGGCTCAGAAAGGCGATATGATCCACCGCCCCCGCCCCCGCCCCCGCGCCTTGCTCCATCGTCGTTCCGGCGATGTCGATGACATGGACGACGGGATGATCGCCGCGATACAGCCATGCCCCCGGCACGTCGAAGGGCGGGCGCGGGCCGGATCGCATGCCCAGCGCCCGTTCGTAGAAGCGCACGGTTTCATCCAGCTTGCGCGTCAGGATATTATAATGGTCGAGCAGTCCGACATCCATCTCCATGGCTCCTAACGCCGCAAGGCGATATTGTAGACCTTCTGTTCGGTATAGGAGAGCATTTCCTCCAATCCCTCCTCGCGCCCGGTGCCGCTATTCTTATAACCGCCGTAGTTCATCGCGGGATAATGCGGGCCGACCGAATTGATCCAGACGTAGCCGGCGCGCACGCGTCGTGCGGCGCCGAGCGCATCGTCGATATTGTTGGTCCAGATCGACGCGGTAAGCCCCAGATCGACCGCATTGGCGATCTCCAGCGCCTGATCGAAAGTCGACCATTTCATGACGGAGAGAAGCGGACCGAACACTTCCTCATTGGCGATGCGCATGTCCTGGGTCACGTCCCCGAACAATGTCGGACGCACCCAGAAGCCTTTTTCAAAACCCGGACCGGTCGGGCGCTGACCACCGGCAAGCAGCGTTGCGCCTTCGCGCTTCGCCATCTCGATATAGTTCAACACCTTGTCATACTGGACCTTCGAGTTGATCGCCCCCATCTGGCTGGTTTCGTCCATCGGATCGCCGACCCGGATCGCGTTGATCCGTTCGACCAGACCCGCCACCACCTCGTCATAAATGCTCTCGTGAAGGAGCAGCCGGCTGGTCGATCCGCATGACTGACCCTGCCACGAAAAGTTCATGCCGGCGATCGCCGATGCGATGATCGATTGCGGATCGACATCGGGGAACACGATCATCGGGTTCTTGCCGCCCAGTTCCAGCGTCACATGCTTGACCGCCACTTCCGCCGCCATCCGCTGGATCGCCATGCCAGTGCCCGCCGAGCCGATGAACGCGATGCGCTTGACCGCCGGGTGCCGCACCAGCGGCGCGCCCACGCCAGCGCCGGTACCGGTCACGATGTTGAACACGCCGGGCGGCAGCGCTTCCCGTGCGATCTCCGACAGGATCAAAGCCGAAAGCGAGGCGGTTTCGGGCGGCTTCACCACGACCGCATTGCCTGCCATCAGCGCGCCCGCGGTGCGCGCCGTCGCGAACATCACCGGATGGTTAAAGGGCACGATCCGCGCCACGACGCCGTAAGGTTCGCGCACTGTGAAGTGCAGATTGTCCGGGGTAGCGGGGATGGTTTCGCCCTTCAGTTCATAACCAAGCCCCGCATAATAATCGATACTCGCCACGCCATGCTTCACATCGCCTCGCATCGGCGCGATCGTGTTGCCGGTGTCGCGCACTTCGACCTCAAGCAGCTCGTCAGCCCGTTCCAGGATCTTGCGGCCGAAATTGCGCATGGCTTCGGCCCGCGCGGCGACGCCCATCGCATTCCATTGTGGCCATGCCCTGTCCGCCGCGTCCACCGCCTTCGCAACGTCGCGATCGTTACCCGCAGGAAAGCGACCGATCACATCTTCCGTCGCAGGGTTAATCGCGTCCATCCACGCGCCACCCTCGCTCTCCACAAGTTCACCGCCGATCAACATGCGGGTGGATTTCGTCAGGCCATTCATAACATTACTCCGTTGCCGCATCGCCATGCGGCCTCATCAAATCAGCAGAGAGGCGGACGCCGGGCGCTATTCGCGAAAGGCCAGCGGGGGGATACCGGCGACCCCCCATATGTCACCCTTATGCTCCGGTCCCCAGATCCGGGCTTCAACCAGATCGTCGACCGGAAATACTTCCATGTCGCCATAATATTCGACGAAATTGCCCGCCGGATCGGCATAATAGCTGAATATATTATTGCCCGGCCCATGCCGTCCGACACCCCAGGCGCAATCCAGCCCCTGATCGCGCAGCCGCCCGAAATTGCGCATCACATTGTCCAGCGACCCCACATCGAAGGCGATATGCTGCACGCCCGTCCGCCCGGTCTTGCTTTTCATCAGCGCCAGCGTGTGATGGTCCGCATTGCAGCGCAGGAAGGACATGCCCGCATGGGTCCGGTCGGTCACCTGAAACCCCAGAAGCCCGTAAAATTGTTCAGCGGCCGGCTGATCGGGCGTCCACAATACGACATGGCCGATGGCGAGCGGGCCGAGAGGATCGATGTCGCCTGACGCGGGAGCCGTATCCCCGGCTGGCACGACCAGCCTCACTTCCCGGCCGTCCGGGTCCGTCACCGCAATGGCCGCCGCGTCGCTGCGCGGCAGCGCATCTCCGGGGACCGACACCCGAAAGCCGGCTGCCGCAAGCCGCGCGGCAAATCCGTCCAGTGCCTCCATCGAAGCGACGGCGAAGGCCAGATGCGCAATCCGCGAAGGCCCCTGCTTCAGCAGGAAATCGTCATGCGCGCAATCGGCCGTGCGAAAGGCGTGATACTCACCATCCTTGCCCGCCGGTCGCAGCTTCCAGGTGTCGCGATAAAAACGCACGGCCTCGGCCATGTCCGGCATTTGCAGGGCGATCCTGTGGATGCCTGCGACACGATCTGAACTGTTGCTGCGCGTCATTATGCCTTCGCTCTCCAAATCCCGAACCGCCGGTTTTCGGCCGGATAGATCATATATTAATTATGAACACGTCCATTTTCGACCGGGCTTTTGCCCATGTCAAGATCGATCGCTCTTACATAATGAACATGTCCATATTTTCAATAAAATATGGCAGAGACCCTGAATGAGATTCCGCAGCTTTTGCCGCTGCTGTCCCTTGCACGACTACCAGCTGTCAGGCCCGGCGATCCCGGCGCATTCGTACTGACCGCTGATCATCCCCGGCGCGACGGCGGCAACGTGGCCCCTCCCGGAAATATCGCGTCGCGCGGCAAAGCAAGCTGGAGACGAGCGCAGTCCATATGGCAACGGCCGGGCACCCCGCCCGCTTCCCGCCTGTCGCGATAGATCAACCGTCCATTCGGGCTTTTTTCGCCTGACTGCGGGGTCGCGCGGGGGAAACGGCCTTGATCGCCCGGCTGCTGATCGGCCTGGGCTTCAATCCAACGATCTGCAACTTTATCAATCGTCCGAGATAGGCGATGCCCTCGTCGGCCACCGGATCGTCGCCACCGATCCAGAAACGGGCCGTCGCCGAAAAGATAAGGAAGAAATTCTGGGCGATCATCTCGGTCGTTTCGCCGGGATTGATCTCTCCTTTACGGATCGCATCCTCCACCAGCAGTTCAACCTGCCGTGCGACGGCGCGGCGTGTGCGCTTATATTCCTCGCCGTGCATGCCGCCGGAATAATAATTGACCTGAAGAAAGATGCGGGCGAGACGCGGATTGCTGGCCCAGTCACGATAAAAGGGGCTGAAAAAGGCGAGGATACGCTCATCGAGCGGCTGGTCCGCCGCCCTTACCAGATCGATCGCATGTTCCATGATCTCAAGGGTGATTTCGTTGAACACCAGCAGCGTCAGGTCACGCTTGTCCGCAGCATATAGCGACAATGTACCCAGGGCCACATGCGCTTCGTGCGCCACGTCGCGCAAGGTCGTGGCGTCATAGCCATGTTCGGCAAACAGCTTCAGGGCCGCCAGCCTTATGCGCTCCCTTTTCTCAGCCTTGTTTCGCTCTCTCACACGCGTCACGGTCAATCTCCAGTCCAGGCATCCGTAGGTCTTGGAATTCCCCTGTCATATCCATAGTCCCGATACACACATGTGAAAATCCTGCGGATCCAAATGCAATGACCGCGCGACCGGCATAGGTCAATCGGGCACGGATCGCGCGCCCACAGGTGCGGGCGGAGAGTGATTGCCCGCGCCTGACCTGTCCGCCGGACAGGCCGCGCGATCGATCAGCCGGCCAATTCTCCTCCATCGACGGGAATGACGCTGCCGGTCACAAAGCCGGCCATGTTCGACGCGAGGAACTGGACGACACGCGCAACGTCGTCGGGCCGCCCCGATCGTCCCAGCGGCAGGCGGCTGGCAAACATGTTCAACCCGGCGTTCACCTCCTCGCCACGACGGCGCATGGCCGCGACGCCGTCCGTTTCGGTCATCGTCGGGGCGACGCCAACCACGCGAATGCCCTTGTGCCCCAGTTCGACCGCAAGGCTTTTGGTCAGGCCCACCACCGCATGTTTGGACGCCACATAATGAGCAGGGTTCAGGCCGTTGGTGCAGTCAAACCCGGCGGTCGACGCCAGATTGATAATCACGCCCCTGTTCTGCTTCATCCGCAACGCCGCCTCACGCGCGCCGAAAAACGTGCCCCGCAGGTTGATGTCGAGCACCGTCCCCCAATCGCTGTCGGTGATTTCGAGCACGCCGCCGGCGGGGAAGATGCCGGCATTGTTCACCCAGATGTCGAGCTGGCCCGTCCGTGCCACAGCCAGATCGGCAAGCGCCGTGATCGAGTCATGGTCGCGCACATCCATGCCGACGCCATGATGCTGGCCGCCGAACTGCGTCAGATCGGTCGCGACCGCCTGCGCTTCGGCCTGATTAAGGTCCCCGATGACCAGCGTCGCGCCCGCTTCCGCAAGACGCAGCGCTATCGCGCGGCCAAGCCCTGCGCCGCCGCCCGTGACAACGGCGGTGCGGCCGGCGAGCGATACCAGTTCGGTCAGGCTTTACCCGGAAAAATCCGTATAGGCCATAACAACTCTCCTTGAAGATGCTCCGCGCTTCCGGCGGATGAACCTGTATGATTATTTGGCTTTGTGGGCTTCGGATTCGAACGACAGGACGATCCGGCGTTCGCGGATGCGCCATACGCCCTCCGCTTCGCGCCGGTAGATGTCATGTGCGTCCGCCAGCGCAATCGGCTCCGCCGGGGTCAGGTCCGGGCCGCTCGACCGGAACAGCATGATGAAGCACACGCCCCTGATCTGATCGGCGCCATCTTCCCAGAATCGGAAATTGGTCGCCACATGGCGGGCACGACGCGTCCGGGCCTCAGCCCGGCTGCGACCATAGGCATTGACCGCCTCGCGTCCGATACAGTCCGGCCCGGCACCGATCAGGCAGCCATCTTCCGTGTAGAGATCGCCCAGATTTTCCGACAGATGAAAATCCAGCCGATAGGCATGCTCGGCGATCAGTGCTTCCAGTTCGGCGCGGATAGCGGGATCCTTGACAGGCGTCCCGATGCTCACAGCGCTGTCTCCTTCATTGCAGCCACTTCTTCGCGCAACAGTTTCCAGCGACGGCCACACTCCCGCGACGCTTCGGCATATTCCTCCGGGAACACGTCATAGGGTGGGCGACACGGGCCGGGCACGCTGTAACCGGCCTCGGCGATGCGGGTCTTTTCGACCTGGATATTATAGCTGGCGAACAGCTCGGCATTGCTCAGCAGTAAATAACTTGGACATCCTCTCCGCTACCAGCAGCACATTCAAAGGTGCGTTCGTAGTACCCGTACCTGCTTCTAAATGGACATGTCCATAAATATCTCGCTTGTCAAGGGCGAAGGCATATTCACCTGTCAACCAGGCGCACGCGCGACAAATCCTCGGTCCCGGGCAGTGCCGTTCCTCATCGACAGACCGTTCAAGCCCATGGTCCCGTGACCGGGGCGGAGGCAGTCCGGCCTGAAGGCGCTACTGGAGTATCGCTCGCATCAGGTGGCGGAAGGCAAGTTTCAAGCGCGCCTTGTCGCCTTCGGGATTTGCCACCGTCCGCATCATCAGGCCTTCGAGCACAAGGACGAGCATTTCGACCCTGCATTCCAGTTCTTCAGGCCGTTCGGGCGGGAAATAAGGTTCCAGCAGGACACGAGCATTATGCCGCAGGCGATAGTCCTGATCGGCCACGATGCTGTTGATCTGTTCGCTACGCCCCGATTCGGCGAACACATCCATGACGTATCGCGCCTGGACCGGATCGACCAGCCAATCGAAATCATCGAGCGCCGTATTGACGACCGCATCCGTATCCATCTTCGTATGAACAGCCAGGCCGGGCGTATGATTGATATAGTCTGCGAACTTACGCTCGCACAGGGTGAGGATGATGTCCTCCTTATTATCGAAATGACGATAGACATGCCCAACGCTCATGCCCGCCTCCGCGGCGATCCGATTAACGCTGGCAGCATGAAATCCCTCGCGCCGGAAACATTGCTCGGCAGCCGCTAGGACCTGCTCGCGTCGCATTTGCGCGCGTTCCTGCTGCCTGGCGAGAGCGTCTGGATTTTTAGTCATGCCTGATCTTCACTCTCCCGTCAGCTAGCCTCATCTGCTATCTTGACACGAATATAGCATGCAAACTAAACCAAAAAAATAAGGAGTGCGCAATCACTCTTTTTATTTCTAAGCCTGGATCGGCACCGAAAGCCGGCGGCAAATCATGCAAGGAGAGCGGATATGAGTAGCAGCATGAATGGAAAAGTCTGCGTCGTGACCGGCGCTGCCCAGGGCATTGGCCGTGGCTGCGCGATCGAACTGGCCAAGGCGGGCGGCCGGATCGTCGTTAGCGATCGCAACCCCGACGGTGGGCAGAAAACCGTATCGGAAATTCGGGATCTGGGCGGCGATGCCACGTTCATCGCCTGCGACGTGCGCAACAAGGCCGAGATCGCGGCATTGATGCAGGGTGCGGCGGATCATTTCGGTGGCATCGACGTGCTGCACAACAATGCCGGCACGCATGAAACCGATCTGGCCCAGAAAACCGCGGTGCACGAAATGGACGACGACATCTGGGATATCGTCTACGAAGTCAATCTGCGGTCCATCTGGTATGCTGTGCGCGCCGCTCTGCCCTGGCTGCGCGATTCCAAGGGCGCGTCGATCATCAACACCGCATCAATGGCCTCTTTCACGGCCATGCCGGCATCGCCCGCCTATTGCGCGACCAAGGGCGGCGTATTGATGCTGACCAAGGCGATGGCGGTCGATCTGGCGCAGTTCGGCATCCGGGTCAATTGCATCAATCCCGGCACGATCAAGACGCCTCTGCTCGACAAATATTTCGACATCATCGAAGATCCGCAAGTCCGCGCCGCCGCGCTCAAGGGCTTTACCGGAGGTAACCTGATCCCGCGCATGGGAACGCCCGAAGAGATTGGCAAGCTCGTCTGCTACCTCGCGTCCGATGACTCCTCCTTCACCACCGGCGCATCACACATGATCGATGGGGGCGTGACCATCTGGCGTGGCTCGGTCGACTGAACGGGCGGAGATGAGGGGCTGGGTGGCCTTTATGTTGATCCACCGCGAACGCCAAGGGAGTATGAGTGATGGGCAATCTGGTTGAAATCACTGCGGCCGATGGCGGCCGCTTCAACGCCTATGTCGCGATGCCGGAAGGCGGCAGCGGGCCGGGCCTTGTCCTGCTGCAGGAAGCGTTCGGCGTGACGCAGTTCATGCGCGACATGGCTGATCGTTTCGCAAGCGACGGCTATGTCGTCACTGTGCCAGATCTTTACTGGCGGATCGAAGCCGGGGTCGAACTGACCGACGCGGAGTTCGACCGTGCGATGGACATATACCGGCAGTTCGACCTGAATCTGGCCATCGACGATATAAAGGCGACGATCGGCGCTCTGCGCGCGATGCCGGAACAGCGTGGCGGCGTGGGCGCCGTGGGTTTTTGCCTGGGCGGTCGACTGGCCGCGATGGCGGCCGCCCGCACTGACATCGACTGCGCCGTGGCTTATTATGGCGTCGGCATCACCGATCATCTGGACGAACTGGAGCAGGTCAGAATCCCGCTGGGCTTCCATTTCGGTACGGAAGACCAGGATTGCGCGGCCGACATCGCACCGATCGCGGCGCTGGCGGAACGGCATGATAATGTGTCGCTATGGATGTATAACAAGGCCGGCCATGGCTTTGCCAACCCACATCGCGGCTTCTTCTCCGCGGCGGCCGAGGAACTGGCCTATATCCGCACCCTTGCGATCATCCGCGCCGCGATCGGCCCGAAATTCGATCTGGAAGGCATGTGGGAGCAGCATATTTACCATGAGTTCGTGACCAAGGATGCACATGCCGTACTGGATACGATGGTCGAGGAGCCCTATGTCAACATCACCTCTACGGTGATGGGCGGCGTGGGCCACGACATGCTGCTGCGGTTCTACAAATATCATTTCTGCGATGTGCACCCCGACGACACGCGGATCATTCCGATTTCGCGCACCGTCGGCGTCAACCGCGTGGTGGACGAAATGATCATGTGCTTCACCCACGACAAGGAAATATCCTGGTTGCTGCCGGACATCGAGCCGACCGGGCGCTATATCGAAGTGCCGATGATCGTCGTCGTATCGTTCCGGGGCGGCAAGATCTATAACGAACATATCTATTTCGATCAGGCGTCGGTCCTGGTGCAGGCAGGACTGCTCGACCCGGCGAACCTGCCTGTCGGAGGCGCGGACGTGTCCCGCAAATTGCAGGACAAGACCTTGATGCCCAACCGATTGATGAAAAAATGGTCCACCAGCGAAGGGCTTCCGCTCGATTAATATCCATTCGTATGAACATCGCCGCGATGAAGTCGACAGGAGCGGCTCCTCCCCGGCCGTCAGAGCATCGAGGGGACCCTGAGTGAAATCCTGTCGTTTCATTGAAACCTCGACATCGCCAGGCCACGAAATCAGTTTATAAGTGGCGTCCAAATGGGTCTAAACGAGCCCATATGTGAGCAACAGGTACAGGCTGAATTTGGAGCTCCTCGCAGCCTCGGAAGCCACAAAATGCGGCAGAAATGCGAGGTTTCTACTGAGGTTGCGATGGTAGCGGAGGAGAGCGCCGAATTTTAACCTTTAACTTATTGATCTGTAATCATTTCTTGCGGGCGAAATCGCACCTGAGGGTCGAATCCACCCCCAATTTGACCCCCAATCGACCAACCGTTCAGAAAGCTCGGTGAGTTGACGAGATTTGGGCCATTCGCGCGCGCCGGGGCACGCTGTGGAGCCTCGACTCGATCCAAATGATCCGCCCAATCTTGGAGCATCGTACGCCGCATGTCGAGGTAAAGGGCGCTATTGTAAGCCGCCCGAACCTTGTCCTCGCAATTATGGCCGAGTGCCATTTCAATCCAGTCAGGGCGATATCGGCCGCTTTCGTTTGCCCAGGTCGAGGCGAGGCCGCGGAAGCCATGAACCGTTTGCCGACCGAGATAGCCCATCCGGTAACAGGCATATATCATCGTGTTCTCGGAAATTGGTCGATCTGGATCGTCGCCGGAGAAGACCAAGTGCCCCCTTCCCGGCATGCGTTTGCGCTGACGCAGGATCGACGCCGCTTGGCGCGACAATGGCACGATATGCTCGCACTTCGTCTTCATCCTTTCGGCCGGGATGCGCCACAGCGGCTGGCAACTGGAATTGTCGAGCCCTTCGAACTCGGACCATGCCGCACTGCGTAGTTCGCCAGTGCGCGCCCAGGTGAGCAAGGTGAATAGCAGGGCATGCCGGGTTGTCTCGCGACGGCGCGGCACCGAACCATCGTCATAGGCACGAATTGCCGCAACAAGGGCGGGCAATTCCGACAGTTCGACCCGCGGCATGTGTCTACGCCGCCGCGGGGGACGCAACGCCCCCGACAGGTGGGCGCTCGGATCATTGTCGACCCAATCATTCGCCCTCGCGAAGCGAAAGACCTGACTGATATTCTGCTTGAGCCGACGAGCGGTATCGAGCGCGCCACGCGCTTCGACCCGCCGCAGAACGTCGAGGACTTCGGCAATCCGGACGCTCGTAATCGCCTGCCCGCCGATCAGCGGAAAGACATCGCGCTCGAATCTGGCAAGAACGCGTTGCGCAGGCTCCGGACAGATATTCTCGGCGCGACCGGCATGCCACATCCGCGCGATGCCCTCGAAGCTCATCGCTGCGGCATGCGCTGCCTGGCTACGGTAGAGCGCGGGGTTACGACCCGATCGCAGGATGTCGCGCGCGGCAAGGCATTTCGCCCTTGCTTCGGCAAGGGTCACGTCCGGATAGGGGCCGAAGCTCAGCAAATTCTCCTTGCCGTGAAAGCGGTACTTCATCCGCCACCGCTTGGAGCCGTTCGGTTGGACGCTCAGATGAAGGCCGTGCCCTGCCCCGATCTTGTAGGGCTTCTCGCGGGGCTTGGCATGGCGAAGATCCAAATCTTTGACAGACATAGGATGCCTCCTTTCGGAAGCCATGAATATCATGTCTTTTCAATCACCTAAAATCAACGATCTGGACGTCGGTGGTCAGAATGGACCATCGGTGGACACAGTGGGACGATGAAAAATATTTTCGATCGTATCCCAAATGGGCAAAATTGGGGTCCATGAGGCGTTAGCTAGGCGCATCAAGGGTCGGATCGAGGCAGTCTGTCCAAATAACCAAGGCCTTCCTTGCATCCAGAGGGAAGCCTAACCCGCTCAATCCTGAAGCATGTGGCAAAGTCGCTCCGCTTGGGCATCACGGACATGTTGAAAAAGTCGGTAAAATGCCGTACATATCGAGCAAAGGAGTACCCCAGTCATGGTTGCCGAGTCCCAAGAGCGCCGTTCCGAACGGCTCGAGGTCCGCGTTCCGCCTTCGCTGCACAGCCGCGTCAGCCATGCAGCGGCCTTGCGTGGCCAGACGGTGGCGGCGTTCGTGACCGCCGCCGTACAGGACGCTGCGCAGCGGGCGATCGAGGACGCGGAGGTCACGCGCCTAAACCGCGACGATTTCGAGCGGTTGGCGCGCGCGCTCGATGCCGACGACGCCCCCAACGAGGCGCTTCGCGCTGCGGCGGCACGGCATCGCGCCCTTGCGTCGGGCCATGCGTGAGCGACGCGACCAGTTTCCAGTTCGAGCGGCTGTCGGCGGCGCATGACCGGGCAGGCTTCGCCTGCGAGCATGCCTCGCTCAGCGACTATTTGCTGAAATCCGCCGGTCAGAACGAGCGCGGCGACCTCGCCGCCTGTTATGTGGCGCTGCCGACCGGGTCGGAGCGGGTCGCGGGCTATTACACGATTTCGGCTCATGCCGTGCTGTGCGACGAGCTTTCGCCCGAACAGAGAAAGGGCCTGCCGCGCTACGATCGGATCCCCGCATTCCTCATCGGACGCCTCGCGCGCGATCTGTCGATGAAAGGGAAAGGGCTTGGCGAACTGCTGCTGATTGACGCCTTTGCCCGCCTCTGCGCGGTCGAAGCCGCCGGCCGGATGATCGTTGTCGATCCGATCGACGCCAAAGCGCATGCCTTCTACACGCGCTATGGTTTCGCACCGCTCGGCCAGGCGACCGCACGGCTGTTCCTGCCGATGAAAATCGCGAGAAAGGCGCTATTCTAACACCCACCGCCGGACGGCGGCGCTTCCAGATCACCGATCGCCTCCGTACATCCAGCGCGAAATCTGGTCCGCCCAGTCCTGGAGCATGTAGCGGCGCGGCACGAGATATTGGGCCGCGTTATAAGCGCGGCGAACGCCGTTGGTCTCGATATGAGCAAGCTGTCATTCGATCCAATCATGATCATAGGGGCGGACTGGATTGCGCAGATCGGCCGTCTCCTTCAGCGCTTCGTTTGCCCAGGTGCTGGCGAGACCCCGAAAACCATGGACCGTTTGCCGGCCGCGATAGCCGAGCCGATAGAGAGCGCCAATCATCCTGTTCGGCGAGGTCGGTGTTTTGCCATCGTCGGAAAAAACATAGCCGTCATCGCGTCCATCGAGCATCGCCCGGACTATGCCGGCGGCTTCGAGTGGGAGGGGAACGAGGTGGTCGCGGCGCATCTTCATTCGCACTGCCGGGATGCGCCAGAGTGGCTGCTTCCCTGACAGATCCTCGAACTCGTCGACCGACGCGAAGCGGATTTCTTTCGTCCGTGCCCAAGTCAGCAATGTGAAGAGAAGCGCATTTCTCGTGACGGCTTGCCGGTCAGGGCAATTGTCATTGTAAGATGCTATCTTGGCCAGCAGGCGAGGCATGCCACCGAAACCTATCCGATGCATATGCTCGGGTTGAAGGCGCGGCTTCAACGCATTGTCCAAACAGGTTGTCGGATCATTGTCCGCCCATCCGCTCGCAACGGCGAAGCGGAAAATCTGGCTGATATTCTGTTTGGCGCGGCGACAGATTTCGAGCGCACCGCGCGCCTTGATCCCACGAAGCACGGCGAGCACGTCCGGCGGTTCGATGCTCCGGATACAGCGTGATCCCAGAAATGGCAGAACGTCGCGGTCCAGCCGGGCCAATATCCGCGCGGAATGTGCCTGATCGAGCGTGTGCTGTCGGTTGTCATGCCAGAGTTGCGCTGCGGCTTCGAAGGTTTGACTGGAACCCTCGCGGCTCAGTTCGAGTCTGGGATCGCGGCCCGTCGCCAAAAGATGGCGTGCCCGCTCGCGCTTATGCCGGGCACTTGCGAGCGATGTCGCGGGATGGGCGCCGAAAGAAAGAACGCTCTCCACCCCGCCGTATCGATATTTAAGCCGCCAAAGTTTCGAACCGCTCGGCTGGACCGCGAGATATAATCCGCCGCCGTCGAACATTTTATATGGCTTGGGTCGCGGTTCCGCTTTTCGGACAATCATTTCATTCAAAGACATCTTTATCGTCGCGCTCCTTTTAAGGGAGCGGTCGACTGTGTTGCTAATGGTTAACGCTTTACACGGAGGGCTATCAAACATTTCTGGAAATAGGCCGACGGACCGAGGCGCCACGACCGTCGAACCCCAACCTTGCCAAACTTAGTGTTACCCACTAAATTAAAAGCATGGACAGAGCGATCAGTGCCAGCGAGGCCAACCAGCATTTCTCGGAGCTTCTCCGCGATGTGTCCGAAGGCCAGAGTTTCACCGTGATGTCTCGCGGTCGCCCCGTCGCGCGCGTCCTTCCCGTCGATCGCGATCAGGAACGCCGTTCGGTCGACCGGCTGCTCAAGTTCGTCACCAGCCTTCCCGTCCGACATTCCGGCAATTGGTCGCGCGACGATCTCTACGAATGATGCGTGTCGCCCTCGACAGCAATATTCTCGCTTACCTTGCGGGCGTCAGCCGATCAGCAGAAGATGATGGCAAGATCACGAAGGTTCGGGAGCTTGTGTCCCGACTTGCGGAATCGGCCAGCCTTGTCGCCCCCGCCCAAACCTTGGGCGAGCTATTCGTGGTGCTGCGACGCAGTGGTGCTTCCGCCGAAGAGGCGCGCGAGGTCCTGCTCGAGTTCGCCGAAGCGTTTGGGACGTCGGCCTCGGAAACGCGCACCGCGCTGTCTGCAGCCGATCTTGTGGTCGATCACAAGCTGCAATTCTGGGATGCGCTGATCGTAACCGCTGCGGCGGATGCCGGATGCGCGCTCCTACTATCAGAGGACATGCAGCACGAGTTCGTGACGCGTGGACTCACAATCGTCAATCCGCTCGCGGACGATGCTCATCCCAAGCTAACCGCGCTGATCGAAGCTTCGGAATAGTCGCCGTAATGGCCAGGGGTGGAGGCGATTGCGGAGCCGTAGTCGCGGCGAATCCGTAGCCGCGCGGTCGAGCCGAACCCGATTGATTCCGTTGATCAGGGGCTCGACCTTTTGTTTGCGGTGACGTGTGAATAGGTGCGCGCGACTGTATATAGGTCAGCCGATTGGTGGATAATCTCAGCAGCCGGGATCGAGGATCCCGATAACGACAGGTATGAAGCTGGGTCGACCGTGTCGGTGACATTGCGACCATGCCCCGATCCTGCGCCCAATCGTAAAAGCGGCAGACGGTCGATACGCGAGCGTTGATGGTTGCCCTGGCATAAGGCCGGCCAGTGTGCTGGCTGACTGTCTCCAACATTCTGTTGCGATATCCGGCGATCGTACCTTCATCGGCGTCGGCCCAGTTTATTCCTGACTGCTCAAGAGCATCGAACCAGTCGTAGAGGTTTCGCCGTAGGTGCGAAGCGTGTAGCTAGGCTCGGTTCGACCGCCATATTTCGCGTGATCGAGCAACCAGGCGAAGGCCGGCTCGACTGCATCTGGTCAGTCCGGATGATGGGGAACCCTGCCGGGATTCCTGGCGCCCCGGGAACGGCGCGAACGATCATCGCCACGAAAGCAGACTCCTACCGACCATCGGGCCGCCTGTATGAACCAGGCTATTCAACCACATCAACAATACAAATCGGAGACGGAGCCTAAATATTCCGGCGTATCCCATAAGCGGCTCATCGCCTCACTCCTTGATCAAGCGGCACGCTTGTCGCGCATCACAGTGCCAACGCAGCTTGCCGCGGGCCGTCGACGATCTCTTCGACAAGGAAAGTGCGCGCCGGCGGCGTCTCGAGCAGATTGGTCTCGGATACGGTTCCGTCGAGCCATTGCATCACCTGCCGACGGTGGATGATCGCGCCGTGCCGCTCCTGATAGGGCGCGACTTCGGCGTTCGGCGCGACGGTGATGATGCGGTAGTTGGAGAGCTCCTTACCGAGGCCCAGTTGAGAACATAATAAGAAGGAAGGCGAGTCAAGGCAAGGTTCTAGGCTGTGGCGTGCGCCCATGCCGCAGCCATAGGCGCGGCCAATAACAATCCAGCCCAGAACCTGCGCATAAGTCCACCCCGTTCGAGAATGGTATGCTTCTGAAGAAATGTCCAATAAAGGGTTGGGGAGCGGAGGCGATACCCAAGCTGCCCTTTGTCGCTCCAGCGTTTACCCGGAGCGCCATTGGGATCAGCAGCGGAGATAGCCTGAGCAGGAGCCGCAGGAAAGGATATCATGGCTTGGCGCTAGCAGGACTAGGGTCGGCGCTCGAGCTTCGCCCAGCTGCTCTCGTCCCAAGGTTGAACATTTGCGACACCACGCTATGATTTCGGGATGACAATATCCACACCCAAACGACTTTCGAAGGGTTTCTGCTGCCGAACTTCCCGATGTCTCCCTTCGGATTCCCCATCGGACGCGGTAGAACAAGGCCGCCCTTGGCCCGGGGTTCCCCGTGCGGGCGGATTGACTGGGGCGCATTCTTAGTGCTGCTCCCGGATCGGTATGGAGAAAAATCGGCCTCATCGATGTACGGCCGCACCTTGAATTCCGCTTTGCCTGCGCCATGTTGCGGGCTTCAGCCCAATGTCCACGATGCGCGAATTCGATCCCGGCCGTCAGGCTAGCTGGCTCCTTCGGTCGAAGGTAAGCCAGCCGCGGCTCGCTGCGCGTGTCATCGCGCGGAACCGGTTGATCGACCTCATTGATGCGGATCTCAATCGACTCATCGTAATTGACGCGTCCGCTGGCTACGGCAAGTCCACCCTACTGCTGCAACTCGCTGCCCATTTCGGATTGCGCGGAGAGTTTGTGAGCTGGCTCAACATAGACGAGACCGACCGCAACACGGATAATTTCCTTGCCGGGCTCATATCAAGCATTGAGGCGGCGGGCCTGCGGTTGCCTTCCCTGACGGATGCAGTGAAAAGCGGCTTTCTCAATATTCGCCCACTGGCCGCGCTCGATCAGGTGCTGCTCGCGATCGAGGAGGCGAATAAGGCGATCACGCTGATCCTCGACGACTATAATCACGTGGTGGGTTCCGCAGTAGACGGCTTTCTCGATGCACTCCTGGCCCGCCAGCCCAACAATCTGCGGCTCATCGTTGCGGGGCGTGGGCGTCCCGGCTTCCGCTTAGAGCATCTGCAATCGGCGGGACATGCACTCCTGCTGGAAAAGGACAGGCTCAGGTTCACCGCAACAGAGATCGAGGATTATCTCGGTGGCCGCGCCTCCCAAGCGGAAGCGCGGCTGTTGGCCCTCCGGACCGAGGGCTGGCCAGTGGCGATCCAGCTCGCTCTGGTCTGGCTCGAGTGGACTGCCCGCAATGACTGGTCCGGTTGTGTAGTTAGTTGATCTGCGCCTCTGATGCCAGCGTGGGCGGGAGGCGGAGCGTAGCGGAGCCGAGCGGCCAGGCTGGCATCTTGATCGTCTCCGGGGCCGGTGGTCGATATCCGAGACTGCTGTGGGGCCGTGCTCGGTTGTAATGATCGCGCCACCAGCCGGTGACGATCCGCACCTCCTCAAGGCTGTAGAAGATTTCGCGGGACTGTCAGGAATTTCGTGTGCGGCGAGGCGGTTGATCATCAGGCCGCCATGGCTCTGATGAATCGTTCGCCGAAGAGCACAGCAAATTGTGCCTTCGCCATGTTCCACTCACGTGGCGGCATTTTCCACTCTTTCTCGGATCGGTTCAAGATCAAATAGAGGAGCTTGGTCGCGGCCTCATCGTTGGGGAAATGTCCGCGCGCCCGTACCGCGCGGCGTAGCTTGGAATTCAGGGCCTCTATGGCATTTGTGGTGTAGACGATCCGCCTGACATCATCAGGGAAGGCGAAGAATGGAATGACCTCAGGCCATGCGCGACGCCAGCCCTGGCCGATAGCGGGATATCGTTGGCCCCAGAAGCTGGCTTCGAACGCCGTGAGCGCCTCCTCGGCAGCGATGGCATCGACGGCGCGGTATATGGCTTTCAGGGCCGTTCCGAGCGCCTTGCGATCTTTCCACGCCACAAAATCCATCGAGTTGCGCAGCAGGTGGACTATGCACGTTTGGACCATCGCTTCTGGGAAGACGGCGGTTATGGCGTCGGGAAAACCCTTCAAGCCGTCGACGACCGCCAACATGATATCCTCGACACCGCGATTGCGTAGTTCGTTCATGACGCGGAGCCAGAACTTGGCGCCTTCATTCTGTTCCAGCCACAGCCCGAGGACCACCTTGGTGCCGTCAGCCATGACCCCCAGGGCAATATGGATCGCCTTATTGCGGACCATCCCCTCATCCCGGATCTTGACCCGGATCGCATCGAAGAAAACCAGCGGATAGGCCGGATCCAGCGGGCGTTGCTGCCAGGCTGCGACCTCCTCCAGCACGGCGTCGGTGATTGTGCTGATCAGATCGGGTGAGGCCTCGATCCCATACAGATCGCGCAGATGGCCCGTAATCTCCCGGGTGCTCATACCGCGCGCGTACAGCGAAATGATCTTGTCATCGAAGCCGGGGAAGCGACGCTGATATTTGGCGATCAGCTGCGGGTCAAAGCTGCCCGCTCGATCCCTTGGAACCTCGATCTCGATCCGCCCCCCGTCGGTCGTCACCGTCTTGCGACCATAACCGTTCCGGCTGTTGTTCCCTTGCTCCTCCTGGCCAAGATGGTGATCCATCTCCGCGTTGAGGGCCCGTTCGGCAAACGCCTTCTTCAATGAATCGAGCAGCCCGCCTTGGCTGAGCGCCGCAGTCGCGTCAGTGCCGGCAAGCAGCTGGTCGAGAATGTCGTTCGGTATTGAGGGTTCTTTGCGTCGTGACATACTGGGTCTCCTGGTTGCCCATTATGCCTCGCCGCACACGAAATTCCTGACAGTCCCGATTTCGCCGTTGAGCAGTTCATCTCGCAGACGGGCATTGAAGCTTTCGATATAGCCGTTCTCCCATGGGCTGCCGGGCTCGATATAGAGGGTAATGACGCCAAGCCTGCCGAGCCACTCGCGCACCGCATTAGCGACGAACTCGGGGCCGTTATCGGATCTGATATGCTCGGGCGGCCCATGCTCGATGAACAGATCGGTCAGCACGTCAATCACGTCGTTCGACCGGAAGCGCCGCAGCGGCACCATCGCCAGGCATTCCCGGCTGAACTCGTCGATAATGTTGAGCATTCGGAACTTGCGACCGTTGTGCGTCTGATCCTCGACGAAGTCGTAGGACCACACATGCCCGCGATGCTCCGGGCGCAGCCGGATGCACGATCCGTCGCCGAGCCAGAGCCGCCGCCGTTTCGGTTGCCGCTTCGGCACTTTAAGACCCTCCCGCCGCCAGATACGCTCAACCACTGACAGGCTGACCTGCCAGCCCGCCTGGCCCAGCAAGACATGGATGCGGCGATAGCCATACCGGCCATAGTCCTTGGCCAGCGCGATGATGTCGGCTGTTAGCCGCCGCTCGTCGGCATCATCCTTCGGTGGATGGCGCTGTGTCGAACGATGCTGGCCCAGAACACGGCAGGTCCGTCGCTCCGATACCGGCAACGCGCGACGGATCTGCTCGATCGCCTCACGGCGACGGGAGGGACTCAAAAAGTCAGCTTCGACGCCTCTTGCAGGATCGCCTTGTCGAGCGCGAGGTCGGCCACCAGCTTCTTCAGCCGCGCATTCTCGCGCTCCAGATCCTTCATTCGCCGCGCCTGGTCGACCTTCAGCCCGCCATATTCCTTGCGCCACCGATATAGCGTCTGCTCCGCGATCCCGATCTGGCGGCAAGCCTCCACCGCTGTGCCGCCTCGCCCCACAATCACCTCTACTTCACGCAGCTTCGCTATGATCTGCTCCGGCGTAAACCTCTGACGTCCCAAACATTTCTCCAATTCTCATGCCCAAATGGGCTCTCTTCAGAATTGGACCAGTTTTTCCAAGGCAGACCATGAACACTGTCATCATCGTCACGCACCAGCCAATCGCAGTCTTGCGGCCGAATCGATCGCCGACGAAGCCGAACAGGAGGGCACCGATCGTCGCGCCGATCTGGGTCACCGAAAAGATCGAGCCGAGCGCGGTTTTGTCCAGACCTAGATCCTTGCTCATCAGCGGCGCGACGACGCCAATCGACTGGTTGTCGATGCCGTCGAGCATGGTAACCAGGGTGCAGAGCGCGAATACGCGAAACTGGATCGCACGCAGCCTTCCCTCATCCAGGCGTTGCTGAACTATGCCCGCCGAAGTCACCGTCGCCGTATTAAGCATCTATCACTCCTTGCACCCGGATATGCGGGCGTCGGGCTCGGAAGGAATCCGGCGCGATGTCGGCCCGGCACGCGTCCATCGGGTTCGCGGTGCCGGGCGAAGCCGCGTGTCGGACAGGGGAAAACATGGTGCCGGACGGTCCTGCCGTAACTGCACACCCATTGCTCTTGGCATCGACCCGAACGAAGTAGTCGGCGAAACCAGATTCACGCGCAGATGAACGGCCTTCACCGTTCCAATCCGCCGGTCCCTATTTTCGCATGGCAAG
>NZ_BCTX01000082.1 GCF_001590985.1 Novosphingobium naphthalenivorans NBRC 102051
AGGGTGCGCATTTCCAAATCGAACATCTTTTCAAACGCCCCCCTAAGGCAGTCGGAAAACTATTTTCCTGCGAGCTTAGATCAAAGAACAAGAGGTAAGGATATTAAACCACCCACCATACAAACGGAAAAAAAATGGCGGCCCTTTTGGGGCCGCCATTTTCTTAAACTTTCCGCCAGAACTTAGTTACTGGAGGAATTGTTGTCGTCCGCGATCGCAATCACGCCGCCGATGACAGCAGCGCCAGCGAGGACACCGACGATCACGCCCGGGGTAAGCTTGTTCGACTTCTTAGCCGAGGTCGAAGCCTTGACGCTTGCCACCTTGGCAACCGACAGCGGTGCAGCCGTGTTCGCCAGCGCCGGAGTGGCGAGCAGCGACGAAGCGGCAACTGCGGCCAACAGTTTGCTCATACGCATAAGTTAATGCTCCCTTGATTTAGAACTAAATCGTCTTTGTGATATCAACGATCTCGCACTTGCACAAGTTATTTATTGGCGCAGATCAAGGTGTTCGCCCAAGTGGCCGCAATTTCCGACGAACCGATGCGGAAAAAATGCGCTCCGGATCAGGCAGCTTCGGCATCGCGCAGGCAGCGTTCTTGGAGAATCCAGCGCTCTTTGCCTTCGAAGCCCATAGCGGTGAGCGCACCGCCGCTCCGGTACGCGCCTGTGTCGATTCCGATTCGGTGCCGCAGGTCGACCACCTGGTCGAAAACCGTGTGTCCGTGCACCACCACTTTCCCCGGCGCGCCGGCGCCCGACAGGAATTCTTCGCGAATCCAGCGAAGATCCTTGGGGCGCTGATCTTCCAGGGCAACTCCCGGCCGGATGCCGGCATGGACAAAGATGTAGTCCCCCTCGACGAACATGTCCTCGAACGATTCGAGGAACATGCGGTGCGCCGGCGGCACCACGGCCTGCAACATCCCGACCAGTGCCTCGTAATCAGCGGCGGCATAGGCTTCCGGCGTAATTCCGTAGCTGAGTATCGTCTCCCGGCCGCCGATGCGGTGAAAGAGGCGCAGCAGTTTCGCATCGCCATTCAGGGCCGCCAGGAAGACTTCTTCGTGATTCCCTAGTAGGAAGCGGGTCGCGGGCCGCTCCTTGCGCAGTGTCATCAGGCAGTCAATCACACCCGCCGATTCGGGACCGCGGTCGATCAGGTCGCCGAGGAAGATCAGGTCTCCCTGCACTCCGCCCCGCACCTCTTCGTCGTGCCGGATGCGCTCAAGCAGTCCCTCGAGAAGATCGAGACGGCCGTGAATGTCGCCGATCGCATAGATCCGGCGGCCTTCTGGAACCTTAGATACGGGAACAGCGCCTTTGGGACGCCGAGAGAAGAGTTTCGCAATCATTCGCGGGGCGCTACATTGCCTCTCATGAACCTGGATTGCCTGCCCATACGCAATGACCGCGATTTTGCAATTGCGAAGAGACGAAACGAAACAAAGAGACGCCACGGTGTCTTGTTCGCACTGGCCGCGGCATTCGCAGTTGCAGCAACAACCGGTCAGGCGAAGGCCGCCGATGACGAGGCTTTTGAATCCGTTCGGGCCGCAGACACGGTAATCGCCCGGATCGGATACCGCCTTGCCACGGCCAATGCATCGCTTTGCGATAGTCTCGAACCGGGGCTCGGGCTCGTCCTGCAGACACCGGAGCAATATGAACCCGGCTTGCGCGAGGAGGCCGTCCATCACTTCCACATGGACGGGCCGATCGGCGTGGAAGCCGTGCTTCCCGACTCTCCCGCCGCTGCCGCGGGAATCGAGGCCGACGATGTGCTTGTCAGCGCCGGATCCGTCCGGTTCGCCCCAGCCACCCCGGATGGCGGGGCCACGACGCAGGGCCTGATCCGCGCTAACGCCGCGCTTGCCGCCCTGCCCGCCAATGCCCCGATCGAGATCCATGGGCGGCGCAACGGTCAGGACTATGTGCGTACGGTCGATCCCGTCCCCGCCTGCCGCACGCGTTTCGAAATGCTGATCAGCAATAGCTACACCGCGCAATCGGACGGCGAAATGGTGCAGGCCAGCAGCCGCTTCTTTCAGGAATATCCCGAAGACCAGATCGCGGCCCTGCTCGCGCATGAATTCGCACACAATATCCTCCACCACCGGGAGCGCATGGAGGAAATAGGCCTTTCCTTCGGCATGTTGTCGGGCTTTGGCCGGAATGTCCGCTATTTCCGCGAAACCGAGCTGCAGGCAGACATCCTGTCGGTCTCACTGCTTGCGAATGCGGGCTACGATCCCGAGGCGATCGTGCGGTTCTGGCAGAAATTCGGCCCCTCCAAAGCCAGCGGGATCCTGCTCAGCCGGTCGCACCCCGCCTGGAAAGACCGCGTGGCGACAATCGAAAAGGCCATTGCCGATCTGGGCCAGACACGCCCGAACCGGCCCAAAGTGCTGGCCTCGCGCGACGAGCCTCTGGACGGGAACTGGCAAGCTCTGCTGGTGAGGGCGCGCTAAGGACGGACGCCCGCACGCCGGCGTCCGCGATCTGGTCAGCCGCCGTGCAGGCGGCTGCGGCGGTGGCCGTAGAGGGCATAGAGGACAAGCCCGGCCGTATTCCAGAACAGGCACCAGAGCTGGGTCCTGGCCGGAAGGCTAGTAAACAGGTAGAGACACCCCGCAACCGTGGCGGCGCCGACCCACAGGCCGAGCGGCGCGCGGAACGGACGGTGCATCTCCGGCGCCCGGAACCGCATGACCACGAGGCAGGTGCCGACAGCGATAAAGGCGATCAGCGTGCCGGCATTGGCCAGCGCGGCAATCTCGCCGATCGGCAGCACGCCGGCGAGCACGGCCACCAGCACCGCCGTCATCACGGTAATCCGCACAGGCGTGCCGCGCCCGGACAGGCGGGCAAGGCCGGCAGGCAGGAACCCGTCGCGCGCCATGACCAGGAAGATGCGGCTCTGGCCATAGAGGAAAGCGAGAATCACGGTCGGCAGCGCGATCACCGCCGCGATCGCGATCACGCGCGCCACGCCGGGGCGGCCCAGTTCGCGCAGGATCAGCGCCAGCGGCTCCGGGCTGTCGGCAAAGCGCGTGAAAGGCAGCGCGCCGACCGCAGCGGCGGCCACCAGTACATAGACCAGCGTGCAGATCAGCATGGACCCGACGATGCCGATGGCCAGGTCCCGCTCGGGCCGTTTGACTTCCTCGGCCGCGGTCGAGATCGCATCGAAACCGTAGAAGGCGAAGAAGATGATTGCCGCCGCCGCCATCACGCCGCGCTCGATGCCGTCCGGCCCCATGCTCTTGCCAAAGCCATAGGGCATGAACGGTTCGAGATGGGCCGTATCGAAATAGGGCAGCGCGACAGCGACGAAAGCCGCCAGCGTGACCATCTTGAGCACGACCAGCGCCGTGTTCACCCGCGCGCTTTCCCGCGTGCCGAGCATGAGCAGGCCAGCCACCACGGCAATGATGAAGACCGCCGGCAGATTGGCAACGCCGCCCAGTTCGGGGCCCTGGGTTAGCGCGGGCGGAAAGCCGATGCCGACAAGCAGGGCGCTGGCATAGCCCGACCAGCCCACGGCCACGGCCGAAACCACCAGCGAATATTCGAGAATGAGGCTCCAGCCGACGACCCAGGCGATCACCTCGCCCAGCACCATATAGCTGTAGCTGTAAGCACTGCCGGCCGCTGGCAGCATTGCCGCCAGTTCGGCATAGGCCAGTGCGGCGCAGGCGCAGATCGCGCCCGCGATGGCAAAGGAAATCAGCACGGCAGGCCCGGCCCGGTCGGCCCCGACGCCGATCAGCGTCAGAATGCCGGTGCCGACAATCGCGCCGACACCCAGCGCGATCAGGTGCGGCCAAGACAGACTGGCTACCATCCGCTCGTCCTGCCGTTCGGCAACGACCGGTTTCCGGCGCATCCAGCCCTTCATGCGCAACACGCCACAATGGCTGGCGCCGTGAACTGACAAACGGGGTGACAATCGGACAGGGGGACCAGCATTCGCGGAGACTAGGCCAGATCACGCCGGATTGTCGAGTTCGCGCCGCAGGGCCGCGTCAAATTGGCGTTGTCAGGAAACCCAGCAATTTTCCTTAACGACGCGAATGTTCGATTTAAGTGTGCACCCACTATCCCAAGACTGCGCAACTTGCCGCAACAGATATTGATGCTTGTGAAAACGGAAACACCGCTTGTGCTTGCCGGGGCCTGTCTCCTGCCCCGGCCGGTTCCCGCGGGAGACGGAGAGAGACTTATGCCGCAGCCCGATCGCCGGAAGCCGTGCAACCCCCGGAAAAGCGTGCCGGACGGGATTCGCAGGCTGCGCGCGCCAGGGCAAGCCGAACGGTTGCGTCCCATTCGTGCTTAACGCCGACAACCTGCCTGACGTTCTCGGTCTTGCCAGCGTCGGCGCAGAATTCATCCCACAGGGGGGCGTGGGGACCGCGCGGACCATCGATCCGCGCACCACTCACCTCGCTGCGCTTCCACTTCGCAGTGGCCCGGCAGCGGCATCCTGTGAAGCAAACGAATACCAGATTGGACTGAAAACATGCTCAGCTCGTTGAACATTCCGAAGAAGTTGGCGGTCGCGTTCGTCGCCATCAACCTCTCTGCGGCGGTCATGATGCTGGTCTTTGCCATCAACATCGCAATGATCAGCCGGTCCACCGGGCGGACCAATTTCCATCAGGACATCCACTCCAAGGCCCTCGCCCTGGAAACGCAGATTCTGCGCCAGAACAGCCAGATGCGCGGGTATCTGGTGACCGGGGACGACAGCTACCTCAAGTCGTACTATGAAGGACGCGACGAATACGACGCGACTTCGGCCGAGCTGGAAAACCTCCTGACCAATCCGGACATGAAGGAAAAGCTGCTCGAATCGCGCCGGGAAACGCTCAAGTGGCGCGCGGACTGGGGCGACAAGTCGATCGAGATGGTCAAGCAGGGCCATCTTCAGGAAGCTGCGGAACGCGTTCGCGACGCCGGCAAGAAGGCCCTCGTAAGCGCCGCCGTCCTCCCCCTGCGCGACTTGCGTGATTACGAAGAGGGGCAGCTTCTGGCAGAATCGGACGGGCAGTATGGCGCCATCACCACGGCCTGGATTGCACTGGCGATCGGCGGCCTTGCCCTCATCGGCGTCGCCGTGGCCCTGCAGCGCAAGCTGAGCCGCGACATCGCCCTTCCCATCGGCGAGCTCACCGAAACGATGGCGGCCCTTGCCGATGGCCGCAACGACATCTCCGTGCCGGGCACCGACCGCGTCGACGAACTGGGCAACATGGCCCGCGCCGTACTGATCTTCCGCGACGAGGCGATCGCCAAGATCGCCGCCGACAAGGACCGCGAAGCCGCCATGGCCGAAATCGGCGTCAAGCTGCATGACCTCTCGCAGTCCGACCTGCGGGCAAGGCTCAACAACCTGCCCGACGCGTTCTCGTCGGTCGCACGAGACTTCAACAACGCGCTGGACCAGCTCTGCTCGGTCATGGGCGCCGTGCGCGGCAGCATCAATTCGATCTCTACCGGCTCGTCCGAAATCCGGCAGGCGACCACCGATCTGTCGAACCGTTCCGAGGAACAGGCTGCACGCCTGCAGTCCTCCGCCGTGGCCATGGACGAGATCACCCGCAAGGTCGGCGAAAGCGCCGGGATCGTCGCCCAGGCCAGCAAGGCCATGAGCGAAGCCCGCGGCGAAGCCGAACAAGGCGGCGCGGTCGTGCAGCGCGCTATCGAGGCCATGCACGGCATCGATCAGGCCACCAAGGAAATCGCCGAGATCATCACCGTGATCGACGGCATCGCCTTCCAGACCAACCTGCTCGCGCTCAACGCAGGCGTCGAGGCCGCCCGCGCCGGCGATGCCGGCAAGGGCTTCGCGGTCGTCGCCTCGGAAGTGCGGGCCCTGGCCCAGCGCGCCGCCGATGCCGCCTCCGATGTCAAATCGCGCATCCTGGCTGCAACCAATCACGTCAACTCGGGCGTTGGCCTCGTCAACGACACCGGCGGCTCGCTCAACCGCATCATCGAGCGCGTCTCCAGCGTGAGCGAATCGATCGAAGCCATGGCCGAAGCCGCCGAGCAGCAGTCGAGCGGCCTGCTCAAGGTCAACGAGGCGATCAGCGCGATGGACGCGATGACCCAGCAGAACGCGGCCATGGTCGAAGAGACCACCGCCGCCACCGAAATGCTGGCCCGCGAAGCGCAGCAGCTGTTCGAGGCCTTCTCCACCTTCAAGGTCGACGACAGCCCGTCCTACCGCAAGGCCTCGCCGGCTCCCACAGCCGTATCCCGCCCGGCGCCGAGGCCGGTCCAGGCCCCGAAAGCCGCCGCCGCACCCCGCGTGGTCGGCAACCTCGCCGTACAGGCGAGCGAGGACGACTGGTCGGAATTCTGACCGGCCGGCTTACGCGCCAAACAAAAGAAAAGGGCCGCGCAGGCATGACTTGCGCGGCCCTTTTTGCCGTCTGGTGCCTACGTATAGGCAAACGCCGGACGTGAACGATTGTCTGTCGTCAGGGCGCGCTTGTCACATGCGGAATGGCAGGAATGTCTAGGGGAAGCTGTCTCTAACCTTTACTCCGTCGCAACCGATAACTGATTTCCTTCACTAGCTCCGGGTCATCTCGAAGGCGTAGCAAAGTGGCGCGTGCTTCAGGCTGTTTCGAACGCATCAAGTTTGACACTAGAGATAGCCGGGAACTGCCAATCGCTTGATCGGAAATCAGATCGATCAAAATATGCAAATCTCGGGGTCCGGCAATTTTGGAGATAGCCGCCATCAAGCCAATTACCGCAGGCTCCTTGAGAGCATGAGTTTTTAGCAACGGTATCAGGACCTTCCACACAATGGGCCGGGCGGACTTATGTCCGAACGCACGTCCAATCCATTCCAATAACGAAGCGCTGTAGGGCCGCCTCAGGTGGTCCAACAGAATTCGGTATATGCAATCGTCCAAGCTCGGCATGCCTACCAAGCGATCGACGCTAGCCACAAAAACGCCGTGCGCGGCAAGATCGTCAAGCAAGGGCTTCTGCTCCAGCTTGCGCTCTTCAGCGCGCTCAGCAAGCTCCTTGTCTTTCGCAGCTCGCTTGGCTTGATATGCTGCGTCAGCTTGAAGCCGCGACATTAGTTCTTGTGCAGTCATGCCCGTTTGCCGCTTCATACGCTGCACGTTAGCGTTTCGTTGAACGGCCGCAAAGTCGACGTGCCCAAAACGGCGGCTCTTGGAAGAAAACCGCAGTATGCGAACATCCGCGTGACCATCCAAACCTGGTCACGCAGCCCAAAGCCCAGCAGGAAAAGCGCTACGCCGAAGCGCAACTGTCGCCGGGCATCCCGAGCCAATCGATAGACGCGCCATAAGGGTGGCAGATGGCCAACGTGGCGCGCTCGCCGTCCTCTGAATCGCCGCACCAGTGGCTGAGAGTCAGCGAGACCTGCGTGCGCTCGCGGTCCCATTCCAGCCCCATCCGCGCCAGCGGACGGTCCGGCGTGGCCCGGCGGCCCGCGGCCCGGATTGTCTCGCGCGCGGCATGGAGATCGTCCTCGGGCAGGTACTGCATCACCATGGAGTGCTGAACCACCCGCACGGTGCCGGGGGCCTGTGGCCGGGCGAGGCGATCGGCAAGCCAGGACACCGCGTTCGCCCGGTCCACAACCGGCGCGGAATCGCGTGCCAGCAACATGGCCTGACGCAAACATTCGGAACGCTCCTCGTCGCCCGGCCAGACATAGGACATCAGGCGTTCGCGGGTATGCGGATCGTCGAGGCGCAGCGGCCGCAGGTCGACCCCGCGCGCGGCGGCAATCCGCACTTCGGCCTGCGGCGGCGGCGGGCCCTGCCACTGCGGCGCAAGCTGCAGCGGCGACCCCGGATCGCCGAACATCCGTCCGCCGAGATCGTGGGCATAGTGGTCCAGGAACAGGTTCAATCCGGCGCTGGCCCCGACTTCAAGCAATTCGAAAGGCAGGCCGTAGCGGCTCGCCAGCACGGCAAGCGCTGCCATGAAGGCGCTCGACCGGCGCACTTCGTTGGTCTGCGTGGGATGGCTCATCCAGACCAGCAAAGTGCGCTCACCCAATTCGAGCGCCTCCCCGATCGCGCGGTCGAAATCCTGGTGGCTGCCGGCATAGAGCGCGGAGAGGTCCGCAAAAGTGCCGCGCCGTGCCAGCGCGTGCAGTCCGGCATTGAGGCGCAGGGACATCGCACCGGCCGCCGGATCGCCGGGCCAGCCTGCAATCATCGCCTCCAGTGCCGGCGCGCGGGAAAGCTGGCGGCGCGCTGCAGCCAGAACCTCGCCCACGAAAGGCGAGCCCAGCGAGCGGGCAATCCCCGACTGGCGCAGCAGATAATCGCGCTTGTCGGAAAACACGGGGTCCGGGGAGGCCGAAGAAAAAGCGGGGTTCAGTGCTGCTCCGACTGGAACCGGATGGGTTTCCGGGGAGGCCATGGACACGCTTGAAACCCTCGCAAATACCTAAAGCGCCGGAATTTTCCGGACGACTGCGCCAGAGTAAGGATGTCTGGTTGATGCAATCCGGGCCAGTCTTTAGGCAAATGCCCTTATTTTCGGAGCTGGAAGCACCGATTTGTACGCAATCCCGGCATCCGGGCGAAAAATCGTGCCCAGACAATCCCGCAGACCCGGGCGTCACTATAATTGCCGCCGCGTTTACCGTCTTACCTGTTACCGCAGCTGGCTTTTTCAGAAGAAGATCCGGGTGCGGGTTCAGCCCATCGGGCTACCGGATTGCCGAAAGGCACGCTGAGCCGATGTGATTAACAATTTCAGGATAACGTGAAATGGCCCTGCACGATCCCGGCGAAATCCCGCCTGTGTTCCATCCCGGCGAACGCCGCTACCAGCGCGAACAGGTGGAAATGATGGCCCGGTTCCGCCGCGATCTGGCCAGCAGCACTGTCATGCTCAAGGACCTGACCCCGTTCGGCGCACGGATCGAGGGGATCGGCCAGCTGCAAACCGACGAGGCCGTCAGCCTTGCGCTGCCGGGGTGCCGCCCGGCCATCGCCTTCGTCGCCTGGGCGAACGAGCATTGCGCAGGCCTGGAGTTCGCCGAGCCGCTGGAAAACGGCGTTTTTACCGAACTCGTCACGCGCTACGGGCTCGGCCGCGATTCGGCGGCAGCGGCCTGACAGAGCGCTGCCGGCCGGCCTTCAGGCCACGGCCGGCTCCAGCATACGGATCGTGCCCGCATCGGCATCGATCTCGGCCATGACGCCGACCGGGATGCTCACTTGTGCGGCGATATGGCCGATCAGGGCCCCCTGAAAGGCTGGCACGCCGAGATCCGCGAACTGCCGGTCGAGCACTTCGTAGATCGTGAAATTGGAATAGCCGCCATCCGGGTTGGCGCAGTGCGTGCACTGGCCGAAGACCACGCCCGCGACCCTGCCCAGAATCCCGGCGAGCGCGAGTTGAGTGAGCATCCGGTCGATCCGGTATTCGGATTCGTTGGTATCCTCCAGAAACAGGATCGCGCCGGTGAAGTCCGGCAGATAGGGCGTGCCCGCCAGTGCCGAAAGCACTGTGAGATTGCCGCCGAGCAGCCGCCCGCGGGCCTTGCCGCCGCGGAACGTGCGCAGGGCCGGGCCTCGCCCTGACAGGTTGGGTCCATCGGAAGCGGGCACCGCATAAGTCGGCATGTCCGCTTCGAAAGCCAGCTTGCGGAAAGCCTCCCACGCCGCGGGCGGCCAGGACGCCGAAGCGTTGGGGCCATGGATGGAATGCACCCCGGTGCGCGCGGCAAAGGCCAGGTGCAGCGCAGTGTTGTCGCTGAACCCGGCATAGAGCTTGGGGTTGCGCGCGATCGCGGCAAAATCGAGGTAGGGCAGCAGCCGCGCCGAGCCCCAGCCGCCGCGCACCGCCATGATCCCGCGCACTTCGTCGTCCGTGAACATCGCCATCAGATCGCGCGCGCGGGTTTCATCCGTCCCGGCAAGATAACCCTCGCGCTCCAGCATATGTGGCGCAGGCCGGGGGATCAGGCCCATGGCGCGCACTGTCTTCTCGATTTCCGCCAGACCGAACCGGTCAGCAATGAAACCGGCGGGCGCGACCAGCCCCAGCACATCGCCTTCCCGCAGGCGCGGCGGCCGGACGGGACGGACCGGAGGCACCTTCGCCAGCGAAGCGGCGAGCGGTGAACCGGCAAGCGGAAGGGCAGCGGCACCGAGCGCCGCGACGGCCTGGCGTCGGGTAAACATCGGGAACAAACCTAGGGCCTGTTGAATTCGGCGCAAGCAGGTGCGCGATTATCTATACTCGACGCCGCACGTGCAAACCGCCATGGAAGAGCGATGACAGAAGAAGAAGAAAAGAACCTTTCCGAACGCCGTTTCTACAAAGCCGAACAGGAAGTCAGCTTCGCCGACCAGCAAGGCGGCACGCTGCAGACCGAGCACCCGGCCTACCAGCTGGCTTTCCGCGACACCGATTTCCTGCTGCGCGACGAGTTGCGCCCGGTGCGTTTCCAGCTTGAACTGCTCAAGACCGAAATGCTGCTGGAAGAAGCGCAGATCGGATCGACGCTGGTGTTCTACGGCTCGGCCCGCATCCCCTCGCCCGAAAAGTGCGAGAGCGTGCTGGCGGCTGCGCAGACCGACGAGGAGAAGGCCATCGCCGAACGGCTGGCCGAAAAAGCGAAGTACTACACCGAAGCCCGCAGGCTCGCCCACCTCGCCAGCCAGTGCTCGGTAGTGGAAAAGGGGATGCGCCAGTTCGTGGTCTGCTCGGGCGGCGGGCCCGGCATCATGGAAGCGGCCAACCGCGGCGCGAACGAAGTGGGCGCGGAATCGCTGGGCCTCAACATCGTGCTACCGCACGAGCAGGCGCCCAACCCTTACGTGACGCCGCGCCTCTCGTTCCAGTTCCACTACTTCGCGCTGCGCAAGATGCACTTCCTGCTGCGCGCGCGCGGCGTCGCCGTGTTCCCCGGCGGCTTCGGCACGCTCGACGAACTGCTGGAACTGCTCACCCTGATCCAGACCGGCAAGATGCGCCGCATCCCGGTGCTGCTCTACGGCCGGGAGTTCTGGGACCGCATAGTCAATTTCGAAGCGCTGGCCGAGGAAGGCACGATCAACCGCCGCGACCTCGACCTGTTCCACTGGTGCGAGACGGCGGAAGACGGCTGGAAAGTGATCCGCGAATTCTACGATCTCGACTGCGGGTAAGACCTAACGGACCGCCTGATGCCCCATCGGCCCGTGCCCGGCTCCGAAGCCGGGCGCGGCCTTGAGCGCGGCGCGGACGAATTCACGCCCACGTACAATGGCATCCTCCAGCGGCAGGCCCGCCCCCAGACCGGTCGCGATCGCGCTCGACAGGGTGCAGCCGGTGCCGTGATTGTGCCGGGTTTCGATGCGCGGGGCGCGCCAGACCACGGGTTCGCGGCCGGGCACGACGAGCCGGTCCTCGACGCTCTCGCCGTCTGCATCACCGCCCTTGGCAAGATAAGTGACACCGCGCGCCGCCATGGCCAGATCACTGCCCAACGCTTCGAGTTCGGGAACGTTCGGCGTGGTCAGCGTGGCCAGAACCATCAGCCGCGCGAACGCCGCCACGGTATCGGCATCGGCCAGAACCGCGCCGCTGGTGGCCACCATGACCGGATCGAACACGACCGGCACATCAAGCGTTTCCAGCCGGTCCGCCACAACATGGGCAATGGCAGGCGAGCCGAGCATCCCGATCTTCACCGCATCCACGCCGATGTCGGACAGGCAGGCCTCGATCTGCGCCGCCACCATCTCGGGCGAAAGTGCCTCGACCATGGTGACGCCCAGGGTGTTCTGCGCCGTGATCGCGGTAATCGCGGTCATGGCGTAGCCGCCGAGCATGGTGATCGTCTTGATGTCGGCCTGAATGCCGGCACCGCCCGAACTGTCGGACCCGGCGATGGAGAGAATGCGGGGGGGTTGCATGGGCGGCACGCCAGGTTGCGCAAGCATCCTTCGACAAGCTCAGGATGGGCGGGGATAGATTTACAAGCCCCCTAGCCGCTCGTGCTGAGCTTGTCGAAGCACGTTTGCCGCGACATCATTCCTTGTAATGCCGCACTTTCGAAGGCGGATGCGCATCGTGGTGCTTTTTCGCCCGCGTCGGCCGGTCGGTCAGTTCGCCGCCGCAGTTGGGGCACATGTCGTCCAGATCCTCGGCGCATTCGGCGCAGAATGTGCATTCAAAGCTGCAGATGAAGGCACCGGGGGCCTCGGCGGGCAAATCGGTGCCGCAGCGTTCGCAATCGGGGCGCATTTCCAGAGCCATTACGCGGCGGCCTCCTCTACAGCCTGACAGATCGAGGCCACGGCAGCCTCCACTTCGCCGGCATCGTCGCCTTCGGCCATGACGCGGATGACCGGTTCGGTGCCTGAGGGGCGGATCACCAGCCGCCCCTTGCCATCGAGCGAAGCCTCGGCATCGGCAATCGCGGCTTTCACGCTCTGCTCTTCCAGCGGCTTGCCACCGGAGAAGCGCACGTTGCGCAGCAGTTGCGGCACCGGATCGAACAGATGCAGCAGCTCGCTCGCCCGCTTGCCCGACTGGACCAGCGCGGCCAGCACCTGCAGCGCCGCCACGGTGCCGTCGCCGGTGGTCGCATGATCGAGCAGGATCATGTGGCCCGACTGCTCGCCGCCCACATTGAACCCGCCCTGCCGCATCCGTTCGAGCACATGGCGGTCGCCCACCTTGGTCCGTTCGAGCGTCAGCCCCTGCCCTTGCAGGAACCGCTCAAGCCCGAGGTTCGACATGACCGTCGCCACCACGCCGCCGCCGCGCAGCTGCCCGCGCGCGGCAAGCTGGGTGCCGATCAGCGCCATGATCTGGTCGCCATCGACGACCTGGCCTTTCTCGTCGACCACGATCAGCCGGTCAGCATCGCCATCAAGCGCGATGCCGATGTCCGCGCCGGAGGAGACCACCGTCTCCTGCAGCAGGTCGACATGAGTCGAGCCGCAGCGGTCGTTGATATTCTTGCCATTGGGGCTGACGCCGACCGCAATGACTTCCGCGCCAAGTTCCCAGAAGGCGGACGGAGCCACCTGATAGGCCGCACCATTGGCGCAATCGACCGCGATCTTGAGCCCGTCGAGCCGGACCGTCGATGGCAGCGAGGCCTTCACGGCGTGGATATAGCGCCCGCGCGCGTCCTCGATACGCCGCGCCCGGCCGATATCGGGAGCGTCGGCCAGCGGCAGATCCTGCGCCAGCATGGCCTCGATCGCCAGTTCGTCCTCATCGGACAGCTTGAAGCCGTCGGGGCCGAACAGCTTGATGCCATTGTCCTCATAGGGGTTGTGGCTGGCCGAGATCATCACGCCCACATCGGCGCGCAACTCGCGCGTCATCAGGGCAATGGCCGGGGTCGGCAAGGGGCCGGTCAGCACCACGTCCATGCCGACGCTGGTAAAACCCGCCACCAGCGCGTTTTCCAGCATATAACCGGACAGACGCGTGTCCTTGCCGATCACCACCCGGTGGCGGTGGGTGCCGCGCAGGAACCGGGTGCCGGCCGCCTGGCCGACTTTCATGGCGGTGGCGGCGGTCATCGCGCCCTGGTTGGTACGGCCGCGAATGCCGTCGGTGCCGAAGAACTGCTTGGTCATGACACCGCTCTATACCCTCAACCCTTTCTGGCAAATTGCTATGTGGTGACAGGCTGGTAATGTGCCGTGTTTCGGCACTTCAAGGGATCGCATGACAGAGAGCAGCAGCAGCGCCACGCGCCTACCAGAAATCCGCGTGCCGGGTATGCTCACATTGGCCGGACTGGTTGCCGGGCTGATCCTGGGCGCCGCGCTCCGGGGCACGGCGGTGCTCGACCCCCTGCTCGCCATTGCCGGGCCGCTCGGCGCCTTCTGGCTCAAGGCCCTGAAGATGACGATCCTGCCGCTGGTGATCGGCCTGATGTTCACCGGCATCGTCGAAACCGCCGCCGCCGCGAACGCGGGCGCCATGGCGAAGCGGACACTGGGGCTGATCGTCGGGACACTGGCCGCCAGCACCGTGGTGGGCGGCGTGATGATGCCGCTGCTGATCCGGCTGTTTCCGGCCCCCGCCATCGCCATGCCCGCGAATGCGGCCGAGACGGCAGGCACGGCCCTGCCCGGCCTCGGCGATTTTCTCGCCTCGCTGGTGCCGTCCAATGTGGTTTCGGCCGCTGCCGAGGACGCGATGCTGCCGGTGATCATCTTCGTCGCGCTGTTCGCGCTGGCGACCACACGGCTGGCCGAAGCCCCGCGCCGCCATCTCGCGCTGCTGTTCGAGGGGCTCGCAGGCGCGATGATCGTGGTGATCGGCTGGGTACTCGTGGCCGCCCCGCTCGGCGTCTTCGCGCTCGGCCTGTCGCTGGCGGCCAGCAGCGGCCTTTCGGCGATCGGCGCCCTGGCGCACTACATCGTGCTGGTCGCCTCGCTGGGCGCGGTGTTCCTGCTGTGCGGCTATCCGCTGGCGGTACTGGGCGGACGCAAGCGCCTCGGCGCTTACGCGCGCGCGGTGCTGCCCGCGCAAGTGGTAGCGATCTCGACGCAAAGCTCGCTCGCCAGCCTGCCGGCCATGCTCGCCTCGTGCCGCGAACTGGGCGTGCGCGCGGCGACCGCTGAATTCGTCCTGCCGCTGGCCGTCACCCTGTTCCGCGCGACAAGCCCGGCGATGAACATGGGCGTGGTGATCTACGCCGCGACGCTGTCCGGCCACCACCTGACGCCGCTGGCCATCGCCGCCGGCGGCGTGGTCGCCTTCGTGACCACCTTCGGCACGGTTTCGCTGCCCGGCACGATCAGCTTCATCGCCTCGACTGGCCCGATCGCGGCCGCCATGGGCGTGCCGCTCTGGCCGCTGGGCATTCTGGTCGCGGTGGAAATGCTGCCCGACATCATGCGCACCGTGGGCAACGTGACCATGGACGTGGCCGTGACGAGCGCGGTGGATGCGGGAGTGGACGGCGCCGCTCTGGACAGCGCTGAACCGTAACCTTGCCGCTCAGCCTTGCGGCATGGAGCCCGGGCGAAGGTACGCGAACATGTGCGGCACGTAGTCCGCCTTGCCCAGTTCGATGTTCCGGCTGCGCAGGATCGCATAAGCCGTGATCAGGTGGAAATAGAACTGCGGCAGGGCCCAGTCGCGCACATACTCTTTGCCGGTCATGTCGAACGCCAGCCCGCCCGGCAGTTCCAACGCAAGCGGCGCCGATGCACCGGCATCGAGCCCATCCGGCTCGACGCCCTCCAGCCAGGCGAGCGCCTCGGCAATGCGGGCCTGCGCATCGGCAAGCGTTCCCGGCTGCTCGCCGGCATTGCGCCCTTCCTCCGCCAGACGGCCAAGCGTTTCGGGCAGGGCCTCGCCCCGCAGGCGGAACGCGGCTTCCTGCGCCTGCAGGCATACGAAGCGGATCTGGGTGGCCAGCGGATACATGTCGGGCGCAAGCCGTTCGGACAGCAACGCTTCGGCCTGCGCGCCGGAAACTTGCGCCTGCGCTTTCTCCAGCCAGCCGGACAGCGCCCGCAGCATCTGCGCGTAAGTGGGAACCAGCAATGGCGTCGGGGTCATAGCATCTCCTGCGGATCGGGCATGGCGGAGGGCCGGGAAAAACCTCCGGCGCCAACCCCTCACTCTTCCAGTTCGATGTCCCAGTAGAGCCAGTCGCGCCAGGTTTCGTGGAGGTAGTTGGGCGGAAAGCCCTTGCCGCGTTCCTGCAATTGCCAGTTGGTCGGGCGGATCGGCTGGACCAGCGGCGGCATGTTCGCCTGCTTGGGCGTGCGGCCGCCCTTCTTGAGATTGCAGGGCCCGCAGGCGGTCAGGATGTTTTCCCAGCTCGTCTTGCCGCCAAGCCGGCGCGGGACCACGTGGTCGAACGTGAGATTGTGCGGGCTGCCGCAATACTGGCAGGAGAAGCGGTCGCGCAGGAACAGGTTGAAGCGGGTGAAAGCCGGAAACTCGCTGGGCTTCACATACTGGCGCAGCGCGATCACCGAAGGGATCTGCATCGTCCAGTTGGGTGAGTGAACCGCGCGGTCATAGCTGGAAACAATGTCGACCCGTTCGAGCACCACCGCCTTGATCGCGGTCTGCCAGGGCCAGAGGCTGAGGGGGTAGTAGGAAAGCGGGGTGTAATCCGCGTTCAGCACCAAGGCAGGACAGTCTGAAAGACTTCGGGAGGGGTCATCCTCCGCGCTGCGGAACCGGGCCGCGCGCTCGATCAGCTCCGACTTGAGCATGGCCTCCTGTCGCAGGCCGCCATTGCGGTTTGATGGCAATGTGGTTTGGAACTGGGCATGAGTGCATATGCAGCATTTGCACGAGTCGACGTCAAGCAGGCATTGTTGCAACACGCTGACAATCCACAGCCGCGCACGCCGGCTTGCAGCACTGGCGCAGCGCGGTAAGCAGTCCCGGTCATGATCGTGACCCGCTTCGCCCCCAGCCCCAATGGCCCGCTGCACCTCGGCCATGCCTATGCCGCCGTGATCGCCCACGATCTGGCGCGGGAAAGGGGCGGCCTCTTCCGCCTGCGGATCGAGGACATCGACGGCGAGCGCAGCCGCGCCGAATTCGTCGAGGAATTCTTCCGCGATCTCGAATGGCTGGGCCTGAACTGGGATGGCGAGGCCGCCTTCCAGTCGCAGCGTCTCGCCAGCTATGCCGAAGCGGGAGAGCGGCTGAAAGCCATGGGCCTGCTCTACCCCTGCCGCTGCACCCGGGCAGAGATCGCCGCCGCGGCAACCGCGATGGGGCCGGACGGGCCGATCTATCCCGGCACCTGCCGCCACCGGGACGTGGACGGCGAAGGCGCGGCCTGGCGCCTTGACGTCACCCGGGCCATGGCTCTTGCCGGGCCGCTCGAATGGATGGACGAACGGGCCGGACCGCAAGCCGCCACGCCGCAGATCTTCGGCGACGTGGTGCTGCTGCGCAAGGACCTGCCGGCCAGCTATCACCTTGCCGCCACGCTCGACGATGCGGCGGACGTGATCACGCTGGTGACGCGCGGGATGGACCTGTTTCCGGCCAGCCACGTCCACCGCCTGCTGCAGGCGCTGTTGGGGCTGCCGGTGCCGGTCTGGCATCATCACGGTTTGCTGGTGGAAGCGGACGGGAAGAAGCTCGCCAAGCGGCGCGGCTCGCCATCGCTCGGCGACCGGCGGCGGGCCGGAGAAGATGGCCGCGCCATCGCCGATGCCCTGCGCGCGGGCCGCTTCCCCGCCGGCATTTCGCTATCTGGCATTTCGCTGTCATAAGGCTTACATCAAGTTTCATGACTTATCTTCTTGTCCCCATCATCGTCGTGCTGATGATCATGGTCGTCGTCAGCCTGGTGCGCGGCATTGCCGCTTTCATCAACAGCACCAAGGAAGACCTCAACCGCGATCCCAGCATGACCGGGCCGACACCGAACCAGGTGCTGCAGAACAAGATGATGTTCAACCGCATCAAGTATCAGGCGGCCGCCGTCCTCGTCTGCGCCATCCTGCTGGCGATGACCCGGTAGTAGGGACACTTTGGTTTCTCGTTCGTGTCTAGCGAAGTCGAGACACATCGAGCGTGGCGCCAGCGTGTCTCGACTTCGCTCGACACGAACGGGACGGATTGGTTGAAAGCCTGAAGAGATGGTCCGGCTGAACAAGATCTACACGCGCACCGGCGACGACGGCACCACCGGCCTTGTCGACGGATCGCGCCTGCCCAAGCACGCTGCCCGCATGGAAGCGATCGGCGCAGTGGACGAAGCGAACAGCGCGATCGGCCTTGCCGTCTGCGCGCTCCCCGGTTCCCCCCACGCCGCAACGCTGACGCGCATCCAGAACGACCTGTTCGACCTGGGCGCCGATCTCGCCACGCCGGGCGAGGATTTCACGCCGGGCGAAATGACGCTGCGCATCGTGAGCGCGCAGGCCGAATGGCTCGAAACCGCCATCGATGCGATCAACGAGGACCTGCAGCCACTCAGGAGTTTCATCCTGCCCGGCGGCAGCGAAGCTGCCGCGCGCGTCCACGTGGCCCGCGCCGCCGCGCGCCGCGCCGAGCGCAAGGCTACGGCCCTCACGGCCTCCGAGCCGGTAAACCCGGCGGCTCTCGCCTATATCAACCGGCTCAGCGACTACCTCTTCGTCCTCGCCCGGGCGGTCAATGCCAACGGTGCAGACGACGTACTTTGGGTGCCCGGCCAAAATCGCTAGAGTCAAATCGCTAGCTTTCCAGGCCGGGCGCGAGCCGCTAGGCCCCGCGCAAATTCGGACTATCGAGGGAGTGTAGCATGGAGACAGTCGGTATCATCGGCGCAGGCATCATGGGCTCGGGCATCGCCCAGACCGTGGCGGGCAAGGGTATGGACGTCATGCTGACGGACGTCAGCCTGGAAAACGCCGAAAAGGGCAAGGCGGGGATCGCCAAGAGCCTGGCAAGGCTCGTCGCCAAGGAAAAGATGACGCAGGCCGACGCCGACGCGCTGCTCGCCCGCATCACGCCTGCCGGCGACTATGCCGGTCTTTCGGACTGCGACCTCATCATCGAAGCAGCCACCGAGCGCGAGGACATCAAGGCAAAGATCTTCGAGGCTGCGGGCAAGGTCCTCAAGCAGGGCGCGATCATGGCGTCGAACACCAGCTCGATCCCGATCACCCGCATGGCGGCCCAGTCGCCCGACCCCACGCGCTTCTGCGGGCTGCACTTCTTCAATCCGGTGCCGGTCATGGGCCTTGTGGAAGTGATCCCCGGCCTTGCCACCTCGCAGGACACCATCGATCGCATGAAGGCCTTCGGCGAAGCCCTTGGCAAGACCGTGGTGCTGGCCGGCGACGCGCCGGGCTTCGTGGTCAACCGCATCCTGTGTCCGATGCTGAACGAGGCGATCTTCGTGCTGGGCGAAGGCCTTGCCTCGGTGGAAGACATCGATGCCGGAATGCGGCTGGGCGCCAACCATCCGATGGGCCCGCTCACGCTGGCCGATTTCGTGGGCCTCGATACGCTCTACGAAATCATGAAGGTCTTCCTCGCGACCACCGGCGATCCCAAGTACCGCCCCGCCCCGCTGCTGCAGAAGTATGTCGAGGCCGGCTGGTACGGCCGCAAGACCGGCAAGGGCTTCTACGACTACTCGGGCGAGACGCCGGTCCCGAGCCGCTGAGCTTTTTGCTGCACTCAAGCATTTACCAGTCAGGCGGAATCATCTGACAACTCGGGAAATGCGGCAAACCGCTAACCAAAACGCCCATCGGCTTTCGCAAGCCGGTGGGCGTTTTGGTGGAACTGCAAACCCTGCTGCGCCGTTATCCGGTCGAAGGAGAATTCCGATGACCAAGCGCGACGACGACCCTGCTCCCGAAACCGTCAACGCCGAGCAGCAGGATGCCGAAATGCAGTCCCAGTCCGTGGCCCGGGACGCCATGCTCCGGTCCACCTCGGCGCTTGGCCTCGGTCAGAGCAAAAAGCCGTCGAGCGGCCTGGATCCCGCGTCCGAACAGGATTTGGTCGATCATATGATCCAGATGGACACCAGCGGCACCATCGACATGAGCGCCTATAGCGGCGAGGAAACGATGGACGACCTCGAAAACCGCTACGGCCGCGACGGCGTGGCCGACGAAGATCTGGCGGACGACGACAGCT
>NZ_BCTX01000083.1 GCF_001590985.1 Novosphingobium naphthalenivorans NBRC 102051
CAGACGGTCGGCTCCAGAGGCCAGGACGTAGATTCCGGACGCACCGCGGTAACAAATGTGCCATCCGCAGCAGCCAGCAACGCGGCCATTTATGCGAAGTGCATATTCTTCCGCGACGATTCTGAAACTCAAAGACCTCCGCGTTCCCGCTTGGGGAGAATGGAGACAAAAGCGGGCAGGAACAGCAGCACCAGCGGAACCGCGGCCGTCAGGCCGAAAATAATGGCCGTTGCCAGCGGACGCTGGAGGCCGGCGCCCCGGCTCAGGCCCAGGGCCAGCGGGCTGAGCGTGAGGATTGCGATCAGCGCGGACATCAGGATCGGCCGCAAGCGCTTGCGGCCAGCCTCCTGCAAGGCCGCCAGATTGACCGGTTTGTCCCTGTCGATTTCGGCGAAGAAGAAGACGATCAGTTCGCTGACCATGCCAACCACCATAGTCAGCCCCATGAGCGCGGAAATGTCGAGTTCGATGCCGGTGATCCACAGCCCGCACAGCACACAGGCAGCGGACAGCAATACGGTCGTCATGGCCGCGAAGGTCCATCCGATCCGTTCATAGAGCAAGGTCAGCAGCAGGGCCGAGAGCAGCAGCGCTGCGGCGAAGACCATGGCGAGGTCCGTGAAGCTTTGTTGTTGCTGCGCATAAAGCCCGCCGTAATCGACACGGATTGAGGGTGGCAGGGAAAGCTTGGTCACGGCCGTGCGGATGTCCTTCATGGCAGAGCCCAGATCGCGCCCTTCCAGCCGTGCCGTCACATCGATGAACGGGGCCAGATCCTCGCGCGTGAGCTGTTTTTGTCCGGCGAGGATAGAGACTTTGGCGATCTGGCTGACACGGACGGTATGGCCATCGGGTGCCGTAACCGGCAGTTGGGCGATTTCGCTGGAACGCTGGCGCAGCGAACCCGGACCGCGCACGCGGACATCGACAAGCTGTTCTCCGATACGCACCGGAGTCGCCGATGTACCGCCCACCAGCGCTTCGAGCTGGCTTGCGATCGCATCCGGATCGAGGCCTTGCTGCAATGCCGCGCCCGGATCGACTTTGACGCTGATTGCGTCTCCGGCCACCCGCAGGCCATCCACCACCTCCACCACGCCCGGCACTTTGCCGATTGTTTGCCCCACCTGCTGCGCCGCTTTTTCCAGCGCTCGGGGATCATCGCCGAACAGCTTGATCTCGATGGGCTGGGGAACGGCGGTGAGGTCTCCGATCAGGTCCTCCATCAACTGCGCCGTCTCGATTTCGAGGCCGGGAACCCGCTCCTGGACCTTCTGGCGGATGTCGGCCATCACCGCGTCGATCGACCGGCGCGATCCGCCTTTCAGGCGAATGAAGTAGTCACCTTCGTCGGCTTCGGTCAGGCCGCCGCCAAGCTGGATGCCGGTTCGCCGCGAATAGCTTGCGACTTCCGGCGTGGCCTGGATGATCTGTTCCACCTGCTTCAGCAGGCGGTTGGTGTCGCTGAGCGCCGCGCCGGACTGGGCCTTGTAGTCTAGGATGAAGCCGCCTTCATCCATGTGCGGCATGAACCCGGATGGGACGTGGCGATAGGAATAGAAACCTGCTCCGGCGAGGCCGATGAGCAGCGCGAAAACCAACAGCTTCGGCCGCCTGAAGGCCTGCTGGGCGGCCCGGTCGTACATCGAGACGATCACGCCCAGCAGACCACCCGCGTTTTCCGCTGCCTGGGCATCCTTGTCGCGCAGCCAGTAGGCCGCGACCAGAGGGATCAGGAAACGCGCATAGATGAGCGATATGCTCAGCCCGGCCACCATAGTCACCGCCAATGCCTTGAAGAAGCCGCCGGTGACGCCGGAAATGAAGGCCAGCGGCAGGAAGACGACGATCGTCGCTCCGGTCGATCCAAGCAGCGGCTTGCCCATTTCGGCGGCGGCGGCAAGCAGGCCCGGCGGGTCTTTCGCTTCGCCTTCCTGCATGCGCCGCATCATGTGTTCGAGCATGACCACGGCATCGTCGATGATAAGGCCCACTGCCGCAGCCATGCCGCCCAGCGTCATCATGTCGAAATGCATGCCCATCGCGAACAGGATCAGGCAGGTCCCCGCCAGCACCGCAGGCAGCACCGCCGCCGTGATCGCCATGAGCCGGACCGAGCGCAGGAACACAAACAGCACCAGTCCTGCCAGCACCGCACCCAGCAGGATGGCATCGCGCACGGCGTTGGCCGCGCCGGTCACCAGCTCCGATTGGTCGTAGAACGGCGTCACGGTCACGCTGGGCGGCAGGCCCAGAGATTTCATTCTGGCCGAGACGTCCCTGACGACCTGCACCGTATCGCCGCTGAAGGTCTGGCGGACGTTGACGAGCACAGCATTCTGTCCGTTGCTCGTCACCAACGTGTAGTTAGGCTCAACGGAGGGGCGCACCGTGGCAACATCGCCCACGGTCACCAATCCGGCCCCGCCGCTATTGCCAGCCTTGATCGGGGTCGCGGCGATGTCTGCCGCATTGGCAAGGCGGTTTTCGACCAGCACCAGATAGAGCCGATGCCGGTCTTCCACCCGGCCCGCCCCGCGCACGACATTGGCATTGCGCAGGGCCGTCGCGACGTCTGTAGGACTAAGCCCAAGCGCAGTGAGCCGCGCGGGATCGACATCGACTTCGAATGTGCGCGGCGAACCGCCCAATACATCGACAGCCGCGACCCCGGTTATGCTGGTCAGGGCCGGCCGCACCTTCAGTACGGCAAGCTGCCGCAAGGCTTCCTGGTCGAGTGTCCTGGAAGTCAGTGCGATGCCATAGACGGGAAAAACCGTCGGGTCCGCGCGCCACGCGGTGTAGCGGGTGCCTCCGGGCAAGTCCGGCTGAATGGTGGCGAGCGCGCCTTGGGTGGCGAGCAAAGCCTGCGGCATGTTCTCGCCCCAGGAGAAATTTAGCTGGATTTCCGCTGAGCCACGGCTCGTCGTGGAGCGGATGCGCGTCACGCCCGGCACGCCGCGCAGGGCGATTTCCATGGGCCGGGTGATCTGCGCTTCCATCTGGGCCGCGTCGCGCTCGCCCGCGTCGATCGATACGACCACGCGTGGATAGTCGATCTGCGGGAACAGGCTTACCGGCAGGCTCAGAGCACCGGCAATACCGCCTAGCGTGAGCAGGATCATCGCCAGCCATAGAGCGCGGGCGTGACGTGCAAGTCCGGTGCTCATTTGGTGCGCACCTTCATGCCGTCCTCTAGCGCGGTCCCGCCCGCCGTCACCACCTGATCTCCCGAAGCCACGCCTTCCAGGATGGCGATCCGCTGGCTGCTGGCAGGGCCGGTGACGACATCATGCCGGTGCGCAATGCCGCCCTTGACCACATAGACGTAGGGCTGCCCGCCATCATCCAGCAGGGCGGCGTAGGGGATGGTCAAGGCATCGGAACGGTTCGCGAGCGGCACCTGCGCTGTCAGCGGCAGACCGGGGGCAAGGTGCGACTGCGCTGGGATGCGGGCATAGACCGATGCCAGACGCGTCATCGGGTCAACCGTGGTGTCGATGCTTTCAACCGGCACCGTCAACATGGCGCCACTGGCGGCCGCTCCCACGCGAATGCGGGTTCCCGGTGAAAGCTGTCCCGCCGCCGCCGGATCGATGCCGAAGCCCGCGCGCTGCGGACCAGATCGCGTGAGCGTCGCCACCGGACTGCCTGCTGCAAGCAGATCGCCCGGGTTCACCGGCACTGCTTCCACATACCCGGCTGAACGGGCACGCAAGGTCAGGTCTTGCGCACTGCGCGCCATGGCGTCTTGCTGCGCCCTGGCGGCGACAGCGGCACTGCGTGCGCTTTCCACGTCGGCATCGCTGGCCAGGCCGTCGCTGCGCAGGCGTTTGGCACGGGCGTAAGCCTCATCCGCCGTGCGGGAATCTCCGGCGGCCTTGCTCATCGCTGCGCGGCTGACGGGACTGGGCATGAGCCGGGCCACGACATCACCAGCCTGGACCGCGCTTCCGACCGGCTTGGCGACCTCGGTGACGACGGCTTCAATGGGCGCGGAAAGCGCATATTGCACAGAGCTGTCTTTCTGGACGGCACCGTACAGCGTCAGCATCTGTTCAACATTGCCTTTGGTGGCAGGTGCCAGCGAAACCAGCGCGACCGGGTCCGGCTGGCTGTCCCCCTCTCCCGCACCGCCTGAACAGCCCGTCAGCAGCAACAGCAGTGACAAAGTGGAACGGCGCATCATCACTTCCATGCCTCCCTTGGCGTACCCGTCAGAAGTTCGAGGGCAATCATCTGTTCGCGGATCGCCTGTTCGCTTTGCGCGATCAGGGTCAGCCTGTCGCGAAGCGATTGCTGTGCGGCGACAGCGGTTTCGCGGCTGAGGTCGCCGCGTTCGGCAGCACTGCGCGCGGCCTCTGCATAGGCGCGCAGCCGCTTCAAACCGGATTCGGCATCGGCACGCTGGCGGAAGGCCAGTGCGATGCCCTGTTCAGCGGCGTCGATATCCGCGCGTGTCTGGAAAAGGCGCGCTTCGTATTCGGCCTTGAGCGCCGCGCGCGTCGCCCGTTCGACCGCGATGCCGCCGCGATTGCGGTTCCACAGCGGAAGGGTGAAATCGATGGCGGGTCCAAAGAGCGTGTTGCCCGCCGAATCCCGGTTGGTGTTGACGGTGAGATTGAGCGTCGGGAACTGATCGAGCACGGCCTTGTGCACAGCGGCCTCCTGCGCAGCATAGCCCGCCTGAAGCGCTTTCAAATCGGTCCGGTTCTCACGGGCAATCGCGAACAGCGCATCCGCCGGCAAGGGCGTAACCGGCAAGGGCACCGGAGCAAGCTGGGGGACACTACCGGGCGGCAAACCCAAAAGCGCGGACAAGGCGCTGTCAGCCGTAGTCAGATCCTGCTGCGCCGTGCGCAGCTTGCTGTTGGCGTCAAGAGCGGCGATCCGTGCAGCCTGCAAACGGCTGCCTGACACATCGCCCCTTGCCGCCGCCTTCTGCGTCCGGTCGAACACCCACTGCGCGGCGTCCGCCGATTGGCGAGCCAACGCCAACTGTTCGCCAAGCGCCTGGATACGCACCGCCTGAAGCCTCGCTTGCCCGGCCGTTTGCCATTCCTGCCAGGCCAGATCGAGCCGCACCTGCCGCGCTTCGGCCTGCGCCTTCTCGCGCGTCACGCCATGCGTGCGCAGCGCGTTGATATCGAGCGCGACAGCGCTGGCCAGGTCCATCATCGGATCGGGCCCATGCAGCACTTTGTTGGCGCCAAGGCTGATACCGGGATCAGGCAGAAGCCCGGCCGCGAAAGCCTGGGCATCGGAAACGCCCGCACGGACGCGCGCGGCCTTGAGGTCCGGGTTGTTGACCACGGCCAGCGTCGCCACGGCGTCCGGAGTGAGCGGTGCGGCGAGGTCCAGCGTAACGGGTTTGAGCCAGGGGCGGGTGATCTTGTCCGCCTTCTCCTCCAGCACGGAGGCGACCGGTGCAGCCAGCGCTGCCGGCTCAGGCTCGATCGGAACCGGAGCATAGTGCGCGCAGCCGCTGGTCAGCAGGAGGGCGAACAAAGCATGCCGTTTCACGTATTCTGCCTCCGCTTGAAGTGGAGCGAGACTTCCAGTCCCGGGTTCATGTCGCGCAAGGTTACCGTTGCATCGTGGGCATGAGCAACCGCCTGAACGAGACTGAGCCCCAGACCGTGCCCCGGCGTCGAACGCGAGGTTTCAAGACGCACGAAGCGCTCAAACACACGCTTTCGCTCTTCTTCCGGAATTCCCGGACCATTGTCCGACACACTTACCGTCACGGCCTGCGCATCGCACGCAGCGGTCAGGCAAATCCGGCTGCCCGGCGGTGTATGACGCAGAGCATTTTCGATGAGATTAATCAGGGCCTGCGCGATCAGCTCCCGGTCGCCCATAACAAGGCATCCGAGCGCGCCATCCCATTGCAGAAGCCGCCCTTCATCCTCGGCGATCGGAGCATGCATCTCCCCCATCTCGAAAACCAGCCTGCCCAGATCGACAGGCGCGAACCGGTGTTTCAGGTCGGTCCCGTCAAGCTCCGAAATGCGCAGAATCGCCTGGAACAGCTTCAGGACATCGTCTGCCCGTTCCACCGCCTCATTGGCGATATCGATGCACTCCGGATCCCGCGAGCGGTCGCGCAAGATCTCTAGGCGGTTGCGCAGACGGGCCAGCGGCGTGCGCATATCATGCGCCAGGTCGCTCGTGACTTGCCGGAGGTTCACTACCAGCGCTTCGATCCGGTCCAGCATGGCATTGAGTGATGCCGCCACCCGGTCGAATTCATCGTCGCGCGGTCCGATCTCCATGCGCGGCGTCAGGTCTCCGGTGACGATGGCCGACGCCGTGCTCTCGATTCTACGTAAGCGCCGCCGCAGATAACCGCCGAGCAGCAGCGTGCCGAGAGCTCCGAGCCCTGCCAGTGCCACGCAGGCCACGCCAAACATCATCAGGACGGTGTGGTCGATCTCCTCCAACGGCTCCAGGTCGGCGGCAACAATGAGCTGATAGCCGGAAGGAAGCCCGGTTACGAGAGCACGCGCCGGATCGGCGCCCTCTTTGGGATCCAGGAACATGATCCGATGCCAGCCGGGCGCTGCCCTCGCTGTGTTCATCCGGCCCGCAATCCTGCGGCCTGAAAGATCGAATAGCGCATATCCCAAAGTATCAGGGCCGCTCGCGTCCCGCTGTGAAAGGGCTTCGCGAAGGCCATCCATCCCGTCATCATGGAGTTCGGCCAGGAGGTTGCCCGTGGCCTGTTCGATACTGGCATCCAACTGGCGGGCCAGCGCGGCATGGGCAGCATAGTAAACCGCCCCTCCCAGACACAGGGCCGCAAGCGCGAAAGCCAGCGACGAAATGAAAGCAATTCTGTACGCGGCACTCCTGAACAGGACTCTCATGATGTCCGGATCCGGTAGCCTACGCCGCGCACGGTCTCGATAACGTCCGGCAATCCGCCTTCGTTCAACTTCGACCGCAGGCGGCTCATATGCGTCTCGACGATCTTGGTCTGCGGATCGAAATGGAAATCCCACACGCGTTCCAGCAGCATGGTGCGTGTCACGAACTCACCGGGGTGGCGCATCAGTTCCTCCAGCACGCGGAACTCGCGGGGCTGAAGCAGGATCGGCACGCCCTCGCGGCGTACCTCGCGGCGCAGCAGATCCATGTCGATGGGGCCCGCCACCAGCCGCGTGACCGCCTCTTGCGGGGCGGCCCGGCGGTTGAGCGCGTTGACCCGGGCGAACAGCTCGCCGAAGGCGAAAGGCTTGACCAGATAGTCGTCGGCCCCGGCATCCAGACCTTCGATGCGGTCCTCGATCCGGCCAAGTGCCGTCAGCATGATGGCCGGCGCCGTGATCCCGGCCGCACGCAGCCGGAGCAACACGGACAGTCCGTCCAGCTCCGGCAGCATCCGGTCGAGGATCATCAGGCTGACATCCTCGGTCAGGCCAAAGTGCAGCGCATCCAGGCCAGTTCCCGCGAGCAGCACGTTGTGGCCATGCTCCCGGAGGCCGTTCGCCACGAACTGGGCGGTTTCCGGTTCATCCTCGGCCACCAGGATACGCATGACCTCCGGTCAGTCCTTGTTGCCGGGGTTTTCAAAGCTGCTTTCGACGACCTTGCCGGTCATGGCGTCGATGCCGATCTCGTGAATGCGCTTGCCCTGCCGGATATCGAACGACCAGCGCCAGATTCCGTCTTCCTTTTCGTAGTCGGATTCGACGATCTTGCCTGGCGCCGCCTTGAGCGCGATCGCCTCTGCCTGGGTCTTGGATACCTTGGGCTTAGGAGCGGCGCCGGCCGTGCCGGAAAGCAGGATCGCCGCCGCAGCAAGCGGCAGCAGGGCGAATTGTGAAGTCCGATTCATCAATCTTCTCCAATGGCATGCATGATCGCATGCCCCATGGAATACCTGCCTATAGATTGGTTGGAGTTTGCGCGGGGGATACAATTTGGCAACCTTGGGCGGAACGGCTTCCGCCCTGTCCTGGTCAGAGCCTGGATTGCGGATCGTTACAGGGCTGCAGGTGTTGCCTGCCATGCAGGGCCTCGATTTCAGCCGCTCGTGCCCGCAAGTAGAGGTCGCGGCGCGAGGCGTAGGCATCCTGATCCTGCAGGCGCTGTTCGGCCAGGGTTCCTTCAAGTTCCGCCCGCCGGTCGACCGCGCCAATGGCGACGGCGGGAACGGCAAACGCCTTTTTGTTGAACGGAGCACCAATGCCCGCAGAAAGCACCAATCCGTCGGCGATTGTACCCAGCGCATCGCGAACGGTTGTTGGTCCGGCCAGCGGAACGTAGAAATAGGCCCCGGGGCCAACGCCATAGTAGCCGAGAGTATCCGCGAACCCATTGGGCCTGCGGGGGAGATTGAACGGCTTTTTCCGGGCGACATCAACCAGGCCGGCCACCCCCAGAGTGGAGTTGATCGCAAACCGGCCGACCGTTTCTGCGGCCTTGCCCAGCTTGATCTGCAGGACATAGTTCAGGGCCACTACAGGCTCATGCAGGTTCTTCAGGAAGTTGTGCACCCCGATACGGACCGGATGGGGAACGCCATGCTTGTAGGCTGTTGCCACGGGGCGAAAGACAGCCTTGTCCACTGCCTGCGTCGCTTCGAAGGACTTGATGTTGACGGCCTCGGCCGGATCCGGCGCGAGCGGCCGCGTGACCACGATATCGGTTGAAGGTGCAGGCACGTCCGCGTGATCCGCGGCGGCTGCCTGAGTGACGGCAGGTTCCGGAACCGGGGCAACCGCCATGTCTTGCACAGGCTGCAATGCCAGAAGCGCCATTGCCAAGCTCATAGGATATCCTTTCCGGTGCTCGTGGAACGCCGTCCGCGCGACAACGCGGGACAGTTACCGGCAAAGACTCTGCTGAACGGCAATTGCCTCAGTTGACCCGTTGAGGTCTCAAGGCCCGTTCTGCTTTTCTCCGCCTTATTCTGCAGCGGGAAATGTCATTGTGACCACCAGGCCCGGCCGGTTGTCATCGAGGCGCAGCGATCCGCCATGCGCTTTCATGACCGCCGCCACGAGGTTGAGCCCAAGGCCATGCCCGATACAGGACCGGCTGGCGTCAAGTCTCACGAAGCGCCGCACCACGCGCTCGCGGTCGGCCGCGGCAATGCCAGGGCCGTTGTCCGCCACCGCTACATGGATTCCGCCGGCATCCCGCCGCGCCGTCACGTGGATGTCCGTTCCCGGTGACGTGTGAGCCAGGGCATTGTCGAGCAGGTTGCCAAGAGCCTGCATTACCAGTTCTCTGTCTCCCAGGATCGCAAGCCCGGTGTCAGCCGAGCAGTGAAGGGAACGGCCTTGATCCTCTAGGGCCGGTCCGTACATTTCGCCGACCGATGCGGTGAGGGCACTGAGATCGAGCCTTTGGAAGCCGCTTGCAGCCGTTCCTCCCTCGACTTCCGCGATGCGCAGGATCGCCGCGAACAGGGACAGGACGCTGTCGCTCTGGTCCAGCGCCCGCTGCAAGGCCTCGTGCATGGCCCTGGCATTGTCTGGCCGGTTCAGGCCCGCTTCGATCTCGGCCCGCAGCCGGGTAAGCGGTGTGCGTAGATCATGGGCAATATCGCTTGAGACCTGCTGAAGATTTTCCAGCAGCGACGTGATCCGGTCAAGCATCGCATTGAGCGCGGTGTCCACCCGGTCGAATTCATCCGATGCTCCGGACTCCTCGATACGGCTGGCCAGATCTCCGGATGCAATGGCTGTGGCGGTCGTCGATATCCTGTCCAACCGCTGTTTCAGATGCCGTCCCAGTGCCAAGGAACCGGCGATTCCAAGAGCCACGATCAGAACGAAGGCGATGGAAAAGAGCAAGAGGATCGTCGCATCGAGACGTTCAAGGCCTTCGGTGTCCAGGGCAACAAGCAAACCCGTTCCATCCGGAAGCCGGGTCAGCAGGCCACGTGCCTGATCAGGCCCTTCCCGAGGGTCGATGAAGGTCAGGTTGCTCAGGCCACGAGGCGGTTCGCCAGCCTCGAACTTGCCCGCGATCTTTCGGCCATGATCGAAAAGAGCATAGACGAAATCGTTGTTCGGAGAAGCTTCACGGCGCTGGAGCGCCTCCAAGAGGTAAGCCCGACCGCCTTTCTGGTAGGCTCTGAACAGCGCATCGCCTTCCTTGCGCAAGTCCTCATCCTGCTGCTGCTGGATAGCTGCCCCGGCCGCCAGATAGACCCCTGTGCCCAGCAGAAGAATCGCCAGCGCGCAAACCGCCGTATAAGTGAAAGCCAGCCGGTAAGCCGCGCTGGCGAACAGTCTAGACACTTTCGCGCATCCGATATCCCACATTTTGAATGGTCTCGATCGGATCATCCTTGAAGCCGCGCTTCAGTTTCGAGCGCAGCCGGCTGATATGACTTTCGACGATATTCGTCGTCGGGTCATAGTGAATGCACCAGACCTGTTCGAGAAACATCTTGCGTGTCACCGGACGGCCCGCATGTTGCGCAAGCAGGGCGAGAAGATCGAACTCGCGGGGCTGGAGATGCACGGTCTGGCCCGCGCGGCGCACCCGGCGGCCGAGAAGATCGATATCGATATCCCGCACGGAGATCTGCGTGGTGCGCGCGCCGAGCAGCGGGCGGCGATACAGGGCGGCGACCCGCGCGAGAAGTTCCGTCTGAGCGAAAGGTTTGACCAGATAGTCATCCGCTCCGGCATCGAGGCCGCGGACACGATCATTGACCGAACCCAGCGCGGTAAGCAGCAGGATCGGGGTCTGCGAACCTCTGCGGCGCAGTTCCGTCACGACTTCGATCCCGTCGATATCCGGAAGCATGCGATCAACGATGGCCACGTCGAATTCGCGCTCCCCCGCGGCATGAAGCGCCTCGGCGCAGGTTCCGACCAGTGTTGTTTGCGCCTTGCCCTCCAGGCTCTCGCGGACAAGTTCCCGCGTTCGCAGATCATCCTCAACGACAAGCACGTCCAAGGTCTGCACTCCATCCTGCTGAACGCCGTCTGTCTAATCGCGCGTGGCGCGGGAATTCATTGGAAGTTCCCAATGTTCATGAACGAAATCCGTCCCGCAATCGCCACAAGTATTGAAAGTTGGCAATGTCATGCGCGATCCGCAAATTGCAGTGGCCTCCCCGTTCGCGTCATTTCATGGTCCGGCCCGTTGACGACGAGGGAGAAAACAGTCTCATGCGCATCCATCCTCTTACTGCATCTTACGCAGGTCTCGCGTTGCTGATGGCCACCGCCGCTGCAGCATCCACGACTCCAGCGGTCACCGGCCATATCAGCGGCCCGGATGGCGGCTGGGACTACGCCAGCGTCGATCCGGCGCATGACAGGCTGTACGTCGCCCGTTCCACCAGCGTCACTGTCATCGACTTGTCCAAAGGCAAGGCTCTCCCCTCGATAGGCGCGATTGCCCATGGCCATGCCGTTGTGCTGCTTCCCGGCACTTCCACGCTCATGGTGACCAGCGGCCATGACGACAGCGTGCGCTTTCTGGACACCCGGTCGGGGCGGGAACTGGGCCGGACTGCGGTAGGCAAGGATCCCGACGGCGCGTTCTATTCCACCAGCCTCAAACTGGCCGTCGTCATGAACGCCAAAGCCGGGACGGTGTCCGAAATCGACCCGAAGGCCATGAAGGTCGTGCGTACCATTACACTCAAGCCGGGCCTGGAATATCCGCAGCAGGGGCCGGGATCTTCGCTGTTTGCGAACAACGAGGACGAGAATGAGCTGGAAACCGCCGATCTCGCCACTGGCAAGCCCGGGAAATCGATCGCACTGACCGGCTGTGAAGCGCCATCCGGCCTCGCCTATGATGCCAGGTCCGGAATACTCATCAGCGCCTGCGACAACGGCAAGGCGGCGGTGGTCGATGCAAGATCCCGCAAGCTCGTGAAGCTGCTCGACATCGGCCAGGGACCGGATGCGGTCATTCTCGATGCGGCCCGTCGCAAGGCTTATATTCCTTGTGGACGTGACGGAACGCTCAGCGTCATTGCCCTTGATGGCGCGCAGGCGCCTCGCGTGACGGGAACGGTGAAGACCGAGCCAGGCGCACGCACCGGCGCGCTCGATCCGCGTACCGGAAAACTCTATCTGCCGACCGCGAAATGGGGCGCGGCTCCCGCCGGGCAGCGACCAAAGCCGGTGCCCGGGACATTTCACGTCCTCGTGGCCTCTCCTTCCTAAAGTAACAATAATGTAAACTATATTGATAGTTCGCAATGATGATTACTTATCGGCAATAGGTCTCAATTATGTAATAGACCAATTCTAGCGCCCCAAGTGTTGATTTTACGACATAACCACCAACCTTGAAAAACACTTAGGGGCGCATTTATGAGGTCCGGATCATTTCTGCTTTTGTCGTCGTCTGTAATCGCCATCCCCTTGGCCGCTGCGCCCGCATGGGGGGCTGATACGACCGGTTCCGGGCCGGATGCCGCCAGCGTCAAGGGCGAAACAATCGTAGTGACAGGACAGCGGCTGGCGAAGACTGCTCGCGCAGAGCAGAAAAAGGCCATGAATATCCAGAATATTCAGTCCGCCGAAACGATCGCGAAATACCCGGACGTCAATTCCGCCGAAGCACTGAGCCGCATGCCCGGCGTCTCGCTGTCCATCGACACGGCCGAGGGCCGCTACGTGAACATCCGCGGGCTCGACGGCAACTTCAACGGTGCCACCTTTGGCGGCGTCGTCCTACTCAACACCTCGCCGAGCTACACCTATTTCAACGCCGCGGGCCGCGCGGTCGAATTCGATACCGTGCCGATCGGCGCGGTGGACCGGATGATTGTTACCAAAACCGGCCTGCCTGACCATGACGCGGAGGGTATCGGCGGATCAGTCGAGTTGAGCCCGCGCACCGCCATCGGCGCCAAGCGGCTTTATGCTCATGTCACACTTGGCGGCGGGATTGAGACCGACCAGAACACCGGACTTTACCGCGACGAAGTGGTGGTCGGTGGTCCGCTCGGCGGTACGAATGCCGATGGCGATGCCCCGTTCTCCTTCGTGCTGAGCCAGTTTCTCTACAACGACAAGCGCAGCTTTGACGACCTCGAAGCAGCCTACAAGAACGATCAGGCGAACGGCACGCCCGACAAGGCTTTCGACGCGCTTGAACTGCGCCGCTACAACTACAATCGCAAACGCTTCGGCTATTCGGGCGAGTTCGACTTCACCCCGAACAGCGAAAACCGCATTTTCCTGCGAGCGAATGTTGCGGGATATAACGAACGCGTGTTGCGCAACCGCCTTGAAATAGACGGTCTGGGTGACTCGGTTGTCACCGATCCGTCCAATGCCAAGGGCTTTATCGCGACCGGCGCCTCGACCGTCAAAACCCTGCGCGACAGCGACGTCAAGGAGCAGAATGTCGTCCTGCAGCTGGGTGGCGATCATCATCTGGGCGCTGTGCACATCGACTGGTTCGCGGCCTATTCCCGCGCAACCTATAAGAAGTACACGGACTACAACACTGAATTTGCCGGACCATCCGACCTTACGATCGCATACGACAACACTACCAATCCCGACTATCCGGTATTCAAGGTCCTGAGTGGTGGCAGCGTCACCGATCCGGCCAACTATGCGCTCGACACCATCAAGAATGCGACGGAAAATTCACGCGACCGCGAATGGTCCTACGCGCTCAATGCCGCAACGCCGCTTCACCTTGCGGCTGACGACGAACTCAAGATCGGCGGCAAGCTGCGCTATCGCGAAAAGATCTCTTCGCCCTATGCCGCCAAGTACGCATATGACGGCGGGACGCTGCTTCTGAGCGATGCGGCCTCCGGTTCCGCGGTTACCAATTTCTACAACACCGGAGCGAACATCGGGCCCAATATCGATACCGGCCAGATGACCAAGCTGTTCAACGGCAGCGGCACGGCCCTCAGCCTCGATACGGGCAGCTACTTCGACGATACCGAGAACATCGCGGCGGCCTACATCCAGTACCGGGCCTCCATTGGCAAACTCGGGATCCTGACCGGCGTCCGCTATGAACATACCGAGGCGATCTATCGCGGTATTGGCGATTCCATCGTGAACGGGGCTGTCCAAACAGGCCCGCTTTCCACCCCGCACAGCTACGACAACGTCTTCCCCACGCTGCAGTTGCGCTATCAGGCCACGCCCAACCTGATAGCCCGCGCGACCTACTCCACCGGCATCGCCCGTCCCGGCTTCTATCAGACGCTTCAGGCTACCAGCATCGACGTAGGCGGCGGCGTGGTGTCGACCGGGAACCCCGATCTGAAGCCCATGTACGGCCACAGCTTCGACGCCAGCCTGGAATACTACCTGCCTGACAGCGGCATCATTTCGGTCGGTGCCTTCGACAAGGAGATCAAGAGCTTCATCGTCACCCGCGCGGTGCGTGGCAGCTATTCGGGTATCACCGGAACCGCGTTGATCCAGACTTACGAAAATGTCTCGGGTGCCTATGCCCGGGGGATCGAAGCCAACTTCGTCGACAAATTCACGGGACTGCCGGGCCTGCTGGGCGGGCTCGGCATCGACGCCAACCTGACATACGTGTCGTCTTCGGTAGCGCTGCGCGATGGCGAAGGAAGCGTGGCCATGCCCGGCACCATTCCCTGGTCATGGAATGCCGCTGTCTTCTATGAGCGCGGCCCGGTCCAGCTCCGGCTGTCCTCGCAATTCGAAAGCACCGTGCTGTTCGGTGTCAGCGACAGCCGGGCGACCGACGTGTTTCAGGACAGCCGCTACACCCTGGATTTCAACGGCAGCTATGACTTCAGCAAGAACGTGCAGTTCTACGTCAATGCGAAGAACCTCACCAATGCACCGCTTCGCTTCTACGAAGGAACGCCCAACCGCCCGATCCAGCGGGAGTTCTACGATCTGACGCTGGAAGGCGGTGTGAAATTGCGGTTCTGATCGCCAAATTGTCTGGCAGCCCAATCACGGCATCTGCCAGACAAAACTATAAGACACAGCCCTACCTGAACGGGGGCGATTTGCTGATGGCTCCCGTTCATTTGCCTGAATAAAAGGGCTTTTTGGGGGCAGCCCCAGATTGAGTTCCTTGTACGTGTTGATCTGAGCGACCACACTTGAGCAGCCCGGACAACAGCGCTTGAATGTCTAGCGCTCAAATCACTTTCCCTCAAAAGCCTCACCATCTCCGTCATAGGAAGTCAGCGTTCGCGCAGCAGTCGGCATGAAAGCACGGCCGCTTCGTCCGGTCCGCATCCGAAAGGAGCGGTTTGGTCTGTCCCACTTCCCTGGCATTGGGCGATGGAGGTGCAGGACGGAAAATCTGTCCACTTTCAGGGAGACGACAAGTGATCATGAATGGCAGGCAAGGGTCGGAATCCGCCACTTCCGACAGGCTCCAACGTCGTGTCCAGAGCCGCCAACAGAGCGGTCATTCCGCGCCCCGACAGGGCGGCCCGAAAGCTTCCTTTCGTTCATCTGCACCGAATCTGCACAAGACGCTCGCCAGGAATCCTCCACTTTTACCCGCAACCCTTTGCAAGGCCCAGGCATCAACTCCCCGATCCCAGGGGAGAACCTGCATGCCCGCGTCAGTTTCGCAATTCACCGCACGCTTCCTGTTCAAGGTAGCGTTGACCGTCCTGCTCGTCTGGCTTGGAGACTGGATGTTCTTTCAGCGTGAACTCTACGGCGGGCATTTCGGCCTCTATGCTCTGGCGCTTCTTGCCGCCTTGATGGCCGGGCGACCCGCGATCTGGTGTGATCGTCGGGCCTTGGCCGCCGTTGCTTTTGCGTTGGTCTTTGCCTTCGCGCTGATCCGCGATGCCGGCTTGCTGACGTGGACCCTGTTCTGGACCGCCGCGGCCATGGCCACACTTCTACCGATGACGGGGCGTTTCGACGATGGCTGGCGCTGGTTCCAGCGGCTCGTATGGCTATCCTTGCAAGCGCCGTTCGCGCCGCTGTTCGATTGGGGGCGCATGCTCAAGGCTCGGCGGCGGCGCACATCGCGCCGGTATTTGCAGGCGAGTTTGCCACAACTTGTCCTGCCCGTGCTGGGCAGCGCCGTATTCCTGTTTCTCTTCGCGGCGGCAAACCCGGTTCTGGAGCATCTGTTCGCGTCGCTACGCTTTCCCGAACTGAGCATTCCAGGCTTCTTTCGTACGGTCCTTTGGGTACTTCTGGCGCTGACAGCCTGGACGCTGCTTCGGCCACGGTTGGCGCAACGGCCGCTGCCGACATTCGATGGATCTGGAGACCTTGCTTTGCCTGGCGTCTCGCCGGGCTCGGTGACGCTGTCACTGATCGCCTTCAACCTGATCTTTGCGCTGCAGAACCTGATGGACCTGCTCTATCTCGGCGGTCTGGCCTCGATGCCGGCGGGAGTGACTCTAGCAGACTATGCCCATCGCGGTGCCTATCCGCTGATCGCCACCGCCTTGTTGGCCGCACTGTTCGTGCTGGCCACGCTCCGCCCCGGTTCGGCGACCGCAGAGGTTCCGCTGATCAGGCGTCTTGTCGTGGTGTGGATCGCGCAGAACATCGTCCTTGTCGGTTCCTCGATCCTGCGCACGGTCGACTATGTCGATGCCTATTCGCTCACTGGCCTGCGCATCGCGGCCTTGGCCTGGATGGGGCTCGTCGGATTCGGTCTTGCCGCGATTTGCTGGCGTCTCCTGCACAGGCGGAGCGCCGCGTGGCTCATCAACATCAACCTTGCGGCAGCGCTGACGGTGCTGACAGTCGCCAGCTTTGTCGATATCGGGACTGTGGCGGCGCAGTGGAACGTACGCCACGCCCGCGAAGTCGGCGGGACGGGCGTTCATCTGGACTTATGTTATCTCAATCGTCTCGGCGCATCAGCGCTGCTGCCGCTGATCGAACTGGAAGGCCGGAGCGACATCGATCCGGCGTTCCGTGAACGGGTGCAGGCCGTGCGCGAGATGAACCTTGATCAACTGGAGCGGGACCAGACGGGAGGCGGCTGGAGCCTTCGGGGGCAGTGGCGTCTCGAGCAGGCCTATCGGATCTTGGCCAAGCGTCCCATCCGGACCATCGCCCAAGGTGAGCGCCTGTGCAACGGCGCGTTGTATGAAACCCAAGTGCCTAAAATAGAAGCTCCGGCGTCAAAGACCGTCGGATATCAGTCTGCCACTTCCACGGCACTCCAACCGCAGGCGACACCGCGTTGACAGACAGCGAAGGGACGGGAACATGCCCTCCATGTCCAGAACGATCCTGATCGTCGATGACGATCCGCACATCCGCCAGTTGCTGGCTTTTGCCTTCGCCAAGGCCGGCATGGCAACGATAGAGGCGCCTGACGGGGAGGCGGCGATCGCCCAGGTCGAACAGCACGCGCCCGATCTGGTAATACTGGATATCAACATGCCGCGTATGGACGGGCTGGAAGTCTGCCGCAGGCTGCGCGCCAGCAGCGATGTGCCGATCTTCTTCCTGTCCTCGCGCGATGACGAGATCGACCGGGTGCTGGGGATCGAACTGGGCGGGGACGACTATGTGGTGAAGCCCTTCTCCCCGCGTGAAGTCGTCGCGCGGGCCACCGCTATCCTGCGGCGCACCACACCGCGGAATGAACCCGTCGCGGCGTTCGAGGTCCAACATGGCCTGCTCAGCCTGGATTCCGAGGCGTGGAGCGCCCGCTGGGACACACGCGAAGTCAGCCTTACCGTCACGGAATTCGAAATCCTGCGCACGCTTGCCAATGCTCCCAGGCGCATCTTCAGCCGTGATGAGATCATCGACAGGCTAAGAGGACCAGGCTTCGCTCTCACCGATCGTACGGTGGACAGCCATGTGCGCAACCTCCGGCGCAAATTCGGGGAGGTGGGCGGCGGCGATATTATCGAGACCCGCGCCGGCATCGGCTATCGGCTCGGCGCCTGCACCGGGGCGGCCGCTGGCGAATGATCGCCCGGCTCAAAGCGCTAGTTGCAACTGTCTGGCCGGTCCTGCGGCTGCGCACGATCCTGCTAGGAACCTTTCTGTTCGTGGCGGCGCTGCCGGGGCTGGGCGCCATATTCCTGCGCGTCTATGAAAATGCGCTGGTCCGGCGCACCGAAGCTGAACTCGTGGCGCAGGCCGCCGCGCTTGGCGCTACAGCAGCCCTGTTGTGGCCGGGGGTTCCGCCCGCGTCTCCTACCGGTCCCCCGGAATACCGCGACCGGCAGACCGAAGTGGATCTCAGTTCGTCTCCCATCCTGCCGCCGAGGCCGTCCGCCGCGTCAGTCCGCTTCGCGCCGCAAGGGAGCGCCGAGGATGTCGCTCGGCGAATGGAGCAGGCGTTCGCCGAGACCCGGCTCGCCACCCTGTCCTCGATCATCATGCTCGACAGCAACGGCATTGTCCTGAACGGGCCTGAAACTGGCCGCAGTCTTGCCATGCTGCCGGAGGTGAAAGCGGCCCTTGCGGGCAGGGGCCGGACAGTGCTGCGCCGCAACGAAAAGTACGAACCGCATTATCCGCTCGAATGGCTGAGCCGCGCCGCCAACCTTCGGCTTCACTATGCCCGGCCGGTGAAAGTGGGAGATCGCGTCGTTGGCGCGCTCCTCGTCTCGCGCTCACCGCGCGCGCTGTTTCGCGGAATGTATGAGGACCGCGGCAAGATCGCGCTGGGCGTCGGCGTCATCTTCCTGGTCCTGCTGTTTCTGACGGCGGTACTCGCGCGCGCGATCGTCCGTCCGATCGAAGGATTGAGCCGCGCCACGCGCGAACTGGCCGCTGGCAGACACGTTCCCGCCAGGCGCCCGGCACTCAAGGTGGTGGAGATCGATGCGCTGTTCGCCGATTTCGAGCAAATGGCCCAAAGCATCGCCAGGCGTTCGAACTATCTGCGCGACTTTGCCGCTTCGGTCAGTCACGAATTCAAGACGCCTCTGGCGGCGATCTCGGGCACGATCGAACTGCTGGAGGATCACGGGTCGGACATGCCGCCCGACGTGCGCGAGCGCTTCCTGGCCAACATGGCCGCTGATGCCAACCGGCTGTCCCGCATGGTCGGCCGGTTGATGGAACTGGCACGGGCCGACGTGCTGGTAGGTGAGCCGAACGCAAGGGCCGATGCGGCCTCGATTGCGGCTTACGTGGCAGACGCGCTGCAAGGCGATGACTTCCATATCCATGTAGACATTGCTGCGAACCTGCCCCTTCTGGCGATCGATGTCGGCGCCCTCCAGGCGGCACTGACCGCACTGGCGGAAAACGCAAGACAGTCGGGAGCTTCCCGCCTCGACATCGCCGTCAGCCAAAGCGGAAGCGATGTTCTTGTCGATGTCCGTGACAACGGACCGGGCATTGCCCCTGCTGATCAGGACAAAGTGTTCGATCCCTTCTTTACCAGCAAGCGGGACCAGGGCGGTACTGGCCTTGGCCTTCCTGTCACACGATCGCTGCTGGCGGCGTATCGTGCTCAAATAGCGGTTCTCTCCGCAGCGGTGGGGGCGCATTTCCAGATTCGATGCCCGATCGCATTGATACCCGCTTAGGCCGCGGACGCT
>NZ_BCTX01000084.1 GCF_001590985.1 Novosphingobium naphthalenivorans NBRC 102051
CAGTAAGACTAAAGTTCCCTCTCGGATGACATTTCCCACCGAGGGCCAGATTAGCTCTGGTGTGCCAGCGCACGAATAATATAGATCAATCAGGCATGAGGTGGATAGTAAAGTTCGCCATGTAATCTGGAATTGCAATAAATAATAAGTAGCGTTTCTGCTTGATTTATAATTTATTTCTCAGCCAATCATCTCGATTGGGTGATGGTGTTCGTAAAATACAAAGATGCAAAAGCATCTCAAGGGGAGAGTGAGAGATATGCGAAGCACAATTGTGCAGGCTTTGACGGCTACGGCGATGATGTCAGGTGTCGTTCCTGTATCGGCTTTCGCGCAAGGCAGTGATCAAGCGGCGCTACCGTCGGGCGGAGATGCTGTGGCGAATGCCGAGCACGAGATCATCGTGACGGCACAAAAGCGCGAGCAGAAGCTCTCCGATGTGGGGCTTTCGATCACCGCTGCCACGGGTGAGCAGCTTGAGACCCGCGGCGTGACTGGCGTCGAGGATCTCGCCAAGATCGAACCGAGCATGCAGCTTTCAAAAGGCTACAAGGGCGCGCCGGTCTACACCATTCGCGGCGTGGGTTTCTATGAGCTCGGCATCATGGCGCCGCCCACGGTCAGTCTTTATCAGGACGAGGTGCCGTTTCCCTATGCGGTGCTGTCCAGTGGTGCGATGCTCGACGTACAGCGCGTGGAAGTGCTGAAGGGGCCGCAAGGCATTCTCTATGGCCAGAATGCGACCGGCGGTGCCGTCAATTTCATCGCCAACCGCCCCACGCCCGCCCTGTCGGCCGGCTTCAACGCCACGTACGGCCGTTTCGATGCCATGCACTTCGACGCTTTCATCAGCGGCCCGATCTCGGATACGCTGGGGGTCAGGGTTTCGGGCGCCACGGATCAGGGCGGTGCCTGGCAGAAAAGCAATACCCGTGATGAGAAGCTTGGCGACAAGGACTATCTGGCTGGACGTATCCTGCTCGACTGGGAGCCGAGCGACAGCTTCCGGATGTCTCTCAACCTCAACGGCTGGCGCGACAAGTCCGATGTCCAGGCGAGCCAACTCGTGGGCTTCGTTCTCAATCTCCCGGCGGCTGCCAGCGAACCCGGTTTCGCTTCGGTTCTGGCGAACCAGCCCTCACCGGCGAACGCGCGGGCGGCCGACTGGGTGGACGGCTACCATCCGCAGTTCGACCGTAAGTTCTATCAGGCAGCCTTGCGGATGGACCTTGATCTGTCGGACGACATCGGGCTGACCTCGCTAACCAGCTATCAGCATCTGAAGGGACGCGACCAGTTCGATTATGCGGGTGTCAACACCCTCAACTATACCAGCACCGGCCATTCCAGGATCAGGTCCTTCTTCCAGGAACTGCGTCTGCATGGCAGCATCGGGGGCGAAGGCACCTGGATGATCGGCGCCAACTACGAACGCGACAAGTCCTCATGGTACGATGATCTGAACGCGTTTTTCTCGGCGAGTTACATCACGACCTATCTGGCAGGTCTCGATCCTTGGCACAGTGCCATCGACGTGAGCATTCGCGACATCAAAACCAAGTCGATCTTTGCCAATGTTTCTTACCCGTTGACGCCGACGCTCACCCTGAACGGCGGCATTCGCTACACAAAGGCGGACTCAAAGTTTGCGGCCTGCGACGGATCGCGCGACACCCTTGCCGATTTCTCCGGCGCGATAAGGGCAACCTGGCCGGACAATCCCGATTTCGACACCCAGTGCTACACCGTCCTGCCGGACGGGACGAACGGGCATTTCTATCGTCCCGAATTGCATGAGGACAATGTCCCCTGGCGCGTCGGTCTGGAATGGAAGGTCACGCCGAATTCGCTGCTCTATACGGTGGTTAGCAAGGGCTACAAGGCGGGCTCGCTGCCCACGGTCGGCGCCAGCAGCTACAAGACGCTGGTGCCTGCAGTGCAGGAATCGCTGCAGGCATACGAAGTGGGCTACAAGGGGCAGTTGTTCGATCGCCGTCTCGATCTGACCCTCGCGGCCTTCCACTATGACTACAAGAACAAGCAGATGCTGGGCCGCATCCTGGATGATATCTTCGGGCCGCTTCCTTCGCTTCTGAACATTCCCAAGTCCCGCGTGAACGGTGCCGAAGCGAGCTTTGTCTGGCATGACGGCGGGTTCACGATCGATGGAGCGGCGACCTATGTCGACGCCAAGGTCACCGGGACCTTCCTGAACTTCGATGCCTATGGAAATGCCATTGACTTCAAGGGCGAGGCTTTCCCCTTCACGCCGAAATGGTCGTTGCAGGGAGGCATTCGTTACGACTGGTCGCTCAGTGACGATCTCTCGGCCTTTGTCGCGGCGCGCGGGTCATACCAGACCAGGACGGTGTCGGCCTTCGGCAATCAGTCCGCGATCGATGCAGGCCTGCCTTCACTGGCCAACAAGGCTTACGGATTGCTCGATCTTTCTGCCGGGATCGAGTCCGAAAGCGGCCGTTGGCGCGCCGAGATCTGGGGGCGCAACGTGACCAATACCTATTACTGGACCGCGGTGAACTACAACATCGACACGGTGACGAAGTTTGCGGGCATGCCGGTCACCTACGGCATTACACTTGGATACAAGTACTAGAAAAACTGGGAAATTCTACCTCGCCTTCAAGGCGCTTGCCGAAGGCGGGGTAGGATTCTCAGCCGACAGGAAAACCAGAAATACTGCGAGGCATTCCAGACCTGAATTCTGGAAAGGAGATGGCATATGAGCGAAGGAAAGGCGCCTGTGGAGGGCGGACTTGGCACGCTGACAAACCCGGAAATCCAGCGCTGCCCGTTTGATTTCTTCAACAAGGTGCAAAGCGATGCGCCGGTCTATCATGACCCCGGTACGGGCATGTACATGATTACCCGCTATGACGACATTGCATACGTAGCGGATCATCCCGAGCTTTTCTCCAGCAACACCGGGGTGATTTTTGACCGCTCGACTTCGCCGGTCGCCGCCGAGATCCGTCATCGGTTCGAAACGCACGGCGTGCTTGAAGCCGCCTTGCTCAATGCGGACGATCCGCCGCGCCACACGAAGCACCGGGCGCTGGTCAGCCCGGCTTTCTCACCCGCGGCGATCAAACGGCTTGAGCCGAAGATCCAGCAGATGGCGGATGACCTGATCGATGCCTTTATCGAACGCGGCACGGTGGATATCCGGGCTGAATTCGGTGTCATGCTGCCGGCCTTTATCATGGCCGACTACTTCGGGATCGAACGCAAGGACTATGGCAAGTTCGTAAGATGGGCAGCCGCTTCGCTGGAGCGCATCGATCCCACCAACTCGCCGGAAAAGGAACTGGCGCTGGTCGATGAGATCATCGATCTGCAGAATTATGTCCTTGAGGCTGCCGCGCGCTATCGCAAGGAGCCGGCGGACAATTTCCTGAGCACTCTGGCGAACGGTGAAGTCGATGGCGTCCGGCTGACGGATTCCGAACTCGCCTCGCTGGTGCAGCAGATACTCCTGGCGGGGACCGAAACAACCGGTAATGCCATCCCCGCAGGCATGTATGTGCTGATGAAGGATCCGGTGCTCCTCAAACGGCTGCAGGACGATCCCAAGCTTATTCCGAACTTTGTCGAGGAAGTGATCCGCACGAACCTTTCGGTGCTCACACTGTTCCGCAAGGCCACGAGCGACACGCAGATCGCCGGCTACGACGTTCCCGAGGGCGCGATCGTTCAGGCCAGCTTCCTTGCTGCCAACCGCGATCCGGCGAAATGGGAGCGCCCGGCGGACTTCGACATCGACCGCAAGGACCTGCGGCGTCATCTCGGTTTCGGACGCGGCATCCATACCTGCCTGGGCAACACCCTGGCGCGTGCCGATATGCGCATCGCGTTCGAGCGGCTGCTGACCCGGCTCAAGGATGTGCGTCTGTCCTCAGCTCACCCCGAACCCGAATTCGAGGCGACGTTCCAGATCCGCTCGCTTCCCGAGCTGTATCTGGATTTCACCCCCGGACCACGCTTGGGCTGAGGCGGTAGCCGAAGGCGTGTCTGGGTTGCCCGTATGGAACCTGCGATTGCAATCCATGGCCGCCTTCGGCCCCGGTCCCGTTCTCACGGCTCGGCCCGGGGCAAGCGTGCTGCCGATAGACGGGAGCGGAGTTGAACCTTGCCGGGAAATTCTAAGGGAGAAGTGGAATCATGACGTCCTTGCAGGGCAAGATCGCACTGGTGACGGGGGCGGCTTCGGGCATTGGCCGGGCAACCGCGATTGCCCTGGCACAGCGCGGTGCACGCGTCGTCCTGTCCGATCTCGATGAGCGCAAGGCGCAGGAAACGATCGCGATGATGGTGGGGGAGCCGCCGCTCTTCATCCGTTGCGATGTCTCCTCGGAAGCCGATGTGACGCAGATGTTCGACCAGATCCGCGAGCGTTTCGGCCAGCTCGACATTGCCTGCAACATTGCCGGTGTCGGCGGACGCAAGGGCGGGCCGATGTTCGCCCCGATCGCGGAAGCCGAAACCGCTGATTTCGATTTCATTCTGGCTGTCAATGTGCGGGGCCCCTGGCTGTGTATGCGTGAGGAAATGAAGATGATGACGGCGCAGAAATCCGGGGCCATCGTCAATCTCTCTTCGGTGCTGGGCAAGGCAGGCATGGCCGGATCCGCACCTTATGCGGCCAGCAAGCATGCGATTATCGGTCTTACCAAATCGGTCGCGCTCGAAGGGGCCGATTGCGGGGTGCGCGTCAACGCGGTCTGTCCTGGCGCAATCGCCACGCCACTGGTCGATGCGCTGGTCGGAGAGGAAGGCGAAGCCCGCAAGGGGCTGACGGCGGCGCACCCGATCGGCCGGCTCGGAACCGCGGAAGAAGTGGCGCAGGCGATTGTCTGGCTCTGCTCTGACGAATCCACCTTCGTTACCGGATCGGAACTGGTCATCGATGGGGCTTATCTGGCGCAATAGCGGGCAAGAGACAGCCAATTCTATTTGCTCAATACTGGGAGAGATCGTGTCATGACGTTAACTTTGGAGAATGCCGCGTCTGCGGAAAACGGTGGCTCCACGCAGATTCCCACCCCTGCGGAACTGATCCGGCGCGCGGAGGAAATCGCCCCCACGCTGCTCTCGCGGATCGGCGAAACCGAAAAGCGCGGCTACTACGCGCAGGATACCCATGATGCTTTTCTGGACGCAGGGTTCTGCCGCATTCTCGCGCCCCGGGAACTGGGGGGCTATGGTTACGGGATCGATGTCTACACGAAGGTCGTTACCGCGATTGCGCGGGCCTGCCCGTCAACCGCCTGGTGCATGTGCTTCGGCGCGGCCCACGCCATCAACATTTGCACGATGTACGAGCAGGACCTGTGGCCTGAAATCATCGAATCTCCGGACTTCATCAGCCCGCTGACGGTCAAGCCCCAAGGTGAACTCGTCGAGCAGGAAGACGGCAGCTGGCTGCTGTCGGGCACTTATGACTACTGCTCGGGCGCACCTTATGCGACGGCCTTCTCCTCGCAGGCGATCCCGGTTTTTCGGGATGGCACCAAGGGTAAGCCCGTCACTTTCGTAGCGCATCGCAAGGACTGGGAGTTCCTCGACAACTGGGGCAACATGCTTGGCCTCAACGGCAGCGGTTCGCAGAGCCTGAAGTTTGTGAATACGCGGATCGAGGATCGCTTTGTCATCCACAAGGAAGTGCTGACGCTGCAACCCGATCCTCGCGATCCGGAAAGCCCGAAGCATGGTGATAATCCGGCTTACTACGGGCGCTATCTCAGTTTCCTGGGCATGGAACCCGCCGCAGTTGCGCTGGGTGCCCTGAAGGGCGCGCTCGACTACTATGCCGACCAGATGAAGAAGCGCACGACCATGCGCCCGCCGATTGGCCTGCGTTCCGAAGACAGCGATTACCGCCGCTGGTACGGAACGGTCCTGGGGCAGGCGTCCGTCGCGGAATCGCTGCTGAACGATATCACGCAGCGCTGGATGGAATCGGCACGCCTGAACATGCTGGGGGAGAAGGAATTCTCCGTCGAGGATGACATCCGCTACCTCTACACGGCCTACGAAGTGATCAAGATCTGCTGGAACGCGATGGACACGCTGTGGTTTTCCACCGGCTCTTCCTCGGCCCAGAACGGCAATCGGATGCAGTATTACTTTCGCGAAATCGCCGCGATCCGCAACCATGCGCTCAATACGTTCACGGATTTGCTGACGCGGGACCTTTGCGATCGTGTGCTGGGGACGCCGGGCGATGGCGCGGATTCTTTCTATGGCAACAGCTTCAAGAACACGGGCACGCAGCGCTGAGATCAAGCTTCGAATTGTGCGTGCTGATTTTTCTTCAGGATATCGAATGATACTTCCATCAATATATGTGGAACGCGGCGGCGATGGCTTTTGGAGCCCTTCTTCATGGAGGCCGCAATGAGCAAGGTGATCATCAGCTGCGCGGTGACGGGTGCGGTGCATACGCCGACGATGAGCCCGCATCTTCCGGTGACACCGGACGAGATCGCGACGCAGGCGATCGAGGCCGCGGAAGCGGGGGCGGCGATTCTGCACTTGCATGCGCGCTATCCGGAAGACGGACGCCCGTCGCCCGATCCGGCGCTGTTCATGCAGTTCCTGCCCCGCATCAAGCAATCGACGGACGCGGTGGTGAACATCACCACCGGCGGTTCGTGGACGATGACGCTGGAGGAAAGGCTGGCGGCCGCGGAGCGCGCCTCGCCTGAACTCGCCTCGCTCAACATGGGGTCGATGAACTTCGGCATGTTCCCGATGCTGGGCAAGTACAAGGACTTCAAGTTCGGGTGGGAACGCGAACTGCTGGAAGGCTCGCGCGAGACCATCTTCCGCAATACCTTCGCTGACATCGAAGGCATTCTGGAGCGGCTGGGCAAGGGCCACGGCACCAAGTTCGAGTTCGAGTGCTACGATACCTCGCATCTCTACACGCTGGCGCATTTCCTCGATCGCAAGCTGGTGACACCGCCGCTGTTCGTCCAGTCGATCTTCGGCATTCTGGGCGGTCAGGGCGCGGACAGCGAGACGCTGATGCATGCCCGGCGCACGGCGGACCGGCTGTTTGGCGGCGATTACCACTGGTCGGTCATGGCCAGCGGCAAGCACCAGTTGCGGCTCGGGACGATGGGTGCGCTCAACGGCGCGAATGTGCGTGTCGGGCTGGAGGACTCGCTCTACGCCGGCAAGGGCAAGCTGGCGACGTCGAACGCCGAGCAGGTTCGCATGATCCGCTCCATTGTCGAGCAACTCTCGATGGAAGTCGCGACGCCCGAGGAAGCCCGCCAGATCCTCGCACTCAAGGGCGGAGATCAGGTCGGATTCTGAACGTGTCCCGCATTGCCGGGACCATGACCACTTCTGAAACGAGGTAGGCTACGATGCCCAAATTGAATGTCATCAATCGCGAAGGTGAGAAGTTTGCCGTGGAGGCGCCCGAAGGCGTTTCGGTGATGGAAGCGATCCGTAACAATGGCTTCGATGAACTGATCGCCCAGTGTGGCGGCGCCTGCAGCTGCGCCACCTGTCATGTCCACGTCGCCCCCGGGTTCATCGGCAAGCTGCCGCCGATCAGCGAGGACGAGGACGTCCTTCTCGATAGCTCTGACTGCCGCGACGAATACTCGCGTCTCTCCTGCCAATTGCACATGACCGCCGATCTCGACGGTCTTGAAGTCAGGATCGCAGAGAACTTCTGATCCCAGCCCGAAGTTTGGGAAAAGCGACGAGAGAGAGAGAGTTGGAATGGCAGAGAGGTTTGCAAAGGCAGTCGTGCTCATCACTGGGGCACTGGGGGCGCTTGGCTCGGCAATGGCGAGGAATTTCGCGGCGGAAGGGGCAAGCGTCATCCTGACAGACGCTCAGGAGAACGATGGCAGCCTGATCGCGGAACTGGGCGTGGGTTGCCGCTTCGTGCCGCTGGACGTGACAGATGCCGATGCATGGCATGCGGCCGTCGAAAAGGTGGAAGCGGATGTGGGGCCGGTCACTGTGCTGGTGAACAATGCCGGCATTGTCGGCATGGGCGGCATCGAGGATCTGGCGCTGGAGAACTGGCGCAAGGTGTTCGATATCAATCTCATCGGCTCGCTGCTGGGCATTCGCGCCGTGGCGCCATCAATGCGCAAGGCTGGCGGAGGCGCGATCGTGAACATCTCGTCCATGGCCGGCCTGCAGGCTACGCCCGGCCTGGCGGCCTATGGCGCCAGTAAATGGGCGATCCGCTCGCTCACCAAGACGGCGGCGGCCGAGCTTGCCCCCGACAACATTCGCGTCAACTCGGTGCATCCCGGCATCGTCGAGACGCCCATGGCCTACCATCCCGAAACGGGTGAACCGCATATTCCGGTCGACAGCCTGCCTATCGCGCGAAATGCGGACCCGAATGAGATCGCGCGGATGGTGCTTTTCATCGCCAGTGAGGCGACGTTCTCGACCGGATCGGAATTCATCGCCGATGGCGGTTACGCGCTGCGCGGCGTGCCGGGTCAGAAATGACAGCTTTCCGAAGGGGGGCTTATGGAAATTGATCCGCTTGATTACAGCCGGATTTGCCACCTGATGGTCCGGTATTCGCACGCGGTCGATTTCGGACGGCCCGGCGATCTTGCCGAATGCTTTACCGCTGACGGGTTCTTCGAGATCGCGGGCATCCCATCGGACGATCCTTTGGCGGGGCCCTTCCGCGGTCCCGAGGGCCTGCGCCGCCTTTGCGAGATCTTGTGGGATTCCGTCAGGGGGCATGGCCGTCACTGGGTACAACCGCCGTTGATCGAAAGTGTCGGCAAGGACGTCGTGCAGACACGGACCTATGTCATGTTCGTTCGTGTCGGAAATGTGCCGGCTGCGGGTATTCTTTCGACCGGGATGTATAGGGATGAATTCCACATGGTGGATGGCCGCTGGCTTTTGGCCAGCCGGATTTTCTCCGGAGATCCGCAGCCCGGGCACGTGGGAGAAGGATCCAATCCGTTGATTTGGGCAAGGGATGATTTTGTCGGTCGGGTCGAGGGGAAGAACTGAGTTTCCGGCCTGCGGGGCAAAGATGCGTGGATGCGAGACGGGGGAGGCTGGATCGATCGGTCTCCGTGCCTTTCCGTTCTTGCTTGCCGATACAATTCGTAACGCTCGGTCATCGGTGTGCAGCACGGCGGTGACTGGCTTCGGCGAGAGCGGGCGGCTGAACTGTACAGCCGCCAGGAACACGCCATGGTCAAGCGGGCGATGCCCCTATCCGTTATCGATGCGAGGCGTGGCCTCGCCTTGCGAAGCAAGCTCGCCCTGGTGCTCGGCATCGCCGTCGCAGGGCCTGTCGAAGCTGAAACGCTGCAGGATGCCCTCGCCGCAGCTTACCGGACCAACCCGACACTTGCCGCGGCGCGGGCAAACCAGCGTGCGACGGATGAATTCGTGCCGTTGGCCAAGGCGGATGGCCGCCCGGCCGCCTCGGCGGGCATTAGCTACACCGAGCAGATTGCGCGCACTGCGCAAACCTTCCCGAACACGGGCTATTCCCTAGAGACGACGCCTGCCCGCTCGCTTGCCGGTCAGGCGTCGGTTTCGGTTCCGCTCTACAGCGGGGGCTCGATCCGCAATGCCGTCCGGGCCGCCAGAGCCCAGGTCGAGGCAGGACGGAGCGGCCTGCGCGGCACCGAGGCAGCCGTGTTTTCCAGCGTCGCGGCAGCCTACATGGACGTGATCCGCGACAGCGAACTGGTTGTCCTCAACGAGGGGAACGTCGCGACACTCGAAGTCAATCGTCGTGCAGTTTCAGACCGGTATGCGGTTGGTGATCTGACCCGCACGGACGTCGTGCAGTCGCAGTCGCGCCTGGATATGGCTCTGGCCGATCTGGAACGCGCGCGGGCGCAACTGATCGGCTCCAAGGAAAACTATCTGGCGTTGGTGGGCTCCCCGCCGCAGGATCTCGAAATCCCGCCGACATTGCAGGGGCTGCCCGACACGCCGGATGCTGCCGTCGCCGATGCTTTGTCCGACAACCCCGATCTGACCGCCTCGCGCCAGGACATAACGGCTGCGGGTTACGATGTCAGGGCCGCCAAAGGGCAGGTCATGCCGCGCGTGACGGCTTTCGCTGATGGCAGCTATGCGGACTTTCTGGGAAGTGAAGATTCCCGCTGGGGATCGGCCACCAACCGCAATGCCGCGGTGGGCCTTTCGATCAGTCTCCCGCTGTACCAGGGCGGCCGGCCTGCGGCGGCACAGCGTCAGGCGCAGGCCCGAAAATCCGCCGCAATGGAACATGCGATGGAAGTGGAGCGTGGCGTAGTCGCGCAAGTGCGCGCCTCCTATGCGAGCTGGCGGGCCGCGCTGGCTACCATCGCCTCCATGCAGTCGGCCGTCGAGGCGGCGGAACTCGCGCTCCAGGGTGTGAAGGCAGAGCATTCCGTGGGGACCAGAACGGTGCTCGATATCCTGAATGCGCAGCAGGAAGCTCTCAGTGCCAGAGGCCAGCTCGTCACGGCACAGCGGGACGCCTATGTGGCGGGCTTTACGCTGCTGGCTGTGATGGGGCATGCAGACGCGCGCGAACTGGGGCTGGACATGTCCGGCACAAGCGATCCCGGCAGCAACTACCGCCGCGTTCGCGGCAAGGTCTTCGACTATTCCTTTGACCCCGAACCGGCGCGGATAGCGCCTTCCACGGCACCGTTGCCCGCGCAGGATGGCACGCCGGTCAAAGTTCCGCAGGCTTTCTAGAGGGCCTGATACACTTCGAAACGCGCGGTTATCCCCTCGCATTACTGGCGTTACGGCGTTTGTGCACTGTGCGGTCATCAGGGGATAACCGAAGACCAAGGAGCGATAGTCATGTCTCCTCGAACAGCAATTCTCGCAATCACCATTCTGGCTGCCATGCCGCTTCCGGCTGCAGCGCAGGCCCGGCATGGCAGTGTTCATGTGCAAGGGCCGAACGGCGGCGGGTGGAGCGCCCAGCGTTCGGCTCAGGGCGGGCCGGGATGGCGCTCCGTCGATCGCAGCGTGACCACCAACGATGGACGGCAAGTCAGCGCTTCGCGCGATGCGAACTGGGGCGGCGGCACGTATAACCGTAGCACGACCGTCACCGGGCCAAACGGCGGTACCGCCACGCGGGAGGTCCATCGCGATGCTCCGCCGCCGCCGGTCTACCGCGGCCCGCGGCGGGGTTACTATTACGCGCCGGGCTATGGCTATTACCGGGTTCCTACCGGCTATTATGGACGGGTCTGGGCAGTGGGTGTCGTCGTTCCGGTTCCGCTGCGGCGGTACTATGTGCCGGCGCCGGCGGTCTATGGCCTTGCCGCGGCACCAGCCGGATGCAGCTGGATCTTTGCCGGAAACCGGATCGTGCTGGTGGTGAACCAGACCGGCGTGGTCGTTCGGCTCGGTCCGGTGTTCTGGTGATCGCCGTCACGGGAATCGCCGGGCAGCACCGAAAGCCATGGCGCATTGCCACGCTGGCTCCGGCCATCCTGTTGGCGGGCTGTGCCGGAGCCAGGATCACGGGCTTCACGGCCGTGGGGTCAACCGCGACCGCGCCGGAAACCATCGTTGTCGATGTGGCCGTGCCCGCTTCGTCAGACCGGACTTTGCGGGACGTAGCGGCCAAGTTGGAAAATCGCCTCGTCAAGGACATGCGCAAGCGGGGCCTGCCTGCGATCAGTACCGCAAGGCCGGGGAGCGTGCCGGCAACGCGTCTGGACTTGCGGATCGTCGATTACCGGCGCGGAGACGAGGCTGCGCGGATGCTGATCGGCTTCGGTGCCGGCAAGTCGGCGATGACAGTTGCCGCAACCCTCGTCACGCCCGGAGGTTCCAGTTTTACACTGGATGCGCGGGCGCACAGCGGCGCCAGGCCGGGGCTCATCCTGCCGGGCGGGGTAGCCGCCGCGACTGGCGAGGTCATGCATCTGGCGATAGGGGGCACGATAAGGATTGCGGCCGGCCTGCATGACGGCGGCGGAGGCGATATCGCCCGGATTTCGCGCGTGGTGAGCCGCCGGGTGGCGGCATACTACAAACCTTCGCCGCCATCCTGACCGGTGAAGGTCAAGATCACCCGCAGGCCCGAAGCAGGGGCGTTCTCGAAGTGCACCGCTATGCCGTTGCGTTCGGCCAGGGCCCGAACGATGGCCAGCCCCAGCCCGGCTCCGCCGGTTGCTCGGTCGCGTGAGGGATCGAGCCGCTCGAAGGGTTCCCCAAGCCTTGCCAGCGCCGGCTCGGGAACGCCAGGCCCATCGTCTTCGACTGTCAGGGTTACGGTATTGCCGTGCCGATCGGCGCGGAAGTGCACATGGCTTCCGTAGCGCAATCCGTTGTCGATCAGGTTCGCGAAGATCCGGCGCAGCGCCAGCGGCTCGGCCTTGACCGGGAGGGGGGAGGGCAGCGGGTCGATCACGATGGCATCGCCGGTCTCGCGGCATATCTCTTCCATGGCCATGAGTTCCGCGCTCAGATCGATCCGCCGCAGCTCGGGGTCGGGCAGGGCGTCCTGCCGCGCGAACAGCAGCGTATCCTCCAGAAGATCATGCATTTCGGCGAGATCGCGAATGGCGCGTTGACGATGCTCGGGATCGTCGATGAACTCCGCGCGCAGCCGCAAGCGCGTGAGATAAGTCCGCATGTCGTGGGCGACAGCGGCCAGCAGCCGTGTTCGCTCGTTGACCAGCCCGCGAATGCGTGCCTTCATGTCGTTGAAGGCAGCGCTGACATCGCGCAGTTCCTGGGCGCCTTGCAGAGGCAGATCGGGCGCGTCGAGCTTGTCCGAGAAATCGCGGATGCGGCGTGAAAGCTGGCTGATCGGGCGGGTCGTCTGGCGAACGGCGAGCCCGAGGGCGAACAGCATAACCGTACCCAACGCGATGCCGAGATAGGCGCGCTTGCGCATGTAGGCCTGCACTGCCGCCGAAGGCCGGCTGTCGATCAGCAGCCAGCGCCCGTCTCGCAAGCCGACGGCGAGCTTGGTGGGGTCGATGAAGTTCTGGGGGCCGGGCTGGTTCTCAAGCGGGTGATGGATGATGGCCCCCTCGCGCCAGAGCAGGACCGGGCGATCGGCGAAGGCGGCAAGATAGGCCTCGCGCTGGCTGGAAAGCCGGCCCTCCTTTTCGGAACGGACGGACGGCAGGGTTGTCACGACCTTGGCCTGGAAGGTCGAATCGTCGAAGGTCGCGATAGCCCCGGCTTGCAGGTCTGGGGGAAGGGCTTCGAGCGTGGCGGCCATGGCCTTGACCTGTTCGGGGGGCGGCAGGTTGCTGGCGGGCTCCTCGTAGACCCGGTTGGGCAGGATCAGCAGGACCGTGGCGACAGTCTGGATGAGTATGAAGCCGATCAGCAGCATGGCCGCGATGCGCAGCGAAAGGTTGTTCGACACGCTCATACGGCGAGGCCCTTGGCCGTCATGCCTTGTCGACCCTTGCGACGAAGATATAGCCCCCGCCGCGCACGGTCTTGATCAGCGTCTCACCGGACGGATGCTGCATGAGCTTGCGGCGCAGACGGCTGAGCTGGACGTCGACGGAACGGTCATAGGGCACCGCATTGCGCCCCCGTGTCCAGTCGAGCAACTGATCCCGGTTCAGCACGCGCTGGGGATGCGTGACGAAGCTGGTCAGCAGGTCGAACTCGCCGCCAGTCAGGTCGATCACTTGTCCATCCGGATCGAGCAGTGACCGGCAGCCCGTGTCGAACAGCCAGCCCATGAAGGAAAAGCGCTCCGCGCTCAGCGGGGCGGTGACGCGATTGGCGTCGCGCGTGCGGCGCAGGATCGCCCGCACCCGGGCAATCAGCTCGCGTGGATTGAAGGGCTTGGGCAGATAATCGTCTGCGCCGATTTCCAGGCCGACGATACGATCGATGTCGTCGGCCTTGGCCGTGACCATCAGCACCGGAACGTCATGGCGTGCCCGCAGCCGGCGGCACAAGGACAGCCCGTCCTCGCCCGGCAGCATGACATCGAGCACGACCAGATCGATGCGCTGGCGTTCCAGCAGGCGATCGAATTCCTCCGCCGACTTGCAGCCGGCTGGCACGAACCCTTCGCGGGCGAGAAGCTCGACGACCATGGTGCGAATTTCGCGGTCGTCCTCGACTACGGCGATCAGACTGTTTTCCACCCGCGCATTGTGCCCTTGCCCATGCGCGAAGGAAACCGCTGAACGCCTCGCGTAACCTTTCGTTACACTTCGCAATGTGGAGGAATTGGGCAGCTTACACGCGGCGAGGAGAAGTGCCTCATCCCGTCATGAGCACATATTTTGATGAACGATAAGCATCCCGCCGGAAATCTGTCGCTCAACCGTCCAGTGGCGCGGCAACGCGAGGTCAGTCCGGCACTCTATGGGCTGGTGGCGGCGTTGGCCGCCATCGTGCTGGCCATGCTGGCATGGCGCTATGTGTGGCCGCATGAAGTGGGGATCTACACGGTGCGCCGGGGCATCTACGAGCAGACGCTTTCCGGGCCTGCCGTGCTGGACGCGATCAACAAGGCGGATGTGAGTTCGCGTATCAGCGGCAGAGTGACGCGGATTCTTGCCGACCGCAACGACGTGGTTGCGGCTGGGCAGGTCGTGGCGGTGATCGAGCAGGACGATCTGCTCGGCAAAGTCTCGGCGTCGCGTGCCGGGATGGTTGCCGCACAGGACGCGCAGCGCGAGGCGAGTGCCAACCTTGCCAGTGCGCAGGCGACGCTGGCCAATGCGCGCGCGTCCTTCGACCGGCAGGCGAAGCTGCGGCGGGACGGCTGGGTGTCGGGTTCGAGCTACGATCAGGCGCAGGCTTCGCTGCGCGAGGGCGAGGCGCGGGTCGCGGCCATGCGCAGTTCCATCAGCCAGGCCCAGGCGCAGACCAAGGCGGCCGCGGCCGGCCTGCGCGCCGACGAGGCCCAGCTCGCCATGGCGACCGTGCGCGCGCCGTTCGGCGGGGTCGTGGCAGTGCGCAACCGCAATGTCGGCGATGTGCTGACGGCCGGAAGTGCGATCATGGAAATCGTCGATCCGGCGAGTATCGTCATTACCGCGCGGTTTGATGAAAGCGCCATCGGTGCGATCCATGCGGGGCAGGCCGCGCGCATCCGTTTCCCTTCGGCGCAGGACCGGCCGCTGGCGGGCCATGTCCTGCGGCTTGGCCGTGAGGTCGATCCCGAGACGCGCGAGTTTACCGTGGACATCGTTGCCGACCGCTTGCCCGCAGACTGGGCGCTCAGCCAGCGTGCGACCGTCGAAGTCCTGCTTTCCGTCAGGCCCGATACGCTCGTCATTCCGGTCTCCTTCGTCATTCCGGGCAAGGACCGGGCCGCTGTCTGGGTGCTCAATGGCGGCCGGGCGCGGCGCCGGACGGTCGAGCTGTCTGGCAGCGGTCCGAAACGGGCCGTGCGCAAGGGATTGAAGCCGGGGGACGTGCTTGTTCTGCCGCAAGATGCCTACGCGCTGATGCCAGTCGCGCGGCAAAATGGCGGGGTGTCGTGAATCTCGCGATCAAGGATATTCGCTTCAGCCTGGCCCGGTTCGCGCTCACCGCTCTGGGCATCGGGTTCCTGCTGATGGGCGCGATCGGGGCAATTGGCCTCTATCGCGGTATCGTAGCGGATGCGCTTCTGGTGATTGACCGTATCGGTGCCGACTTGTGGGTTGTGCAGGGCGAGCGGGTGGGGCCCTTCGCGGAAGGCTCGTCCATCTCCGCAACGATGGACCGCCGCGTGGAAGGCGTGCCGGGCGTGGCAGAAGTGCGGCGTTTCGTACAGTTCAGCCAGCAGTTCGCGTATGCGGGCAAGCCCCGGCGCGCGACGATCACCGGCCTCGATTATCCCAAGGACCGTGGCGGCTGGTTTGCACTCACGGCCGGACGCCACCTGGACGCAGCCCATTTCGAGGCCGTGGCGGATGTCAGCATCGGCTTGCCCTTGGGCGCCAAGGTGCGACTGGCCAAAGATGACTACACCATCGTGGGCCTCACGCGCGGGCTCGTCGATTCCGCTGGCGACGGGTTGATGTTCGTTTCCATCAACGATGCCATGGCGATCGCTTCGCGCCGGCCCAGCGAGCAGGTGCTGCTGGCGCGCGAGGCCAATGGCACCGCCGCGTCCCAGCCCGCCGACACGGGCCAAAGCTCTGTGTCGCAGGACAGCAAGATCGCGGCGGTTCTGGTCAGCCTTCAGCCGGGCGCGGACGTTGCCCAAGTGAAGGCGGCGGTGATGCACTGGGGCGATGCCAATGTCATCAGCAGGGCCGAGCAGCGCGATCTGTTGCTGAACCAGCGCTTGTGGCGGCTGCGCATCCAGATATTGGCTTTCGCATCGGTGCTGCTGCTGGTCACGGCGATCGTGATCTCGCTGATCCTCTACACGATGACGATGGAGAAACTGCACCAGATTGCGCTGATGAAGCTGCTGGGCGCGGCCAATGCCCGGATCGTGTCGATGATCCTGCAGCAGGCGGCGCTGATCGGCCTGTTCGGATTTGTGCTGGCGCTGCTGCTCTCCAACACCGTGTTCCCCTGGTTCCCCCGGCGCATTGTCATGCTGCCGCGCGATCTCGCCTTGCTGTTCGCGATCCTTTGCGGGATCTGCGTGGTGGCCAGCTGGTTCGGCATTTCCCGTGCCCTGAAAGTCCGGGCGCAGGAAGTGCTGTCGTGAACGGAGCCCCCTTGCTCAGCGTGCGGGGCGCCTCACGCCATTATCAGAGCGGCGATACGATCGTGCGCGCGCTCGACGATGCCTCGCTCGATGCCCATGCCGGGGAACTGATCGGCATCACGGGGCCCAGTGGTTCGGGCAAGAGCACGCTGCTGCTGATCTGCGGATTGCTGGAGCCGCCGACTTTCGGCGAAGTGCGCATTCGCGGTCAGCTCGTCTCCTATCCCGATGCCGACCTTGACGGGCTGCGCGGCTTCCGGCGGGACAATATCGGCTTTGTATTCCAGAAGGCGAACCTCATTCCCTTCCTGACCGCAGCCGAAAACGTGGCCGTCGCGCTGGAGATTGCGAATATCGCACCGCCGGAAGCCCACGGCTACGCGGTGGAGCTGCTGCAGGCGCTCGATCTTGGCCACCGGATCGATAACCGGCCATCGCGCCTCTCGGGCGGCGAGCAGCAACGCGTTGCGATTGCCCGCGCGCTGGCGAACGATCCGCCGCTGATCCTGGCCGACGAGCCTACCGCTGCGCTGGATAGCGTGCGGGGGCGTCAGGTGATGGAACTGTTCCGCCGCATCGCGATCGAGCGCGCGGCTTGCGTCATGGTGGTCACCCACGATCCGCGCTCGCTTGACCTGTTTGATCGCGTGATCGAGCTGGAGGACGGACGGATCGTGCCGATCGGGAAAGGCGGCGGCTGATGGGCCCTGGCAATCGGAGCATAATATCAGAGATGGGCGCGGCAAAGGCCGCTGTGGCGGCGCAGGCACAATCGTGACGGGCGAGGTCATACGAAGGTGAAGAACGCCCGCTGCATGTAACCGCGCACGCGTAACATTCGGTCACGCTTTGTCTCCACCGAGCATCACCCCGCTTACGCCGATGCGTCATTCCATCAGCATACCCCGCCGCCGGGGGCGCAAGGAGAGCATGATGAAGCGAACTTTCGTGATGACGGGCTGTCTTGCCGTCCTGACGTCGGGTTCTGTGCGCAACGGTGACGGCAGGAGTGGGGAGCTTTGCTCATTGAATTTCTGAACGCGGTGCCAGTCTCTGGTCGCGTGAGGCCGCGTCGCTTTCCCCGCCCCACCCCCTGGCGGCGCGGCCTCTTTTCCGAAAGGATGGAACATGCAGTTGAAAGTCTTGCCGCTGGCTCTTCTGGCACTGTCGCCGATGTCGGTCCATGCCCGGACGGGTCCCATGGAAATTTTGGATAACGCGGATGCCGATACGTTGCGGATGAGCAGGGACCTTGTCGCGGAGATTGGAAACCAACCTGACGCTTCAATCATTCCGTTGGACAACTAGATCCCAGGTCAGGTCAAATCGAGCGAGATATTTCCGTAATCTGTCGGCGTCATTGGTGCTTGAGCGCCTTTCTCGTGACGCGGAAAACAGCTTTCGGCCCGCATCGGACAGCGAATGGCTGTTTCGGCACGTTTCGACGACAAAACCCAATTGGACGCGATCGAACGGATCGAGCTGCGACAAGGCATTGGTGCCCAAGAGAAATTCCAATCCATCGCCGTTCGGCTCAGTGACTGCCGAAGACCGCTTCAAACGCGTGATCTCTGTGGACACGACTTCGACATCGATCCGCCCTTCGGGTGAAAA
>NZ_BCTX01000085.1 GCF_001590985.1 Novosphingobium naphthalenivorans NBRC 102051
CCACCCGCTCGCGATTGCGCGCGATAAGCTGGAAATAGGCGTCGTCCGAGAGCTGTGGCGGCCGATCCATGGGTGTGATGGGAATGGACACCGCTGACGGCGTCACGCCCCGAATGTGAGCGGCAAACTGAAGCTTGGGCTGCGAAAGAATGAAATCCGCACTGGTACGCATATCTCGCGCCATGACGGCGGCGTCTTGTGCCGAAAGCCCCGAGGCGAACTTGATGCCGGTGTTGGCCGCAAACGAAGCGCGCAGGGAAGGCTTGGCCTGATCTAGGTACTGATGGGCCGCCAATATCCCACATTTGTACTTGCGAGCCTCGGTCAGCAGGTCATCGATGTTCTGAGAGAAGAAGCTCCCGCCCTCGTCCACCATGAGGAAGGTTGGTTTGCGATCCGCCTCGGGAATGGCAGCCCGCTCCAGTATGGCCTGGAGGACGAGCGAAATGATCAGCTTGCCGAAGACGGCGGAATCGTCCTTCAGAAAGTCCTTGGCGGTATCAACGAGGATCACGGCGCCCCGGTTCATCTCGGAGAAGAGATCGATCTTGGTTTCCGGCGCGGTGAAGAGCCGTGCCATAGTCGGGCTCTCGATGATCGCTTGTAGGCGGTAGCGGACCTGCTCCTTGGTGCCATCAAAGGTCTTGCTCATGAAGTCCCGCATGAAGAACTCACGCGGAATGTCCGGGAGCGCTTCGATGGCCCGGGCATAGGGCGCGGGATCGCCCATGAGCTTCAGCATGTCGAGGATGGTCGCGTTGCGGCCCTCCACGTCTGGCAGGGTGAGCATGAGCCGGGTGACGTACCGGAAGAACACGTCCTGCTTGCCGGTCAGCGTTAGGTTGGTGAGCCCGTTCCACAGAAAGCCGAAGGTCTGCAGCACACCGGCCGTGACCTGCTCTTTGGTCGCGTCGTCGTAGTGGGCAAAGCGCTCCCGGTTGACCGCAAAGGGATTGAGCGCCACCGGAAACTGTGTGTCGCGCGGATCAATAAGGATCAGCCGATCCTCAATGCCAAGATCCGACCGCACCAGCTTGCGCACGAGGTCCGAATGCGGATCGATAAGCACGATGCTCGGGGGATCAGAGCTTGCCAGGTCGTACCGGATCAGGTTCTCGATTAGGACCGTCTTGCCCTGCCCGCTGCCTGCTAGGACATGCCAGTGGTTGAACCGGTCTTGGTGGGTCAGCTTGAGCGGCACTGGCGTCAGGAACAGGTCATGGAAGGGAGAGCCCTTCAGATAGGTGTTGGCCAGTTCGACGGGCGATAGCGGGCTCTCGTGGGCAAAGCGCCAGGGCTTGCTGCCTTGGCCGCTCGGGTCGCGCCCGGACACCTCGCAGAGGTTGCGGTATATCTGCTCGGTGATGGTACAGAACAGGCCGTACTTTGCGTAGTGGCCGAGGACTTGGGTGAGGCCGTGGATCACGTCACCGGGATCAGGAAGGCAACAAGCCAAGGGAACGGTAAAGGGGGAAGGATCATCGACCTCAGGCAGCAGTTCAACCAGGCCGCCGCAGATCCGCCCGAAGGCCTCCTGCATCTGCGCAACCAGCGCCGTCCTGTTCTGGTGGAAGTGCTGCTTGGCATAGAGGAGGTTCCGGTACTCGACGAACTCCTGCATGCTCATCCGTGCAAACATGGGCGGCGGTGTTGGCACAAAGCCGGGACAATCTTCGATAAGGTAGGCAATCAGGTGGGAGAACGAGTCGATCAGTGCCCACGGTACGCCTGACGGACAAAATACGTCGTTCAGCGCCTTGCTCTGGCTCTCGAATGCGGCATCCTGCTGTGCCACCCACTCGTAGAGGTGGCGGACCTCGCGCAGCTCGCGGTCCTTCTCGCTCCCGAACCTTCGAAACAGCGGCGTGTATGTCGAAGGCTTGGGAATCTCAACCATGGCACATGGAGAGCAAGAGGCCGAGCAGGAGCGCGACGGCCCCGGTGATGAGTAAGGCAACGTGCTTCTCTTCGAGCCCCGTTGCCCGGCTTATCTGCCTGATCCATTGCTCCACGAGACCAAGGGAGGCGTCGTCTTGGTCGTCCGTATAGTCATACTCACCTTCATACGCGGTCTCCCAATCAGGCGGAGTGAGAGCAGGCGTGTCGGCTGACGTTTCCAAGGCCGATGCGGGCATGGGCACCGGCGGCGCCAGAATGGGTTCGGGCCGAGCCGCCTGCGCGACGAGCTTCGGTTCGTCGCCTGAGAAATCGAACAGCAAATCCTTGCCGTCAAACGTCGCCGCCGTATCCAGGTACGATTTAAGTCTCTGGCAGGCTTCCATGATGGCGTCTTCGGCGGCCTGGAGTTCGTTCATATCCTTGCATTCGATGTACTGGCCCTGCTCCAGGTTGCGGACGGTGATGTTCAGCTTCATCGCCACCAGCGCCATGTGGAACATGCCTGTGGCGAAGCCTTTGGCCGTTCCTTCGGCGGTCGCCGCCAGACTCTTGTCGAGAGAGCGTCTTGAAGACGCGCTGTTGTAGATGACCTGATTGTACAGTTTGTACCGAACAAGATTAGCCCGCTCGTGTGGCGAAAGTTCTGCCCGGGCATACAGGCAGAAGATGACTTTCGTTGAGACAAGACCGGAGTCGCGTTGTGACCGTCGTAGTTTGAGCTGCATGACAACTCACCCTCCCAGATCACTAACCTATGGTACGATCCACCAACTCTCAAAAGTTAGTTGACATAGTGAACAACCTTTAATGTCGCACCTGACTTCGTTTGCCAGGGAGCGTGAAGAAGGCTGGGGGTGGAGAATAGGGGGTGGTGGGAGGGTGTCGGACTGCCGACGTGTGCTAGAAGTGGGAAATGTGCGGGGCTTTGGCGGAGATTATACCCCTGCCCAGAATACGGGAGCCTATGCCGGTGCCTATGCCCGTCCCCATTGGGTGGCCGGACAGGGCGTGCCCGGCCACCCGCTCCTTCAAGAGGAGTGTCGTTGTGGTTCCTCGCGGCGTTTCAGCTTGGCGGAAAGCCAGTCCAGGATTTCCTCCTCAACCCATCCCACTCTGCTCGGGCCCAGCTGTACCCGCTTGGGGAATTGGCCTGCCTTCTCCAGACGCGCAATGTGCTGCGGGGAATAGAGAACAAGCTCCCTCAGCTGACGCTTTGAAAGTATCCTCATCACGGTGCTCCTTTGGAAGTGAGCATCGCGATGCCCCGGTTACGACAATACCCCGAGGTATGGGCACCGTATCAGGATGATGGTGAGTCGCCAAACAAGGGCAACATGCGCACCCATGACTGCTCGTCAAAGCACATGATTTTGGGTGGCTTAAAGGGTGGTTTGATTTTCCACCCTCACCCTAACCACTTGAAATTCTTCGATGATTTCAAGGGATTGGTGCGGTCGAGAAGACTCGAACTTCCACGGGCTTTCGCCCACAACGACCTCAACGTTGCGCGTCTACCAATTCCGCCACGACCGCTAAATCAACGGGGCTGGATTTGCATCCGCCCCGTGGCAGGAGCGCGCCCTTAGCAAAGGGATTCGGAGGCCGCAAGCGAGTCGCGAACAATATTTTCGAGAATCTTCCGGCACCCGTGGAAAAGCCCCGGACGCGAGAGGCATTGGACGTCAGTCCGGCTTCCAGCCGATCTCCGCGGCATGGGCCGCCTTGGGGATATCGGTCAGCGCTTCGTTGATGGTAATCGTCTCGCCCGGCGCCAGCTTGCGCTTGGGCGGCACCACTTCCTTTTCATAGACGATCCGCTCGCGCTCATCGCGCAGCACCACCAGCAGCGAAGGGACATAGCGCGCCTCGCTGCCGATATTGCTGATCGTGCCGCTGACACTGAAAAACTCGCTGCCGTCGGGCAGCGGCTTGCGGTCCTGCCGGTTGCGCGGGAAATCGAGCTGGAGGTCAGGCTGCGCCTGCTGGAACGTCGCGCGCGGCAGCGGCACCCAGTCGGGCAACCCGCCCCAGGCAATCGCGCCAGCCAGCCCCAGCGTCACCACGGCAAAGATCCCGGCGGCATAAGTGCCGATCTTGGTCCAGTTGCGGCGCGGGCGGAACGGCGGCGAGAAATCGAAGCTCGACACCGATTCATCGGCATAGGGCTTGTTTTCGGTATCGTCGTAATAAGCCGCAGCCGAGCGCCCGACGCGCTGCGGCGGAACCGGCGGCGGCGGCAGCGGATCGACTTCGGGCTCAACCTCGCGCTCGGGAGCGGCGACCGGCGCAGCCTCCTGCGCCACGGGCTGCGGCGGCACGTCCCTGCGGGGCGGCGAAGTGGGCTCCGGCCGGGCAGCCGGCGCCGCTGCGGGGTGTTCGGCGGCTTGCGCGGCAAGCGCCGACGGCACGCCCTCCAGCAACAGCTCCGGCCCTTCCTGGAACCAGCTGTGGCGGCACTTCGCGCAGCGAACCGTACGGCCATCCACCCCGATGGCGCTGTCCGGGACGGCATACCGCGTAGAGCAGGCAGGGCAGGCGATAATCATGGTCTGCTCCATAAACACGGTTGTCATGCGTGCGACAAGCGCCCTGCCTGTGGGTTCGTGCTCGGTTCCCCTTTTTTCCACATTCATTGGCCGTTATAGCCGCCGCGTCGCCCGTTCGGCCCGGCGAATGCATGAAACCGTAAACAGACGAGTATGACCGCGGACGGGGAAATCATCCATTTCGACAATGTCGGCCTGCGCTACGGCACCGAACGCGAGGTGCTGAGCGACTTGTCGTTCACCCTGTTTCCGGGCCGGTTCTATTTCCTCACCGGGGCCAGCGGTGCCGGCAAGACCTCGCTGCTCAAGCTGCTCTACCTCGCCCAGCGCCCCTCGCGCGGGGCGATCCGCATGTTCGGCACCGATGCGATCACCATGCCGCGCAGCCGCCTGCCGCAACTGCGCCGCCGGATCGGCGTGGTGTTCCAGGACTTCCGGCTGATCCCGCACTTGTCCGCCTTCGACAATGTTGCTCTGCCCCTGCGCGTCGCCGGGCACCGGGAAGAGGACCTTGCCGGGCCGGTGCGCGACATTCTCGACTGGGTCGGGCTGTCCGACCGCATCGGCGCCCGCCCGCCCACGCTTTCGGGCGGCGAGCAGCAGCGCGTCGCCATCGCCCGCGCCGTGATCGCGCGCCCGGCCATGCTGGTCGCCGACGAGCCGACCGGCAACGTCGATCCCGACATGTCGCTGAAGCTCATCCGCCTGTTCGAGATGCTCAACCGGCAAGGCACCACCGTGGTGGTCGCCACCCACGATCTCGACCTGCTGCGCAAGGTGCCCGACAGCCTCATCATGCGGCTCGATCGCGGGCGCCTGTCCGATCCCACCGGCGCGCTGCGCTATCCGCCGCGAAAGACGCCGTAATGGTGCGCCGCCTGTTCACGGCCAGGGGCGCGGAACTGATTCCGCAGGCGCGCATGTCGGGGCCGATGCCCTGGGTCATCGCGATCATGGTGGCAATGACGGTCATTGCCCTGGCCGCCGGCCTCGCGCTCGGCAATGCGGTGTCCTCCGCCAAGGCCGAGATCGAGGGCGGCGTCACTATCCAGATCCTGGAGCCGCGCGCCGACATCCGCACCGCGCAGGCCCGGCGCGCGGTCGATACCATCAAGACCATGCCCGGCATTGCCGGCCTCCGGCTGGTGCCGCAGGCCGAACTCGACGCGCTGATCGAGCCCTGGCTCGGCACCGGCATCGGCACCGCCACGGGCTCCGCGATCCCGGTGCCCGCGCTGATCGACGTGCGCCTGAAAGGCCCAGCGACGCCAAAGGCCCTTTCCGCCATCGAAAAGGCCTTGAAACCGGTGGCCCCGTCCGCGCGCGTCGATGCGCAATCGAACTGGCTGAAGCCGGTGTTCGACGCGATGGTCTCGCTGCAACTGCTCGCCATCGCCCTCGTCGCACTGCTGGCGCTGGCGCTGACGGCCGCCGTGCTGCTGGCCGCGCGCACCGCGCTCGGCACCAACCGCGACACGATCGAGATCGTCCACTTGCTGGGCGGCACCGATTCGCAGGTCGCCCGCGTGTTCCAGCGCTCGACCGGCTACGATGCGGCCGGCGGCGGCGCGGTGGGGCTGGCGCTGGCGCTGGTGGTGATCCTGTCGCTCGGCCGCCGCTTCGCCGGGCTCGGCGCGGGGCTGGTCGACAATGGCGCGCTGATCTGGAGCGACTGGCTGCTCCTGGCCGTAGTGCCGGTGCTCGCCACCCTGCTGGCCATGATTACCGCGCGCCTTACGGTTCTCCACGCCTTGCGCAAGATGCTATAGTACACATAAGTCCCTATATAGCGCCCTGCATGTTCCGCCGTTCCTTCGCCTTTGTCCTGCTGATCTGGCTCTTCGGGTTCCTGTGGTTCGCCGTCGCGCTGCCGCAACCGCTGCCCGAGGACGTGCATACCGATGCCGTCATCGTCCTGACCGGCAGCCAGGGCCGCATCGAACATGCCGTAAACGTGCTCAAGGCCGGCAGCGCCCCGCGCCTGCTGGTTTCCGGCGTCGGCAGCGAAGTGAAGCCAAGGGAATTCGCCCACGAGTTCGGCGTCTCACCCCGGCTGATGGCCTGCTGCATTACCCTGGGCTATCAGGCCTACGACACCCATTCCAACGCCATGGAAGCCGCCCAGTGGGTGAGCGAGCACCACGCAAAGTCGGTGCGGCTGGTGACGGCGGACTGGCACATGCGCCGCGCCATGCTCGAACTGGGGCGCGAAATGCCCGCCGGGGTCCGCGTGGAACGCGATGCGGTGTCCTCGCGGCCGAGCCTTGGCGCGCTTTTCCTCGAATATCACAAGCTGCTGGCCCGCGCCGCGCTCAACCTGGCAGGCCGCTGATGCGCACGACCCCCGCAGACGTTCTTCGCAGCCTCGCCTTCTACGCGGTATTCTACCCCGGCACGGTGCTGTTCGTGATGGGCTCCGTCGCCGCCTCGACCGTGAGCCAGCGCGCCCTTCACGCCATCGTGCGCGGCTGGTCGCACTTTCACCGCCTCTGCGCGCGCTGGCTGCTGGGGATCAAGGTGGTGTTCGAAGGCCAGATGCCCAACGAAGGCGTGCTCGTCGCCATCAAGCACGAAAGCTTCTTCGAGGCGATCGACCTGCCGATGCAGATGGACTGGCCCGCCCCCCTGCCCAAGATCGAACTCGTCCGCCTGCCCGGCTGGGGCTACGCGGCCCAGCGCTATGGCATCGTCCCCATCGAACGCGACGGCGGCGCGAAGACCTTGCGCAAGATGGTCGCCAGCGGCCGCGCCTTCGCGGCGCAGGGGCGCCCCCTGGCGATCTTCCCGGAAGGCACGCGCGTGCCGCACGGCCAGCGCCGCGCCCTGCAATCGGGCTTTGCCGGGCTCTACAAGCTGCTGAGCCTGCCGGTGGTGCCGGTGGCGGTAAACAGCGGACGGCTCTACCAGCGCCGCTGGAAGAAACCCGGCACGATCACCGTGCGCGTGGGGCAGCGGATCGAACCGGGCCTGCCGCGCGAGGAACTGGAAGCAAAGGTGCTGGAGGCGATCAACGCGTTGAATGAGGGGTGATGGCGGCAATAGGCCGGAAGCTGACTGGCAGCTCTTCTGTTACCAGACGCTCAAGCAGACATGTGACTGGGCGGTGCTTCAGCCCTCTCGCAGATTAGCCGCACGGTCACGTACTGCTAGTCGAGGCGATGTGGTGAGCGAAGGAAGGCAGCGCCAAGGGCTAATTAGCTGCACCACACCGACCACTACCCCTTATAAAAAGTTAGGAAGGTGATGCACAAGCGGGCCAAGCTTGTCATACAATGACGCAGCCAGAGTGCCCAACCCTGCAACCGCGTCGCCGCCTTCCTTGGCGCTCTTGAGCCAGTCGACCACCTTTTCAACCTTGCCCTTCGTCGGTGCGGCTATTGCTTCTTTCACAATCGCAGTGCCTTCCGCGGCCCCTTCCGGCGCATCCGCCGCCTCCAGTGCCTGCCTCAGCTGCTCCAGTAACGGAGACACCTTTGCCTGAGCCTCCGCCATCGACATAATCTGCACCTGTCCGCTGTTGCCAACGCCAGAGTTCGAGATGCCACCGGCGTTTACAGGTCCGTTGAAATTTTGAGTATTCATCGTTGGCCCAATCATGCTTGCGAATAGGTCGGGATCGTTCATTTGAAATGCTATCCGCCGCATCTCCAGTGCGACAGCGTCGTCCCGGTTCGCCGCTTCCAAACGCGATCGCAGCACGGACCCGTTTGCAGCATCCCGGTAAGCCTTCATCACCTCGTCACGGTAGGCGGGGCTTTTGGCGATGTGTGTTGCCATGTGTTCAAGCAACCCATCCCGCACCGCAGGATCACGTTCCTCAACGAACCAGTCTGCGACTGTGACGTCCAACGAATCATAGTAGATGTCACGCAAGCCAATCGCCACACCCTCCCTCACCTCGGGATGAACGCTCTCAGATGCTCCGACGATGGCGTCGTAATGCACGACGGCTTTGGAGCCATCCTTAGTTAGGGTTCGGTACGCCCAACCCTGCACATTCGGAGGCAGTTGTGAGAATTGTGACGGAGGGACGCTGACGTTGTCCAGGCCAAGGTCGGGATGCTCGACGGTTGCCCAAAAGGAATATTGCGACACGATCGGATCAGGGTGCGTGTTCAGATCGCCAATTACATCAGAGACGGGAAACCTTCCCGAAAAAAGGGTATTCGGAGCCTTCTTCAGCCCGATCAACAAGGTCGCAGACCGCAGTTCGCCGTGGGTTGCTTTGTCGATACCGAGACGAACCGCATCCAACTCTGCGCTGAAGCTGTCGGTTTGCTGGCCCAGCGCCATCAGCGCGCTGGCGTCCAAGCAGACCTCTGCCTCCTTCAGGATCACCAGCAAATCATCCTTGGACAGCAGATGAGCCAGAGCCGTAAGCCCAGCCTCGAAAATCTCGGGATCGGCCCGGTTTTCTTTCCAAGGTCCGATCATCAACGGAACGTCAGCGGCTTCGCCAAGCTGAGCGAGCGCATTGAACGACCATCGGCGCACCTTGCTGTCGCGATCGACCAGAGAGTTGAGGATAAGCGCCTTCATCGTTCTAGGCGCTGCCAGTCTGGCTCCCTGCCGATACAGGCTGCAAAGCCGTTGAAGGGCTTGCTTACGAACGATGGGGGAATCGGCCATCAGAGCCGCTTCAATGAAGGCAGCCTCTTGCGGCGTTACTCGGGTGCGCCTTCTTTGCGTCCGTGGTCCCCCTGCCACGGTTAGCCTGATGCAAGCGCCAAGTGTCGCGCTTCAGACAGGATCGCTTGGGACCAAGGGTCAAAATCTTCGCAGTGGTTCGGCGGCGATCGCAAGTCCAACCACTCTAAATCATTGATGGCGAGCCGCTTGCTTGTGGGATCCAGCCAGTCCGGGCATGAGAAGGCGACGACAGCGAGAAGGTCGCTGGATGGATGGCTTTGAGGATACAGAAACGCCTCAAGCTTCGATCGCTCGCTGAGTACGGGCCACAACTCCCGCTCTTGAAGATCAAGATCAGTTGCCAGCGCCTTTATGCCGCTGCTTACAATTCCATGGTCGGTTCGCTCGAACAGGCTAAGATCGTCGTCAATCACTGGCGTGTAGAACCCGATTGTTCGACGATGCATGAACGTATCGCGATGCTCGCGATAATGCCCCTGCCGGTAGGTTAATACGCAACCGGAGCGGATTACGAGCATGAATGCCCAGACGACTACCTCGTCCAAACCGCGCTGAGCCGCGCTGGTTGCATAGTGGAAACTACCGTGCTCGATCAGATTGAGAACGGCGGAGGTGTCTATCGCGTACGAACCGCGGCGAGCATTCTCCAGTTCGGAACGATGGAACGCCAGTGATCGCTTCTGTGCGAGATTTCTGCGCCGCCGCCGCGCAACGATTGGCCGTCGCAACTCTTCGGGGATCGAGTCATCGTCAGCTAATTCGCGCAGCAGGAAGCGGCCGGGGGCAGTTCGGTAGAAGCGGCTTGCCTCCCGGTGATGTAGAATGTCCTCGCTTAATCGCGCGCCAAGGGTCTTGTGCTGAGTACGCCCACGAAGATGCGGCGGAGCCATGTCATTCTCGTAGGCAGACCGCAGTATCTGGTGCGCGCTCAAGGGGCGTCGCACTCGGCGAAGTACATCTTCGGCAAGGGTAAGGTAAGCGTCCACGGTAGCTATGCGAACCGCAGGGCTACGGCTGGCTTCATCACGATACGACCTGAGAACGAACGACGGTGGACAACGGACTCTCCAAATCCGGGGCGGTCGCCACGGAGGATTTTAGCGTAACCGATAAAAACCGGGTTCACAACGACAGTGCTTCATTATCGTGACCAGTCCTTACGCGCTTCTCGCATCACCTAATGCAGTTCTCTGGCTTCCGGTCACCTATGCCAGCTTGACGCTATCGTTCCCTTCCCAAGCTGTCCGCTTTCAAGCAAGTGGAAAACAGGCTCGAATGACCGAAATGGGCGCAAAGCAGACGCCGCCGCGAATATCAGCAGCGTCGGCAATTTTGGAAATTTCCTACATCCGCCCAGCCTGTCACACTGCGCGCGGCATCTGCCTGCCCTGCTCTTTGAACCGTCCATAGCAAACCCCACGCCGCCTATTCGCGGTGTGAAATTTTCACGCGTCCATATCGCTGACAAACAACGACTTTCCGAAACTCACCATGGCCCGTGTGGGCGAAGTTTGAAATTACGCCGCTGGCTTCGGCACGGCGGCTCAGCCCGCCGCGCCGCCGTCGTGATCGCCGCGCCCGAAGTCGGGGCGCGAATCGTCCTGGCCTTCCTCGATGATCGAGCGGCGGATGGCGCGGGTGCGGGCGAAGTGGTCGAACAGCATCTGGCCGTCGCCAACGCGGATCGCGCGCTGCAAGGCGGTCAGGTCCTCGGTGAAGCGCTGGAGCATGGTGAGCACCGCGTCCTTGTTCGACAGGAAGACGTCGCGCCACATCGTCGGGTCGCTGGCGGCAATGCGGGTGAAGTCGCGGAAGCCGCCGGCCGAATACTTGATGACTTCGCTCTGCGTCACGTCCTCAAGATCGGACGCGGTGCCGACGATGGTATAGGCGATCAGGTGCGGCAAGTGGCTGGTCACGGCCAGCACCAGATCGTGGTGCTCCGCCGTCATGATCTCGACATTGGCGCCCAGCGTTTCCCAGAATTCGACAAGGGCCGAGAGCTTGAGCAGGTCGGTCTGTTCGGGCGGGGTGACGATGCACCAGCGGTTGCGAAACAGATGCGCGAAGCCTGCGTCCGGCCCCGAGTTTTCCGTGCCCGCCACCGGGTGGGCCGGGATCACCAGATGATCGGGCAACGCCTCGCCCAGGGCCTTGGCGATCGCCTGCTTGCTGGAGCCGACATCGCTGACCAGCGCATGGGCCGGGATCACCTCGCGCAGCGGCGCGGCGGCCTCGCCCATCGCGCCCGGCGGCACGCAGAAGATCACCAGATCGGCCTCGCGCACCGCGTCTTCGGCCGTATCGCAGACCTTGTGCACCAGCCCGCGCTGCGCGGCGCGGGCGCGGTTCTCGGGCGAGAGGTCGTACCCCGTGGTCACGGCACCCGGCAGGAATTCCTGCACGGCAAGGCCGATCGAGCCGCCCTGCAAACCCAGACCGATAATCGCAACCCGCTGAAAACTCACCGCGCGGCCTCCGCCATTTCGCGGATACCTTCTGCAATGGCATCCATGTCATGCGGATGACCGATGGTGATGCGCAACCCATGCGGCAGGCCCTGATTGGGCAGCCAGCGCACGATATAGCCGCGCTCGGCAAGGCCATCGAAGGCGGTCTCGGCGCTCAGCTTGCCTTCGAACAGCACCAGCACGAAGTTCGCCTGGCTCGGCAGCGGGCGCAGCCCGTGGTTGCTGAGCGCGACGATCTTCTCGACGAAACGGGCGCGCTCGTCGCGGTTATGGGCGCGGCTGCGCTCGACGAAGGCCATGTCCTCCAGCGCGGCGGCGGCCATGGCCTGCCCGGTGCTAGAAATGTTGAACGGCCCGCGGATGCGGTTGAGCGTGTCGATGATCCCCGGCGCGCCGGTGCCCCAGCCGATCCGCTCGCCGGCAAGGCCGAAGATCTTGGAGAAGGTGCGCGTCACCAGCACATTGTCATGCGCGGCGGCCAGCGCCATGGCGCCGTCCTCGTCCTCTGGCGCGACATATTCGCCATAGGCCTGATCGATCACCAGCAGCACGTCGCCGGGCAGCGAGGCGTGCAGCCGGGCGATCTCGCCCCTGGGCAGGAACGATCCGGTCGGGTTGTTGGGGTTGGCGACGAAGACCACGCGGGTCTTGTCCGTCACCAGTGCCAGCAGCGCATCGACATCGGTGCCGTAGTCGGCATCGGGCGCCACCACCGGGGTCGCTCCGCAGCGGCGCGCGGCGATGTCGTAAACCGAAAAGCCATAACGCACGTAGATCACTTCATCGCCCAGCCCGGCGAACCCTTGCGCGGCGAGGTTCAGCAGTTCGTCCGAGCCCGTGCCCATGACGATGCGCGCCGGATCGATCCCGTGCAGGTCGCCGAGCCGGGCACGCAGATCCTTGCTATCCGGATCGGGATAGAGCGAGGGCGCCTTGGCCTTGGCGGCGAGCGCGGCCTCGCTGGTGCCGAGCGGATTCTCGTTCGCCGAAAGCTTGATCAGCGGACGCCCGTCCTTGCCTGCCGACTTGCCGGGCACATAGGCATGGATCGCCGCGATCCAGGGCTTCGGGGTCGGGGCTTTGCTGCGGGTTTCGGTTTCGCTCATGACGGCGGGCCTTTAGCTTACCGGCGCCCCGAATGACAGTATCGATTGACACTGTATGACAGCAAGAATTGACACCAAGCCACCCCTTCCCCACTTCACGAAACCACAATGTCCAACGCCCCGATCCTAGACGAGAGCCAGGTGCTCGAACTGGCCGATCCGCTGCCGCTCGACGGCGGGCAGAGCCTGCCCGGCGTGCGCATCGCCTATGAAACGCACGGCACGCTCAACGCGGCGAAGGACAACGCGATCCTGATCTGCCACGCGCTGACCGGCGATCATCACGTCGTCTCCGACCACCCCCGCACCGGCAAGCCCGGCTGGTGGGTGCGCATGGTCGGCCCCGGCAAACCGATCGATACCGACAAGTTCCACGTGATCTGCGCCAATGTGATCGGATCGTGCATGGGCTCGACCGGCCCGGCCAGCCTTGCCCCCGATGGCCAGCCCTGGGCCATGCGCTTTCCGGTCATCACCATCCGCGACATGGTGCGCGGCCATGTGGCCCTGCTCGACGCGCTGGGGATCGAGTGCCTGCACGCCGTCGTCGGCGGATCGATGGGCGGGATGCAGACCCTGTCGCTTGCCGCCAATTTCCCCGAACGCACCCGCGCCGCGCTGGTGATCGCCTCGACCGCGCGCCACTCAGCGCAGAACATCGCGTTCCACGAAGTCGGCCGACAAGCGATCATGGCCGATCCCGAATGGCGCGAGGGGGCCTATTACGAACACGGCAAGGGGCCGGAAAAGGGCCTCGCCGTGGCCCGCATGGCAGCCCACATCACTTACCTCTCGGAAGAAGGCCTCACTGCCAAGTTCGGCCGCCAGTTGCAGGACCGCGAGGCCAAGACTTTCGGCTTCGATGCCGATTTCCAGATCGAGAGCTACCTGCGCTACCAGGGCCTCTCGTTCACCGCCCGGTTCGACGCGAACTCCTACCTCTATATCACCCGCGCCATGGACTACTTCGACCTTGCCGAAGAGCATGGCGGCCGATTGGCCCATGCCTTCGCGAAGTCGAAGGCGCGCTTCTGCCTCGTCAGCTTCGACACCGACTGGCTCTATCCCACGACGGAATCGCGCAACGTGGTGCACGCCCTCAATGCAGCGGGGCTGCCGGTGAGCTTCGTCGAGCTTTCCGCGCCGTTCGGGCACGACTCGTTCCTGCTGGACGTTCCCGCGCTCGACCGGGTGGTTGAAGGATTTCTCACATGATCGAACTCAGCGACGATCCGGCGCGGATTGACCTCGATCGCGTGCACGGCTGGCTTGCTTCCAGCTACTGGACACCCGGCATAGCGCGCGAACAGGTGGAGCGGCAGAACGCTGGCTCGCATTGCCTGGGGGCCTATCACCCGGAGCACGGCCAGGTCGGCTTCGCCCGCGTGATCTCGGACCGGGCGAGCTTCGCCTGGCTGGCGGATGTATGGGTGGATGAAGAGGTGCGCGGGCAAGGCATCGGCCGGCGGATGGTGAGCTGGTTCGTCGATCATCCCGGCTATGCGACCGTGCGCCGCTTCGCCCTGACCACCGCCGATGCGCACGGCGTCTATGCCGCGCTGGGCTTCACACCGCTGATGCGCCCCGAGCGGCTGATGGAGCGGCTCTCACCCCAGTTCGCGGCCGCGCTGCGGGCCGCGCCATGAACGCGGCCCTGCGCACGGCCCTGCGCCCCGATCTGGCGATCATCGCCACCAATGTCGCGCCGGGTTCCAGCCTGCTCGATATTGGCTGCGGCGACGGCACGCTGATGGCCGCGCTGCGTGACGAGAAAGGCTGCGACGCGCGCGGCATGGAACTGGCCCCAGCCAATGTCGGCGCCTGCGTGGCCAGGGGGCTCTCGGTAATCCAGGGCGATGCCGACAAGGACCTGGCGTTCTATCCCGACAAGTCGGTCGACTACGCGATCCTCTCGCAGACCCTGCAAACCACCCTGCGCCCCGACATGGTGCTGGAAGAGCTGCTGCGCATCGGCCGCAAGGCCTTCGTCAGCTTCCCCAATTTCGCGCACTGGCGGGTGCGCATGTCGCTCCTGTGGAACGGGCGAATGCCGGTAACGCGGCTGCTGCCGGTGCCTTGGTACGAGACGCCCAACATCCACCACCTGACCGTGAACGATTTCCGCGCCCTGGTTAAGGAACGCGGGATTACCGTCGAAGGCCAGTGGTTCCTCTCTGGCGGCACCGGGTGCAGCGCGGCGGCGGCCAACTTCCGCGCCGAGCACGCGGTGTTCCTGCTCTCGCGCGATTAACCGCCTGGGCGATATCGGCCCGCCTGCCGCCGGGCACGCCTCACCGACTTATCCACGCGTTTAGTCCTGTCCGGGAAGCCCCTCCGGGTGGACGCCCCGCCGCGGCTTTGGCATCGCAATGCCATGTGGCACATATACCAGTTCCCCCTCTGCCCCTACAGCCGCAAAGTCCGGCTGCTGATGGCGGAAAAGGGGATTGCCTACGAACTGCAGACGACGCGCCCCTGGGAAGGCGAGGACCGGCTCTTCGCCATGAACCCGGCGGGCCGCACGCCCGTGGTCAAGGAAACCGAGCGCAACCTCGTCCTTTCCGACAGCCGCGCCATCTGCGAGTATTTCGAGGAAACCGTCGACCGCAATCCCCTGATCAGCGGCACGGCCCAGCAGCGCGCGGAAATCCGCCGCCTGATCGCCATGTTCGACGAGAACTTCTATAACGACGTCTCGGGCCCGCTGCTGCTCGAACGCATGAAGAAGCGGCTGGTCCTGCGCCAGTCACCGGATGCCAAGGCCCTGCGCGAGGCGATGAAGCTCTCGCACGATTACCTCGACTACCTCGACTACCTGATCGATACCCGGCCCTGGCTGGCCGGCCCGACGATGACGCTGGCAGACCTTGCCGCCGCCGCGCAGATATCCGTTGCCGACTATCTGGGCGGCCTCGACTGGTCCAGCCACGAACAGGCCCGCGGCTGGTATCTCGTGATGAAATCGCGCCCCTCGTTCCGCCCGCTGCTCTCCGAGCGGATGGAAGTGATCCAGCCGCCCAGCCATTACGCGGAAGTGGACGCCTAGAGTGATTTCGAGTCAGGTGGAATCACCTGCCGGCTCGGAAATCACGGCAAACAACGAATTTCCCAGAGTCGATTGGGTTCAATCCGAGAACCTTCTCGACTCTGGCTTTTAACCCGAATCAGGCGGCGCTGGGGCCTTTCACACCGAACCGGCCGTGCTTGCGGAACTGCATCATCCAGCGGCCCAGGAACAGGCCGAGCGGACGCGGCGACACGCCCAGATCGGCGATTCCGGGAACCGTTCCGCTGGCGACACTGCCCGCCTTGAGCAGCTTCAACTGATCGCTGGTGATCGGCGCGCCGGGCAGCCAGCCAGTGAGCGCGGCGATCAGGCCCGACACGCCATCGGGCAGCGCGGCCAAGCTGCGCGAACGGCCCTCGGCAGCGGCAATACGCTGGTTCAGTTCGAGCATCGTGAGCACTTCGGGGCCCGCGAGTTCATAAGTCTTGCCGCCATGCGCCGCCGGATCGGAAAGCGCATTTGCAATGGCTTCGGCAACGTCGTCGACGAACACCGGCTGAAGCGTCGCCTCGGGCGCGAAGACCGGCAGCACCGGCAGGCCGGCCACCAGGCCGCCGAACATCATGAGAAACTTGTCATCCGGACCGAAGATCAGCGAGGGACGCACGATAGTCGCGTCCGGGAATTCGGCCCGCACCGCATTTTCGCCTTCGGCCTTGGTGCGGGCATAAGCGACATCCGATTGCGCATCGCCACCGATCGCGGAAACATGCACGAAAGCACCGGCGCCTGCCGCCTTGGCCGCGGCCGCGATGCAGCCCGCGCCCTGCCCCTGCAGCGCATCGAGATTGCCCGTGAAAGCGCCTGCCAGATTGACCACGGCATCCGATCCGGCCAGCACCGCGGCCAGCGAATCGGGCTTCGTCACATCGACGCGCGCGAACTGGACCTGCCCGAGATTACCGAGCGGCTTGATCATATAGGCCTTCTGCGGATTGCGGCTGGCAACACGCAGACGCGCCCCGCGCGCCAGCAGTTCCTGCGCCAGATGCCTGCCAACGAAGCCGCTGCCGCCCAGGACAGTGACGATCTTGCCTGCAAGGGAATCGGTGGGACGTTGGCTCATGATCAGATGGTCCTTCGGTCGGCGGCGCAAGCCTTCACGATCCCGCACCGCAGCACATGATTTTTGCCCCTGCCACAAGGCCGCACAGGGGGCAACCGCGCAGTTGCGCCGCCCGGCCGCGGCCGTTCACCGCCACGCCTGCAAATAAGAAAAAATCTTGCGGCCACCCCCGTTGACAACCCCGCGCAGCCTGCGTAGAGGCGCGCTCCTACCTAGCGGGGATCGCAATCCAGCACCCCGCCCGTGCCCAGATGGCGGAATTGGTAGACGCACCGTCTTCAGGTGGCGGCGCTCGTAAGGGCGTGGAGGTTCGAGTCCTCTTCTGGGCACCATTTGTTCTTCCGAGGACGTCCGAGGACGTCCAAAAAACGGCAGAAATCCGCCAATTTTTGTGCTATAAGCGTCCGACGACATCCGGGCGAATACGGCACCAATCGGGAACAAAATGGGTGTCCTGATGGGTATCGTTCTCCGCCCTTCGGCAAGGCGATACCCATATGCACACCCTCTTCGCGACCACCGTGACCAGTGCCAAGGCGAAGGAACGACCCTACAAGCTTGTTCGACGGCGGCGGTCTGCATCTCTACGTCAAGCCCAACGGCTCGAAGCTCTGGCGCCTCACCTACAGCTGGATCGGAAAGCAGAAGACGCTCTCGCTCGGTCAATGGCCGGACCTTAGCCTCGCTGACGCCCGCGAGAGGCGCGATGAGGCCGGCAAGCTGATCGTGGCGGGCCGCGATCCCTCCCACGAAAAGAAGCTCGCTGTCGCCCAAGCCAAGTTCGAGGAAGACGACAGCTTCAAGGCGGTGGCCAAGGAGTGGATCGCCAAACAGGAACGCGAGGGCATGGCCGAGATTACTCTCAGCAAGATCCACTGGCTCCTCGACATCGCTTATCGTCATCTCGCGACCCGCCCGATCGCCCAGATCACCGCGCAGGAGGTGCTGCTGGTGTTGCGATGACCGGTTGAATCCACCCCGCCATACCGGACATTCCCGACCTCAAATTGCCATTCCGATACCAGTCATTCATGTGGGCCGATCCGACAACGAACAGCCCGTCTTCAGCAGTGCTTGGCATGCCCTGGTCGACGGAAATGTCGGGGTTAGCTGTCGCTCTGCCTTGATGGCCAGAACTTTTCCAAGGACCATAGAATGAAAATCATGGACGCTATGGTCGCAACTGTTTGAACTGTGAGATCATCGAATTTGCTCCAGCTAAACTGCGGAGCAAAATGGTGCACAAACATGCGCAGGCTAAAGCCGAGATTAGTCGCCAATGCCGTTGCAACTGAGCCATGGCGCTTTTGTGCACGAGAATGCACGGCTGCAATGTCGGCGACACCGGAAAGACACCTTCCGGATTAAAAGTCTGAAATGCTGTCGTTCGCTTTCGGCCAGGCTGAGCCGGCGGCAGGCGCC
>NZ_BCTX01000086.1 GCF_001590985.1 Novosphingobium naphthalenivorans NBRC 102051
CTAGCCGGCCGGAAGGGGCCTCCGAATCATGGCAGCGCCTACATAAAACCGCTCACCCTGAGCTTGTCGAAGGGTGTTGGAGCCAGCGTATGCCAGCGTCCTTCGACAGGCTCAGGACGAGCGGATCGGATTCCAGGGGCGGGACCTGCGCGTGCGTCAGCCCCGCACCAGCCCCAGTGCGTCGTAGGTTTTCTCCAGCGTCGGGATTGCCAGCGCCCGCGCCTTTTCCGCGCCCTTGCGCAGGATCGCGTCGAGCGCCTCGCGGTCCTCGCGCAGTTCGAGGAAGCGCGTATTGATCGGCGCGAGCTTCTCGACCAGCAGTTCGCCCAGCGCCGGCTTGAACTTGCCGAAGCCTTCGCCGCCGAACTGCGCCAGCACGTTGTCGACGCTCACGCCTGCCATCACGGCGTAGATGCCCACGAGGTTGGCCGCTTCGGGGCGCCCTTCCAGCCCGGCCTTGTCGCCTGGAAGCGGTTCGGGGTCGGTCTTGGCCTTCTTGATCTTCTGCATGATCGTGTCGGCATCGTCGGTCATGTTGATGCGGCTCATGTCCGAGGGATCGGACTTGCTCATCTTCGACGAACCGTCGCGCAGGCTCATGATGCGGGCCGCCTCGGGCGGGATGAACGGATCGGGCAGGGTGAACAGCGGCGCGTCTTCAGGGCAGAAGTCGTTGTTGAACTTCTGCGCGATGTCGCGGGCGAGTTCGAGATGCTGCTTCTGGTCCTCGCCCACCGGCACGTGAGTGGCCTGATAGATCAGCACGTCGGCGGCCTGCAGAACGGGGTAGGTGAACAGCGCGACCGACTGGCCCTCGCGGTTCTTGCCGGCCTTGTCCTTCCACTGCGTCATGCGGTTCAGCCAGCCCATGCGGGCAGTGCCGTTGAGCAGCCATTGCATTTCGGAATGCTGGGGAACCTGGGCCTGGTTGAACAGCACCGAGCGGTCGGGATCGATGCCGCAGGCGACCAGTGCGGCAACCATCTCGCGGGTGTTCGCGGCGAGATCTGCGGGAACGTGCGGCATCGAGATCGCGTGGAGGTCAGCGAGGAAATAGAGGCACTGCCCGCCGGTGGCGGCGGCGTCTTCCTGCATGGCGACCCAGTTGCGGATGGCGCCGAGGTAATTGCCGAGATGCAGGTTGCCGGTGGGCTGAATGCCGGAAACGATACGCATGGGTGCGTCCTTCATGAAACGTAGGAAAATGACACAGGAACCGTCCGGTCAGAGCGAACGGCGAAAGGGATCAGTCAGCGAGCGGCGCCGCGCCATCGCCAAGCCGCCCGGCCGGGACAACGGCCATGATTCCTGAGGGGCAAGAAAGCCTGCATGGGCCGTGCCCTTAGCACAGATCGGGGCTTTTGGAAGCCTTACGAGGCCTGCTTCGGACGGCGGCGGCGCAGCTGCGCGAGCAGGTCCTTGTCGAGCGCGCCGGTCACGTAGGCGATGCCGAAGAACACGACCATGCCGGCCCCGCACAGGACGCCCAGCGACCAGATCTTTTCGATCACGTTGCCGCTATAGCGATCCGCCATCAGCGGCATCAGGAGCAGCAGCACCACGCTCATGGCAACCGTGGCGATCAATTGCCGGCCGATCCGCCCGGCCAGCTTGCCGGTGAAGTGGAACCACCCCCGAATCTGCAGGACGGTGTAGAGCGTCAGCACATTGAGCGTGGAGGTGAACGCAGTCGCCGCGGCCAGGCCGACAATGCCGAAGCGGGGCACGACCACGATGTTGATGCCGATGTTCACGATCAGCGCTCCGGCGGAGATCCACACCGGCGTGCGCGTATCCTCGCGGCTGAAGAAGGCGGGCTGGAAGACCTTGACCAGCACGTAGCTGGGCAGGCCGGCCACCAGAGCGATGACGATGTCCGCCATGATCGCGCCGTTCGCCTGCGTCATCTTGCCGCCGACGAAGAAGGCCGTGACGAAGGCAGGCGCACAGATCGCCAGCGCGGCGGCGGCGGGCAGGGTGAGCAGCGTCGCCATTTCCACGGCATTGGCCTGCAGGCGCTGCGCCTCGCGCATGTCGCCGCCCTGGATATGGCGCGCGAGCATCGGCAGGATCGCCGTGCCCAGGGCAATGCCGACGATCCCGAGCGGCATCTGGTTCAGCCGGTCGGCATACTTCAGCAGAGTCAGCGAGCCTTGCGCCAGCGAGGTGGCGAAGAAAGTGTCGACGAACTGGCTGATCTGATAGACGCCCGCGCCGAACGTGGCGGGCAGGATCAGCATGGCGAGCCGTTTCACATCGGGCGTGAAATGCGGCGCGGTGATCTTCAGGCGCACGCCCGCCTTGCGCGTCGCCCAGGCCATGTAGAGCAGCTGGGCCAGACCCGCGGCAGCCACCGCGATGGCCTGGACATAGGCCACTGTCTCGTCGGTCCCGCCCGCTTCGCGCATGAAGTAGCCGGTCACGATACCGGCGATCAGCACCACGTTGAGCAGCACGGGCACGAAAGCCCCCGGCGCGAACTTCGAATGGGCGTTGAGCAGCCCGGAAAGCATCGCGACGAGGCTGACGAGGCCAAGATAGGGAAAGGTGATCCGAGAGAGCGTGACGGCCAGCTCGAACTTGCCGGGAACCGACTGGTACTCGCTGGCCAGAAGCCAGACGATGGCGGGCATCGCCAGCATGGCCAGCGCCGAAAAGCCCAGCAGGACCCAGATGAACACAGCGAGCACGTCGCTGGCGAACTTGTCGGCGGCGTCCTCGCCGCCCTCGCCTGCCAGCGTGCGCGTGTACATCGGCACGAAGGCCACGGAAAACGCGCCTTCGGCGAAGAGCCGCCGGAACGTGTTGGGCAGCACGAAGGCGAGCTGGAAGGCGTCCGCCGCCATTCCCGCCCCCAGAACGCGCGCGACCAGCATGTCGCGCACGAAACCGAACACGCGGCTGAGCGCGGTCAGCCCGCCGATCGTGCCGACGTTGCGAACCAGGCTCATCGCTGGGGGCCCTTCATGGCCGGTGCTGCTGGGGTGTCAGCGGACGGTCAGGCGTGGCCGACGGGTTCGCCCTGCTCGGCATCGGCCTGCTGCTGGGCCTGCGCCTGGAGCTGCTGCACGTAGAGGCCGTTGAAGTCGATCGGTTCGAGCATCAGCGGCGAGAAGCCGGCATCGCGCACGGCGTCGGCAATGACGCGGCGGGCGAAGGGGAACAGGATGCGCGGCGCTTCGGCGAAAAGGAACGCGTGGCTCTGCCCTTCGTCCAGATTGCGCATTCCGACCAGCGCGCAATAGCTCAGGTCGACGACGAACGCGGTGCCCGATTCGGACTTCGAGGAGCAGGTGATCTTCAGCTCGACTTCGTGCATTTCGCCTTCGATCGCGCGCGCGCCGATGTTGAACTGCACGTCGATCTGGGGCTGTTCCTGCCAGGAAAGGCTCTGCGGCGCGTTGGGGTTCTCGACCGAGAGGTCCTTGACGTACTGGGTGACGATGCCTGCTGCCGGTTCGGTGTCGGCGCCATTGCCCAGGTTGAGATCGGAGATGACGTTGCCTTCGTCGGCCATTGGTATGCTTTCCCGCAAAGAAATCTGTGTCAGCGGGCGCGCCTAGAGCATTTTGCGGCCGCGTGGAACACCTGCTGGGGGAAAATATGAGTCAGGGGGGCTCTCTTTGCAGGGGCTTCCAGGCAGAACATTGCCGAAAAATCGCGGAAAAAATGCCCCGATCCGGGTGCTCACGCGTTGTTCATTTGTAAACTGTACCTATCTCAGGCTATGTGAAATGCTGCAGCACGACTCTTCATCCGAGTGCCTGTGTATGCAGACGAAAGGGATAAAAAGGGACGTGACACCGGAAATCGTGATCCTGGCCATGATTGCAGCATTCCTGGGGCTGCGGCTGTACTCTGTGCTGGGGCGTCGTGCCGAGCATGAGGAAGAGCCGATCCAGGGGCGCTTCGAAGGCCGTCAGGACCGTCCGGGTGGCCCGCGTGTCCCTGTCCAGCCCAAGGCAGACGCCAAGACAGACAGCCGCGGCGAGCAGGCGCAGCGCCTGCGCGAAATGCCGCTGGCCCCGCCGACGGCCGAGCGCGGGCTTGCCGAAATCGCCAATGCCGACCGCCGCTTTGACGCTTTTGCCTTCCTCGAAGGCGCGCGCGGTGCCTATCGCATGATTCTCGAGGCGTTCTGGAAGGGCGACAAGGCCGAACTGCGGCATTTGTGCGACGAAGATGTCTATTCCAGCTTCGCCGGCGCGATCGATGCGCGCATCGAAGCGGGTGAGACGCTGGACAACCGGCTGGTGCGGATCGAGGAATGCTCGGTGGTGTCCGCTGGCGTGGAGAACGGTTCCGCCCGGATTACCCTGCGCTTCCGGGCCGACATTGCCGCCGTTACCCGCAATGCCGATGGCGAAGTGATTGCCGGTTCGCTCGACGATGCGATCGAGGCCGTCGATGTCTGGACCTTCACCCGCGCGCTCAATTCGCCCGATCCCGACTGGCTGCTCGACGAAACCGATCAGGGCTGAGCCCTACCGTCGGCAGACACTGCTCCACGGGAGATAGAATTTGCGGGGAGGGAGCGTGCTGGCGGCGCGGCGCAAGGGCAGGCTGATTCGGCGGTCTGGCGCACTTTCGCTTCTGGCCCTGCTGGCATCCTGCGCCAGTGTCGTTCCCCGCGTGCCGCAGCCGGGATTGCCGCCACCGGAAACCGCCGTGGCGCTTGGTGTCCGGGCCGGACCGTCCGTAGCGGATCTGGCCTTGAACGAGCCCGATGCCGCGGCCGCGCTGGCCTCGTTCCGCGAGAGTTGCCCGCGCCTGATGTCGCGCAGCGATGGCAGTGACCTTACCCGTCCGGACGACTGGCGGCAGGCCTGCACGGCGGCGGCGAACTGGGGGACCGGTTCTGCGGTCCTGTTCTTCCTCAGCTATTTCGAGACGGCGCAGGTCGGTGACGGCAAGGCCTTTGCCACCGGCTATTACGAACCGGAAATCGCCGGGTCGCGCACGCGGCTGCCCGGGTTCGACGTGCCGGTCTATGGCCTGCCGCCCGATCTGGTGCGGGCGAAGCCGGGCGATGCCGCGCCCTTGAGCAATGGCAAAATGCCGCTCGGCCGGTATGGCCCGGACGGCACTTTCACCTCGTATTACGATCGCGCCGCGATCGAGCAAGGCGCGCTGATGGGGCGCGGGCTGGAGATTGCCTGGGCTGCCGATCCGGTCGAGCTGTTCTTCCTGCAGGTGCAGGGATCGGGCCGCCTGCGCGCGCCGGACGGCACGGTCATGCGGATCGGCTATGCCGGCCAGAACGGATTGCCCTATACCGGTATCGGCGCGGTCATGCGCCAGCGCGGGCTGATCGGCGATGGGCCGGGGCAATATCCCGGCTCGATGCAGGGCATCATGCAGTATATCCGCGAGCATCCGGCCGAAGGCCGGGCGCTGATGGATGAAAACAAGTCCTACGTGTTCTTCAAGGAGCTGACCGGGGACGGGCCCCTGGGGTCGCTGAACGTGCCGGTGCGACCGCGCAGTTCGGTTGCTACCGATCCGCGCTTCGTGCCGCTTGGCGCGCCGGTCTGGCTCGGTCTCGATCGCAGCGAGGCCAGCGGGTTGTGGATCGCGCAGGATATCGGCGGGGCCATCAAGGGCGCCAACCGCTTCGATACGTTCTGGGGCGCCGGTGAGGCCGCGCGCACGACGGCGGGCGGAATGAGCGCCCATGGCAAGGCGCTGCTGCTGCTGCCGAAAGGGACGCTGGCCCGGCTGGGCGTGCAATGAGGCGGCCGGGCCGCAGGCTGACGAAAGAGGAAGCGGAAGTCTGGGCGCAAGTCGCGCGGACGGTCGCTCCGCTTCACCCGTCGCGTCCCGAATCCCGCGTGCAACCGAAAGCCATGGCGGCGGAGCCTGCGGGCGACCCGGTCCCTCCGGTGGCCAAGAAGAAGGTCAAGGGACGGGTGCCGCCGCCGCTGGTGCCTCCGCCATTGCCGCCCAAGGCGAAAGGCGAAGCGCAGCTCCATCTCGACGGTTCGTGGGAAAAGCGGATCGCCAAAGGCGCGCTGGTGCCGGATTTCAGCCTGGACCTGCACGGATCGAATCTCGACCAGGCCTATAGCCGCCTGATGCACGGGTTGATGCAGGCCAGGGCACTGGGGGCCCGGGTGGTGCTGGTGGTGACGGGGAAGCCGCGTGCCGGCGACGCCATGGACCGCAGCGAGCGGCGCGGCGCCATCCGTGCCAAGATTTCAGACTGGCTCGCCGCCAGCGAGCACGCCTCGGACATCGTGGCCATCAGGGGCGCGCACCGGCGCCATGGTGGCCAGGGGGCTCTCTACCTCGTGCTGCGTAAACGACGTTAGGCTGTCCTGCTGCTGCGGGCGGCGGCCGGTGAGCACGGGAAACAGCCGCAGGCAGATCAGCAGGACGCAAGGCCAGAACCAGGTTGCGGCCATGTCGCGCAAGGTATCGTGCCAGCGCCAGGAACCATGCGTGACCCGGTCGACCATTTCGTTGGCGAGTTCCAGCACGATCACGGGCACCAGTGTCCAGAGCGAATAGAGCGGCCTGCGCAGCGTCAGCCCGGCGAAAAGCCAGATCAGCAGGCCCGCGTAAGTATGCGCGAACTTGTCGGGCTGGGGGCACAGGCTGACGATCCAGTTGATCGTATGTTCGTACTGCTGGAAGAAGTTCATGGCCGCCTTATGCCGCAGTGCAACAAGAGTGTCGAGCGCATCGGGATGGGACGCATGGCGTTCCCGCCAAGCCGATGCGCCGGACAAGCGGCCGTAGTGCCGGAATTGCGGGCTCCGGCCCGCCCGGGTTAAGCAGTAGCGCGAAAGGCGTCAGTGGGGAGGCGGACTTAGCCGAAGCGGGCGTTCAGGTCCGAAGCGACATCGCCGTTTCTTGCAAGGGCGAAAGTCATGGGGCCTGATCTGCGCAGGGACTGGCAAATCCATATCCCTTTTTCTTCACAATATTCGCGAAGTTCGTAGAAGTTGTCTTCTCTATAAGCGAAGCGATGGAATTCCGATATATTATTATTCATGTGGTTCTATATATATCATATTCCTCAAATTTTCAACCCGTGGGAAGGGTGGGACTTTTTTCCCGCAAGGGAAATGGGTTCCAGTGATGCACGAAGACGCGAAAATGCCGGCTCCGGCCGGATGGAGCACAGGAAAACGGGCGGGCACCTTCCGGCCCCGCCCGCATCGGATTTCTGCAATGGGAAGCCCGGGATCAGCCGAATTCGGTAACTTCGGCCGGGGCCTCGTTGCGGATCAGGTAATCGAAGGCCGACAGTGCCGCCTTGGCGCCTTCGCCCATCGAGATGATGATCTGCTTGTAGGGCACCGTGGTCGCGTCGCCTGCCGCAAACACGCCGGGCAGGTTGGTCGCGCCCTTGGCGTCGATCACGATCTCGCCGCGCGGGCTGAGTTCCACGCCGCTGTCCTTGAGCCACTCGGTGTTGGGCACCAGACCGATCTGGACGAACACGCCTTCCAGTTCGACGTGCTTTTCCGCGCCGCTCTCGCGGTCCTTGTAGGACAACCCGTTCACCTTCTCGCCGTCGCCGGTGACTTCGGTGGTCTGGGCCGAGACGATGATGTCGACATTCGCCATCGAGCGCAGCTTGTCGACCAGAACCTGGTCGGCACGCAGCTTCGCGTCGAACTCGATCAGCGTCACGTGGCCAACGATATTGGCCAGATCGATCGCTGCTTCGACGCCCGAGTTGCCGCCGCCGATCACCGCGACGCGCTTGCCCTTGAACAGCGGACCGTCGCAGTGCGGGCAATAGGCAACGCCCTTGGTCTGGTACTCGCTCTCACCCGGCACGCCCAGATTGCGCCAGCGCGCACCGGTCGAGAGGACGAGGCTGCGGGCCTTCAATGAGGCGCCGTTCTCGAACACCACCTCGTGATAGCCGCCCAGCTCGGTGGCCGGGATCAGCTTTTCGGCGCGCAGCAGGTTCATCACGTCGATCTCGTATTCCTTGACGTGGGTTTCCAGCGCGGCCGCCAGCTTGGGGCCTTCGGTATAGGGGACCGAGATGAAGTTTTCGATGCCCATGGTGTCCTGCACCTGCCCGCCGAAGCGTTCAGCCGCGATGCCGGTGCTGAAGCCCTTGCGCGCGGTGTAGATCGCGGCCGAGGCGCCGGCGGGGCCGCCGCCGATCACGAGCACTTCGAACGGCTTCTTTTCGGCCAGCTTCGCGGCGGCCTTGGCCGCCGCGCCGGTGTCGAGCTTGGCGAGGATCTCTTCGAGGCTGATCTTGCCCGAAGCCCACATTGCGCCGTTCAGGAACGTGGCGGGCACGGCCATGACGCCGCGTTCCTCGACTTCGGCCTGATAGGTGCCGCCTTCGATCAGCGTGACCTTGGCCTTGGGGTTCTTGAGCGCGATCAGCGTCAGCGCCTGCACCACGTCGGGGCAGTTGTGGCAGGACAGCGAGAAGAACATTTCGAAGTTCATCTCGTCCCCGGCACCATTGGCAAGCGCGGCAATCTGTTCCAGCGCCTCGTCGGAGACCTTGGGCGGGTGGCCGCCGGCCCAGAGCAGGGCGAGCACCAGCGAGGTGAATTCGTGGCCCAGCGGCACGCCGGCAAAGCGCACTTCGGCTTCGGGCCGGGCCTTCGCGGCGATCGTGAAACTGGGCTTGCGGGCATTGTCGCCGTCGAACCGGGCGCTGACCTTGTCGGACAGGCCGCTGATCGTTTCCAGCAGTTCGCGGGTTTGCGCCGATTTCGCATCATCGCCAAGCGAGGCGACGAGCTCGATCGGCTCGCGCAACATGCCGAGGTACTGCGAGAGCTGCTGCTTCAGATTGGCGTCGAGCATGGGAGAGGGTCCTTGAGACTATGCGTGTGATGAAAGGGGGCGGCCCGGGGCGCGGCTCCAGGGGAGGGAGGCCCCGGGCCGCGCACCTTCGCGCGCGACCCGTGGGTGCCGCTGCGCGGTCTTAGAGCTTGCCGACGAGGTCGAGCGAGGGAGCCAGCGTTTCGGCGCCTTCTTCCCACTTGGCCGGGCAGACCTGGCCGGGGTGTTCGCGCCAGTACTTGGCGGCCTTGATCTTGCGGACGAGTTCGGCAGCGTTGCGGCCCACGCCCTCGGGGGTGATTTCCATGACCTGGATCACGCCGTCCGGATCGATCACGAAAGTCGCGCGGTCAGCGAGGCCGACGCCTTCGCGCAGCACGCCGAAGTTGTTCGACAGGTCGTGGTTCTGGTCGCCCAGGAACGCGTACTGGCACTTCGAGATCTTGTCCGAGGTGTCGTGCCAGGCCTTGTGGCAGAAGTGGGTGTCGGTCGAAACGCCGAACACTTCGACGCCCAGGCCCTGCAGGGTTTCGTACTGGTCGGCGAGGTCTTCGAGTTCGGTGGGGCAGACGAAGGTGAAGTCGGCCGGGTAGAAGAAGAAGACGGCCCACTTGCCGGCGATGTCGGCTTCGGTGACGTCGTAGAAGTCCTTGCCGGCCTGGAAGGCGGTGTTCTTGAACGGCTTGATGGTGCTGCCGATGATACCCATTGTCGTATGCTCCCTCGATTGGGTGTTGAACTGACGAGAGGGAGATAGGCGCACCGCGTGACGATTTGTAGCGCGATGAATCGATTGGCTTGATCGAATACGCCGATCAGTCGGCGATGGATTGTGCGATTTCACCGATAAGATGTGGGTTGAGGGCAGCTGGACGGTTCGCCGGGCGGCGAATGGCGCGGTGCGGGGCGCTAATTTTTCAAACTTCGCCCACTTAGGGTGCGGTAAGAGTTTCAGAAAATCGTTGTTTTCCAGAAGCGTGCAGGCCGCGGAACTTCACGCCGCAAGGCTGCGGATTTGGCGGGAGGGATGAACGGTTCAAGGAGCAGGGCAAGCAGATGCCGCGCGCAGTGTGTCAGGGTTGGGGTGTGTAGGAAAGTTTCGGTGAGTTTGGGCCGAGGCGCGAACCGTTCCGCAGATGACGTGATTGGCGATCTGCGCGGCATCCTGTTGCACAACTTACTGCTCAAAACAAAATCGAACAATTCTCGATCTCGTAACCAATATAACTGATCGATGTAGAAGCAAATCACCAAAGTTTACAATAATTTTATATTATAAAGCTGGTTCGTTCAGTTTTTTTGCCTAAATTGCCACCATTTTTTTCCTTGGTTTGTATTTCGAGGTGGGTCGGTCGCTGTGCCTGTATCCACTGCGTCGGCAACAGGACCTTCAAAATCCCCTGCGAGTTGGCTGATCTCCCAAGCTTCAGAATCAACATAGGTAGGAATCGGAGAGTCAATCATCGGCCTCGGATGACCCTCATACCATTCAACAGCGTCGCCGTTTTTCTTCTTACGTCGACCTTTCTGGAAAATGTCCCTATACCGATAAGGAGAGATTCCCAAGAAAGGCATGAACGAAACGTGGGTTTCGCTCTCTTGCTCGATCTCAATCTCGTTTTCGTGGAGTTCCTTCGCCTTGCTTTTAGGGTAGGGTTCCATGAACACCACCTTAGAGATGCCCGCTGCGAGAACGTGTTTCGTACAATTGTGGCAGGGAAAAGTGGTGCAGAAGAGAGTAGCTCCTTTGAGCGAACGACCCAACCGAGCAGCATCACAGATTGCGCACATTTCGGCGTGGACCACTCGTCCATATTCTGTCAGGTCTGTAACAGCAGCTCCGTAAAGTGCACCTTCGCCTACGGCGGGGGTCGAAGAGGGCTTTTGCGTCAGTCTATCGACGATCTGGGCTGAGTTACCGATTTGTTGCGCGGCTTCCGACAACATGCCTCCTCGCTGCAGCCTCTCCATGAGATCGCGGATCACCTCACGCTTCAAAAGATCATTGGGATCGTGGCCAATTTTAATGTCGCGGAAGTCTGGGTCTTCACCGTCCCAGTAAGTGCCACCAAACGCCTTTGGGACTTCGTTGCATCCTTGGGTAATGATCTCCCCTTCCGCTGAAAAAATAGCGGCGCCGACTTGCCGGGAAAGGTCGCTTGATCGAAGGGCCGCCGATTTGGCGGCATACATGCCGTACTCTGCCTTGGTAGGAGCGATTTCCGTCTTACCGAACAGGGCATCGACGAATCGTACAGTCTTCGCCTTCATTTCCTCTTTGTGAATACCATCAATGAAAACGTCTGCCCGGTGGAAGGTCTCTCGAAGGTGCTGGCCATGGACGTCGCCATCCTCATTCATGTCTCGATGCATAAGTTTGTCTGCCCGGGCGCTGATCTCATGGTCAGGCACATCAAGATGTAATGAGCGCTTCAACTTTTGCTCGATAATCCGCTTCCTGCTTTCTGCGGAACCATACGCAGAGATCAAAATGAACTGACGGCCATACACCCGACGTAGAAGTTCCACCTCTTCCGGCCGCTTGAGTTGTCTTATCACGTAGGCGGTTCTCGCCGACACCGCTTCTTCAGGCGGAGTTGTATCGTGTAGGTCTTCCTGCGATTCTAGGTTGTTATAAGTCGAGCACGAGGCGCGAGATTGCCTGATCGCTCGAATGGCGAAGCGCATCAATGTGTCGGCTGCGTTGTAACGACGGCATACAGCGCTCGCATGGTCCATTTTGTAGGCCATCGTAGCTTCATAATCTGAAGTTGAAGTTTGGGCGACCTCCGTTGGCTCACCTTTGATCTCGTCTGTTATGCGAATTGGAACCGTGGAATAATCCACAGCTTGAAGCGCTTCGGTGAGCGTGTTTGAAATCGCGTCGATATCAATGCCAATGGGGCCAGCAATGCCGAAAATCAGCTCCGGATAGACAATCGGATTCGGCTCGTCAGGCATTTTCCCTCCCCTCGCAGCATTGCGGTGGCGAAAGGAATGTGATTCAGTCAGAAATGCAAGCGGCAATGAAAGGGAGGCCATATGACCGTCAGCGATCAAAGAACTCTTGATGCTATCGCGGGTGTGTCTAGAACTGCCGATAGGCTAGCCCGCCGAATGGGAGGCCATTACGTTATGAAAGACGAATGGCGTCAAGCACTTGATAATCTCAATGCTCAGCGACGCGAAGCGCAGGCTGGACAGGAGACTGGCGACGGCTCTCAATCAATCTCTGCGTGATTTCGGATCCTTGCTATCGGGCTTGGTGTTGCAGAATTTTAATCGCGCAAGACTTTACAGGCAATTAAGTCTGACAAGTTAAGTACACGACAATAAGGCGGCTAGCGAAGCAGCAGCCCCGCAAAACTTCAAAACGAAATCACCGCCTCGCCGATCGCGTTCCACACTTCGCCAAGCTGCTCGTCGGTAATGCAATAGGGCGGCATCACATAGACCGTGTTCCCGAGCGGGCGCAGCAGCACGCCCCGCTCGCGGAAGAAGGCCATCAGGCGCGGGGCGAGGGTGTCGAGGTAGCCGCCTTCGCCGCTCGTCTTGAGGTCCAGCGCGGCGATCGTGCCCAGCGTGCGCGCATTGTCGAAGTGGCAGAACTGGCCGAGCTTCTCCAGCCACTCGGCCTGCTTGCCCGCCAGCGCGGCAATGCGTTCCCGCACCGGTTCCTCGCGCCAGATCGCGAGATTGGCGTTGGCCGCCGCGCAGGCGATGGGGTTGGCGGTGTAGCTGGAGGAGTGGAAGAACATCTTCGCGCGGTCGGTGGACCAGTGCGCCTCGAAAATGGGCTCGCTCGCCATGGTGACGGCCAGCGGCACTGCGCCCCCGGTCAGGCCCTTGGAGAGGCACAGGATGTCCGGCACCACGCCCGCCTGTTCGCAGGCAAGCAGGGTGCCGGTGCGGCCCCAGCCGGTCATGACCTCGTCGGCCAGGAACAGCACGCCGTGCGCCGCGCAGATCGCGTGCATGGCGGCGAGCGTTTCGGCGGAATAGACCAGCATCCCGCCCGCGCCGAGCACCAGCGGCTCGACGATCAGCGCGGCAGTGTCCGGCGCCTTGCAGAAGGCCTCCAGCGCGTCGAGCGTGGCTTGCTCCGCGCCTGCTGCCGGGAAGGGAATGCGCGCCACGTCGAACAGCAGCGGCTCGTAGGGCTGGTTGAACACCCCGCGCGCGCCCACCGACATCGCGCCGATGGTGTCTCCGTGGTAGCTGTGCTCCATCACCACCACGCGGTGGCGGGCTTCGCCGCGTGCGTGCCAGTAGCCGAGCGCCATCTTCAGCGCGACTTCGACGCTGGTGGAGCCGGAATCGGAGAAGAACACCCGCGTCAGGCTTTCGGGTATCACCGCGCGCAGGCCTGCGGCCAGATCCTCGGCCGGCTGGTGGGTCCAGCCCGCGAAGATCATCTGGTCGAGCTTGTGCGCCTGATCCGCGATGGCGGCCATGATCCGGGGGTGGCAATGCCCGTGCGTCGTCACCCACCACGAGGAGATCGCGTCGATCACCGCCTGCCCCTCCGCCGTGTGGAGCAGGGCGCCCTCGGCGCGCTCCACCAGCGGGACCGGCTCGCCCAGGCCGTGCTGGGTGAAGGGATGCCACACGGACGAGGTCATGCGGTGAAGTCTTCCAGCTTGAAGTGCGTGGCAAAGGCGGTGCGCAGGGCCTTGGGGGACAGCGGCTCCATCAGCGGCAGCCGGCCGAGGCGTTTCACATGCCCCATGGCGCAGATGGTCGCTTCGCTGTCTTCTACCGGATCGCCGACGAAGGCCACGCCCAGCAGCGGCACGCCGCGCGCGCGCAACGCCTCGATCGAGAGCAGGGTGTGGTTGATCGTGCCGAGACTGGTGCGCGCGACCAGCACCACCGGCTTGCCCCAGCGGGCAAACTGATCGGCATACGTCTCGCTCCGGCTGATCGGCACCAGCACGCCGCCGGCGCCCTCGACCACCAGCGGGCCCTCGACTTGCGGCAGGGCAAGGCGGGCCGGGTCGATGACGACACCGTCGATCTCGGCGGCAAGGTGCGGCGAGCAGGGCGTGGTGAGGGAGTAGCTTTCGGGCAGGACCCGTTCGCAAGGCAGCTCGGCCATCCAGGCGACGCGTTCGGCATCGGTACCGTCTTCCTCGATCCCCGCCTGCACCGGTTTCCAGTAACAGGCGCCCAGTGCGGCGGTGAGCGCGGCGGCGAAGACGGTCTTGCCGATGCCGGTATCCGTGCCGGTAACGATCAGGGTGTGTGAAGACATGGGTGTTACCTAGCGCGGCGGAAGTGGCAGGTCACGACTTCGTATGTGACTTTGCCGCCATTCCGTTCGAAAACGTCCATCACGCCGCGCAGTGCGCGCGGGGAAAGCGGGCGGTGCCCCGCCTGCGCCGTGCCCGCGCCGATCGCCTTGACCGCGTGGAGGAAGGCGCGCGCGCTGGCGTGGTGTTCGATGCGGTTTTCGACGGCCGGGGCTTCGGGGTCGAGGCCTGCAAAAGCCGCTGCGGGGGCGAAGGACGGCGTGCCCGCCTCCAGTCCGAGCGCCTCGTGCGCGGCGCGCCACTCGGCGAAGCTGCCGGGGCCGAGCGTGGTGACGAGGCCATGCCCGCCCGGCGCTAGCCACCCGGCCATGCGGGCAAGGGCGGCGGGCGCATCCTCGAACCATTGCAGCGCAAGGCTGGAGCAGATGAGGTCGAAGGGTGCGCCTTCGGGCGTGCCGTGCTCGCCATCGAGCACGGCGAAGCGGTGGCGGGAACTGCCGCCCAGCCGTGCGCGGCAGCGTTCGAGCATGTCCGGGGCCAGATCCGTTACCAGCCATTCGCCGCCCACGCCCGCTTCGGCGAGGGCCTGCGTCAGGAACCCGGTGCCGCAGCCGATCTCCAGCACGCGCGGGTTTTCCGGCAGGTCGAGCGCGGCGATCCGCGCGGCCAGTGCCTGCGCAACCTCGCGCTGGACGCGGGCGTGCCGGTCATAGTCCTGCGCTCCGGCAAAGGCCCGGGCGATGCGCGCGCGCTGTCCTCCCGTCATAGCAGCGCCGCCACGGCCCCGCGCACCGCTTGCGCGCAAAGCTGCGGGTTTTCGAGCGGGAGGAGGTGCCCGGCCGTCTCGTGATCGAGCCGGTGCACGTCGCACCCGGCGAACGTGGCGGCGCGCATCTCCGCGGGCAGCAGGGGATCGCGCCCGCCGTGCAGCACGACCACCGGCACGCGCGGCAGCGGCGGACGGGCATCGCGCAGGCGCAGCAGGTCGGCATAGAGCGGTTCGGAATCGACATCGATCCCGCTGGCAGGCTCCCCGGCGCCGCAGGTCTTGCGGAACTCGGCCAGCACGGCGCGCGGGTCCGCTTCGAAGCGGCGCAGCATCCGGTCGACCACGCGCACCGCCACGCCGGGCTTGCCGGGCAGGGCGGTGAAACGCTCGAAGCCATTGATCGCCACCAGCCCGGCAAGGTCCGGCGGCGGATCGGCGAGCACGCGCATGGCACCGAAGCTGTGCGTCACGGCCAGGCAGGGCCCCGCGACGTCCGGAGTGAAGGCTGCGCCGAAATAGCCCCGGTCGTCGGCCACGGTCTCCCATTCGGGCAGCAGCGCGATCAGCGGGTCCCAGAAATGCCGGTCGAAGCCCCAGCCGTGCGCGAAGAGCAGTTTCACAAGGCCGCCCCGATCGCGGCGAGCAGCGCGTCGATATCGGCTTCGCAGTGGCCCGCGCGCAAGGCGAGGCGCAGGCGGCTGGTGCCCGGCGGGACCGTGGGCGGACGGATCGCGGAGGCCAGGAAACCGGCCGCTTCCAGCCGGGCCGAAAGCGCCATGGCGTCGGCCTCGGCGCCGATCATGGCGGGCACGATCTGGGTCGACGAAGCGCCATGGTCCAGTCCCAGCGCGGCAAGGCCTGTGCGCAGCCGGTCGCCCAGCGCGGCCAGATGCGCGCGCTCGGCGTCCATGCCGGGCACGAGGTCGAGCGCCGCGTCGATCGCGCCCAGCACGCCGGGCGGCGGCGCGGTGGTGAAGACGAAGCCGCTCGCGGCATTGACGAGATAGTCGATCAACACTTGCGATCCGGCGATATAGGCCCCGAACCCGCCCAGCGCCTTGCTGAACGTGCCCATGATGAGGTCGATCTGCCCCGGCACCGTGGCGCTGAGCCCCCGCCCCTGCGGGCCGAGCACGCCGGTCGCGTGCGCCTCGTCCACGAACAGCGCGGCGTCGTATTTCCCGGCGAGGGCGGCAAGGCGGGTCATGTCGGCCCGGTCGCCGTCCATCGAGAAGACGCTTTCGGTCAGGATCAGGCGCATGGGGGCGCCAGCACCTTTGTTCGCCAGCAGCGTTTCGAGGTGGTCTAAGTCGTTGTGGTGGAAACGGTGCTGGCGCACCCCGGCCATGGCGATCCCGGCGTGCATGCTGGCGTGGATCAGCCGGTCGGTGAACACCATCGCGCCCGGCATGGCGGCGAGCAGCGCCGGGATCACCGCGGCATTGGCCTGCCAGCCGCTGGCGAAGATCAGCGCCGCCTCGGTGCCTTTGAACGCGGCGATTTTCGCTTCGAGCGCCAGATGCGCCTCGCTGGTGCCCGTCACCAGACGCGACGCGCCCGAGCCGGTGCCTTGCGCGGCGGTCCATGCGCAGGCCCGCTCGATCAGTAGCGGATGGCGGGCAAGGCCGAGATAGTCGTTGCTGGAAAAATCGATGTGTTCGCGCCCTTCGCGCAGCACCCGCCCGCCCGGCGCGAGGGTGCTGGCGCGCAGGGTCCGCCGCTGCCCGGCGCCGTCAATCCGGGCCAGGGCGGCGGCAAGGGGGGAATCGAGCCGGCTCATCGTCGCTGCCGGTATGGCATGGCGCGCGCCGAGACAATGGCTGGATGCGCCCGGATGCCAATCTGTGCTGCGCCGGAGTCGCTTCGTGGTGCACGGCGTGCTAAACAGGGCGCAGGTAATTGTCTCAGTTTCGGGACACCGGCCGGCCGGATAAAGTCCCGGTTGCTTGTGCCGCATCAAGGCGGCGGCATGGTCGGGTCCATAAAACAACGAAAGGCTTGGCGCGTTTACGCACGCGCCGGGCGGTGAGGAGACGGACGGATGACGGGCAAAAGGTCCAGTCACAGCGACAGGGTTCTCGATACGGTGCAGTCGGGCAATGCGGCGGCGGTGTCCGCCGTTGCGGCTTCGTGGTGCCGTTCGGCTTTGCGTCATGGCCTCGATCCTTCCGTCGCGCGGCGCAGCGAGCGGCTGAGCGAAGGCGAACTCGCCGCGCTGCGCCATGCCAATGACGAATTGCTCGCCGCGGCCGCGCCCGCGCTGGACACTCTGTTCGGCTCGGTCGGGCGGACAGGGGCCTGCGTGATCTTGTCCAATGTCGACGGCGTGGTTCTGGAAGCCCGCACGAGCGTGTCGGAAACCGGGCTCTACGATGCCGTCGGGCTGGCCAAGGGGGCGGTCTGGAGCGAGGCGGCGGAAGGCACTAACGGCATCGGCACTTGTCTTGTCGAACAGCGCCCGGTGGCGATCCTGCGCGGCGAGCATTTCGCCAGCCGCAATATCGGCGTCTCGTGTCTGGACGCGCCGGTCTTCGATCCCGATGGCCGCCTGGTGGCTGCGCTCGACGTGTCCAGCGCGCGGCCCGAACATGGCGATGCCATGGCGGCGATGATCGCCGCGCTGGTGCAGGACGCGGCGCGTTCGATTGAGCGCGACTATTTCTGCCGCCGCTTCGCGCAGGCGCGCATCGTGCTGGCGGGGGAAGGGGCCGGTGGCGGCCCGTCACTGCTGGCGGTCGACCGCGACGATCTCGTCATCGGCGCGACGCGCATGGCCAGGAAGCAGCTTGGCCTAGGCGCCGACGCCGCGCTCACCCCGCGCCCGCTCGCCGACGTGCTGGGACAGGGCGTGGCGGCCGGATTCGAGGATGGCGAGAGGGCCGTGCTGCGGCAGGCCCTGGCCCGCTCGAACGGCAATGTCGCCGCCGCCGCCCGCCTGCTCGGCATCGGCCGCGCGACGATGTACCGCCGCATGGAACGCGCGGGCATGGCTGGCGGGGTGCATTG
>NZ_BCTX01000087.1 GCF_001590985.1 Novosphingobium naphthalenivorans NBRC 102051
CAGCTATGCGGGCCACCTCTCGGATCGGGTCCGCGATCTCTATCATGGCACGGTCGTGCCCGAGGGAATCGACCTGCACTTTCTCCCGATGTCGCCGGTGCAGGCATTCAACCGGGTATTGCGCGGCGAGTTCGCGTGCGGCGAGATGTCGTTCTCGACCTATATCCTGCGCGTCGCGCAGGGCAACGCCCCGTTCGTCGCAATCCCGGTGTTTCCGTCACGCACGTTCCGCCATGGCGCGATCTACGTCAACACCGCCGCCGGCATCGCCGCGCCCGCCGATCTGAAAGGGCGCCGCGTGGGTGTCCCCGAATATTCGATGACCGCCGCCGTCTGGGCGCGCGGCGCGCTGATGCACGAATATGGCGTCCAGCCGGACGACATCCATTGGGTGACCGGCGGCCTCACGGCCGCGGGCCGCCGCCCGCTGACTGACGTACAGATCGACGGCGTGACGATCGAGCATGAGGAGCAGCGCGCGCTGAACGACATGCTCGCGGACGGCGCCATCGACGCCCTGATCGCGCCGCAGGTGCCGCCGGCGCTTCTCGCTGGCGATGCGCGGATCGGCTATCTCTTTCCCGACGTGCCGAGCGTCGAGCGTGCCTATTTCGCGAAGACCTGCATTTTTCCGATCATGCATACCGTGGTTATCCGCCGCGACGTGTGGGAACGCGATCCCTGGATTGCGATTAGTCTCCAGCAGGCGTTCGAGCAAAGCAAGGCGAATTGTCTCACCGAGTTGGCGATCGACGAGCCGCTGCCAATTTCTTTGCCCTGGATCGGGCAATATGTCCGCTCGATCCGCGATACGTTTGGTGACGACTTCTGGCCCTATGGCATCGAGCCCAACCGGCCTACCATCGAGGCCCTGTGCGGTTTCCTTCACGAGCAAGGGCTGGCTCCGCGCCGCGTCGAAGTGAACGAGCTGTTCGCGCCCAACGTCCAGGCCAGCGCCGGAATCCGCCTGTGACCGATCGGGTGATGCCGGCGATGCGGCTGGGGATCATCGGCCTGGGGGGCGCGGCCAAGCAGATGATGCCGAGCTTTCTCAGCCACCCGCACGTCAGGATCAGCGCGGCCGCCGATCCCCGCGAGGAGGCGCGCCTTGCCTTCGGGACCGAATTCGGCGCGCGCACCCATGCCACGGCTGAAGCGCTGTGCGCCGACACGACGGTGGACGTGGTTTATATCGCCACGCCCCACCAGATGCATCGCGACCATGCCGCGCTGGCTGCCCGCGCGGGAAAGCACATCATCATCGAAAAGCCGATGGCGCTGACGCTGGAGGAATGCAGCGACATCATCGCGACAGCCGAGGCGAACGGCGTCCACCTGCTGGTCGGCCATACGCACAGCTTCGACACGCCGATCCTCAAGATGCGCGCGCTGATCCGCGAGGGCGCGATCGGGCCGGTTTCGATGATTAATTCGTGGAATTACGGCAATTTCCTCTACCGGCCCCGTCGGCCCGAGGAACTGCGCACCGATATGGGCGGCGGCATCATCTACAACCAGGTACCGCATCAGATCGACGTCGTGCGCCTGCTCGGCGGCGGCATGGTGCGCAGCGTGCGCTCGATGGCTTGGACGCTCGATCCCACCCGGCCGACCGAGGGGGCGCACGTTACGTTCCTGCAGTTCGAAAACGGCAGCGCAGCATCGCTGGTCTATAGTGGATACGACTATTTCGACACCGACGAGTTCCACTATTGGATCGGCGAACTGGGGGAGCCCAAGCAGCCCGATTGTCATGCAGCTTCGCGCAGAGCGCTGGAGGCGATCGCAGGCACCGGCTCGGAAGTCGCGGCCAAGGCGGCGGGCGGCTTCGGCGGCAGCCGCAGGCTGACGATTCCGCCCCAGAACGAATGGAACCACCCGCATTTCGGCGTGACGATCGTCAGCGGGCCGGATGGCGATCTGCGCCAGTCGGCACGCGGCGTCACCCAGTATGGCAGGAACGGCGTGGTCGAGCACCCGCTCGAGCCGCCGCGCGTATTTCCCGACAAGAGCGGTGTCATCGACGAGATGTACGACGCCTTCTCCGGCCTGCGCCCCATCCTGCACGACGGTGCCTGGGGTCGCGCGACCATGGAAGTCAGCGAAGCGATTCTGCGATCGGCGCGGGAAGGCCGCGAGATCGGCTTGTCGCATCAGGTACCAGTTAGGGATTGAGGAGAGCAGCCTTGATGCAGGCACAGGATTTCAAGGGACTTTATGCCATCATCCCGACGCCGGCGCGCGCCGGTGCACAGGCGATCGACGCCAGCGACACCGTCGCGCTGGACGAAACCGAGCGGCTGATCCGCGCGCTGATCGACGATGGGGCGAACGGCCTGATTGTCCTGGGTACCACCGGCGAATGTGCGACCATCTCGAACGAGGATTATCGCAGCTTCGTCGCGACGGTCGCCGAGACCGTAGGCAAGCGCATTCCGCTTTTCGTCGGCGCGACCGCGATGGGCGGCCACGAAGCCTACAAGCGGCTCGCCTTCGCGCGCGACCGGGGCGCCGACGGAACGCTGCTCGGCCTGCCGATGTGGCAACCCTGCACCGTCGATATGGCCGTGCGCTTCTATGCCGAGGTCGGACAGGCATTCCCCGATCTGGCAGTGATGGTCTACGCAAATGCGCGCGCCTTCCGCTTCTCCTTTCCCACCGATTTCTGGGCGCGGATCGCGAAGGAGGCGCCGACGGTGACGTCGGCCAAATCATCCCAGCCCACCAATCTCGCGGAGAATATCGCCGCGACCGGGGGGCGGATTCATTTCATGCCGAGCGACATGGTCGCGGCCAAGTTTCAGGCGATCTCGCCGGCAACAACCACGTCCTGTTGGGCGACCGCGGCCGGTATGGGGCCGGAGCCGTCGCGCGCACTGATCGACGCGATTCTGGCTGCCGATACCGATCGGGCCAGGCATATCGACGAACGGATCGCATGGAGCATCGCCCCGCTCGCCCCAATGCTGGGGAATCCCGAGCTGTTCGCCAGCTACAATACCCAGATGGAAAAGACGCGCATGGCTGAAGCCAACTATTGCGATCCGGGTCCTGTCCGCCCGCCTTACGACGTGTTCCCCGCGGACTATGCCGAGGCCGCGCGCGAAGCCGGGCGGCGCTGGCGCCTGCTTAGGGAAGAATTCGCCCGCGAACGAGCGGCCGCGGCGACGAAGGCTGTGTCATGACGATCGGCGTTCCCATCAAGGATGCGGCGCTGCGGGCCGAGCTCGAAGCGCTGATTGCCGAGCATGCTTATCGGCTTGACATGAACTGCTCGGAGAATTTGGCCGAACTCTACACCGAGGACGGCAGCTTAATCGCTCCCAATTTCGCGTGCGAAGGCCCCGAGGCGATCAATGACTATGGCCGCGACCGCGCGGCGGCGAAGACTCGCCGTGTCCGCCATGTCTGCACCAACTTCCGCTTTTGGGAGGACGGGCCGGACCAGGCGCGCGGGCTCTGCTTCATCCTGCTGTTCCGCTCGAATGGGTCGGATCTATCGCCCGCCGAGCCGATCGCGCTCGCTGACGCGCACGACATCTATCGGCGGTGTCCGGACGGGGCGTGGCGGATAAAGGAACGCCGCGTAGTGCTGTCTTTCGAATCCGCAGCACACGAATCGAGCTGAGTCCCAGGAGGGGGCGGCGCGAACACGTATTATTTCTGCGGAGAAAGATGATCATGCCTGGCGGAGCCCCTTCCGGTACCGAACATTCGGCAATAGCCGCGCTCGACCAGGGCCGCCTGCGGGCGATCCAAATTCGCGTGTTCGTGCTGTGCGCGCTGGTGACAATGCTCGACGGGATCGACAATCAATCGATCGGGGTCGTCGCCCCCCTTATGAGCGCGGAGCTCGGTTTGAGCACGGCAGCGATGGGCCTCATCTTTTCGCTGACCCAAGTAGGCGCCACCATCGGAGCGCTGGCATTCGGACCGTTCGGCGACCGCTTCGGACGCAGACCGGCGATCATCCTCAGTGTCTCGACGATGACGGTATTTACCCTGCTGACGGCGCTCGTTCCGTCGTTCGGGCTGCTGCTGGCCACGCGGTTTCTAGCGGGCATCGGGCTTGCCGGAGTGTTCGCATCGGCGCTGGCATTGACGTCGGAATACGCACCCATGCGGCTCCGCGGGACGCTGGTCTCAGTCGTTTACGCCGGCTATCCGGCGGGCGCGGCTCTGGGGGGGGTGATGGCCGCGGTCATTCTCCAGCAGCACGACTGGCGGCTCGTTCTCTACATGGGCGCGGCGCTCGGTGCTCTCGTGATCGTGCTCATCCTGTTGCTGCTGCCGGAATCGCCTCGCTTCCTGATCGAAGCGGGCACCCACCGCGAACGGCTCGACCGCTTGCTCGTGAAGCTGGGCTTGGATCCCGCTGCTGCGGATGTATCGCGGGCTGCGGTCTCGTCACATCCTCGACCCCGCCAATCGCTTTGGTCGGTTTTCGAAGGAGGGCTGGCACCGCTCACGATCTTGCTCTGCCTGCTCAACCTGTTCGTGTCAGCGACCACCAAGATCATGGTCGTCTGGTTTCCCTCGATCCTTGCGGAGAGTGGCTTCTCGATATCACAGGCCGCATTTTCGCAGGCGGCGTTCAATGTCGGCTGTGTTGCCGCCATGCTGATCGCGGGGTGGCTGGTCGACCGCTTCGGTGCGCTGCGCACGATCGTACCTGCGTTGTTCTTCGACGCGCTCTCGATCTGGTGCCTTGGATTCACCGCGAGCAATTTCGCGGCCACGATTGTCGTGGCCGGCCTGGTTGGCGCATTCATAGGAATAGGCGCGTCCGGAGCGCAGGCGCTGGCAGCGCAGCTGTTTCCGGTTCGGGTGCGCTCTACGGGGATCGGTTGGGGAACCTCGGCTGCGCGCTTCGGCCAAGTGATCTCGCCGTTGCTGGTCGGGATCGTCCTGGCGGGCGGCATGAGCACATCGCGCATCTATGCGGGTCTCGCGCTCAGTCCGCTGATCGCTGCGTTTGTCGCTGCCGCGTTCGTCCGTGCCACGCGCCGTCGCGAGGAGAAGGCGCGCGCCCAGTCGACGTGATGATCGTTGCGTCTAGTTCGCAAGCCTGTCGGCACCAGCGCCCTTCCCGTGGTCGAAACCGCGCGAAAGGTGTGATAACGCGAACCATGCAGGCGACGGGGGGCCGGATGGTGGTGCGCGTTCGGGAACGGAACAAGGCAGAGAAGCGCGAGCGTATCAGGCTGGCCGCGCTGAAGCTGTTCTCCGAATATGGTTATGACGCGACGACGCTGCGTGATGTGGCACGCGAAGCGCATGTCGCGCTCGGCACCTTGTCGCTCTACGCGGCGGACAAGCGCGATCTCACGTTGCTGGTCTTCAACGAAATCACCGTCAGCACGATGGAGGCCGCGATCGACGTCACGCGTTCGCGCGAAATCCCGTTCGAGGAACGGATACTCACCTTTTTCACGCCCTTCTATCGGGACTGGGCGGACAATCCCCGACTCGCCCGCATCTTCCTTCAGATCAACTATTATTCCGGCGGAATGCACGGGGAGGAATACACGCGGACCCGCCGCTCCATCGCCCGGCAACTGGAGTTCATGGTCGAGGATGCGATCAATCGTGGCGAAATTCGCCCTCCCGAGACCACCGATGTCGTTGCGCAGCACTTTTTCCTGATCTTTTCGGCAACGGCGCGATGGTGGATCGGCGGAGACAATCCGGTCGCGGAGGAGGGCATCGCTTATCTGCGGCGTCTCATCCGGCTCCAGATCATGGGCCTGATCCAACAAGCGCGGGTCAGTACCCTGAAATCCAAGTCGGGAGCTGACGGGTCGGGCGCCATTGCCGATTCCGAAACACCGCGCCGGCGGCGTACCCGCGGAAGCCGCCAGAACGTTTAGGACACCCGGCCGGACGCATCATCGACCGGATCGGAAGCCGCGCAAGGTCGACGAACATGGTCGTGTCCGATGCAATCGGACACTGTACCGCCCCAAAAATGCATTCGATCGGATTCGTGCTGCGAAAACCTGTTTGCGTCCGCGTAGGGCCGGTCCCGTCCACGCCGTTCTACACGAGCTCCCCAACCGCCACTATGTGCCCGTTACCGGCTAAAAAAATGGACATGTACCTGCAATTTCACTAGGGTTGTCGGGCGGGTCATCTTTGCCGACGCTTCGAGCGACGGCGGTCGGCGCGATTGAGGAAGGGAATGGACATGCAGGAGCGGGCACCGCGAGTTCAAGGCATTCATCGGCTGGCGTTGCGCGTACCCGACCTTGACGAGGCGCGACGTTTCTATCGTGATGTCTGGCTGTTGGAGGATCGTGGCTCCGACCTGGATTTTGCCGGGTTTCGAAGCGGGAGAGAAGACCACGACGATCTGGTGCTCGCTGAAGGGTCATCGCAAGTCGCGCACCTTGCCTTTCAAGTCCCATCGACAGACGATCTCGACGCGATCGCGACGCGGCTCGCTGCCGCCGGCCTCGCTCCGCAGCCGGTTTCGGAACAGGACCTGTTCCGCAGCGACCAAGCGGCGATTGTTGTGGAGGATCCCGACGGACGCCACGTCTGGCTCGTGACGCCACGGCCGGATGCCGCCGAAGTTGTGACGCCGCCAGCCGCCCTCGCACCCGACCGCATCGGACATATCGTCCTGTGGACGCCAGACCAGGACGCGGCGGAGCGCTTCTATGCGACGCTGGGATTTCAGGTCACCGATCGGACAAATGCGGGGATGTCGTTCCTGCGCTGCAACGCCGATCATCATTCGCTCGCGCTGATGAAGAGCCGGGAGGGGCGGACGGGACTCCAGCATGTGGCCTATGACGTCGGCTCGCTGGACAATGTAATGCGAAATTTTGCGCGATTGCGTTCGCTGGGAGTGGACTGCATTTGGGGCGTCGGACGGCATGGCCCGGGGAACAACGTGTTCAGCTATTATACCGATCCCGCCGGCAACTATATCGAATATTACGGCGAAATGGAGCAATTTGATGCCAACGTGCCGGTCGAGCCTCAGATATGGGGCCCGCAACACAAAGGCGATGTTTGGGGCGTTGCGGGCATCCCGCCCCTCGGCTTTCGCGAATAGCGCGTGACCGCGCGTCGATTATCCCGCTAGCCGGCGTGTGGCCATCGGTGTGACGGCAGGTCCCTGATCGACTGACGCCCCGCGACACGCGTCGTCACATCACGAACAAATATATCCCACCCGGCCCAGGGCTGAGAGTGACCGTCGCCGTCTGCGGTCAGGCACCACGATTTTGCGCACCCTCACGATTTTAATGGACACGTCCGGTTTTCTAATATAATGGACATATTCATAATAGAAAATTTGGGAGGGGTGATATGAAGGCGTTGATATCTGTCGCAGTCCTGTGCGGGTCGATCAGTTTGCCGGCGATGGCGCAAACCGCGCCGGCTGTCGCCGACCCATCGGCAAGCCCTGCAGTACCGGTCGCCGAAAGCCAGGATACGACTGCGTCCAGCCCCACGCAGGTAAACGAGGGCGGCATCGCCGACATCGTCGTGACCGCCACTCGCCGCGAGGAACGCCTGCAGAAGATTCCCGTCACCGTCACCGCGGTCACAGGCGAGGCGCTTCAGTCGAGCGGCGTGCTCGACACCCGCCAGCTGACGCAAGTCGTTCCGGGTCTGGTCGGAAGCCGCAACGCCGGCGTGAATCAGCCGGTGATCCGGGGGGTCGGCAGCGGCGGCGTGGTCGGCGACGAGTCGAGCATCGCGACCTATATCGACGGCGTCTACCAGCCCGATCCTTGGACCACCAATCTCGACTTGGTCGAAATTCAGCGCGTCGAAGTGCTGCGCGGTCCGCAGGGCACGCTGTTCGGCCGCAACGCCACCGGCGGACTGATCAACATCATCACGCCTGATCCCAGCTTCGGCTTCCGCGGCCATATCACCGCAAGCGCGGGCATGCTCCGTGACGCAGGGGACTACGATCTGCGCGGCTATGTAACCGGCGGGCTTTCCGACAAGATCGCGTTCGATTTTGCCGGCCTCTACAAGAGAACAGACAATTATATCACCGATCTGGTGCGGGGCGGCTTGGGCTACGGTGAGGACACCTATTTCTCACTACGCAGCAAATTGTTGTTTCGGCCGAGCGACAGCGCACAGTTCGTCCTCACCGGCGACTATGCCAAGCGTGATGGCGGTTCCAACGCCAACCAGCTTTATCAGAACAACACGGTCGCACGCTCCTATCCGGGCGTAATCCTCCCCACCGGGCCATGGCAGGCTGCGTACAACTACGAGCCTCAGCTCAACATGGAGCGCTTCGGTCTCACCTTGCAATCGCGCTTCGATACTGGATCGGTCGGGATCGAGACCGCCACGTCGTATCAGAACGGCGAGATCTACCAGCAGCAGGATCGGGATTCGTCCAACATCAATCTTGGGCTGGGCCAAGTGAACACGCGCCAACGAAGCTTCACTCAGGAAATTCGCGTTCTGTCGAGCAGTTCCGGTCCGTTGCAATGGCTGGCCGGCGCCTATTTCTATACCAGCCACCTCGACGGCACCGTGCCGACTACGACGCCTTCGCGCGTGCCGCCGCCGACGCTGCCGACCCTCTCAACGACGACGACGTCGCCTGACGTGCGTGTGTCCTCACTCGCCGGCTTCCTTGAGGGCACCTATTCGCTGACCAACACGCTGTTCCTGACTGCCGGCGGTCGCTACACAACCGAGGTGCGCAAGTTCGAGCAAGCTTCGAACGGCGTGGCCCTGTTTCCGCAGCAACGAAGCCGCTTCGAGAAATTTACCTATCGCGGCGCGATCCGCTGGCAGTTCGATCCCGACGTCAGGCATTGGCCAAGCGTTATCTAGAACTTGGCGTCAGTTTCATTGCCGTTGGGACCGATATTTCTCTCCTTGCGCGCGGAGCTGAGCAACTGTGCGCTCGGTTCCGATCAATGAATGGGGAAAGCTGATGATACGAAGTTTGCTGTCTCGCAAATAAAATTACAGATATCTTGGGAAAGGATAAGCTCCAAAATGAGCAACAGGATGCACAGCGCCAATGCCTTGAAGATTGGTCTCTTCGGCGCGAACTGTTCCAATGGCCTTGCAGCCACGACAGTGCCAGAACGGTGGGAGGCGAACTGGGATAACAATCTCTCGCTTGCTCGCATGGCTGATGAAGCGGGTCTGGAGTTCATGCTTCCGATCGCGCGCTGGCGCGGTTTTGGGGGAGAATCGCAGTTTCAGGAGAGCGTCTTGGAGACGGTTACTTGGGCGGCGGGACTTCTCGCGGCCACTACCGGGATAACGGTATTTGCCACAACACACGTTTCCTACTTTCATCCGGTGGTCGCGGCCAAGCAGATTGCGACAATGGATCACATCGGTGGCGGACGATACGGGCTCAATATAGTCTGCGGTTGGAGTCAGGCTGAATTTGACATGTTCGGAATCAAGCTCTCGCTTGAGACCGAGGGAAGGTATGAATACGGCCAGGAGTGGTTCGACATTGTTCGCAAAATTTGGACGAGCAGCGAGCCATTCGACTGGAGCGGCAAATATTTCAATTTGCGCGGCGTGAAGGGGCATCCAAAGCCGACAGGTGGCGTGCTCCCTCCCATCATGAACGCCGGAGCGTCGGGTCCCGGCCAGGATTTCGGAGCGAGGAACGCCGATAGTTGCTTTATCACGATGGTCTCACCCGAAAAAGGCAAGATGGAAGTGGAGGCGATCAAGCGGAGCGCCAAAGAAAAATACCTTAGAGATGTAACAGTATCTACTAACTGCTATGTTGTTTGCCGAAATACGCGCAAGGAAGCAGAAGAATATCACCGATACTATACGGAAGAATGCGGAGATCATGAGGCGGCAGAAAATCTTATGTCTTCACTTGGCGTGAGTAGTAAATCATTTTCTGCAGAGCATTACAAATTATACAAAACCAGATTTCTTGGGGGCCACGGAGGCTATCCTATCATCGGAAGTCCGGATGACGTTGCGGATGAACTGGAGAAGATTTCGCATGCCGGTTACGCCAGCGTTGCTTTGAGCTTTGTCAATTATCTGAACGAGCTTCCATTGTTCAGGGATGAAGTTTTGACGAGACTAGCCGCAAGGGGTGTAAGAGCTTGACGGTTATGTTATTAAAGAAATTAGGGTTTAATAGCTAAATATAAGCTTACATAGAAAGGGGAGATGTCATGAACGTTACTAAGGATAAGGCGGTAAGGTCGAAAATTTCATACTTCAGGTATTCGACGGCTCTTGCCGGGCTTCTGTCGTTTGGGAATAATGCTCTTGCTCAAACAGCAGTATCCAATGAACAAGCAGCAGAGCCCAATGGAACTGTCGGCATCGAGGAAATCATCGTTACTGCACAGAAGAAGTCGGAAAACGTTCAGAAGGTCGGGATTGCCATTCAGGCTTTCACGGGCGACGATCTGGCCGAGCGCGGAATTCAATCAAGTACGCAATTGGTTGATGTCACGCCCGGCCTCGCTCTATCTAGCGCCGGTGGCGGCACAGAGAGCCACTTTTCCATTCGCGGTGTGACGCAGAGCGATTACAATGACATTGTCGAGTCTCCGAATGCGGTTTACCTGGACGATGGCTATATGCCCTTCCAGGGCGCTCAGACCTTCATGATGATGGATTTGGAGCGCGTTGAGATACAAAAAGGGCCGCAAGGCACGCTCTTCGGCCGAAATGCAACCGGTGGCCTTATCCAGTTCATTTCGAGGAAGCCGAGCCTGACCGAGTATTCCGGCTATCTTTCGTTGGAGGCTGGTATGTTGGATAGCCCGACGAACCCGCTGCGCACCACAGTTGAGGGGGCCGTTGGAGGGCCGATCTCAGACAAGCTTGGTTTCCGGATTGCCGCAAAAGGCTTCAAGCTCTCGCCCTTCGTGATCAACAGGTATCCCGAACAGCTATTCGAAGGCCCGCTTTCGGGCGACGGCGCAGACCTTGGTGCCGAACGCATGCTGGCGGTACGCGGCATTCTCCTTTTCAAGCCGAGCGAGTCGTTTTCAAGCGAGCTCACCGGCTTTGTCTTGCGCAGAACAATGTCGGCGGGTTTATTTGAGCAAGAACAGGCCGCTCCCGTCATCGATAGAAATGGCACGTGGGTCGATACGGTTGTGATTGGCCCAAATGAAACGAGACTGTCGATCGGCCCGGGTGGTGCCGATGCCGGTTGGGACGTCCAAAACACAGGCATCTTCATACCTGGACCTCCGGGAAGACCGGTTCCTGGCGGTGATTATTTCGGTTTTACGGGAATAAAGCCTTGGGTGACGTCTAGCTCTTACGGCTTTGACAAGGCGGGCCATGTCGACATGGAAGGCGTCAACCTGAAAAACACTTGGGATATCTCGGGTGCGATTACGCTGACGTCCGTCAGCGACTACAAGAAATTGTCAAAGCTGCAAACCGCCAACGGCGCTTCCGGACCGACTGCTGTAATATTCCCGACTATCGGCAATGAAGCCTGGTCATTTACCCAGGAACTTCGTCTCAATGGAAAGGCCGGAAACCTGCAGTGGCAAGCAGGCGCGTTTTACTTGCATACTGATATTGATGCGAACAGTGCGCTTGGCATCGGCCTTGCAAATCCACAAATATCCTTGAGCACGCTGGCATCCCAAAAAACCAATTCCTATTCCATTTTTGCGCAGGGCGACTGGTCCTTCGCGGACAAATGGAAGTTGATTCTAGGCGGACGCTATACGCAAGAGAAAAAACGTTCTTTGGTAACACAAACTATTTTCCTTCGACCCACTGAGTTGTACTATCCGAGGACTATAACGGACCCGGGCTACATCGCCACCATTGGGCCTCTCCCAGGCGGGCTTCCCTTTGCCGGCAGGTCAGACGATGGCCTCTGGGCAATGAAAGCACAGATCAACTACAGCCCGACCAACGATATGCTGCTTTATGCGGGCGTGAACAGGGGGGTCAAAGCGGGTGGCTTCAATTCTCCTCTTGCCGGCGGGCTTCCAATTCCTGCAAGTCTTCTATCTTACAAGCCAGAGGTGATTTGGGCTTTTGAAGGGGGCGTAAAGTCCTCGTGGTTTGATAATAGGCTTCAGGCAAACCTGTCGATCTTCCATTACGACTACAGGGATTACCAGGCATTCTTGTTCGCTGGCGTCGGCGGTGTCGTTCTAAATCGGGATTCAAAGACGAACGGCGGCGAACTTTCGATTAAGGCTGTTCCAGCGCGCGGGTTAAACATTACGGCCGGGGTTTCGTACACCGATGCGAAAGTCTACAATTTTCCTACCGACGTGACCGAGCAAGTGGTCCGCACCGTAAGGCCTTCATTCACTCCGAAATGGCGTTCGAACCTCGATGCGCGCTATTCTCATTCGTTCCATAACGGAACTCTAACTTGGGATGCGAACTGGACATATCGAAGCGAAATGTTCTTTTCGCTTCGCAATTTCGCGGCAGTATCGGACGTGGGGCACAGCAAATTCGGCGCTGGAATTAGCTGGGAGGATCATTCGGAACAGCTGAATTTTGGGCTGAGAGTGGAGAACTTGACCAACGAACGGATCAAGACCTCGGTGTTCGACGTCGCGTCGGTGTGCGGGTGCGTTGACGTGAGTTATGAATTGCCGAGGGTTTACACGCTTTCAGTGAGGTATAACTTTTAAACGGACCCAACTGATCGGAGGAAGCGGTTGGTCGCAGAAAAATACACCGGTTATCGATCGTCGAATTGCACCACGCATTCGGGATCGGGCGCTGTGATCGGCTTCTGCGTCCAACTGTGACTCTCGCGTTTTTACGCAACATCGGGGGATTGAGGTTCGAGCGGCAGTTATTTGACTTACGGATCTTGGATTTAGAGAGAAGCTAATCATGAATCACAAATTTGGTGCCTCACCGACCGATGAGTTGATCGACGACATTCGGAGAGATACACTCTACCGCACACAGCACGGGGACACAGCGCCGCCCAGTGGCGCTGGCCGATGCCAAGGACATCTATAGGCGCTGCCCCGATGGCCGGTGGCGCATTTACGAACGGCGCATCGAGGTCGTGTTTGAAACCGACGAGCACAGGCAAGGCTGATACGATCAGCCTACCGTAGTACCCGTCCCATGGGGAGTTGAGAGATGCCGGTAAAAGATTATTCTGATGTTGCGCTTGGTGATTTGATTTCGCTCGCTGGCCGGACGGCCGTGATTACGGGCGGTGCCGCAGGCATTGGCAAGTCGATTGCTCGCCGACTGGCCGAAGCTGGTGCAACCGTCATGATTGGCGATCTCGACGAAGGCAAGGCGCAATCTGTGGCCGCGAACCTTGCCGAAACGAGTTTGCCTCATGCAGGCGTCAAAGTCGATGTGCGCGACCATGCCTCGATTGCGGCGCTGGGCGACTTTGCGATTGCCAGGACCGGTCGATTGGACATCTGGATCAACAACGCAGGTGTTTTTCCTGCGGGCAAGGCGCTCGAATTGCCTGATGATGACTGGAGCCGGGTTCTGGATATCAATCTGCGCGGCACATTCTTCGGGGGTCGCGAGGCGGCGCTGCGGATGCAGGGGCAAGGCGTCATTGTCAATCTTGCCTCCGCGAACAGCTTCAACACGGGTGTGAGTGCTATCCACTATGTCGCTTCCAAACATGGAGTGGTTGGTGTGACCAAGAGCCTGGCCGTCGAATTGGCTGGAAAGGGCATCAGGGTTCTTGCTGTCGCTCCGACAATGACCACGTCTGACGGCGTAATGCAGATGCGCAAGCTCGGTCCAGAAGTCGCCGAAGGTTTGGACAACTTTGCCCATTCGCTTCCGCTCGGTCGCGCAGGCGTACCGGATGACGTCGCGCGAGTAGTGCTGTTTCTGGTTTCCGACCTTGCCGCCTTTATGACCGGGGCGGTCGTGCTGGTCGATGGCGGGGAATTAGCAAAATAGGCGATACGTGACCGCTGGATGTCCGGGTAATATTCCTCAACGGGAGCAGGAGTAAGATGCACATGAAGAATTTAGCAATCCAAGCAGCTGACGGCGGCAGGTTCAACGCTTATGTCGCCTTGCCGCCTGATCAGACCGGCCCAGGACTGGTCCTTCTGCATGAAGCCTTTGGCGTAACATCACATATGCGGCGAATGGCCGATAGGTTTGCCGAGGACGGCTATGTCGTCCTCGTTCCGGATCTGTACTGGCGAATTCAGCCTGGCGTCGAATTGAGCGACGCCGAGTTTGATCGCGCAATGGAGTTATATCAGAAATTCGATGCTGATCTTGCGATAAAGGACATCGAAGCAACCATTGGCACCATGCGGAAGATGTCACAGCATGTCGGTGGGGTCGGCGTGGTCGGTTTCTGTCTTGGTGGGACACTGGCCGCCTTGGCGGCGGCGAGGACGGATATCGATTGTGCGGTCAGCTATTACGGCGTTGGTATTGCCAATCATGTGGACGAACTGAAAAAGGTGAATATCCCGATCAGTTTCCACTACGGAACCGACGACGAGCATTGCCAGCCTGAATTTGAGGCGATGCAAGCCTTAGTAGATGCGCACCGGGACAATATGTCTCTTAAAATGTATCCAAATGTTGGTCATGGCTTCGCCAATGATGATCGGGCATTTTACGATCTGAGCGCCGCAGAATTGGCGTTTACGAGGGCGTTGACGACCATTCGTTCGGCGATTGGTCCGAAATTCGATATCGAGAGCATCTGGGAGACCCATCTCTATCATGAGTTCGTGACCAAGAATGCGGCTGAGACCCTCAAGACCATGGTCGAAAATCCCTACGTCAACATTGCTCCCACTCTTACGGGGGGCGTTGGTCACGATATGCTTTTGAGATTCTACAAGTACCACTTTGTTGATGTTCATCCCGAAGATACGAGGATGATATCGATTTCCAGGACCGTGGGCGTAAACCGTGTCGTCGATGAGATGATCATGTGTTTTACCCATGACCGGGAGATACCTTATCTTCTTCCTGGTATTGAGCCGACCGGTAGATACATGAAGGTTCCCATGGTTGCTATAGTCTCCTTCAAGGGGGGCAAGGTATACAATGAACATATTTATTGGGACCAGGCATCGGTTCTTGTTCAGGCCGGCTTGCTTGAGAAGAATGGTCTTCCAATCATGGGCTCGGAAATTGCCGACAAGCTTCTCGACAAGAACATCAGGCCTAACGATTTGATGATGGATATCTGGGCAACAAGTGAAGGAAAGCCGATATGATTGTGCTGAGGTTTACTATTATGAATCTATTTGAGTGTGATTACCTTGGATCCCATGATCTGACATCATGGGGCATTGGGTAGAGCCGTTGCGTCAGTTTCGGTGAGGCAGCGGCAGCTTGATCGTTTTTTTATTCAATCCGGCACGGGATATCGAGCTCAATTTGGTAGGCGCAAGGTTTCCAGTCAATCAAGCTTGGTATTACTTTTTGATTTTTTTGCCAATTGAAGTGCTGCATTAATGGAGTGTCTGAAAATGAGTTCAATCGCGCCCCGCCCCCGCGTGACAGGCATCCACAGCATAGCGCTGCGGGTACCTTGTTATGCCGAGGCCATTGCGTTCTATCGTGATGTCTGGCTGCTGGAGGATATGGGGGAACGGGATGATTCTCACGCCTTCCGGACGGCTTGCGCCGATCACGATAACCTCCTCCTGAGCAGCGGCGAACCGGGGATCGTAAATATTAGCCTCACTGTCGCTACTCGTGAAGATCTTCTGAGCCTTGAGCGCAAGATCGAAACGTCTAGCCACGTAGTGTATGCTTTGAGCGAAGCTGATTTGGCACCAGGCGAGGCGTACGGGCTTGTAACTACCGATCCCGATGGCCGGCAGATCCGACTTGTCGTGCCGACGCGTCCTGATCGGCCCTGCGAGGCAGTTGCCGACAGTCTGGCTCCGCAGAACATTGGGCATGTCGTGCTGTGGACTCCGGACTCATCAGTTTCTGAGGCATTCTATGGCTTGCTTGGTTTTTCAGTGACCGACAGGACGCATTTGGGGATGTCCTTTCTCAAATGCGGCAACGAGGACCACCATTCCCTTGCGCTGGTTGGCTCGAAGACGGGACGGGCAGGGCTTCAGCATCTCGCGTTCGATGTCGGTTCAATTGATAATGTCATGCGCAATTTTGCCAGGCTTCGGGACCTGGGTGTATCAATTTCGTGGGGTGTTGGACGACATGGACCTGGGAATAATGTCTTCAGTTATTATCAGGATCCGGCAGGAAACTTCGTCGAATATTATGGCGACATGCAGAAATTTCCGGTCGATGAGGACCTCGAAACCAGGTTCTGGGGGGCGGAACACAAAGGCGACGTCTGGGGTGTGGCGGGGGCACCTCCCGACGCCTTCAGGCAATAGTTGACGGAAGAGGATATGCCGCGCGCGCCGACTGAGTAACTGTCCCGTGGTGCATTTGTTTCCGTATCGGATTGGTGCGATTCCGTGAAAAGCAATTTTCGGAGATTTTATGAAAAGCATGGTCAAGTCCGCAAGGATGCTAATCGGTGGCGAACTCGTTGAGAGTGAGAGCGGGGAGTTCGTCTCTTCGATTGATCCGGCTACCGAGGAAGTCATTGGAAAGTTTCCTGCCGGTACAGCGCGTGATGTCGAAAAGGCCGTCGAAGCTGCGGAAGGGAGTTGGGAGGCCTGGAATGGAATCGGAGTCGCCGGTCGTGCCGAGGCCCTGCGCAGATTCGGTGAACTTATCATGGAACGGGCAGACGAACTTCTGGAAGTGGAAGTACGCGATACCGGAAACACGATCACCCCGATGCGAGGCGATGTAAAAACTGGTGTCGGCGGAATCAACTATTATGCCGGGTTAGGTTATGAACTGAAGGGGGAAACCGTTCCCTCCACGCCTAACAATCTGGGCACCTCCAACAACCCCGTGATCTGAGCGGATTTGTGCCTACGGCTTAGGATTTGGCGTGATTGCGAACCCTTTGTGGCTCGATATTGCCGGTTTTAGGTGGCGCTTCTCTCTTTTGGACGCAGCTATCCCGTCGCTGCCCTTCGCTCGTGGAAGACCAAGCGGTGCATGTTGTAGGCAAGGTTGGCCAGCGTGATCTTGGCTTCGGCGCGCTTGATGCCGATGGTTCGGATGAACAGCCCCATCTGGTCCTTCTGTCGGGCGAAGACGTGTTCAACGCGGGCGCGGACCTTCGATTTGGCGGCGTTGGCCTGCGCGGTGCGCTCGGGCATCGGCTTGCCGCGCGGCTTCCTGCGATGGATGCGGCTAACCCGGCTCTGCCGCTTGAGCCATGCCTCGTTGGCCTGACTGCGATAGGCGGTATCGGCCCAGACATCCGAGGCGGTGTTGTCGCTGGTGACGACATCGCGCAGCATCCGCCCATCGAAGCGCGCCGCATCGGTGACCTTGCATTTGCGGATAAAGCCGAAGGTCCGGCAGATCGACACGCTGCTCTTGTAGCG
>NZ_BCTX01000088.1 GCF_001590985.1 Novosphingobium naphthalenivorans NBRC 102051
TCGTGACCGGCGGCGAGCCGCTGCTGCAAGGTGCGGCGCTGGCGCGGATGGTCACGGCGCTGAACCATATCCGGCCCGGGATGCATATCGAGATCGAGACCAACGGCACGGTCGCGCCGCACCCGGCGCTCGATCCGCTGATCCACCAGTTCAACGTCAGTCCCAAGCTGGCGCACAGCGGCAATCCGGCCGACCTCGCCCTGATCCCCGAGCGCCTTGCGGCATGGGCCGCCGATCCGCGCGCCTTCTTCAAGTTCGTGCTGGCGCAGCCCGGCGATCTGACCGAAGTGCTGGCGCTGCAACAGACTTACGCCATTCCCGGTGAAAGGCTGTTCCTGATGCCCGAGGGCCGCACCGGCGATGTTCTGCGCGAACGGTCGATCTGGCTGGCGGAAATCTGCGCGCAGAACGGCCTGCGCTTCACCGATCGCTTGCACATCCACCTCTGGGGAGACACGAGGGGAACATGAACGAAGCCTCTCCCATTCCCGCCGGCGAAGACCCGGCCAGCGAAACCGAAGCGCCGCCGCAGGAGCTTCCGACGATCAAGGGCGACCTCACCCAGGGGCCGATCCTGAAGACGCTGCTGTTCTTCTCGCTGCCGATGCTGCTGTCGAACGTGCTGCAGACGCTGAACGGATCGATCAACGCGATCTGGGTCGGCCGCCTGCTGGGCGAAAGCGCGCTGGCGGCCACGGCCAATGCCAACGTGCTGATGTTCCTGCTGTTCGCCGCGATCTTCGGCTTCGGCATGGCGACCACCGTGCGCGTGGGCCAGCACTTCGGCGGACGCGATATCGTGGCGGCCCGCAAGACCTTCGGCTCGGGCCTGGGATTCTGCATCGCCCTCTCGCTGATCGTGGCCGGCGCGGGATGGGTCTATGCCCCCACCATGCTCCACATGATGAGCACGCCCGATGCCAGCAAGGCACAGGCGCTGGCCTACTTGCGGGTGATCTTCGCCACGCTTCCCTTCGGCGCCGTCAGCATGATGGTCTCGATGGCGATGCGCGGCGCGGGCGATTCCAAGACGCCGATGTACGCCATGATGCTGACCGCGGCGATCGATGCGATACTCAACCCGGTGCTCATCATGGGGGTGGGGCCGCTGCCCGCGCTCGGCATTACCGGCTCGGCGGCGGCGACGGCCTTTGCCAACATTGCGGGCCTCACCTACCAGATCTGGCGCATCTACCGGCAGGACCTGCCGATGCGCCTGCGCGGGCATGAACTCGGCTATGTCCTGCCGCAGAGCGAGGACTTACGCTACATCGTCACCAAGGGCCTGCCGATGGGGGCGCAGATGCTGATCGTCTCATCAGCCGGCCTCATCATGATCGGCCTCGTCAACCGCGAAGGGCTGGACGCGGCCGCGGCCTATGGCGCCTCGCTGCAATTGTGGAACTACCTGCAGATGCCGGCTTTCGCCATGGGCACTGCGGTCAGCGCCATGGTCGCGCAGTCGCTGGGCGCGGGCGATCATACGCGCGTGGGCAAAGTGACGCTGATCGGCATGAGCACCAACCTGGCGATGACAGCTGCGGTGGCCGCGCTGATCGTCGGCTTCGACCGGCCGCTGCTGGCGCTGTTCCTGGGCGGAAGCAGTTCCGCGATGCCGATTGCCCAGCATATCCAGCTCGTCTGCACCAGTTCCTACGTGATTGTCTCGATCACCATGATCCTCACCGGCACGATGCGCGCCTATGGCGCGGTGGTGCCGCCGCTGGTGATCATGTTCCTGGGGCTCTATCCCGGCCGCCTCGGCTTCTACTGGCTGGCCCGCCCGCTGATCGACAACGAGGCGGTGTGGTGGGCCTATCCGGTGGGCTCGGTGCTGACGGTGGCGCTCACGGTGGGCTATTACCGCTTCGGCAAGTGGCGCGGCGCGTTCAGCATGTGAGGATGCGAGTCCTCCCGGTCCGGGGAGGACAGAAACCTACCGCCCCTGCGCGCGCCAGCGCTGGACCGTGCGCAGGACCATTTCCTCCTCGCCGCCCGCGCTGCTCCACAGTTCGGTGAACGAGGGGTCGGCCGAGGCCGGGCGCTTGTGCTCTTCAAGGTCGTCGAAGGAAACGCGGATCGGGATCGCCACGCCCTCGCCGCAGATGATGCATTCGCGGTTGCGCAGCGCGGGAATGGAATCGAGGAAGCCGCGCGCGCCTTCGGGCATCGCGGCGCGCACGAAGGCCTGGTCGCGGTCGTTGTTGAGGCGCATCGAGATGATCGTGCCGCACTGCGACAGCACGCCCTCGGCAAGGTCCGAGGGACGCTGCGTGATGAGGCCGAGCGAAATGCCGTACTTGCGGCCTTCCTTGGCGATGCGCGACAGGATGCGCCCGACCGAGGAGCCGTCGGCGTTCTTCTCGCTGGGAACGTAGCGGTGCGCCTCTTCGCAGACCAGCAGGACGGGCCGCGTCTTTTCCTCGCGCGCCCAGATCGCGAAGTCGAAGACCAGGCGGCTGAGCACGGCGACCACGGTGCTGGTAATGTCCGACGGCACGCCGGAGACATCGATGATCGAGATTGGCCGGCCGCACGAAGGCATACGGAACAGCTTGGTGATGAAGTCCACCATGGTGTCCCCCACCAACATGCCCGAGAACATGAACTGGTAGCGCGGATCGCCCTTGAGCTCGTCGAGCTTGTTACGGATGCGCAAGTAGGGGGCGCTGGTGTGCCCCTTGTCGAGCTTGCCCATCTCGTTGTTGAGAATGTTGCCGAGGTCCGAGAGCAGATAGGGGATCGGCGAATCCACCGTGATCTTGCCCACCTGCTCGGCCAGCCGGTTCTTCGAGCGCGCTTCGAGCAGGCACTTGGCGAGGATTTCCGAATCGAGCTGGCGATCGTCCCCGCGCGAGGTCAGCAGGATCTCGCAGTGCTCCTCGAAGTTCATCAGCCAGTAGGGCATCTGCAGGTTGGTGACGTCGAGGATCATGCCCGTGCTGCGGAATGCCGAAGCATATTCGCCGTGCGGATCGACCATGATGATATGGCCTTCGGGCGCATGTTCGCAGATCCGGTGCAGGATCAGCGCGGCGCTGGTCGATTTGCCGGTGCCGGTCGAGCCGAGCAGCGCGAAGTGCTTGCCCAGCAGCGCATCGACATAGAGGCCGGCCCGAATGTCCTTGGTGGGATAGACATTGCCGATCTGGATCGAGCTGCGTCCGTCGCTGGCGTAGATCTGGCGCAAATCCTCGCTGGTGGCCGGATAGACCAGCGCACCGGGGATCGGGTAGAAGGTAACACCGCGGCGGAACGCGTGGATGCGTCCAGTCAGGCGCTCTTCCTGCCCTTCGCCGAGGAAGTCCGCTTCCACGATGATATCGCTCAGCTTGTTCGGGTCCTGCTTCTGGTTGCGCACACTGGCGAGCAGCCAGCCGTTGCCGACGCGGATCTTGACCTGGCTGCCAACCTTGCCGGACAGCGCGACCGACGGATCGGGATCCGCGGATATCTCGTTCAGGCGGTTTGCATCGAAAGCGATACGGGTGCCGGCACCGGCGATCTCCAGCACGACCCCGATCGGGGTGTAGCCATGATGGGCTGCATTCTGGCCCACAGGGGTTCCGCTGGCCGACGCTTCGTGAGCCTTGTCGAAACCGTCAAGTCGCATCTGATTCATTCAACACCAGGATTTTTGGCACCCGCTGCTGGGTAAATCGCCGGCGGTTAATTTCCCCCTAAGGCCATGAACCAAACGGCGCCGCCTTGAAGATCACCCGGAAACCGGACGCCGGAGATCAGACCAGTGCGAACAGACGCCCGGCCAGCCAGCCCATGCCCACCGAGACGAACACGGCCAGCAGGCCATAGGCAAAGCCGTAGTCCTGCGAAAAGTGCGCGATCGCCAGTTCGACGCCCAGCTTGCGCACTTCCACCTGGCTGCTGGCGGAAGCCACCACCCGGCCCTTGGAAATCGCGAAAGTCTCGGCCGTATAGGTCCCCGTCGGCACGCGCGAAGGCAGGCCGATACGGGCCTGATAAAGCACCTGCTCACTGACTTTCACGCCGCCTTCCTCTTCGCGGTAGAGGCCGTTGTGGCGGTTGAGATCGACCAGACCTTCCGAAAAGCGGACCTGTTCCGCCGGATTGATCGCACCGATCGGCGAAAGCTGCAGCCACTTCAGCCCCAGTTCGTAGATCGCCGCAGTCTTGTCGTCGACGATGTCCGCAATCGGCCGCGTGGAGGCGATGGCATAATAGGACGGCGCGGACCGGAACTCGGTGCTGGCGGCATTGATCCAGATCCCGGCCACCTTCTGCTTTTCGCGCAGGACAATCGACTGCGTCGGCCCCTTGAGAACCACGACAATGTCGTAATCCTGCGCCGCGCGCGAACCTTCGGGCGTGAGAATGGCGCCGAACAGCAGCAGTTCGGTGCCGGTAAAGCCCTGCTGCAGGTCGACTTCGTGCTGCGAAACTTCCGGCACGAGGATCGGATCGCGCGCACCGGTCAGCAGGGGAAGCGCAAGAAGGGCCAGCAGCGGGGCGAGCCAGCGCCTCACAGCGGCGCCATCGTATAGATCTCGTCAGGCCGGTAGCCGAGCCCCAGCGCCATGCGCGCGGCAACCAGCAGCACGATCGCGGCCAGCAGCAGGCGCAGCTTCACCGGGTTCGCCTTCTGCGAGAACATCGCGCCGATCTGCGCGCCCGTGACCGACCCGAACAGCAGCAGCGAGGCCAGCACGATGTCGATCGCATGGGTGGTGAGCGCGTGCATCATCGTCGTCGCCATCGTCGTGAACAGGATCTGCCACAGCGAGGTGCCGACAACGACATTGGCGCTCATGCCCAGGATATAGAGCATGGCGGGAACCAGGATGAATCCGCCGCCGATACCCATCAGCATCGTCAGGATACCCGTCCCCATCCCCAGCAGGAGCGGCGCCAGCGGCGAGATGTAGAGCCCCGAGCGGTAGAAGCGCCAGCGCATCGGCAGGCTGGCCACCATCGGGTGATGGCGCCGCTTGCGGGCGGCAATGGGAACGCCGGAGCGTTCCGCGCGGATCGCCTGAATGCTTTCCTTCGCCATCAGCCCGCCGATGGACCCCAGCAGCACGACATAGAGAATGCTGATGACGGTATCGATCTGCCCCAGCTTTTCCAGCAGGTTGAACAGGAGCGCGCCGATACCGGTGCCGAGAATGCCCCCCGCCACCATCACCGAGCCCATCTGGTAATCGACCCCGCTGCGCCGGGAATGCGCGAACACGCCGGACACGCTGGCACCCGTCACCTGGCTGGCGGCGGACGCGGCGGCCACGGTGGGCGGGATACCGTAGAAGATCATCAGCGGGGTCGTCAGAAACCCGCCGCCCACGCCGAAGATGCCGGAAAGCAACCCGGTGATCGCTCCGAGGCCAACGATGATAAGGCCGTTGACCGAGAGGTTGGCGATGGGAAGATAGACGTCCATTTCTCTGCTCTCGCTACCGCAGCACGGCACGCGAGAAAAGGCGCGATTCAGAAACCTGCGGAAAGAGTTACTGCCGGCCCCGAACCGGGCGCCGCATTGCCCGCCGCGCGAAAGCGCCAGTCGAGGGAAATCCGGCTGAATGTCCGGCGTCCCAACGGCATGGCAAGAGACAGGGATGGCCCCGCGTCCAGCCGCGCGGCCCCTTTCTGTGCCCCGGCCCAGAGCCCCCCGCCGAGACGCAAATCCCCTCGGCCCAGCGCCAGCATTCGCCGCTCCAGCCGAACCTGCCCGTCAGCAAAGGGAGTCGCAAACCGCCCGCCGACATAGCCGGCCTGGAGATAGGCCTCGGCCTGCAGATCCAGCGGCAAGGCGATGGGCGGCAATTCGGTGTAGGCCAGAGCGGCGGGCTGCACGCTGGCGTGCCCTTCATCCACCAGCCGCCCTTCCACGGCCACGACGACCGGAAGCGCAGGCAGGGGCCTTGCAGAGAGCCCCACCGCAGCCGCCGTCTCGCGCGCCACGCCCAGCGCCGCGGTGCCCCTCAGGTAAGCGGCCGGACGGTGGCCGGAGCCCGTGACCAGACGATACCGCAGCACCGCGCCCGCCTGACTGCCTCCATAGACGGCCGGCAGAACACCGCGCGAGCGGGTCGTCCCCAGGTCATGCCGGAACAGGGCCCAGGCATCGGCCGACCAGCGCCCGGGCGCGGCCTCCGCCAGGGGTACAGGCGCCACGCTGCGCGGGGCCGCGGCGGGCCGCCGTGGAGACGCCCCACTGTCCGAAAACCCCAGCCATGCCGAATGGCCGGGACCATATGTCCCACCCGCCGCGGGGATGAACATGGCCCCGGAGTGCCCCCAAGCCGGGGAATCCATATACCACCCGGAAAGTGCCCGCCCGCCCATCGGCGCAAACGGCAGGGAACCGACGGGCGGCACTGCCCGCCGTGCGGCTTGCGGCTCTCTCGCGCCCCTGCGGGCATATGCCTCGCCAGCATACCGGAAACCCGCCTCGTCCTCCCCGGGGAACGCGGACACGCGCTCATAGAAGCCGGTTTCCGGTAGGGACTGCGGCCCGATGGCACGGTCTGCTACGAAACCGGGGCCGGGCATGGCCGCCATATCCGAGTACACCCCGGCCGGGGCCTTATCGTCCGTCAGGACCGGAGCTTCCCAGATCGCCGCCCTGCCCCCGATCCATCCGGCCAGCACCCCCAGCAGCGCAACAAGCGGCTGCCCGCGCACCTGGCCAGGAACCTTCACCGGGACGGCATCCCACCGCTGGCAGCCATCGCCGGATGGGCCGCGTGCTCGGTCTTGTCCCATGTCATGGCCCCGCCTCGCAAGGTCCGCAGATAGGCGGCGAACGCCTTGCGCCCGGCAAGGATGGCGATGAAGTTGGCCACCGGAATGCGCACCACGGCGAGCAGGCCTTCGCCAAGGCCATATTCGTGGGCGGTAAAGGCAAACCGGGCCGCCAGCCGCCAGACAAGGCCGATCAGGCACGCCAGCAGCATGACGCGCAGCAGAGGGGAGAGTGCCAGCTGCGGCTGCGCGCCCAGCAGCCATGCCGATCCCAGCACCCCTTCCAGAACCACCAGTACATAGCCACAGGCCAGCACCAGCGTCGCCAGCGGCCCGCGCCGGTCACGCAAGGCCATCCACAGATCGGCAAGGCCCTTGCTCCAGCCTAGGCGGTCCCAGCCCTGGAACGCTATCCCCTGCACCCATCGCGCCTTCTGGCGCACCGCATCATCGAGGCGGGCGGGGAAATAGGCTCTCGTCGCCACAAGCTCGCCCTCGGCATCGCGGACCCGCAGGAAGCGCGATGTCCCGCCCGCGCGCCAGACCAGGACTCCCAGTTCATAGTCTTCGGTCAGGCATTCGGCCGCGAACGGCCCCGGACTGCCTTCAAGCTGCCGCCGCCGGGCAATGCCGTCCATGATGTCCCGCGAAAAGCCGCAGGCCACGCCGGCCGCCGGAATCGCCGCGCCCAGAGCATCGCGCACGACCAGCGCCTTGGCATGGGATTCGGTGAATTCGTCCGAGTAATGGCCGGCGATCCAGGGCGAACCCGGCTGCGGTTCCGGCCGGACCGGCAATTGCACGAAATCGGCATTGCCCAGCCCGGCATCGATCACCGCCAGTTCCGCCGGGTGGACCATGTCTTCGGAATCGTGCAGAACGACGCTGCGGAAGCGATATCCGCATCGCCGTTCATCCTCGCACAGGGCCGTGTACAGGCGATTGAGGCAATCCGCCTTGGTGGTCGGCCCGGCATTTTCGTGCGGCATTATGTAGCAAGCGCACCAATGCGTAGATGGTTATCTGCCGCCGTGATGGCGGGTGTCATCGTAAATGATGATAATGTACCAACCTAATTATTCGGGAGGTCGATCTCGTTTGCGCCGTTGAGCCTCCCAAAGGCTCCTTCGCATTGCGCGTTCAGCCTCCCCCTGATCCGTACCACGCGGTAAAGTCGGGACTGAAGCGGACCTCGCAGATCGGCGATGAATCTTTGTTATTTCGTCCTCACAGTGATCCGCAAACTCTCTACACCAAGAGACGCATTTACGACCGAAGAGAACCGATGACGCGGGGATCAACAATGCGGCGAAGCAGGAATAAAACAGAAGTGTGGAAATCCACCGGGCCTCAAAAATGGAAACCCAACTCCATAATCCGACGTTCATCGCCACGCCTGAAACGAGCGTCAAACCTGATATGCAAGCCAAAACCGAAATTAGAAACTCATCTGCCTTATTGCGAAATGAGTAGTGATATAGGTTCGCCCAAAGGCCTCTTGGAGTATGGCCATTGCAATCATCGCGGCATAGCCATTGAAGGTCTTTGACTACCTCAACGGTGTCAGATTCATCTTCGTTCCGGAGGCGGCCACTCTTGTCTTTCGCGTAGCGCTCAACCGCATCCCGATAACGGAAGCGTTCCAAGGCAAGATACGCCAAGCTGACCGCTAGACCTGATCCTGCTAGCGGCTCAAGCAAAGGTATGATTAAGGATGGATCAGCCAAGCCACGGTTACTTTTTTATTTGGAAGCAACCGCTTTCAGTTCAAAAACTGCGCCTTGTCAACCTTGGTGCACAGTTTCAGCATTTCTGAAAACACATCGTTGAGGTGTTCAGTGGTCTCAGAGTCACCAAAAGCGGCAATTGCAGAATGGCTGTTCTTTTCCCGCTCAAAACGAAAACAATCAGCATCCGCAGTCGAGAAGTGGTAAGGGATATGCTTCGACAGGTCTTGGTCCAACTGGTACATTTCGAACCCGTCTTCCTCCGCCAACTCCTCGATCAAAGGGTGCGAAGAGCTTACGGTCAAATCCTCTACAATCACTTGCAGGACATGATCGGAATGGCCAAGAAACTGCCGTGCGCGTTGGACAACAGGGGCCGCCCCATAAACTTTCGCGTTCAGGTCGCCCGTAAAAATTCGGACGCACTGCTGCGCAGAAGCAAATAGGTTCTCCATGATAATCGCTGCATGATCTGCAGAGCCGTTGTAAACGGTCTCGCCTTTCCTCTCACGTGCGATTCTTTTTATGTGTTCTCGGTAGTCTTTGATTTCCATAGCACGATACCGATCAAAAAAGTGTGGACAGGGAGTCACGCTTTCAATCGTGTCGCCGCATTCCTACATTCACCCTCATTCGTCAACGATTATTCGATGCGCAGAGAGCTGCATTCGATAGCTGTCAAGCATTGAACTAGGAACACGGCGGTAAACTTTCCACGGCTAATTTTGTTCCTGATATTCGGCTCAGAGTCCATCACGCCGATATCAGCGAGTTTCCCGGCAAGATCGGCATAGGTGACGCCCCGGCGCTTTAGCTCGCCCTTGAGCATCCCTTTCACCTTGTCTTCCCATTCCTTTTCCTGAACTGGCATTTGCGTATCCTATGATGGTTTTCGCCATCATATGCGATACGTTTGTCGTTGACAACAGTGCGTAATATCATCATATGTAGTGCATAAGCACTGGAAACGATGATATGCAACACTTTCTCCTCTCCGCAGCCGCCCGCACTCTGAGCCTCAAGCAGGTTTTCAAGATGGGTGAAGATGCTGCCTATCGGACCTTCTGCGAACTTCGCTGGCCGGAGAACGATGGCGAGGCGATCTGCCCGCGTTGCGGCTGTGTCGAGACGTACAACATCACCTCACGCCGCAAGTTCAAGTGCGTTGCCTGCCACCACCAGTTTTCGGTTACGTCGGGCACGATCTTTGCCTCGCGCAAGCTGAGCTTCACCGATCTGCTCGCTGCCATCGTCATCTTCGTGAACGGTGCCAAGGGCGTTTCTGCGCTCCAGATGAGCCGCGACCTTGATGTTCAGTACAAGACCGCTTTCGTCCTGGCGCACAAGCTGCGCGAGGCAATGGCGCTTGAGGATGCCGGTCAGACCCTTGCCGGTGAAGTCGAGGTTGATGGTGCCTATTTTGGCGGCCACGTTCGTCCCGCCAACGAGAAGGAAAACCGTCGCGACCGTCGCCTTGCCATCAACCAGAGCGGCAAGCGTCAGGTTGTTGTCGTGGGCCGTGAGCGCGGCGGCGAGAGCATGGTTACGGTTGCCAAGAGCGAAGCCAAGGGCGGTGAGGTCATCGCGGCCAGCATCCACCACATGAGCACCGTCCACGCCGATGAGGCTTCGCATTGGGATAACCTGCACGCCAAGTTCGATACCAAGCGCATCAATCACTCACTGTCGTACTCGGACGGCATTGCCTGCACCAATCAGGCTGAGAGCTTCTTCTCGCGCCTGCGTCGTATGGAAGTCGGCACGCATCACCGAATCGCGGGCAAGTACCTCCACGCCTATGCGGCAGAGGCTTCATGGCGTGAGGACAACCGCCGCGTGGACAATGGCTCGCAGGCCATGACGGTTGCTGCGGCGGCTATGGACGCAGAAGTATCGCGTCGTTGGGCTGGGTACTGGCAGCGGGTCTCATAATTCACCCGCTGCCTTTAATTCATCCTCAGTTATTTTTCGTGTTCCGCCATCTGTTTCGGAATCACAAATTTCATATTCGGTTGGTGAAATAGACTTCATCAACGAATATAGCTGAGTGTCAGTTAAACCTTGGATATTATGATGACATATATCACCAGAATCCGATGTTTCTTGAACTACGCTAGCTCCTTGCCCCAAGGAACTGACTGATATTCTCCAGAAGACTGGTGGGTCTCCACAAACTCGTTCTTCATAGAATTTGGGGATGTAATCACATGGGTGCGTGTCACTAGCGGCGATGCAGGTCGCACATACCACTGAGACGCCGCTCCCGTTCGTGGAATTCTTGAAAGCGTCACGACTATATCGTCGCTTCCTCGCAACATAGCGCTTCGGGTGCATGAGGCGTAAAACTTCGGTGACCGCCACCCTTTCCCCTCCAGAGAGCAGATTAAATTTTCAAGAGACAGCGAGGCTTCGACAATTCCATCCTGCTCTCCCTCTTCATGAAGAAGTTCATATGTTCCATCAGAAAGGCAGCTTATTTCGGCTGATTTGTTTCCTTGATAAGCAATGATAACAGCTGCGTCCCCATTTCCGGGCACAACATCAAAATCGTCAGATCCAAGCCCCCTCAAAATCGTGATAAGAAGGCGAGCTGAGGAATATGTTGATCTGGAAATCGGACCGCCATTGCCATAATCCCAACCAATAGGAAGCTCTCTCAAATTGGTCAGCGCTTCAATGGCCTTAGTTTGGTTGGCCATCGGAAAACTCCCTCTCCTGTTCAGCAGTTATAACTTCCAGCCCTTTTGCCACTTGTTTTGTCGTCATGATATCTCGACGAGTAACCTTTTCCAAAGTCCCGACGATCTCGGTCAGCGCTTCAGCAAGGGTCTTAGCTGTCGTATAAGACATGTTTAAACCAGCAACGGGCTGGTTATTCAGCATCAAAATTCCGTTGATATCAGCATTGCTAAGACCAAGTTGGAATCCATTAAAATAGAAGGATGGCAGTTCAATTTGCTGCCCATTTTGTTCCGGTTTATCGGACATAAATATGATTGGTTCCCAACTAACGCGTAACCATATGCGATGCATTTAGCAGCATCGCTGATGTCTTTGTGGATATAATAGCGAAATAGCTCTTGACAAGCCATTACCACGGTCAGGTCCGGCAGGATTAAACATCCTTCACCTCAATTCCCATTCCGCCACCCGCCCTCTAACCGCGCATCCGGCTTGGTGATCTTCCAAGACAGCATGGAGCCCTTACCCATGCGGCGGGACACCGTGACGCCCTTGCGCTCAAGGCGCTTGAGAGCGTGCCCAACGCGCTTGCGGGTGAGAACGCGCAGCGCCCTGTCAGCATCGTTCATGCGCCGCTGCACCATGACCTTCACGGCCAGTTCTTCAGTCGTCTGCCAGTGCTGAGTGCCCCGGAGCATTTCCAATAGGGACCGCTGGAACTCGCCCCGAAAGGCGGCGTTCGGCGGCGGCAGGGCCTTTACCGGCATATCCTCGAAATCAATCTCAGGATCGAACAGGCGCAAGGTCTGGTCGATATGGTCCAGCGCCGCGACTAGCCGGGCGGACTCCTCATGCAGGGCCTGAATGCGCCCCGCGATCTCTGCGCGCTTCTTGATAAGTCCGCGAACGGTGATGCTGCTCATATGCGGATATTACGCATCGCAGGCGATTACATCTATCCCAGCGCTGGTGCGTCTGCTACATAATGCCGTTTTCGTGGATCACGATCCGGACACGCGCATCCGCGCCCGCGCCGGACATGGCCGCCGCGACAGTGTCCGGATCGTTGGAATAGCAACCAACATAGAGAGTGAAGTCATCTTGCCGCCAGACAGACAGGGCATGACGCACCGTATGACCGATCACTTCCGCTTCGCGCCAGGCGGCGATGAGAATGGCGGCCCGGCCCTGCAAGGGCATCGCCGCCTCTTCCTGCGAGATTTTCCGGACATGCGCCCGGCCGGTGAGTTTCAGCCAGATCCAGCAAATATCCACGCCGATATCGTCGATGGCTCCGATAAGGAACCAGAACGCTGCGAACAGCAACAGCTCCTGTTCGGCGCATTGCAAAGCGGCAATCGCAATATGGATCGCGTCAGTGGCCCCCACCACTCCCCTTTCCTGAATTCAGATGATATCAAACCATCAACTGGCCCGGCACAGCCGGACTCATCAGAAGAACATCCGAAACCATATTTATGACCATACCCAGGCACTTTGCTAACAAATTAGCCAACAGTTTCACAAAATTAATGGGCGGCGACGCTGCTTCGGGAATTATTCTCATTCTCGTTGCAGCATTGGCGATCATTTTTGCCAATTCGGGATGGTCCTATGCTTACCATGCATTATTCCACCACGAGCTTTCGTGGACCCCGATACAAAAGCTCAACAGCCTGCACTTGTGGATCAACGACGCACTCATGGCAGTGTTCTTTTTCGTCGTAGGTCTGGAGATCAAGCGCGAGATTCTGGACGGCGAGCTTTCCAACGCGGCCAAGCGCCGCCTGCCGGTGTTCGCGGCTGCGGCCGGTATGCTGATGCCAGCGCTCATCTACCTGCTCGCCGCCGGCACCGGCCAGCCGGTACAACGCGGCTGGGCCATTCCGGCAGCCACGGACATTGCCTTTGCCGTCGGCGTGCTGGGACTGCTCGGCAACCGCGTTCCGCCTGCCCTGCGGCTGTTCCTGCTGACCGTGGCGATCGTCGACGATCTGGGGGCCGTGGCGATCATCGCCCTGTTCTATACGGCGCAGATCAAGTTCGCCTGGGGCATGGGCGCACTGGTCCTCCTCGGCGGCCTGATCCTGCTGAACAGGCGCAAGGTATTCAGCCTGCCGCTCTACCTCCTGCTGGGCTTCGGCCTCTGGTACTGCGTGCTCAACTCGGGCATCCACGCAACGATCGCCGGCGTGGTCTTCGCCTTCACCATTCCGCTCAAGCTCTCGCCGAGCGGGGACTCCATGTTGCTGCGCCTCGAACATGCGCTGGCGCCGTGGAACAGCTACCTCATCGTTCCGCTGTTCGGCTTTGCCAATGCCGGCGTGGCGCTGGGCGGGCTCGGCCTTTCGGCCTTGCTCGATCCCGTTCCGCTGGGCATCGCGCTGGGCCTGTTCCTGGGCAAGCAACTGGGCATATTCACAGCGATCGTGGTGGCGGACCGGATCGGCTTCGCGCCGCGCCCGTCCGGAGCGAGCTGGACCCAGCTCTGGGGCATGGCCGTGCTGTGCGGCATCGGCTTTACCATGAGCCTGTTCATCGGCGCCCTCGCCTTTCCCCGCCATCCGCTCCTGGTGGAGGAAGCCAAGCTGGGCGTGCTGTTCGGCTCGCTGCTTTCCTCGCTGCTGGGGTACGCGATCCTGCGTCTGGCCAAGGCGCCCGAGGCGCCCCGGCCAGACTGACGGCAGATCTTACCAGCTGCCCACGTTGGGCATACTGGCCCAGGGTTCGGCAGGCTCCAGCTTGCCATCCTGCAGCAGTTCGATCGAAATCCCATCCGGCGTGCGGATGAACGCCATGTGGCCGTCACGCGGGGGGCGGTTGATCGTCACGCCAGCGTCCATCAGCGTCTGGCAAGTCGCGTAGATATCGTCGACGCGGTACGCGAGGTGGCCGAAGTTGCGGCCGCCCGCGTACTCTTCCACCGAACCGTCTTCCGGCGGCCAGTTGTAAGTCAGCTCCACTTCGACGTCTTCCTGCCCCTCGGGCGCGAGGAAGATGAGCGTGTAGCGCCCCTTCTCGTCGGAAAACCGGCGCGTTTCCCTTACGCCGATCAGCTCGAAAAAGCGGATCGTGGCATCGGGATCGGTTACGCGGATCATGGTATGAAGGTATCGGGTCACGGAATCACTTCCTCAATTCGTCGATAAAAAGAAACGGTTCATCGCACATACAGCCGCACAGCGGCATCTCATGCACACCCACAGGGAGAGCTGCCATGTCCGACGATAGCCCAGAGACCGGCCTCCGTTCCAGCCTTACCATGCGCGGTTCCGCAACGCCGCGCTTGATCGTCAGTTCCGTAATTCTTGCCGCCGGCATGATCACCGGCGGTTACATGCTCGGCGACGGGCTGAAGCGCGCGCACCGCGCGGACCGCGCCGTGACCGTGCGCGGCCTTGCCGAACGCGACGTGACGGCGGATCTGGCGACCTGGACCATCACGTATTCCGCGACGGCCGGCGATCTCTCCTCGGCACAGGCCAGCGTCGATCACGACACCACGCAGATCCGCGCCTTCTTTCGCGAACTGGGTTTTCCGGCCGGCGCCCTGCAACCGACCGGGGTCAACGTCTCGCAGTTCAAGGACAACGGCGTCCCGAATTTCACCGTGCGCCAGCGCGTGACGCTTCGCACGCACGACATCAAGCGAGCCGAAGACGCCGTGCGCCGCCAGTTCGATCTGGTCCGGCGCGGCGTCATTCTCGAGGAAGGCTCGGGAATGTCCTATACTTTCACCAAGCTCAACGCCATCAAGCCGGCGATGGTCGCCGCCGCGACCAAGGACGCGCGCGCTGCCGCCGAGCAGTTCGCCAAGGACAGCGGGGCGCAAGTGGGCGCGATCAAAAGCGCCACCCAGGGCTATTTCTCGATCGATGCGCGCGATGGCGATTCCGGTGGCGGCTGGGGCGTCTCCGATACCCCGTACAAGAAAGTGCGCGTCGTCACGACGATCGATTTCTATCTGAAATAACCCCCCCGGCCCTGACGCCCGGCCCTGAACCTTTGCCACCCGGAAACAGAAAACCCGTCCGGATCACTCCGGACGGGTCCTCCTGCGAAATGGGATTCGCGTTTTCGTTCGATCAGAACGAAGCGGTCAGCGTACCAACCACAGTGTCGTCGGTGAAACCGTTCACGCTCGGACCGGTCACGCCGATGTAGGACACGCCAACCGAAAGCGGGCCGTAAACGGTCGCCGAAGCGCCGATCGACCAGTCCCAACCGGTCTGATCGTTCAGGCCGTTCAGGTATTCCGGAGCGAGAACGCCATCGGTGTAGCCCACGTGAGCCGAGACAGTGACCGGCGTGTTGGGGACCGCGACGTCGAGGTTGCTGTACAGGTACAGGTTGTCCTGGTTGCCGAGGCTCTTCTGATCCCAGGCATAAGCAACGCCGATCTTGGCCGAAACCGGACCGATATCGCCCGAAAGCGAAGCGTAGGGCTCCCAGTAGTTGGCGTGGATCTTGTCACCGGTGACGAGATCGCGCGGCTCGTTGCCGGGATAGACGTAGATCAGCAGGCCGGCGTCCAGGGTCAGACCGGGGGTCACTTCACCCGACCAGCCGCCGAACAGGTCGAGTTCCTGCTCGCCGTAGTAGTCGCCGCCACGGATCGAGGACGACCAGGTGCCGACATAGAGGCCGGTTTCATGCGTAACGGTGATGCCGCCCTGGATGGCCGGATCGCCACCCGACAGCGAAACGCCGCGGAAACGGTAGTCGGTGGTCAGCGCAACGTTGCCCGAGATGGTGATTTCAGCCGGGGCATCAGCCTCGTCGGCGAAAGCCGGAGTGGCGGCAAGCGCGGTGCCCGCAAGGAGAGTGGCGGCGATGGCGCCGCGGACGGACATGTTCATATTCATTCCCTCACAATTTCTTTTTCAATGCCTCGTCCCACCTGCGTCTGCCACACCATGCCTCTTAGAGCGGGCTGGTTTGCGACAGCACAATAATGCTGCAACGCACCACCGTGGCGCACAAGGAAAATTTCAGATTGGCAATAATCGAGAAATAATGTGTGGGCTTTTTGCCACTATCGCACACATCCATGCGCATCTCTTGTTTTGCGGCCTTCCGCACCTTATACCGCACCGCAACGGATGCTTGCGAAATTCAGAAATCTTCTGGCTCGTTCCTCCGCGACGAAGCCCCGTTCGGTCCCTGACGGAGAGCGCGTTTACGCCATCGGCGACATTCACGGGCGCATCGATCTTTTCGAAAATCTGATCCGCCTGATCGAAGACGATGACGCCGCGCGCGGCCCTGCCCGGACAACCGTTGTGCTGCTCGGCGACCTTATCGACCGCGGCCCGGACAGCGCGGCGGTGGTCGCCCGCGCCCGTAATTGGGGGCAGGCCCGCGAGATCGAATATATCCAGGGCAATCATGAGGAAATGCTGCTGTCCAGCCGCCGGAAGATCGATGCCCTGCGCGGCTTCCTGCAGTTCGGAGGACGCGAGACGATCCAGTCCTACGGTGTCGATGCCGAAACGATATTCACGGCCGATTTCGAAGAACTGCAGGCACTGATGAACGCCGCCATACCGCAGGATGACGTCGATTTTCTTCAGAGTTTCAAGAAGATGGTCAAGATCGGTGACTATCTCTTCGTCCATGCCGGGATCCATCCCGACACCCCGATCGAAGACCAGCTCGGGCGGGACTGCCGTTGGATCCGCGAGCCGTTCCTGAGTTACAAGGGCGATTTCGGCGTCTGCGTCGTCCACGGCCACACCATCACCGAACAGCCCGAGGTGCGCCACAACCGCATCGGCATCGACACCGGCTCGTTCGTGTACGGCACGCTGACGGCGATCGGCCTCGAAGGCACGGACCGGTGGTTCCTGCAAGCCCGCGACGACGATGCAGCGGCAAGCGAAGCCAGCGCAGCAGCCTAGGGCCAATCGACATTCAG
>NZ_BCTX01000089.1 GCF_001590985.1 Novosphingobium naphthalenivorans NBRC 102051
AGCCCGTAAACGTATCAGCGGCGGGCCAGCCGAAATATCCGGTCCGAATTCGACGATTGGCGCAGCCTCATCGGACAAAGCTATCGCACAGTAACGCCGAATGAAAACGCACTGCCGGCAAAGACAGCCTCGCATCAAAAGTCTCGCCCGCAAGTCTCTCGCGCTCATTCGTCAGCGCCATTCCTCCCGTAGAATTGCAAGAAAACGAAAGTAATCCACTGTTACCCCTTGTTGATGAACCCGTAACCGGCGTAGGAAACGAGGAATTATGGGGAGATCGTGGCGATCCGGGCATGGAAAGCTGCGGCAATAGCTAACGGGCAATAGCTAATGACAATGGGGGCAAACAGAACGGCCGCGTTCATGCCGTATGTCCGGCTGATACTGCTCGCGGCGCTTCTTCTTGTGCTGGCAGGCGCGCTTCATTCAGGCATCGCTCTTGCCGGCAACTACGAAGGCGTTGCCAGTTGCGCGGGCTCGACTTGCCATGGCCGTAACGAGGGGGACGGCAAGGTCGTGCGGCAGGACGAACTGCGCATTTGGCAGGACCGTTCCAGCCAGACCGGTGCCCACAGCCGGGCCTATGGCGTGCTGACCAGCCCGCGCGGTGAACGGATCGCCTCTTCGTTGGGGCTCGGCCGCGCGGAAAGCGCGCCCGCCTGCCTTGGCTGCCATTCAACTAACGCCCCGGCCGGTTCGCGCGGTGCCCGCTGGCTCGAATCGGACGGCGTGGGCTGCGAATCGTGCCACGGCGCAGCCTCGGGCTGGATTTCCCGCCACTATGCCGTGCCCGCCAGCCATGCCTCGAACGTGGCGGCAGGCCTGATCCCGCTGGAAAAGTCGCAGGTGCGCGCCGGTGTCTGCCTCGATTGCCACTTCGGCAGCGACAAGCCGGGGCAGTTCGTGACTCATGCGATGATGGCCGCCGGACACCCCCGCGTTTCGTTCGAGCTTGACCTGTTCTCGGCCATGCAGGCCCATTACAATCTCGATACCGACTATGTGCGCCGCAAGGGACGGCTCGACAGCGTCCAGCTCTGGGCCGTCGGCCAGGCCGAGGCGATCCGCCGCTCGACAAAGCTCTTCGCCAATCCGGCGCTGGGCATGGAAGGCGTGTTTCCGCAGTTCTACTTCTACGACTGCCATAGCTGCCACCGCCAGATCACCGACAATCCGAGCGCGGTCCGCACGTTCGAGACCAATCCCGGCCGTCCCATCCCCTTCGGCAACCCGCCCTACAATGACGAGAACATGATCATGCTCTCCGCCGTTGCCGGCGTGCTGGTGCCGGAACAGGCCGCCCGGTTCGATACGGCGGCCCGCAATTTCCATGCGGCGATGGGCAAGGGCCGCCCGCAAGCCGCCGCTGCCGCGCAAACGCTGGGAGCGGCGGCGGCCAGCCTGTCCAACGCGATCGCTGCGCGCGACTATAGCGGCGACACGGCCTTCCGCGTGATCTCCGCGATCGCCAGCAAGGCGATCACCCCGCGCTTCACCGACTATACCGGCTCGGCACAGGCAGTCATGGCGATCGATACCCTGCTCAACGCCATGGTGCGCGATGGCCGCGTGACCATGGGGGCGGCAGCGGGCATCCGGGCGCAGATCAACAAGGCCTATGCCGCCGTTTCGGCGCCGGAGAAGTACAAGCCCGACGCCTTCCGAGCCGCGCTCGCCAATGCGGCGGGCGCTATCGAGGCGCTGCGCTGATGCGGGGCTCGATGCGCGCGGCCGCCCTGCTGGCAGCGCTCGCGCTCCTGGCCGGATGCGGCGGGGGAGACAGCGGTTCGTCGGGCGCGTCGAGCGGCAGCAGTTCGGGCTCGTCGGGCAGCAGTGGCGGTTCATCGGGTGGCACCACCACGACCGGCGCCTACACCGCGCCCGCGCAGGAATCGCTCACGTCCGCCGAAGTCGGCAAGATCGTCGCGCAGGCGGCGGCGGAGGGCCAGCAAACGGGGCATCCCGCGACGATCGCCGTGGTCGACCGCGTGGGCAACGTGCTCGCCGTGTTCCGCATGACCGGGGCCGGCACGACCGCCAAGATCGACGATGCTCCCAATGGCGACAACATCGACATTCAGGGGCTCTCGGTGCCCTCGGAGGCCGCCGCGATCGCCAAGGCCATTACCGGCGCCTATCTTTCAAGCGGCGGCAATGCCTTCTCCTCGCGCACCGCGAGCATGATCGTGCAGCAGCACTTTCCGCCCGCCGCCAGCACCGTGGGCCTGGAAAGCGGGCCGCTGTTCGGCGTGCAGTTCAGCCAGCTCCCCTGCTCCGACCTGACCGAGCGGTTCCAAGCCAGCGGCACTTCGGCCCTGATCGGCCCGAAGCGGTCCCCGCTCGGTCTCTCCGCCGATCCCGGCGGCTTTCCGCTCTACAAGAACGGCGTGCTGGTCGGCGGCATCGGCGTGATGTCCGACGGGGCCTATTCGCTCGATCCCAATGTACTCGATACCGATACCGATTTCGACGAGCAGATTGCGCTGGCGGGCACGGTCGGCTTCGAAGCGCCCGAAGATATCCGCGCCAATCGCATCTACATCGACGGCACCCAGCTGCGCTATTCGGACGCGACCTATTCCAACCTGTTCGACGTGTCCGCCGCCACGTATGCGCAGACCGCCCCTGCACTGGGCAGCCTCATCACGGTGCGCGGCTACTTCGAGACCGCGGCGCTGCGCGCGGGCACGGCCTATGGCACCGAAGCTTCGGGCATCCGCGCCGCCACCTCGGCCGAATTTTCCAACAGCGATGCCTTCGTCCTGACCGACGGGAGCGGGGCAGACCGCTTCCCGGTCCGGGCCGGAACCGACGGGGCCGACGTCGCCCAGCCGATCACCGCTGCGGAAGCGCGCACGCTTCTGGAAGAAGCCTTCAAGGTCATGAGCCGGGCCCGCGCGCAGATCCGCCAGCCGCTCGACAGCCGGGCCGAAGTCTCGATTTCGCTGGTCGATACGCATGGCCAAGTGCTCGGCGTGGTCCGCGCGCCCGATGCGCCGATCTTCGGCACCGACGTCTCGCTGCAGAAGGCACGCACGGCCACGTTCTTCTCCGGCGCCCAGGCCGGGGCCGAACTGCTCGCCGATCCCAGCAGTGATGTGCAGGCTTTCGTCGGCAAAGTGCGTACGTTCCTCAACGATTCCAGCGCGCTCACCGGCACCTTCGCCTTCGCCGACCGTTCCGGCGGCAATCTCTCGCGCCCCTATTTTCCCGATGGCGAAGTGGGCAATCCCAACGGTCCGCTCTCGCGCCCGATCGCGCAGTGGAACCCGTTCTCGACCGGCCTGCAATCAGCGCTGGTGCTCACCAATCTCAGCCAGCACCTGCAATACGTGACGGGTGCGGCAGCCAGCGACACGCGCCATCGCTGCACCTACATTCCCGATGTCGCCTCGGGCCAGAACCGGCTGCAGAACGGCATCCAGATCTTCCCCGGCTCGGTCCCGGTCTATCGCGGCAATACGCTGGTGGGCGGCATGGGCGTTTCGGGCGACGGTATCGATCAGGACGACATGATCAGCTTCCTCGGCACCAACAACGGCGGGGTGAAGCTGGGCACGCTGGGCAATGCCCCTGCCGCGATCCGCGCCGACCAGATCCAGGTCAACGTCAATGGCTCGCTGGTACGGCTGCGGTTCGTGAACTGTCCCTTCGCGCCGTTCCTCGATACCTCCGACCAGAACGTCTGCGAGGGCCTCTAGATGCCGCTCACAGCCCTTCTTCTGCCGATGCTGCTGGCCGAACCGCTGGCGCAGGCGACCCCTGCCGGACAGGAAGACCCGCAGGACAATGCAGCAACGGCCGGAACGCCGAAACCGGAAATCCCGCCTGTCCTCCTTCCCGCCGGCACGGAAAGCGCGCCGGAAGACATCGACAACGGCGTGATCGACGGGCGCCGCCGCCCCGGCTATCAGGCGCCGCTTCCCGAAAAGGTCACGCAGGACAATCCCGGCGCCGTCCGCGCGCCGCCGCCCGAGGCCTTTTCGCAGGAGGAGTTCCCGATCCCCGACCGCTGGCGCCTGATTCAGACGCTGGGCGTGGTGAAGGAGCACTGGTGGGATCCCTATAACCAGAACACCTACAAGGGCGACCGGCCGATCAACCGCGCCAAAGTGCCGTGGCTGCCGATCAAAGAAGACGACTGGTTCTTCACCGCCGGCCTGACCTCCGACACCGTGCTGGAACCGCGCACCTTCCCGATCCCGGTCGGCGTGCAAACAACCGAGCGGCCGGGCAGCCTCAATGTCTTCGGCAAGGATGCCAGCCTGGTCTTCTCGCAGACCGTGATCGCCACCGCCTCGCTGGTGAAAGGCCAGACCGCCTTCAAGCCGCCGGTGGTCGAATACAAAGTCGCGCTGGCGCTGAACTACAATTACGTCAACGTGCCCGAAAAGCGCGTGCTGTTCGTCGAACCCTCGAAACCCTCGCACCGCTCGGACCACTTCCTCGGCGTGCAGGAAGCCTTCATCGACTACCACTTGCGCAACGTCTCGGACCGGTATGATTTCGACTCGATCCGCGTTGGCATCCAGCCGTTCCAGGCCGACTTCCGCGGCTTCCTGTTCAACGACCAGCAGCTCGGCATCCGCCTGTTCGGGAACCGTGACAACAACCGGGTCCAGTACAACCTCGCCGCGTTCTGGCGGCTGGAGAAGGATACCAATTCCGGCCTCAACAGCGTCGTCGAACGCCCGCGCGACGATTTCGTGTTCGTCGCCAACGTGTATCGCCAGGACTTCCTGATCCCGGCGCTGACCAGCCAGTTCACCGTGGTCTACAACCGCAACCGCGAGGCCGGGCAGATCAAGGTCGACGACAACGGTTTCCCGGTGCGCCCCGCGCTGCTCGGCAACTTGCGCGGGCGCGACTACGATGTGTTCTACCTGGGCTACAATGCCGACGGGCATGTCGGCCGGATCAACGTGACAGCCTCGGCCTATGCCGCGCTGGGGCAGGACCGCAACAGCATCTTCACCGACAAGAAGGCCGACATCCGCGCCTTCTTCGGCGCGGCGGAGCTGAGCTACGACCACGACTGGATGCGCTTTCGCCTCTCGGGCCTCTACGCCAGCGGCGACCACGATCCCTACGACAGCACCGAAACCGGGTTCGACGCGATTTTCGAGAACCCGATCTTCGCCGGTGCCGACACCAGCTACTGGATCCGTCAGACCATTCCCTTTGCCGGCGGCGGCCGCGTGATCGGCGTCAACGGACGCAATGGCATCCTCAATTCGCTGCGCTCGTCCAAGGATCAGGGCCAGTCGAACTTCAACAATCCCGGCACGATGCTGGTGGGCGCCGGAGGCGACTTCGACCTGACGCCCGAACTGCGCCTGTCCACCAATGCCAATCACTTGTGGTTCGAGAACACCACAACGCTGCAGACGCTGCGCAACGAAGGCTCGATCCCGAACGACATCGGCTGGGACCTCTCCGCCGCCGCGATCTGGCGGCCCAAGGCGACGCAGAACATCGTCGCCCGCCTGTCCGCCGCAGCGCTGGTGCCCGGAAAGGGCTTTCGCGACCTGTTCGACAACGCCGAGGGTAACCGGAATTACTATTCCATCCTCGCCAACGTGATCGTGACCTACTGATGCGCCGCGCTCTCTATTTCCTCGCACTCTGGGCCCTGTTCCTTGGCGTCGTCCTTCCCTCCGGCCGGCTGTTCGCCAGCGAGGAGGAAAAGCCGGTCGAGCGCGACTATTCGCTGGTGCGCGCGGCGCCCTCTCCCGCGCGGCAGAGCCTGGCCGACGTGCAGGCCAAGTCGTCCGGCTGCCTGACCTGCCACACCCAGTCCGACGCGCCGTCGATGCACGCGAGCCCCGCCGTGCAATTGGGCTGCACCGATTGCCACGGCGGCAATGCATCGATCACCGGACGCCCCGAGCTGGGCTTCGATGCCCCGGAATACGTCGCCGCGCGCGAAAAGGCGCATGTGCTGCCGAAGTATCCCGAAGGCTGGCACTACCCGAGCGCGGCCAATCCCAAACGCAGCTATGCCCTGCTGAACAAGGAAGCGCCCGAATACATCCGCTTCGTCAATCCCGGCGACTACCGTGTCGCGCGCGATTCCTGCGGCAATTGCCACATGCAGACGATCGAGGCGGCCGAACGCTCGCTGATGGCGACGGGTGCGATGCTGTGGGGCGGCGGCGCCTATAACAACGGCATCCTGCCCTACAAGAACTACCTCCTGGGCGAAGCCTACACCAAGCATGGCGAGCCGGCGAAGATCGAGAGCCCCGGCACCCCGCCCGGTACGCTTACGCCTGCCGAGAAGGATCGCGGTGCACTGGCAGCGCTCTATCCGCTGCCGCGCTGGAACGTCGTGCCGCCATCTGACGTGTTCCGCGTGTTCGAGCGTGGCGGCCGCACGATCAACTCGGGCTTTGCCGAAGTCGGCCTGCCCAATTCCACCGGATCGATCCAGCGCCTCGACGAGCCGGGCCGCCCGGACCTCAAGCAGTCCAACCGCGGCCCCGGCACGGGCCTGCGCGTCGCGATTGCGGTGCTCAACATTCACAAGACGCGCCTCAACGACCCGTTCATGTGGTTCATGGGCACCAATGACCAGCCGGGCGACTACCGCAGCTCGGGCTGCACCGGCTGCCACGTAATCTACGCCAACGACCGTGAGCCGCGCCACAGCCTCGTCTATGCGAAATTCGGCCGCGACGGGCAGACGATCACCCGCGACCCGACGATCGCCGCGCTGACCGAAAAGGGCGCGCACGGTGCGCTGAAGGACGGCCACGAGGGTGAAGCCGCGAAAGGCGGCGAGCGCGAGCACGGCCACCCGCTGCAGCACATCTTCACCCGCGCGATCCCGACCGCCCAGTGCATGAACTGCCACATGCACCAGCCCAACATCTTCCTGAATTCCTATCTCGGCTACACGATGTGGGACTACGAGTCCGACGCGCCTTCGATGTGGCCACAGCAGCAGAAGTATCCGGATGCCGCCGAAGTCCACAAGGTACTGGAACGCAACCCGGAAGGCGCCGCGCCCAAGGGCAAGTGGGCGGACATCAATTTCGTGCGCAACGTCTATGACCTGAACCCCAAGCTCAAGGACACGCAGTTCGCGGACTATCACAGCCACGGCTGGAATTTCCGCGCGATCTTCAAGCGGGATCGCTCGGGCAACCTGCTCGACGCCGGAGGCAATCAGGCCACCTGGGGCACGGACAAGGATCACATCGTCTCGCCCGACGATCCGGAGAAATGGCGCAAGGCCGGCGAAGGCAAGTTCGTCCAGCCAGGCGTGAACCCCGGCAAGGCCGTCCACATGATGGACATCCATGCCGAAAAGGGCATGCAGTGCGCCGATTGCCACTTTTCGCAGGACGCGCACGGCAACGGGTTGATCTACGGCGAAGTCGCCAATGCGGTCGAGATCGGCTGCAAGGATTGTCACGGCACGGCCGATGCCTATCCGACGCTGCTGACCTCCGGCCCTGCCGCGCCGCCCAAGGGCAACGACCTCTCGCTGCTGCGCAACCCGGATGGGCAGCGCCGCTTCGAATGGACCACGGATGCTTCGGGCCGCCGCCACCTGATCCAGCGCTCGCTGGTCGATCCCAAGCTGTCGTGGGACGTCAATCTGGTGAAGGACGCGATGGACCCGGCCTCGCCCACCTTCAACGCCAAGTCCGCCCGTGCCAAGCTGATGAGCCAGTCTGGCGCCGATGACGGCTCGTTCCGCTTCGGCCCCGGCGTGCCGATGGGCGACCGCGCGCACAAGGACGGGGAGATGGCCTGCTTCACCTGCCACCTCTCGTGGACCACGAGCTGCGGCGGTTGCCACTTGCCGATCGAGGCGAACTGGAAGACCAAGCTCCACCACTATGAGGGGGAGGAAACGCGCAACTTCGCGACCTACAACCCGCAAGTGGCGCGCGATCAGATGTTCCAGCTCGGCAAGCACATGACCACCAAGGGCGCCGAAGTCGCCCCGATCCGGTCGAGCTCGGCGCTGGTGCTGTCCTCGACCAACGTCAACCGCGAGCGCATCTACGTCCAGCAGCCACCGATCAGCGCCGCCGGGTTCTCCAGCCAGGCCTTCGCGCCGCACTTCCCGCACACGGTGCGCCTCACCGAGACCAAGACCTGCAGCGACTGCCACATCTCGGCGAACGAGGACAATAATGCGATCATGGCGCAGACGCTTCTGCTCGGCACCAATTTCGTGAACTTCGTCGGGCTCAATTCCTGGGTGGGTCTCGACGGCGGCTTCGAGGCTGTGCGCGTGACCGAATGGGACGAGCCGCAGGCCGTGATCGGCTCGTACCTCCAGAAGTACGCCTACCCCGATTACTACAGGCTCCACGTCGAGCAGAACAAGCGCGAGCTCAAGAACTGGGTGCGCGGCAAGACCTTCGACAAGAAACTGTCGGGCGAAAGCCATGCCATGGAGCAGTTCCGCAATGTCGTGCAGGGCACGCGCGATCAGGTCGGCTGCCTGCAGCTTCGCGGCGAATACATGTTCGTGGCCGAAGGAACCGGTGGCTTCAAGGTCTATGACGTCGCCTCGATCGCCAACAAGGCGTTCTCGGATGCGGTCGTCTCGGCGCCGTTCTCACCACTCGGGCAGAAGAACCATGTGGCGACGAAGAATGCCACCTGCATGGCCATACCCACCGATCAGGCGATCGCGCCGAACCGCAACCGCGCGATGGAAGCGACCGTAATCAAGGACGAAAAGGGGCAGCCGATCCTCAAGGATGACGGCAAGCCGATGACGCTGCGCGACGCCAATCAGGAGCAGCCGTTCGAGCCGATCTACAGCTACGCGGCAATCACCGACAGCGTCGAAGGCCTGATCCTCGTCAATGTCGAGACCTTTGCCGATGGCGAGTTCCGCAACAACGACCTCAAGCGTGCAGTGACGTGGAACCCCGATCACGTGCTCGACGGCGCGCGGCACATCGTGCTCGCCGGTGAAGTGGCCTATATCACCGCCAAGACCGGCCTTGTCGTGGTCGACCTGCATGACCCGCTGCATCCCAAGCTCGCCGCCGTGCGGAAGATGGAGGACGCGCGGGCGAGCGCGATCCAGTTCCGCTACTTGTGGGTGACGGACCGCGACGGGCTCAAGCTGTTCGACGTCACGAACCTGCGAAACCCTGTCGCGATCCCCTCGGCCACGGTGCCGCTGGCGGATGCGCACCGCATCTACGTGGCGCGTACCTATGCCTATGTCGCGGGCGGCAGCGAAGGGCTCGTCATTGTCGACGTAACAAGGCCGCTATCGCCCAAGATCTACCGGAAAGTGACGTTCGACGGGCAGCTCAACGATGCGCAGGACGTGATCGTGGGCACTACCAATGCCTCGCTCTTCGCCTATGTCGCGGACGGCAGGAACGGGCTCAAGGTGATCCAGCTCACCTCGCCGTCGAGCCAGCCGAACTTCTACGGCTTCTCTCCGGCGCCGGAGCCGCAGCTGATCGCCTGGGCCAAGACGCCCTCGCCCGCACGCGCGCTCTCCAAGGGGCTAGACCGTGACCGCGCGGTGGACGAGACCGGCGGCCAGATCGCCATTTTCGGCCGCCTCGGCTCGCGTCCCTTCACCCGGCCGGAAATGGAGCGCCTGTTCCTCAACCGCCGCGGCGTGCCGTTCAAGGTGCAGGACAACGTCGACATGGCCGCATGGTGGCCGGCGAAGTAAGCAGGCATCCCGCAGGAATACCCCTTGTCCTTGCGAGGCTAAAGGTCGAAGCCATCCAGGGCGGCATAAAGACGCACTGGATTGCCGCGGCGGCTTCGCCTCCTCGCAATGACGATGAAATGAAAAAATGACGAGAAGCCAGCCGGTTTCAGCCGCCCGACCGCTCGCCAACGATCAGACGGACCGTGTCCTGCATCCTCTCGTCGTAGCGAACGAGGATCTGGTGGCCGCCGACATTCTCGACATGGCTCACCAGCCGCTCGCCATCCCAGCGGTGCAGCGCATAAGCGGGCAGTTCGTTGCTGATCATCTCGCGCCCGTCGGGTCTCTCGGGATCGACGGGATTGAGATCCAGCGACACCAGCGGCGCCGTCGAGGCGCAAACCATCGTCGGCACGCCCTGCCACATGGTCTGGATCGTCCGGTGCAAATGGCCGCTGATGATGGCGCGGACCTGCCCGTGCCCGGCCATGGCCTGCTCCAGCCGCTGGATCCACGGTTCCTGCGCCCCGCTGTCGAGCCAGGAAAGACCGCTTTCAAACGGCGGATGATGGAGCGCAATCACGGTCGGCGTGTCAGGGTGGGCGGCCAGTTCAGCCGCCAGCCAGGCCGCCCGCGTTTCGCAGAAACCGCCGCCGTGGCGGCCGGGATCGAGCGTGTCGAGCACGACCAGCCGCAAGCCGCCAAGGTCGCGCGCATATTGCACGAAGCCCTCATGGCTTGAGACCTGCGGAAAGGCCGCGAGCAGCGCCTCGCGCGCATCGTGGTTGCCTGCCATCGGCAGCACCGGAAACGGACAGACGGATACCGCCTCGACCAGCCGGGCATAACTTTGCGCGTCGCCGAATTCGGTGAGATCCCCGGTCATCAGCAGCAGGTCAGGACGGTTGGGGCCGGCCGCAATGCGATCCAGCACCACCCTCAGCCGCTGCATATTGTATTCGTCCGGGTTGCCCGGATCGAAACCGATATGGATGTCGGTGATCTGTGCGATCAGCAATGGCGCTTTTCCCAAGAGCGAAGCCCCTTTCCGTGCCAAACTCAGTCCGGCTATAGCGCGATCTTGGTTGCCATCGGCTTACGCTTCTCCGAGCCTATCGCCGTCGTGTGATATCCATGACACATCGCACAACTCGACACCACCTTGTCTTTCGCCGCCGAGGATTCTCCGACATGGCAGGTCCGGCAGTCCTTGATGCCCGGCAGCAGCAGGTCGGAAGACATCGTGGACGTCTTGGCCGCATGGCAGCTTTCGCACTTTTCCTGCTTGTGCGCCGCGTGATCGAACCAGCCGTGCTCCATGTAGCGCATCGGCTGCGTCACCGGCACGACGCCGAGCTTGCCGTTGATCGTGGTCGGGCGGTGGCACTCGCCGCAGATCCCGTCCTTCGACAGCGCGCCGCGAAGCTGCAGCCCGTGCCAGGCCGGGGCCGAGTAGTTGAAGCTGTAGAGCCCGCCGGGCGCATATTGCCCCGGACGTTCGCGATTGGTGCCGGCCGGCAGGCTGGGGTGATAGTCGCGCGCGGAAAGGTCCGCGATCAGCTGGTTGACGTCGCCATGATGCAGCTTGCGGAAAATCCCGCCGACCTTGTCATAGGCAAGGCTGTGGCAGGCCTCGCAATCGCGCTCCATCTGCACCGGCTTGAAGCGCACACCGTCCTCGGTCTTGTGGTGGCAGTTCTGGCATTGCAGCCCGCCCGGACGATACCCGCGCTCGGCGCCGATATTGGCCGCCATGCGCGCCACGCCGCCCAGCGGATCGAGGTGCAGCTTGTGCGAGAAGGCTAGGCCATCGTCCTGACGCGGCGCATCGTCGAGCGAGACCGGGGTCCGCTTGCGGGTCATCGCATCGGTCACGACGGCCGGGGTGAACTGCGGGTGCAGCTTGCCGAAGTCCCCGGCATTGCCCAGCCGCGTATCGGGCAGGTTGCTTTTCAGCCGGACGTGGCAATCGGAACAGAACTTCTGGCTCGGCGCATCGAGGCGCGTCGGCCCCTGATGCTCGATGTGGCAATCCTGGCAGGCTCCCGGCCCTTTCTTGCCAAAAGCATGGGCCACAGACCACAGGATGCGGTCCCCCAGCGGCATGTTGCCGCGTGCCAGCGCGAGCCGCTGCGGATCGGCATGATCGTGCACGTCCTTGTGGCAAGTGCGGCAAGTCTCGTCGCGCACCGAGACGAACGCCTTGACGTGGCAGGTCTCGCAGCGGTCGCTCAGCGAGCGGTGCGCCAGACTGAGCCCACCGGGGTTCCAGCTCGCATCGCCGATCACGCCCTTCTTGGAATCCGGATCGCGCGTGGCGTGGCTGATGATCGGCACCGCGAGGAATGCCAGCAAGATCAGGAGGCCCAGCCCCCACGAGACCATGCGCTTGCCCGGCAGCACGCCTTGCAGCGAGAAGCGGCGCTTCTCCTCCAGGTCGCCCGAACGCGTAGCTGCACTGTCCGTCTGACGCACCGTCAGCAGCACCGCGCCATCCGTGTCCTGCGAGACGGTCACGCGGTAGGTGCCGAAGCCCAGCTCCGCCCCGCCGCGGCTGTCGATCACGGCGGAACGGGTATCGACACCGTCACGCACGAAGCCGAGCGAACCGGTCGCCGCGACTTCCAGACGGCCGCCGCTGTGCAAGGCCATCGTTGCGTGACGTGCCTCCACCGCCAGATCCGGCAAGTGGATGTCGTTTTCGGTCGAGCGGCCGATGGCGATCGTATCGGTGGAAACGTCGCGGTCACGGACGATCTCTCGCCCGGTCGCGGTTATTTCAATCTGGCGGATCCGGAATGTCATGGGGCCTACCAGTAGTAGAAGACGGAAATGATATGGGCCGTGAGCGCGGCCAGCAGCGCCATCGTCGCGGGCACATGCACGTAGAGCCACACTTCGAGCATGGCCTTGAGGCGCATCTGGCGGCGCAGGCGCTCAAGCTGGGCCTTACGGCGGACCAGCAGCTTTTCGACGCGCTCGCTGGCGGCATCGTGCTCGCCGGCAAGGCCCATGATGGCCGCCTGCGTTGCACACTGCGGATAGTGCCCGGAAAGGCGCCGCAGCAGCCCCGCGCCGAAGGGATCTTCGTCCAGCGCGGCGATCACGAGGTCCGACTGCGCGCGCTCCAGCGGCTGCGCGGCATCGTTGAGCTGGCGGTCGAGCGCGCGGATCGCATCGATCATCTGCCCCTGCGTCATCTGCTCGCGATTGGTGCTGAGCGCGGAAGGCAGCGTCGAATAGGCCCAGATGCCGAACAGGCCCGAGAGGATCACCAGCATCATCAGCGCATAGGCCAGCGTATGCACGTTCCAGCCGAACTGGAAACCGGTATGCAACGTCGCCACCACGATCAGCGAGAGCCCGAGATAGACGTGCGCCGATGTCCAGGCCTTGAGCGACCAGCGCCCCTCGGTGATCGCCCGCTTGCGAATACCCAGCAGCGAAAGCCAGACGATCAGCAGCGCCCCGATGGTGCCCAGCGTATAGCCGACCCAGGTGCTGCCGCTCGGGCGCGGCTTGGGATCGGTGAGGAAATAGGCGGCAATGGCGATGACGCACAGGGCCGTCGCGATCTTCATCCAGCGAAAGCCGCGATGGCGCAGGAAGCCTTCGTGGCTGGACTGGTATTCGCGGTTCGCGCCGCGGCCGCTTTCAGGCACGCCGGATTTCTGGACCGTGGCCATCAGTCTTCCTCCGCCAGCTTGGCGACCGAGAGGAAAGCCTCGGGCGAGACGCGGATCGCCGCCCCGGTCGGGCAGGCCCGCACACAGGAGGGGCCGCCGTCGATCCCCGAGCACATGTCGCACTTGATCGCTTTCTTGGGCTGCTCGGCTCCTTCAGCGTGCTTCTTGCGCCAGGTTTTGGAAGGCTCGCCCGGTCCGGGGCCTTTGCCGAGGAACAGCCAAGACAGCAGCGAGGGCTTCTTCGGCGGCACCGAATCCATGCGGATCACGCCGTAAGGGCAGTTCCTCTGGCAATTGCCGCAGCCGATGCAGGTCTCGTCGATGAAGACTTCGCCGTCGACGCCGCGCTGGATCGCATTGGGCGGGCAATCGGCCATGCAGTGCGGATGCTCGCAATGGCGGCACGAGGTCGGCACATGGAGGTGCGCATACGTCGTGCCCGCCTCGCGATCGAGGCGCGAGAGGCCGTCGTGGCTGTCGGCGCAGGCCTTTTCGCAATTGTCGCAGCCGACGCAGAGCGTCTCGTCGATCAGCAGCACGTCGGTCGCTTCGCCGATGCCATTGTCGACGAGGAACTGCGCGGTCTGCGAATACATGTCGACGACGCTGGAGAAATTCTCCTTGCGCCCCTCGATGAAGCTGTTGATTTCCTTGCGGCGCTCCACCTCGCTGCGGGCCTTCTGCAGCAGCGCGGGCTTTTTCTGCAGCAGCCGCACGAAAGCCTCGCCCGGCAGGCGGATCACTTCGGAGCGGATCGCGGCGCGGACCGTGGCATTGCGGGGTGCCCCGTCGATCACGGCCATTTCGCCAACGTAGGACCCGGCCGGCAGATAGCTCAGGAACACCGGCTTTCCGGCAATTTCGCGCTCCACGATCATCGAGCCGCGCCGGATGATGTAGATGTCGTTGCCTTCGTCGCCTTCCTTGAGCACGACCTGCCCGGCCCGCACTTCCTGCACTTCGGCGCCTTCGACCAGTTCGGCGACATCCTCGCTGGTGAGGCCCGAGCCGAAGATCTGCAGCAATTGCCGCTCGATCGAGATGCGGTTGACCGCCTTGGCCGCAGCCGGTGCCGTCGCCATCAGCTTGAGCGCGGCAGCGCGCGACAGTTCGACCACGATCAGGCCTTCCGCCGCGCGGATCGTGGCTCCACGGCGGCGGCCCGAGATCAGGCCGACTTCGCCGAAGATCGAGCCTTCGCGGATCGGCACGGTAATGCCCGGATCATCCTTGCTGACCTCGACCAAGACCGACCCTTGGGCGATGGCAAAGAGCGAGGAGCCCGGCTCGTTGCGCTCGAACACGGCCTGCCCGCGGGTGAAGGCCTGCACATCGGAATCGAGCATCAGTTCGCGCAATTGCAGCGCGGAGATGTCGCGGAAGATCTCGATCTTCGATCCGAACAGATCGAGCCATTCCGCCACACCGCGCTTGCCCGGCAAGGGCGCGAACTTCTCGGCCAGGATCGGCTCGTCGGCGGGCTTGAGCGTAGTGTTGCCGTTCAGGAACTCGACGACGTCGTAGCCCTGGTTCATGCAGTGCTTGATCAGCGGATAGCCCGCCAGCGCGCCGATCACGTGAATGCCGGGGCGGGTCGTCTCGAACACTGGCGAGAGCACCGGGAAGGCCTCGCGCTCGGGGCTGGTGAACGCGATCCCGCAAGCCTCGACGAACTTGCGCGGCGGCGCCGAGCCGGTACGGGCGATGATCCGGTCGCACCGGATCGTTTCCTGCCCGTCGCGGGTGTCGAGCACGAATTCGCCGGGCCGCACTTCGGCAGGCGTGGTCTCGTAGCGGACGGTGATCCGCCCGGCGGCCTCCGCCTCCTGCAGCAGCTTGACGTTGGCCGCCTTGGCGCGGGCGAACTCGGTGCCGCGGTTGAGCACGGTCACGACATTGCCCTGCGCCGGGTCCGCCGCGAGGCCGAGCGCATTCTCTATGCCCGCATCGCCGGTGCCGACGACCGTGATGTGCTCGTCCACGTACTCGGTAGGATCGTCGAGCTGGTACTGCACATGCGGCAGTTCGGCGCCCGCGCAGCGCAGCAGGTTCGGGTTGCCCTGCGTGCCGATCGCCAGGATCACCGCTTCGGCGCGGATCGTGTCTCCGCCCTTGAGCGAGAGGACGAAAGCGCCCTTCTCACCCTCGATCTTCACGACATCGGCATTGTAGCGAACATCGATCTTCAGGGCCGCGGTCTGCTCGTCCCACACATCAAGGATGGCTTCGCGCTTGCCCGCCTCGAAATCGAGATCGGAGCGCAGCACCAGCGAGCTGGGCGTCGCCATGACATGCTTGCCCTTCTGGTACTTGTAGATCGTATCGGAAAGGTGGTCGGTCTTTTCCAGCAGGATGTGGCTGATGCCGAGCTGCGCGGCGCGGCCGGCAGCACTCAGCCCTGCGGGCCCCGACCCGACGATGGCGATTCGCACACTGACTTCCACCACTTCCCCCTCGCCGCCGCTTGCTGCCATGACGGGCGATTGCATTCCCCTGCAAAAGCCCGCATCTGGCGCGAACACCCTGCCCGGCAAATTCCGGCGGTCGATAGCGCAGTAATGGACGGAAATTGGTGATGACACAACAGAGCAAGAACAGAATTCGTTTCGACCGCGCTGCACTGATACTGGCCGTCTTGATTGTTATCGCTATTGTTACCTATCGATTCATCAACAAACCGGGCGAAACACCGTCCTCTGCCGCCATCGTTGACGCTGCGGCACCGCAGACTCTCGCCGGTCTGGAAAAAAGCACCGCCGACCATCCGGGCGACAGCGGCGCCTGGCGCGAACTGGGGGCCGCCTACTACAGCGAACAACGCTATGCCGATGCCGTTCGCGCCTACGACCGCGCCACCACGCTCGCCCCCGCCGATGCCTCGCTGTGGTCGGCGCTGGGCGAAGCGCGGGTCATGGCCAGTCAGCACGATCCCATGCCCGCCGAAGCGGCCACCGCATTCGCGAAAGCCCTGGAACTGGATCCCAAGGACCCGCGCGCGCGCTATTTCGATGCCGTGCGGAAAGACCTGACCGGAGATCATGAAGCAGCCTTGACGCAGTGGCTGGCTCTGCTGGCGGACACGCCTTCGGACGCCCCCTGGCACGATGATCTCGTCCGCACGATCGAACAGGTGGGCAAGATCAACAAGATCGAGGTGGCGGACCGGATTGCCGCCGCGCAGAAGCAGGCTCCTGCCCCTGCAGCACCGGTATCTTCCCTGCCCAAAGCAGCCCAAGCCATCCCCGGCCCCACGCAGCAGGATCTCGCGCGCGCTTCGGCCATGCGCCCCTCCGACCAGCAGGCGATGGTTCAGGGCATGATCGAACGGCTGGAAAGCCGGCTGAAGGACGATCCTTCGAATGTCGACGGCTGGGTCATGCTGATGCGCAGCCGCACGACGCTGGGCGAGCCGGACAAAGCGGCCAAGGCCCTGGCGGACGCGATCGCCGCCAACCCCGCCAAGGCGGATTACCTGCGCCAGCAGGCCGGTATTCTCGGCGTCCGGTAACTTGCCTTAGGGCCGATCGCCATTCAG
>NZ_BCTX01000090.1 GCF_001590985.1 Novosphingobium naphthalenivorans NBRC 102051
GGGGCGGCGGCGGCGGAGCAGCCGGTTCGCCGAAGTTGTACGCCAGGGTGCCCATCAGCGAGTGCGAACGCCAGCGGGTGCTGACCGACGCGCCGGTGGTGTCAACCAGATCGACATTGTCGACGTTCATGAAGCGGTACTTCAGGCCCACGTCCCAGTGGTCGCTGAGCGGCGCGCGAATGCCGGCAATTGCCTGCCAAGCGAAGCCAGTGTCGGAATCGTTGACCGCGTCGACATCGACGCGAGCAACGCCAACACCGCCGCCGACGAAGCCCTGAAGGCCGTCATCGGGACCGAAGTCGAGCAGGCCGTTGACCATGAACGACAGGTTGTTGGCCTTGCCGGACACATACTTGACGTTTGCTTCGCGATAGCTGGCTTCGGTTTCCAGACGGAAACCGCCGAAGTCATAGCCGACAACCGCGCCACCATCGAAACCCGCATCGAATTCGGCAGTATCGGCGTTCTTGACGCCGGCAATGTCGAGATTCGCGTCTTCGACGATCATGCCGCCAAAGTCGAGTTCAAGGTACCAAGTATTGTCTCGTGCGAAAGCGGGAGTAGCGATAGCAGTAGATGCCAGCGCCAGCCCTGTGACGAGTTTCCTCATACGTTTCCCCTACTAGTAGAGATGTGGAGCCACCGAGTGCGCGAAGTGTCTAACCGCTCCGTAAACCGGGTGCAAGCGCACAATGACAGCAACTGTTGCAATAATGTCGCTTTTTCGGGGGCTTGGATATCCGTTTTGCCGTCTTGACATGAAATCGGCGACACGGACGACCCCCTGTATGTTGCAATCGGTTAAACCGGCGGAAAGATGCCCACAGCCCGCAGAGCAACGATCAGTTCGCTGAGCGCTGCCCGGGCTTCCACATCAACGGTCGTGCCTCCGATAGGTTCCGCAAGGGGCGAAGCTTTTTTCCACGCGCCGAAATAGATGCGCTCCTGGCCGGAGGAAATGTCGAACACCCGCATACCGTCGCGCGGAGTGACGAACAGCCAGTTTCCGGCCTGGCGGCAGGCCAGAGCCTGATCGAACCCTTGCCATTCCCCCGTTGCACCGGCGGCCACCAGCCAGTTCTGTCCGTCTGCTGGCGATTCGGGCGGCGTGGCGGTTTCGCTTTCAATGCTGCAATGAAGCAACGCATCTGCGATTGCGAAAGCCTCGTTTACGAACGTCTCCTTCTGGGCTTGCCCGGAATAGAGCAGGGGCAGCGCGAATCGGGGGCTTGTGCTCTCGAACACCACGGGATCGCTCATGGGAAACTCCTGTTCGGCGGTTTTTCAGGGAAGGGTGCAAAGCGGCAGCGGGTCGGACAGGCCATGGGTGCCCTGCTGGCGGACCCGCAGTTCCCCGCCGGGCGCAAGGACGGACAGGCCAGCAAGCTGCGCACTGGAAATGGCAAGCTGCGGCGCGCCGAGCGACCATAGGGCCACCGGGATATCGAGAGGCCCCAGCGTGACGAGATAGCTTTCGGCCTGCTCGACCAGAGGCATGTCGATCCCGTCCTGCCACTGCCAGCCGCCGCGGGCGCGGCGAGTCCAGCTCAGGCGCCAGGTGCCGTCCGCAAGAACGGTACGGCGCGGATGCACCGGGGCAAGCGGGCGCAGCGTGATGCCGCTCAGCAGGACGGGTGCGCTCACGGGATCGGGATCGTTCCGGCCCACGGCGATGACTTGCCGGCCGCTGTCGCTGCCGAGCACGGCGGCATCGAGCGGCACCGGGCGGGAATCCAGCAGGACGAAGGGTTCCCCGGCCGCGTGCCCGCTGATGGCGGATTCGGTGCCGCCGCGTCCGCGCAGCAGGCCTTCCAGGCGCCAGGCGCCGTCGCCGAGCGATGTGGCCCTGGCGAACTGCAGGATCTCTTTGCCCGCCAGTGCGAGATTCGCGCCTTCGGCAAGCTGCTTCATGCTGGCGGAAACGAGCGGCATGGCCGGATCGGTGAGGACGACGTCGAGGCGCGATTCGCGGTCCAGCAGCAGCGGGCTGGCGGCGGGCAGTCCGGCCGTGACAGTGCCGGTCGCGCTGCGGGTGCGGCCGCTCGGCCCGAGCGGATGCAGTTCGCCGTCGCCATGGTCCGCATAGAGGGCGGCGCCGGGCCAGTTGGCGCTCGGGCTCGAAACCGCGGCGAAAGGGCGCGGGGTGTCGGGATTGGCGCCGGTGCCGTTGAGCGGCAGTTCGTAGGCAACCAGCGTCGTGGTGCCGAGCGGTTCATCCGGGGCGGGATTGGCGCGCCCGGCATCGGCGGACAGCGACGGGGAGACAGCCGCGCCGGCCGGAGCGACTCGCTCCAGCGTGAGTTCGACGCCGCTCTCGCGCCATTCCCAGTCGCGGGTCCGCCAGCGCCCGGCGATTCCCGGCAGCGTGACGATCGTGCCCGGCGCGACGGCCGGATCGAGTTCGCATGTCCGCCATGCGATCCGGTCGCGGGTCCAGTCGATCCGGCGCGCGCTCTGTTCGATCAGCGTCCGGGCCGTAGCTGCATCAAGCGCGGCGGGCAGGTCTATCGTGTCCGGCTCCCCCGGACCGGGCTGCCCCGACGCACGCTGGACGCTGGCCTGATAGTCGCGGTCCACATCATAATAGCGCAGGACCGAAGGCGGCCGTTCGGGCGGCGCTTCGCGGTGACGGGTGAACCCGGAGGTGCCGCCGAAGGCATCGTCGCTTGTCGAAACAGCCGCCTCGGGCAGGGCGATGGCACTGTCTTGCAGCCGTTCGCGCGCGATCACCAGGCGTTCGCTGCCCGCATCGGCTTCGAGCGGGAGCACCTGGCCGAGGGCCTGCAGACTATCGGCCAGCGGGCCGCTGCCGGTGAAACCGGTGATGGATTCCAGCGATACGGCGGCGTCGACGTCGCCCACCAGATCGCCGATCACGTCCTCAAGATCGAAACTCTCGTCGGCGATCACTTCGAATGTCAGCGCGGGAATGTGGTTGTAATAGTCCGAAAGGTCGAGATCCTCGAACACCACATAGGCGAGGCCGCGATAGGCCGGGCAGCGCGCCTCGCCTTCCGCGGACAGGATCAGCGGATCGGGCATCTGGTCGCCTTCGCCGGTGTAGATGCGCAGCGTGCCGCCCACTTTGAGATCGCCTGCTTCGCCGCGCAGCAGCTTGCCGTCGGCCCAGATGCGGCCGATGCCCAGGATCGGGCGGCTGGCTAGCGCCACGGCGAAATTGGCGGTGTAGCTATATGTCGTGACGGAGGGAGAGCCCTTGCCGGTGCCCTGGGTTTCGCTGTGCTCGACCAGATCGGTCGCCCAGATGATCGTGCCCGCCACCCGCATCCGCCCGAAGTGGCGGGGCAGCACTTCGCCATAGCTGGAGGCGCTCACGGCGAGTTCGGTCAGGCGCGGCCCGCTGCTGGACGATCCGAGCAGCATGGTATCGACCTGCCGCCCGATCAGCGTGCCGATGGCGCCGCCGATCGGGCCGCCGAGGATCGTGCCGAGAGTGCCGAAGACGATCGTTGCCATGTCAGATCCTTGAAGAGGGAAGGCGCCAGTGGCGGGCCGTGGGCCAAGTCGCCGGGAGCGGGCCTTCGACCACGCGGCGCAGCCCGGCATGGGCATGGACGAAGCGGTCTGCCCCCGCCGCGATGACGAGGTGATGCTGGCAGGGCCCCGGCCGGACCAGAAGCACGTCTCCGGGCTCGGCTCTCCCTTGGGTTTCGGTGAGACCGAGAAGGCGGGCGATACCGGCCAGCGGCGGCAGGCTGCGTGCGTGCAGGGTGTAGCGCACGTGGAGGCGCACGTTGATTCCGCAGGCCCGGCACGCCGCTTCCAGCACGCCGATGCAATCGAGGCCCCGTTGCGGGTCGCGCCCGTGCAGGCGGAACGGCACTCCGGTCAGCCCGCGTGCCGCCTGTGCCAGTTTGGCACCGGTTACTGGGCCCGTCACTGGGCGGGGCCGGGATAGCGGGTGAGCAGGTCGTTGCCGGGCAGGAACGGCTCGCCCCGGAAATTGGCGGCATTGCCGAACCGCGTCGCGCAGGTGTCGAGCGTGTGGTCGCAGCCTTCGCGCAGCAGGGCGCGGGCGCCGGGCGGGGTGTCCTCGTCGATGGGCCTGTTGAGCACGAGGCCCCCGCCGCCATCGCCTGCCACGACGCCGGCGCTCATCCCGGCCTGCGGGCCATCAAGCCAGCGCAGCGTGCCGCCTGCATAGAGGGCGGGATCGGGCGCTTCGGCCAGTGTCACGGCATTGGTGAGCGCGTCGAGCGTGGTCAGCGTGACTTCGCGGCTGTGCGCTGCCGGATTGAGATTGCAACCCGGCCCGCAGAACGCGGCGCGGCAGGCCGGGCTGGTGCGCGGTACGAAATCGCGCTGCAATTCGGCCTTGCGCGAGGTGAGATCGGCGGAGAACTGCCCGTCCTCTTCGGACACCGTGCCGATCGTGCCGGCATAGAGCACTTCGTGTTCGCCGCTCTCCCAGTCCACCATGCCGATGCGCACTTGCGCGCGGTCGAAGCGTCCGGCGGCAAGATCGGCGCTGGTGATCGCGTCGTGCGTGATCGCGCCTTGCGCTTCGGCGCTGTCGGCTTCGAAATCGGCGGAGCGGCGGATCGAGGAAGGCACCATGCCGGGCGAGGCGCGGTGCAGCACGCCGTCAAACCATAGATCGCGGTCATGGCTGGTGAAGCCCAGTGTCACTCCGTCGCGGCGCAGGATGCGCCAGAAAGTGGCCACGGTTTCGAGAGGCTCGGCAAACCACACCCGGCTCATGACGCTTCCCGGATTTCGACCACGGGCACGCTGGGTGCTTCCCCGGCGGCAAAGGCGGCGCCCGAGATTTCGAGCTGGTCCTCGGCAAAGCGCACCGGCACGTCGAACAGAAAGCCCGCGCGCACCACCGCGCCATCGGCGGGCGGATCGTCGAACGTGATCGTGCCCGTATCGTCCATGGTCCAGTTTCCGGCCTGCACCGCGCCATCGATGGAAACGAGCAGGGTGTCGAACGCGGGCCGGGTGATCCGGCGCACTTGCGCGTCTGCCCCCTCGCCATAGCGTTTCACCAGTGCGAAACCGGTCTGGAGGCCATCGCCGGTGCCCAGCTCCTGATCGAGCGGGGTGGGCGCGCCGGTCATCCCGTTCGAGCTGAAATCGCTGGGATCGCGCAGGCGGAACCCGCGCGCCGGGCCGCGCCGGGCGCGGTAGAAGGCGATCAGCACGCCCAGTTCGGCTTCCGAGCGCACCCCCGGCCCGACATCGAAACGCAGCCGTGCATTCGACCACAAGCTGCTGCGCCGCTCGAAGCCCGAGGCGGTGACGGCCACGCTGGTCGAGAACTCAGGCGTTACCGTAGCATCGCGCCCCAGCGCCAGCGGATAGGGCATATCGTCGAAGGCTTGCATGGTATCGTCTCCTGAGGGGGCAGGCAGGCGCACGTATCCGTCGCGCGCGATCTGCGGCAGCGCCCAGACCGCGACTTCGTGCGGGGTGCGGGAAAGCGCTTCGTCGATCCCGGCATCGATCAGCCGCCAGGCATCGCTGCCCGCGGGATCGAGCACGAAGCCGGCGAGGTAGTCCTGCTCTTCGGGCGGGTAGCCCAGCCGTGCGTTCACTTCGGTATAGGCCTTGCGCCGCAGCCCGTCCGCCCCGGCGGTGAGCCAGTCGTAGTCCTCCACCTGCAGCCGGTCGAAAGCCGGCGCGGCCCAGCCCAGCGGCAGGTTGGCGCGCTTCAGCTCGGGCATGTCGGCGGCGAGCAGCGTGGGTGTGAAGACCAGCGCCAGCGCTTCCACCGGCTCCGGCGCGGCGGCCGTGCGCACCGCGCTCACCAGCGCGGCGGTCGATTGCGCCAGCAGCGCGCCTGCCGCATCGAGCAGGCCGGTCTGCGCCGCGCTCAGACTGGCGCGCATATCGGCAATCGCGGGCGGCGATCCGCCGAAAGCCGCTGTGGCGGCATCGTCGTAAAGGCAGATGCGCCCGTCGGGGAACGTCCACCACCACGGCTCGCCCACCTGAAAGCGCACCGGCGCGCCCGCGTCCCGCATCAGGCCGGCGAACGCGGCGGCCACCGATTGCAGCCAGCCCATCGCCTGCGTGTTCGCGGGGGAGAGCAGGGTCGAAGGCGGGTCCCACCCGGTCTGTGCGGGATTGCCCAGATGGTCGCGCTGTTTCCACGCGTCCGGGCAATGCTGTTCGAGCAATTCGTAGGACAGCGAGGCGACCGGGCTGAACCCCATGGCCATGGCTTCGGCAAAGAAGGCGCGGTGCCAGGCGCGCGCGGGCGTGTTGAGCGGATCGGCGCTCTGCCCGGCGAGATAGGCGCCTGCATCGTGCACCAGCCGGAAATAATGGCTCATGCCCGCATAGAGAATCACCGAGCCGCGATAGCCGAGCTGGCGCGTGGCCCTCAGCAGGCGGGCCGGGGTCTGGACGCCCTGATCGTCGAAGCCGGTGGCGAGCGCGAGGCCGTGCGGCGGCACCATGACGTCACCGATTTCCAGCATGGCGCGGGCGCCGTCGGTGGCGATGTCGCTCATCTCGATCCAGCCTTCCGCTTCGGCGGGCAGGGGATCGGCGCTGCCGTCATAGCCGGGCGGGACGAAGGAGATGAACATGCGGTCGATATCGCCGGGCCACACCGCTTCGCCCGGCAGCGAGAAGCCGGACTGAAGGTCGGAGAAATTCAGCGTGATCGCGGCGTCCTCGCCGGTCCCTTGCGCATAGTTCCACAGCCGCACGTACCAGGTGCGCGCGGCGCCGCTTGCGTCGCGGCCTTCGATTGTCAGCGTCGGGCCATAGACGGCGTTAAGCGGCTCCACGCCGCCGGAGCGCCAGCGGAAGCGCAGCGAGGTATGCGCGTAATCGCGGTCCGTCTTGTAGGCGAGCAGCGGGTGATCGAGCGTGTCCTCGCTGGCCCAGATCAGCCCGCCCAGATCGCCCTTGCGCAAAAACGCGGCGTCCACGCGCAGCGCGGCCGGGCCGGTCGAGACGATCGCGGCCACCATCGGGCGCGGGAAATTGACAGTCCAGAAGCGCGGATCGAAACGCGTGATCCAGTCGCTGGCCTGACCCTGGCGCTTGCTTGCGAGCCAGAATGCCATGGGGGTGCCTTTCGGTACGGGGGGTAGGGTAGGAAGCCGCCGTCAACACAATTCCCGTCATCCCCGCGAAGGCGGGGATCCCGCTTCTTGCGGCACGTATCGGGAACAGCAAAAGCAGCGGGCCCCCACCTTCGCGGGGGCGACGGATATTTTTCCTGAGACGGTGCGCCTCTCAGTTTGAGGTCAGCGCCCGCCGCACCGCGCTCGCCACTTGCCGCGAGGAGCGCTGGAGCGACTGCGGCGCAGTGCTGGTGCGCGGAGCGGTGACATTGATAGCCACCCGCACATCGCGGCTGCTCTGCGCGGTGCCGGTCTCGACGCGCCCGGCTGTCGTAGGCACGAACAGCTCCGGCCCGCGCTCGCCCACCACATAGCCGCGGCCGGGTGAAACATTGCCGCCGGTCGCGCGGCCGGGCAGGCCAAGCACGCTGGAAAGCAGCCCGGTGAAGTCGAACACGCCGCTGCCCGATGTACTGCTGCCGCCGATCGCGGAAACCAGCGTCTGTGCGGCCTGCGCGGCGATCTCATCCAGCGCGGAGAGGGCCACGCGTTTCAGATCGTCGAAGCCCAGACTGCCGTTGCGGATCGCGCTGGCAAGGCCCTTTTCCAGCGCGCTGCCGGCCCTGGTGAAGCCGGAGATGAGATCGCCGTCCACCGCGCTGCGCATGGTGGCGATGTCGCGCGCGAAGCCATCGGTGCTGGCGCGGACGTCCACCAGCAGGCTGTCGATTTCATCGGTCATGATCGTGCTCCATCAGCCTCTGCAGGGTTGCGCGGTCGAGCCCGGGCTGCGCGCTGCCGGGCGCCAGCAGGCCCAGCGCGGCGGCCAGTTCGGCAGGCGTCGCCGCCCAGAACTCGTGCGGGTGCCAGTGCAACGTGCGGGCCGCGAGCGCGCAGAGGGCGAGGGCGGCCGGGGCAAATCGAAGCCCCTCCCCTTCAGGGGAGGGGTTGGGGTGGGGGCTCTCCCTATGGACTGCGCTTGGCCGAGGGCCCCCACCCCCTACCCCTCCCCTGAAGGGGAGGGGGGATGCGGCGCTCCGCATCACCCCGCGCCTTTCAGGATCTGCGAGAGCAGCACGCGCAGCGGCGCGGCGCAGGCGGCGAGGCCTTGGGCCAAGACCGCCGCGCCTACCGTCTCGCGCGAAACCCGCTCGGGCGCCGCAAGGCAGTGCCAGAACAGCGCGGCCATTTCGCCAAGGCGCAGTTCCCCCGCGCCTGCCCGCTCAACCAGCGCGAAGAGCGGGCCCAGCTCTTCTTCCGCGGCCACCAGTGCCGAGAAGCTGGGACGCAGGATATGCGCCGCGCCTTCGATCATCAGCGTGGCTTCGCCGCGCAGCGGGTTCGGGCGGGTCATGCCGCCACCACCGCGCCGGAGCTTTCGAGCTGGAGCGTGTAATTGCGCTCCCCGTTGAAATCGCCGGCATAGTCGAGCCGTTGGACAAGGAACTGGCCGTGCAGCTTCTCGCCGTCCTCGAAGCTGAGTTCATAGGCGTCGATCGTCCCGGCCAGGGCATTGGCGCGGACCCGCGCTTCGGCGGCGCTGCCGAGGAAGATCCCCGCCGCGCTCACCGAAACCGCGCGCACGCCCGCGCCCGAAAGCAGTTCGCGCCAGCCGCCGCTGTCCTTGCTGGTGACGACGACCGTCTCGCCCGTCACCGACATCTGCGTGGTGCGCAGGCCCGCGACGGTCTGGTAGGCGGCGGGCGAACCGCCATCGGAAATCTTGAGGAGGAAGGCACTGCCTTTCTGGGCGGTCATGACGGGGCTCCTTGGAAATGGGCTTTTACGAGGGGGATTCGACAAGCTCAGCCCGAGCGGGAACAGGACGCGGGAACATCAACCCCGCTCATCCTGAGCCTGTCGAAGGATGGTTCGCCGCTTCACACCGTCATCAGGCGGAAGCGGTATTCGAGCAGGATCGCGCGGCGGCTTTCGCTGCGCTGTTCCACGCGGGCGCGCAGGAACTGCACGGTGGCCACGGCAAAGCCCGCCTGCGCGCGCGGCAGGCTCTCGATCCGGGCCTCGATGGCGGAAACCAGCGCGGCAGCGGCATCGGGGGTATCGCCCCGGCACTGCAGTTCGAGCGCCACGCGCACTTCGCGGCCCGGGGCGGTCTTGCAGCTCCAGTCGGTGCTGGCGCTGGCGGAAATGGCGAGCCAGGGCAGGCTGGTGCGCGCGGGCGCTTCCTCGGCGATCGCGTTGAGCTGGGCGGAGAGCGCGGGGTCGGCCGCCAGCCAGCCGAGCAGGGCGGCACGCAGGGCGATTTCCATGGGCTATCCTTTCGTGAAGAGCGGCCAGAGCAGGCCTGCGCGGCGCCAGCGGGTCTCGTTGCCCTGCGCGGCGAGAACGCGCGCTTGCAGATGCGCGGCCGCGAGCGTGCGGGCACGCTGCGTCAGCCGCGCGGCCAGTGCGCCGAAGTCCGTGGCGGCCTCGATCAGCCTGCCGCTCATGTCAGATGCACCCGCCGCCAGGGCCGCCACAGCGCCGCGACCGAGGCCGGGGGCAGCGGGGCGGCGCCTTCGTTTTCGCGCTCGCGGTGCTGATGCGCGGCAAGGCGGACCAGCCCGTGACGCAGGGCTTCGGGCAGCGCGTCCCAGTCCGCCGCCAGCCCGGCGGTAAAGCGCACCGCCACGCGGGCATCCCCGCCGGGCAGGCGGATGCACCCGGTGCCACCGGCCTGAAGATCGATGGCATAGGCCACGGCGTCGAGCGGCGTGCGGGTGCCGTCAGGCGCCAGGGCCTCGGCGCTGAGGATCGCCTGCACCGGGCGCGTGGCGAGAGCGTGCCAGCCTGCCGTTGCGGGAAGCACTTCCTCGCACTCGGCCTCCAGCGGCATTTGCCCGGTAAAGCCTTCGCACACATCGAGCGCGGCGGTGAGCAGCGAGAGCAGCGGCGCATCGTCCGCCGTGGTGGTCACGCCGAGCCATTGCTTGAGCTCGGTCAGCGCCGTGCCGGGCAAGACCGGCGGGGTAAGGATGACCCGGTTCATGGGCGTCTCCGGTGTGGAGGGGAGGAAATCCTCCCTGTCGCGAAGCGATGGGGAGGGGGACCGCCGCCGCAGGCGGTGGTGGAGGGGGAAGAAACCCCTCCGTCAGCCCTGACGGGCTGCCACCTCCCCATCCCCTGCGGGGACAGGGAGGATCTGGCCGCTTACGCTGCGATCTTCAGCAGCTTGATCGCCTCCGAATCGAGCACTTGCCCGCCGATCCGCTTGGTGGCGTAGAAGTGGACGAAAGGCTTGTTGGTGAAGGGATCGCGCAGGATCGCGGTCGCGCTGCGTTCGGCGATCAGGTAGCCGGCGCGGAAGTTGCCGAAGGCGATCGGGCAGGCATTGGCGGCGATGTCCGGCATGTCCTCGGCCTCGACCACCGGATAGCCGAGGAGGCGGTCCGGCTGGCCGTCCACTAGCCCCGGCTGCCAGAGGAACGCGCCGTCGGTGGTCTTGAGCTTGCGCACTTCGGCGAGCGTGGCCGAGTTCATCACCCAGCTCGCACCCTGCCGGTGCCCGGCCTTGAGCGTATGGACAAGGTCGATCAGCACCAGCTCCACCACGCTGCCCAGCCCGCCGGCATCGCCGGAGGCGAGATACTGCAGCGTGCCGAAAGTGCGGGCGGCGTCATCGGCGGCGCTGGTGGGCGCGGCCAGGAAACCCTTGGGCTGGTTCACGCCGCTGCCGCTGACGAAAGCCGCGCCTTCGGCCCGCGCGAATTCCATCGCGATCTCGTCCGCCAGCCAGGACTGCACATCGAACATGGCATCGTCGAGCATCGCCTGGCTGGCCGCCGGGTTGGCGTAGAGTTCGCCCGAGGGCGGGGCGATCTCGCTGAATTCGGGCGTGGCGGTTTCGGGGCGCGCGGCGGTCTCGCTCACCCAGCCCGAGGCAGTGCCGCCGGTGGTGATGAGCTTGCGGTATCCGGCGCTGCCGGTCTGCACCACCTGCGCGATCGAGCGGATCGGACTGATGGCCTTGAGCCGCGCGGCGATCAGCGCGTCGATTTCCTGCGGCACGGCATAGCCGCCTTCGGCAGGCACAGCGCCATTCAGCGATTTCAGCTCGGTCTCGCGGCCGCGGCGCAGATAGCCCTCGACGAAGCCTTTCACTTCGAGGCTGGGCGCGGCACTGCCATCGAGCGCGGGGCGGGCGGCGGCGCGGCTGACGCGGTCGAGGCGGGACTTCACGTCATCGACATCGCCGCGCAGCGTCTCGACCGCCTGTTCGGTGGCGTCCTGCCGGGCGACGAGATCGAACGAGGCGTCGAGCGGCTGGGTAGGGGTATCCATGGGCATAGACCTTTCGTGTGGGGAAGAGAGGAATTCCCCTTCCTCTGAAGAGGAGGGGCAGGGGTGGTGGCGATGCGGCACGCATCGCTCGCGAAGCGACTTTGGGCGTGTGGTTCAGCACCACCCCCAACCCCCTCCTCTGAAGAGGAGGGGGCTAGAGTCGTCAGGTGATCAGATGCACCCGCGCGCCGTGCTGCATCGGGTGCGTGACGAGGCTGACCTCGAACAGATCCACCGCGATCAGCTCGCGCCCCTCTGCCGTGCGCAGACTGTCCCGCGCGCGGTAGCCGAAGGAGAGGCCGCTCACGGAACCGCGCGCCAGGGCGAGGCCCGCAGCGCCCTCGGGATTGTCGATCGAAGCGATCACCCGAAGGCCGCGCGCGTCCTCCGCCACGGTTTCCACCCAGCCTACGCGCAGGTCGGCGCGGTGCTGCCAGAACAGCGGGAGCGGATCGCGGCGCTCGGCCAGGGTGAGGGCAAAGGCTCCAGGCCGGATCACGTCGCGCCCGGCATCGCGCTTGCCGAACAGCGCGGCGTAACCGGCGAAGCGCAGTGTATGTTCATGCTTCGACAAGCTCAGCATGAGCGGGGAGAGAGGGACGTTTGAACCTTCAATTCCGCTCGTCCTGCGTCCTGAGCGTGCCGAAGGATCGAAGGGCCATTCCGGGCTCACCGCAGCAACCCCGTCGCGCCCAGCCGCACCGCCAGGCCCAGCAGCAGCAGCGCCAGCAGCGCGCGCACGATCCAGCCGATCGCGGCGGCCTGCGCGCTCGCCTTGGCATCGCGCCAGGCCTGCAGCAGCTCGCGCAGTTCGGAGAGGTCCTGATGCGCGGTTTCGTCGTCGAGGCCGATGCGTTCGAGCGTGCGCGCCGCGCCCAGTTCGCTCGCTTCCTCGACGATCGCGCGCAGCGTGACGAGATCGCCGCTCTCGCCCATCGCCTGGGCCAGAAGCCCGGCGAGCATGTCATCCGTGTTCATGAAATGTTCCCTTCATTTTTCGCGGGAAGGCCCAGCAGGGCGCGCTTTTCCTGCGGATCGAGGAAGTCCGCCGCGCTCACTTGCGCCCAGAGCCGCTCGCGGTCCTCGGCGAGCGCGGGTACGCGGTCGAGGTCGATGGCAAGCGCGGCATCGGGAAACCACGGGGCCAGTCCCTCGCCCAGCGCGGCGAAGATCTTCGCGGCCAGCGGCAGCAGCGTGAGCCGCCAGAGCGCGCGGTTGGCCTCGCGGTAATTGGCGTAAGTCGAATCGCCCGGCAGGCCGAGCAGCATCGGCGGCACCCCGAAGGCGAGCGCGATGTCGCGCGCGGCCGCGGCTTTGAGCGTGGCGAAGTCCATGTCTGCCGGGGTCAGCGCCATGGCCTGCCATTTCAGCCCGCCTTCCAGCAGCATCGGCCGTCCCGCGTTGCCCGAGCCTGCAAAGGCGCTCGTCAGTTCCTCGCGCAGCCGGTCGAACTGGTCGCTGGTGAGGCCGTTGCCGTCCCCGGTCTCGTAAACCAGCGCGCCGGAGGGCCGCGCCGCGTTTTCGAGGAGCTGGCGGTTCCAGTTGGCGGCGGCGTTGTGGGTGGCGACGGCCTGATCGGCAGCGGCGAGGCACCCGGCGCCATAGTGATCGTCCGCCGGGTGGAAATGGCGGATGTGGATGAGATTGGGCGAGGCGTCCTCGTCCAGCAGCGGGATCGAGAGGCGCCGCCCGGCCACGTCATAGGCATAGGCGGCGGGCCAGCCGTCCTCGCCCGCGATCACCGAGACCCGCTCGGGCCGGAGCGCGAACAATTCGGCGGGGCGACCGCGCGCGTCCTTCAGCACCTGCACATAGGCATTGCCGTGCAGCAGCAGATGCGCGGCGAGCGTTTCCAGCAGCGATTGCCCGGCGCTGGTTTGGGTGACGAGCGCGGTGAGCGCCGCGTCCACTGGCTTCAAGGGCGCGCCACCGATCCCTTCGGCCACCAGCCGCACCGCGCGCTGGGCCACCGGGTTCTCCAGATAGGCGCGGCGCACGGCGGTGTTGTAATCGAACGGCGTCCGCCCGTTGCTGGTATCGGCGAAGAACCAGGGCGAAGCCGGTCCGCGCGCCAGCGGCACACGGGCACTCGCGCCCTTGAAGGCGGCGAGGAGCGATTGGATGAAGGACATGGGGTTCCTTTCGTGTTCAGTCCTCCCCGGCACGGGGAGGGGGACCGCCGGGATGGCGGTGGAGGGGATTTTCGCCCCGGCGCGAGGTCGCGTGAGGACGCGAGTGCCCTCCGTCACGCACTTCGTGCGTGCCACCTCCCCGAACCGGGGAGGACAGGGGGCTTACGTCATGCGAATCTTCGGCTCGGCGCTCCGGCCCAGCATCAGCTCGCTCAAGGCCCAGACCAGGGCATCGGCCCGGTCCGGCGAGCGCCCCGGCCCCTGATAGGCCCCGCCCGCCACTAGCCCGCACAGCTCGTCCTCCAGCGCGGGAAAAGTCCCGGCGTGGCGCACGCGCCCGGTTTCGTAGAGCGCGGCGACGGGTTCGGCGCGGACCGCCTTGCCCCGGCTGGCGTGGACCAGCTTGAGCGGCAGGGCCAGCTCGGCGGCGCGCAGCACGCTTGCCACCATGGCTCCGCCCTGATTGGCCTCCGCCACCACTTTGTCCGCGTGCCACAGCCCGGCGGCGCGGGCGGTAGCGCGGGCCCAGCGTTCGGGGCTGGCCCGCTCCACCGAGGCATCGGCGAGGATATGGGCGCTGCCGTCCTCGGCCCGCCCGGCGACCACGATCCCGCAGGCATCGCCATGGCTCGACGCGGGCGGATCGACGGCGACGACCACGCGCACGAGTTCGGGCGCTTCGGTCTCGCGGCATTGCTCGATCAGCGCGCGCGTCCACAGCGCGCCTTCCACGTCCTCCAGCAATTCGCCGTCGAGTTCCTGACGGCCCAGCAGCGACTGGCCGAACTGGCGGCGGATATCGCGCAGGAAGCGTTCGGGCAGGTTCGCGGCATTGTCCTCGGTCCGGCCGCGGGTCAGGGCCAGATCGTCTCCGGCCTTCTCCAGCAGGCGCCGCAGCAGCGGCACCGCGCGCGGCGTGGTGGTGGCCATGAGGCGCGGGCGCTCACCCAGCCTCAGGCCGAACAGCAGATTGTCCCACGCACGCGTGGCGCGGGCGGAGGCATTGTCCCACTTGGCGATCTCGTCGCACCAGGCGTGGCTGTGCTGGGGCCCGCGCAGCGATTCGGGCTCGCCCGCCGAATAGAGCAGCGCCTGCGCGCCATTGGGCCAGACCACCCGGCGCAGGCTGGGCTCGTAAAGAGGCCGGTGCCGCAGCGGGCAGACGGCGAGCAATCCGCTTTCCCCTTCCACCATCACTGCGCGCACTTCGCCCAGCGAGGCGCCGACCAGTGCGACGCGCGCGTCCGGATCGGCATCGGCCACCGCGCGGACCCATTCCGCGCCTGCGCGCGTCTTGCCGAAACCGCGCCCGGCCATGACCAGCCATGTGCGCCAGTCCCCTTCGGGCGCAAGCTGTTCGGGGCGGGCCCAGAGCTTCCAGTGGGTTCGCACTTCGTGCTGCTGTTCCGCCGTCAGCTTGCCGAGACCGGCGAGCAGCTCCGCGCGTGGCAGGCCCATCAGATAGGTCAGGCGTTCGGAGAGGTTCAGTTCGGCAAGGCGCCGGCTGAGCTCGGAAAGCCCCTCCCCTTCAGGGGAGGGGTTGGGGTGGGGCCCCTCGGTTGGCACTGTGCCTGGCGGAGAGCCCCCACCCCTCGATCCCCTCCCCTGAAGGGGAGGGGAGGATGTTGTGGTATCCGGCATTATCCGTCCTGCTCCGGCGTGGGGCTGGGCGCGGAGAGGGCCTTGAGGCTGCGTTCGCGCATCTTGTCGATCTGGGCGTCGATCGCCGCCAGGATCGCTTCGGAATTGCGGTTCTCGTAGATCGCGCGCTGGCGGGCCGCCGTTTCGCGATGGGCGGCGAGCAGGCGCAGGGCGGTGGCATTGTCGAACACGCGGGTGCCGCGTTTGGCGCCGGGCGCGGGCTTGATCTCGCCTTCGCGCAGGCGCTGGAGCAGGCTCATTTCCAGATGGTCGTAGCCCTCGCACAGCGCTTCCTGCCATTCGCGGTAGAATTCGGGATCGGCGCGGCGCAGGGCATAGGCGGTGGATGTGCTGGTCCCGGCCTTGCGGGCCGCGGCCGAGACGTTGGACGTGGCCGCCAGTTCGGCAAGGAACGGCTTGCGCCACTGGCGCTGCGACAGGCGCGCGGGGGCCTGGCTCTGCTTGGCCATGGGGATCTCCATCAATGGGAACAAGGTTGTCCTCCCCGGCACGGGGAGGGGGACCGCCGCAGGCGGTGGAGGGGATTCTCGCCACGAAGCGAGGTTGGGGGAGGACGCCAATCCCCTCCGTCAGCGTTTCACGCTGCCACCTCCCCGTGCCGGGGAGGACAGCACCGCCTCGACTCGGTCTTTCGCGATGTTCCTGATATGTACCTAAATAGCGTTACGATGTCAACGCAAATCACCAAATGGGTTAAATTCCTTAACCCCTTCGCGCTTGCCGCAGCGCAGCGCGGCCGGTAAGCACCCGGCACTGCGACTTGCCGGAGACATCGATGCTGCGCCGCCTCTACGACTGGACGATGGAAAAGGCGGCGCACCGCCACGCCACCTGGTGGCTGGCCGCATTCGCGTTCATGGAGGCGAGCTTCTTCCCGGTGCCGCCGCACCCGCTGCTGGGCCTGATGTGCCTTGCTGAACCGAAGAAGGCGATCCGCTTTTCCATGATCGCCACGCTGGCTTCGGTCACAGGCGGGTTGCTTGGCTATGCCATCGGGCATTTCGCTTACGAGGCGTTTGGCGAGGCGATGCTGCGCGCGCTGCACTTGTACGACAGCTTCCCCAAGGCGGCCTGCTACTTGCGCGAATACGGCGCGGAAATCATCGTCGTGAAAGGCGCGACGCCGATCCCGTTCAAGCTGCTGACGATCACCGCCGGGTTCATCGGCATGAACCTCGCGGTCTTCATCGGCGCCTCGGTGATTTCGCGCTCGATCAGCTTCATGATCGTGGGCGTGCTGTTCCGCCTGTTCGGCGCGCCGATCAAGGCCTTCATCGACAAGTATCTGGGACTGGTGACAGTGGGCTTCGTGGCGCTCATCATTGCCGGGTTCCTTGCCCTTGCCCTGATGGGCGGCGGCTCGAAGCAGACCAGCGAAAAGTGCGCTTCGGCAACGATGGAGACGCTGAAGGGATCCCGCCCCCACTGATCGCCGGGGCGCCGGGAATCTAACCTTTCACTCCGCATTTTCCCGGTGCGGGCAGATACTTGACTGTAGTCCCTCCTGTGTCATGCT
>NZ_BCTX01000091.1 GCF_001590985.1 Novosphingobium naphthalenivorans NBRC 102051
GTGTCCTGAGCTTTTTCATGATCGCCATGGGTCGGATGGGCGACCAGTCGGACAGCATCAGCACATATTCGCGGCCCCAGGTGAAGGGATCGGGCTCCAGCGGATCGATCACGATCGGGCCGTAGTGCCCCATCGGCTCCTGAAGCGTATGGGCATGCCACCAGTAGGTGCCGGCCTGGCGGATCGGGAATTCATAGCGAAACGTCTCGCCGGGCTTCACCGCCGCCATGGTTACGCCGGGGACGCCGTCCATTAGGAATGGTACAAGCATGCCATGCCAGTGTATCGACGTGCCTTCGGAGCTGTCGTTGACGAGATCGACGACAAGGTTCTGGCCCTCCTTGAGCCGCAGCAGCGGCCCTGGCAGCGTGCCGTTGACGGTGACCGCCGGCCCGTGCCGCTTTCCGGTCCGGAAAGTGGCGTCGGCCACGGTCATGGTGAGATGGTCGCCCGACAGGACATCGCTGCCCCGCCGCGCCAGCGTTCCGCCCGGACGCCCCATGGCCCATGCCGGTATGGCACGGGCAAGGCCGAGGGCTCCAAGCGAGGCGGAACCTGCGACCAGAAATCTTCTTCGATCGATCGAGGACATTGTTGAATCCCTGAATTCGTTGTCTGATAACTTTACGGATACGAGGCTGGTGCCCCTCATATTTTCTGAGACTCTTCCCTCAAATTTCGGCGGCGCCTGGCTCACTGCTTCCGGATCGCAGTTATCTCGCCGCCGCCATCCTTGAGCTTGAGATCGAAGGATACCTGGTCGCCGGGCATCATTCCTTCGAGCATCCGCGGATCGGCATTGAACATCATCGTCATGGCCGGCCAGTTCGCTGTCGGGATCGGTCCGTGCTTGATCGTGACAGTGCCGCCCTTCGGGTCGACAGCGGTGATCATGCCCATGCCGCTTGCCATGCCCGCCATGTTCGCCCCGTTCATCGGCATGGCATTGCCGTTGCCGCCGACCGCATCGTGCATCGTTTCCATCGCCTGAACAGCGGGCTGGGACGAGTTGGCGGTGCTGTCGGGTGCTTCTGCCGTCTTTTGTCCGCAGGCCGAGAGCAGCAGTGCCGGGCCGAGGATCATCATTATAGGCTTCATCAGTCTTCTCCTTGCAAAGGTATAACAGGGGAACGAGATACCCGGGGCGCTCGCATCAGCAGGTAGCCTGCTGGAATGAGAAACATCGAGAGCAGCGGCGCGGTGATCATGCCGCCGATCATGGGCGCGGCGATGCGGCTCATTATCTCCGAGCCGGCACCGGTTCCGACCAGAACTGGAAGGAGGCCGGCGAGGATGACCGCCACCGTCATCGCCTTGGGCCGGACCCGAAGTAGCGCACCATCGCGCACAGCCGTCCGAACATTCGCAAGGGTTGGATGGGGGCCGTATCTTTCGAGCGCCTGCTTGAGGTAGAGCAGCATCACTACCCCAAATTCCGCAGAGACGCCGGCCAGGGCAATGAAGCCGACACCGGTCGCGACCGACTGGCTATACCCCAGCCAGTAGAGCAGCCAGAACCCGCCCGTCAGTGCGAAGGGCAGTGTGCCCATTACGAGTGCGGCCTCGTCCCAGCGGCGGAAGATCATGAAGAGCAGTAGGTAGATGGTCGCGAGGGTTGCCGGGACCACGATCTTGAGGCGGGAGATCGCACGGCTGAGATATTCGAACTGCCCGGCATAGGCGATGCTGACGCCCGGTGGCAGCTTGACTTGAGCCGCGACCGCGTCCTGCAGGTCGTGCACCACCGAGACGAGATCGCGCCCGCGCACGTCGATGTAGACATAGGTGGTTGGCCGCCCGTTCTCGCTCTTGAGCATGGGGGGGCCATCGGCGATGCGCAGCGAGGCCACCGTGCCGAGCGTGATCTGCTGTCCCGATGGTGTGAGAATCGGCAGGTTTCGTAAGGTATCGATGCTATCGCGCACTTCGCGCGGATAGCGCACGTTGATCGGATAGCGCGCCAGTCCCTCGACCGTGCGTCCGACATTGGCGCCACCCACGGCCCCTGCGACGATCTGCTGCACGTCGGCGATGTTGAGATCATACCGCCCGGCGGTCTGGCGATCGATATCGACATCGACATAGCGACCGCCTTCGAGCCGTTCGGCCAAGGCCGAACTGACGCCGGGCACGCTCTTCGCCACAGTTTCGATGCTGCGCGCGACGCGGTCGATCGCATTGAGATCCGCGCCCGAGACCTTGATGCCGATCGGGCTCTTAATACCGGTTGCCAGCATGTCGATGCGATTGCGGATCGGGGGCACCCAGATGTTTGAGAGGCCAGGCACCTTCACAGTGCGATCAAGCTCGTCGACCAGCCTGGCAGGCGTCATGCCCGGGCGCCACTGGTCGCGCGGCTTGAAATGGATGGTCGTCTCGAACATGGTGAGCGGGGCCGGGTCGGTCGCGGTATCGGCCCGCCCGGCCTTGCCGAACACGCTCTCCACTTCGGGCACGGTCTTGATCAGCCGGTCGGTCTGCTGAAGCAGTTGCCCCGCCTTCGCCGCCGAAATGCCGGGCAATGCGGAGGGCATGTATAGCAAGTCGCCTTCATTGAGCGGCGGCAGAAACTCTCCGCCCAGCTTCGCCACAGGCCATGCCGTGGTGAGGAATACGAACACCGCCGCGATCAGTACCGCCCTGGGCCGCTGCATCACCCAGTCGAGCGCGGGACGGTAAGCCTTGATCAAGGTCCGGTTGATCGGATTGTCATGCTCGGAAGGGATGCGTCCCCGGATAAGCCAGCCCATCAGGATCGGCACCAACGTCACCGACAGGATCGCGGCGGCCGCCATCGAATAGGTCTTGGTGAAGGCGAGCGGTGAAAACAGCCGCCCTTCCTGCGCCTGCAGGGTGAAGACCGGCAGGAACGACAGCGTGATGATGAGAAGGCTGAAGAACAGCGCCGGCCCCACCTCGCGCGCGGCATCGGCTACGACGCGCCATCTCGCCGGACCTTCCAGCGCAATTCCTGGATGTTCGTGCTCCCATTGCTCGATATGCTTGTGGGCATTCTCGATCATGACCACGGCCGCATCGACCATCGCCCCCACGGCGATGGCAATGCCGCCGAGCGACATGATATTGGCACTTACACCCTGGAACCGCATGACTAGGAACGCCGCGAGCACACCCAGCGGCAGCGTCACGATCGCCACCAGCGCCGAGCGGACGTGCCAGAGGAACAGCGCACAGACCAGCGCCACGACGACGAATTCCTCGATCAGCTTGTGAGTGAGGTTCTCGACCGAGGCATCGATGATCTGCGAGCGGTCATAGGTGGGCACGATCTCGACGCCCGCCGGCAGGCTTTTGCGCAGCGTTGCCAACCGCTCCTTCACCGCCGCGATGGCGCTGCGTGCGTCCGCCCCCTGTCGCAGGATTACAACGCCGCCCGCGACTTCGCCTGCGCCATTGAGGTCGGCAATGCCGCGCCGCATTTCCGGACCGAGCCGAATCGTCGCGACGTCTCCCAAAGTGACAGGAACGCCGCCCCTGGCCGTCTTCAGCGGAATAGCGCGAAAATCGTCCAGCGTTTGCAGATAGCCCGAGGCGCGGACCATATATTCGGCCTCGCCCATTTCGAGGGCCGATCCGCCGACTTCCTGATTGGCCTTGCGTATCGCCGCGACCGCGTCCTGGAAAGTCACGCCGTATCCAGCGAGCTTCACCGGATCGAGCACGACCTGATATTGCTTCACCATGCCGCCGATGCTGGCAACTTCGGCAATGCCGGGCACGGTCTTGAGTTCATAGCGCAGGAACCAGTCCTGGATGCTGCGCAATTGGCTGAGGTCATGCTGGCCGGTCCGGTCCACCAGCGCATATTCGTAGATCCAGCCAACGCCGGTGGCGTCGGGGCCGATCGCGCTGGTCACGCCTTCGGGCAACCGGCCCTGCACCTGATTGAGATATTCGAGTACGCGCGAACGCGCCCAGTAGAGGTCAGTACCGTCCTCGAAGATCACATAGACATAGCTGTCCCCGAAAAAGGAATAGCCGCGCACCGTCTTCGCGCCCGGAACCGAGAGCATGGTCGTTGCCAGCGGATAAGTAACCTGATCCTCGACGATGCGAGGCGCCTGTCTTGGATAGCTGGTGCGGATCACCACCTGCACGTCCGACAGATCGGGCAAGGCGTCGATCGGCGTGGTACGCACGGCCCATAGACCCGCCGCCGACAGGGCGATGGCGGCAAGGACGATGAAGAGCCGGTTGGCGATGGACCAATCGAGCAGCCGTTCGATCATTTCCCGGCCTCCCGGCTCAGGCTCCGGATCGTCGGTCCCGCTTCCTCCTGGCTGAAGGTGAAGCGCACCCGGTCGCCGACCTTGAAGCCGCGCGCGAGCACAGGCTTCTCCAGCCGGAACATCATGGTCATGCCCGGCCACTGGAGCGTCGGGACCGGCTCATGCTTGAGCGTGACGCCGGCCGCGGTGATCTTCTGGATCACCCCGCGGGTCTCGTAAGTCTCCGCCTTCGCAGGTTGACCGTTCGGCGCCGCATTGTCTTTACCGCCGATCGGCCGCACGTCCATGCCGGAAAGGCTGGCCTCGGAATCGATCAGGAACTGGCCCGAGGTGACGACCTTCTCGCCTTCAGCAAGACCTGCGAGGATTTCCGTCTGCCCGCCGCCGGCGCGCCCGGTTCGCACTTCGGCGGGACGGTAGCGGCCCTTGTCCAGCGCAAGCATGACGATGCTGCGCTTGCCGGTCTGGATCACTGCATCGGAGGGTACCAGCAGGGCCTGCTGTTCCTCACCGGCGAAGTTCACCTCGGCGAACATGCCGGGCCTGAGTTTGAGGCCGGGATTAGGCAGTTCGATGCGTACGGTCAGCGTGCGGCTTTCGTCGGCCGCCTTGGGCAGTATGGTCCTGATCCGCCCGTGCAGCGTCTCGCCGGGAAAAGCGGCCAGCGTGACCGTTGCCGTTTGCCTGGGAGAGACAGAACCGGCCACCGCTTCGGGGACAGCCGCGTCGAGCCAGACGCTGGACAGTCCGTTGATCTGCGCGAGGGTCTGGCCCGGAGAGACGGTCATGCCGGGCCGCACATCGAGAGTCGAGATCATGCCCCCGACCGGCGCCGTCACGGTGTAGACGGTGCTGGTGCGCCGTCCCTTCTCGACCGCGGCAACGGTCGAGGCCGGCATGCCCAGCAGCAACAGCCGCTGCCGCGCCGCGCGGGAAAGCGCAACGTCACCCGTCCGCAAGGTCGCGATATATTCCTGTTGCGCGCCGCCCCATTCCGGCACCAGCAGATCGACGATCGGGGTGCCGGCCCTGATCAGGTCGTCGGGCGCGCGGGCATAAGTGCGTTGCACGAAACCACCGGCGCGCGGCTGGACAATCGCGACATCGCGCTCGTTGAACGCGATGACCCCCGTCGCGCTTATTGCGCTGCTCAGCGTGCCCATCCGCGCCATGGCGGTGCGCATGCCCAGGCTCTGCGACAGCGACGGGTCGATCTGTACTGCGGGTTCGCCGCCCACCTCATCGGCGTATTTGGGAACCAGCTGCATATCCATGAACGGCGACTTGCCCGGCTTGTCGAAGTGCTGGCTGGGAGACATCGGATCGTACCAGTAGAGCACCTTGCGGCCTACATGGCCTGCCGCCGCCTCCTCGGAGGGTGCGCGGCTCAGGCTCGCAAGGCCGAAGCCTGCAGCACCGCCAAGGATCGCAATGGCGGCTGCACCCGCGCACATGCGCGTGCGCGAAGCAGAGAGGAAGGAAGTCGGGCTCATTGGTTATCACCCCCGAATGTCAGAAAAAGGATTGCGGCTTGCCGCGTCACGCGCGCTTCGCGGTCGAGAACGTCGAGCTGCGTCTCGGCTAGCGCGGTCTCGGCCGAGATCACATCGATCAGGCCAGCACGGCCCGCACCGTAGCTGGCGGTTTCCAGATCGGCTTCCTGCCGGGCAAGCGGCAGCAGCGTGCCCTGTGCCCGGCGCCATTGCGCGACCTGCATGGCGTGGGTTGCAAGACCGCGCTCCAGTTCAGCGGCTAGAGCCCGCCTCGTGTCCTCGCGCTGCGCCCGGGCAGCCGAAAGGTCCGCTTCGGCGGCCGCAATGCGCGGGTTCTGCCGCTTTCCCGGAAATAGCGGCAAGGTCATGCTCGCCCCCACCGAGACGACATTGCCATAGGCGGGATCGCGATGGCCGAAGGACAGGCTCACGCCCCAGTCCGGCCGCTTTCCGGCCCGGGCCATCTGGGCGTCCGCCTGCGCCGCCCCGATCCCGGCATCGGCCGCGCGCAGGCGCGGATTGCTCTCGATCGCGAGGCGCAACCCGGCGGGATCGAAGGCGAAGGCCGGGACGCCGCCCTGTGCCTTGGGATCATCGTTTCCGGTCCAGCGCTCGAGCGAGGCCTGAGCCTGCACCTGTTCGGCCATGATCACGCTGCGGCGGTCCTCCAGTCCGGCAACGGCCTGACGAATGCGAAGGCTTTGCCCGGGCCGGGCGCTGCCTGAAGCAACGCTTGCTCTGGCCGCGGGGACCAGGTGTCCGAGCCGCTCCAGCACAGCATCGATCGCGGCCAGGCGCCTGTCGGCATAGGCAAGATCGATCCAGGCCGTCGCGGTGGCGACCGTCACGTCGAGCCGTGTCACCGCCGATCGTGCTTGTGCGAGACCCGTCGCGGCTTCGGCGCTCGCTTCGCTGGCGTGACGCTTGGCGAGATTTGGAATATCCTGCTGTAATCCGATGCGCTGGGCGGTCATCATCGAACCATCAAGCGTGAAGGCCGGCGGCCCCGACACCGGAAGATTGTCGAAACCTAGCGAAAGACGTGGATCGGGCAGTTGTCCAGCGGCGATGGCGCTGGCTTCGCTTGCCGAGACACGCGCATTGTTCGCCTCGATCATCGGGGCGTTGGCGCGCGCCTGATCGAGCGCTTCTTCGAATGTCAGCGGGCCTGCCAGCGCGGGGCACGCCGTTCCTGCCAAAAGCGGCAGGGCCATCAGTAATCGCATGAGAAGTCCTGTTCCCTCGCGCGAAGCTCATTGGCAGCCGCACGAGCACCGCATTGAACACGGCGCGGCAGAGAACGGGGCGGCAACCAGACAGAATGGGAAGCGGCCAGCACGCGCTCAAAAAAGGGCGCCAGGCTTTCCGCCGTCATGGTGCCGCCGGACTATCTCCGACGCGCGGCTCAGGCCGACAGGATGGGTGGTTCGGTAAAGGGCGGCGCGGCAAGGCCGCTCAATTCGGCAGCGCGCAAAGCCAGATGCCGCTGCGCGGTCATCGACCGCAGGGACGAAAGCGGCATGGCGTCGGGAAGCAGAAGGGCGCTCCCCGACATCGCCAGGCAATGATTGACGTCATTGCAAGGTTTCCCATCATGCCCCGTCATCGGGCAGTCCTCGCATCCCTGCATCGGCTGGGAGGCAGCCATCTGGTGATGAATCGGGCCTTGCCCCGAGCTCGCCACATGATCATGATTCTGCATGACCGACATCACCGGGATCGCTCGCGCCGAAGCGACGCCCTGCCCCAATAGGCCGAGCAATGCGCCAAGCGCGATCAGGCAGGCAATCAGTCGTACCATTTCGAAACTCTAGGGGGACTCCCAGTATTCAGCTTTGCGGCAAATCAATAACTGTTCTTCCGTAAGGATTGTTGTCGCCTCCAAGTCAACCGGGATTTTTTTTGGCATCCTCTGGGCCGTTATCGTCCTTGCTTCGAGTCCGGACTGTGGTTGGCGACATAGCCAGCGACAATCGCGAGCTATGCCAGAAACTCGTACGCCACCGTCACAGAGTTCGGCTAGGCTTGAGAAGGCGACCAATCTCATGATTTTGCGAATCTTTCCTTCAGTCGCGCTCGCGCGCGATAGATGCGCGTTTCGACGGCCTTTTCGGTGATCCCAAGGATTTGCGCCGCCTCGGCCTGGCTCCGCCCGTCGAACGTCACCAACACGAACGGCTCCTTGAGATTTGATGGAAGTCGCGTGATTTCCTCGCGCACCAGCGCCAGCGCTTGCCTGTCAGCCATCTGGCTGTCCTGTCCTGGATGAGGGTCAGCCACCGTGACGCCTCGGTCGTCGGCTTCGAAACCAAAGATGTTCCGCAACCGGCGGGCCCGCATGGCATCACGGCATTTGTTGAGGGTGATCGTCGTGAGCCAGGGGGCAACGGATCTTGCTTCATCAAAGCGATGCAGTGCCAACCAAGCGGAAGCCATGGCGTTTTGCACAGCATCCTGTGCATCGGCTTCGTTGGAAAGCATTCTGGTTGCGAGGATCAGCAGCCTTGGCACATGCCGGGCCACAAGTTCATCGAAGGCGCGGCGCTCACCAGACTTGGCGGCAGCAATCAGCTGCGCGTCGCTGATGTCCTCCCCCTCGCTCACGCCTAATTCTTGGGATCGCTCGTCAGCGCCTCGCTGACTTCGCGGTCAAATGCTTTCTGCTGTTGCGGATCAAGCAGCGCGCGCATGTTGAAGACATGTTGGACCGTGGCTTTTTGCAAATCACCCATGCGGGCGTGGACCTGGTCAATAGCTGCGCCGACCTTCGGGCCGTAGCGGTGTTCTTCGTTCATCGCCCGCGCCAGATTGGCATTTGCGGCTCTCAGAGCCAGTTCGAGTTGGCTGTGCTGAACGGCGAAATTTTGTTCGAGCCCTTCGAGCTGCGTCTCCTGCGACGCCGTAAGGCGCAGTTCCTTATGCACGAACTCGTGAATGCCATGTGGCTGTGCTTGAGCCGCGATCCAGCGATTGGCGCCGTAAGTGCCGAGCGCTCCGGCGGCTACGGCCAGAAGCAAAAGAAGGAGGATGTAGACGGGAGTAATCTTCATGGCGCGACATGCAAAAGCGTCGAAGGGGCAAAATCGGAACCGTCGACCAGGGCATAGCGCGGCGCCTGGGGATAGGTCGGGCCATGCGTCACGCCGAAACCGGTGCCAAGGCCAATCACGACGACGGCAAGGCTGATGGTGATCTGCCGCCGTTGTTGGCGGGCCTCCACGATCTCTCCGATGCGCTGCCAGACCCCGTCACGAAAGTCGGCCCCGGCTACGCGCAAGGCGGGGTCCGACGCGAGGCCTGACAAGAGAATATCCAATCGTTCGTCGTCCATCACCGTTCGATCCTGAAATGTCCGTTGTACCGACTATACGTGACAAAGGCTCCGAGCCCTCAAATATCTGCGAGGAGTCCCTGTTTCAGCACCGTATATGGATTCAAGAACGCGCCACATAGGAAAGGCAAATCGATGACTGTACCGGTTACGGAACCTCTTCGCCGTTCAGCGGCAGTTGTGCTGCTTACGGTGCTGGCTGCCTACACCAGCACGGCCGAGGCCGCAGCAACTTACACGATGTATCGCGACCCCCATTGTGGCTGTTGCGAGAGCTGGGCCGCACATATCCGCTCGAACCTCAAAGCCCGGGTAGCGATCGTTGATGCGCCTGACATGGGCAGGGTTAAGGACGCCAAGTCCGTGCCGCAGAACCTGCGTTCATGTCACACCATGATGGCAGATGGCTACGTCATCGAAGGACATGTTCCGGCGCGCGATGTGGCTAGGCTCTTGCGGCAAAAGCCCCCCGGCGTGTCCGGCCTCGCCGTCCCCGGAATGCCACTCGGTGCGCCAGGAATGGAAATGGGAAATCAGACACAACACTATCAGGTCATCGCATTCGGCCCCACAGGACGACAGGTTTTTGCGAGCTATTGAATATTCCGCCGCTGTGCTGATTGCCTCACCTCAGCGCCCGGCAGGGTACCTGGCCGGGCGCTGGTCTTGGCGAACCCGAGAGTCTGGATTTTCGGAAGTTATCCACCATCGCCACAACCGCGGTCGACCACTTGATTCCAATTCAAAGCCGAAAACCCGTTGAGATCCATTCGTGCCGGTAACGGGCTTTGAACCTACTCTGACTGCGACCGGGCAATGAACTGGCGCCACTGGCGGTGGCCGGGGAAAAACATCGGCACGCTTTCCCGATAGCGGCGATATTGCTCTCCAAACTCATCAAGCATGCGCCGTTCTTCTCGAAAAGCGAGCAAAGTGTATGTCACCACGATGAGCGGGAAAAGAATCACCGAAAACACCGTTGGCCAATGCACGACGCCTTCACCGAACAGGCCAATGAAGAGCCCAGTGTACTGGGGATGTCGGACGAACGCGTATAGGCCCGTTGTCGCGAGCCTTTGATTCTCGTGCGCGCGATAGAGTTCCCGCCATCCCTGAATGAAGAGCCCGATCCCGACAAACAGCAGCGCATACCCAACGAGCATGGAGATCATCATACCCGTTTCGCCCATTCCGACGAGTGTCGACCAAAGATTGGCATTGAGATTGGTTCGGTCCAGATGAAAAAATCGGACCAGCAGGTAGATCGTCAGGGGAAAGCCATACATTTCGGCATAGAGCGCGATTATGAAGGCCTGGACCAAGCCCGCGCCGGCCCATTCCCGCCATGATTTTGGCGCGGCATATCGGTAAAACAACCAGGATGCGACGACGATCATGATGATCGCGAGCGCCCAAGCCCCGGAATGTGCAAAATGTTCGTTCATGATTTGAGTGCCCTTGATCATGCGCCCGCCAATCATGCACAGCCCGGCAGTCACCACGCCGACGACATCGGCTCGTCCCGGATTATTGCTTGACATGCGGATGTGACAATCAGTTTCTGACTGATCGAACGCAAATTCTTTGACGTGGATTAAGCTCGAAAATCGCTTCTGGCGGCACCTCCCTGCTGCTCATCTTTTTCTCCGGGCAGAAAACGCATGGCCGCGCCCGAGGCACACGTCAGCGTCGCCATGTTTCGATGCTGAAACTGTAATGACCCCACAGCTCGAGCGTCTGTAGCGTCAGGCGACCGGAATTCATCTGCCCATCGCCGTTGCCAACGCCGATCGGGATATTTCGTGCACATTATTGATTTTACCGGTTTATCCCGGGCCGGAATTTGCGGCTTGAACCGTGCGGTGCGTTTGCCGTGAGCGGCCGTGGCGGTTCAGGTCCGATCGGCATCTCCCACGATGCAAGGTATCGAGACGCGTCCGGCGCGAACGTCATTGAGGCACTTAAGGCGCAATGCCTGCGGCAACGTCAACTCAAGGCTGGCGAGGACTTGTTCGGCCCCGGCAGTCAACAAAATGCAATCTTTGTCCTGATCGAGGGATGGACTCTCCTCTACACGCTTCTCGAGAACGGAAAGCGGCAGATTCTTCATTTTGCTGTTGCCGATACACTTCTGGGATTGCCACCGTCGAAAGGCACGGTCTCGACATTCGGCGTTCAGGCACTGACCCGTGCAGTTGTAGCCGAAATTCCCCATCGCAGGGTACGTGAACTTGTAGCCGAGCGCCCAGGCTTTGCACTGGCTCTTGCACAGTCGATGGCCCGCGACACCGATCTCGCATTCGATCTTCTCACCAGCATAGGCCGCTCGCCTGCAAGGGTCCGCGTAGCCCGCCTTCTGCTCCAGCTTTTCGTACGGGCCTGGTCGCGCCTCCCCGGACACGGTATTGAGGCTGTGCGATTGCCTTTGACACAGGAACAATTGGGCGACGCAACAGGCCTCAGCAGCGTGCATGTCAATCGTGTGCTGCATGAACTGAAGCGCGAAGGAATCGCGGCGTTTCACTATCGGCGCCTAAGAATCCTCGATCCCGACAGATTGATCGATGCGGCTGAGATCGATCCCGAGACGCTCAAATCTTGGATTGTCTGAACTTCAGGCCGGTCAGGTTCTGGCGGCCCGTTCGCGCAGGACTCTCATTTCCTGGCAGGCGCAGTCTTGATATCCGTGTTCCGGGCATGTGGTGCAAAACTGTTCGAGCCGTTTGCGGAGCGCCTGGCGCGCACGATGGAGCCGAACAGTGACGTTGCTGGGAGAAGTGCCCAGACTTTGCGCCACGCGCTGCCTCGTCTCGCCGGCAAGATCGATCCGCGAAAGGATGTCCGCATAGGACGGCCGGAGCGTCGGCATCAGATGATGGAGACACTGACAAACCGCGCTGTCAATTTCCGGCTCTGGCTCGAACTCCTCGTCGGACAATGTGGATTGCCGGACAGCCGCTTTCATGTTGCGCCGTCTCACTTCCGAGCGTTGGTAATCCGCGATCACGCTGGAAAGTATCCGGCTCAGCCATCCACGTACGGACTTTACGTCACGGAGTTCCGACGACCGCTCCAGAGCGCGCAAACTGAACTGCTGCAATACGTCCTCTGCCGCAGTGCGCTCCTTCAATCGGCGTACGAGAAAACCCCGTATTTCCCTGCGCGCATCGAGCAGAGCTTTGCGAACCGCATCCATGGCTTCTGCGGGATGAGTTCGATTGGCGGAACTTGGACGGGTATGTGGATCGCTCTCGACTGACATGGCTCACCCTTTTACGTCACCGCCATAAAATTTGCGGTACAAAACCAGAGGGCGGTGTCGACCGGTAGCCATATGACAGAGAGGGTTTCAGGAGCCGCCGGTCGTCAAAAGAGTAGTTTAAATACCTCTTCTTCGATGGCATCACGACGTTTGCGCCCTTCTTCGATCGCGTCGGAAATGTCCGAAAGGAATTGACGTTCGCGAGCGAGGAAAACGTCGTCTGAGGGAAGCGGCGTTCGACCTTGATCAATAGCCCTGGCCATCTTGGCGACAACTTGCATCCAAGGACTGAACGTCTCCGAGAAGAGATATCGGCTCGTACGCATGGGATGCAGCCATTCGAGCATCGCGGCGGTCAAGGGATTTGAGAAGCACTGGACAACCGGGCTGACGAACATCTTGTATAATTGTTCATTCGCTTCCGAGAGTGCGCGAACTCTTTCGAACGCGCGATATGGCGTGTTGACTTCGATATCGCAGACTTGCCGTTCTTCAAAGCGAACCGAATATTGGGGCTTGTGGCAATCGGGATCGCCTGTGGGATTGTCGATCTTCATTTCGTACAGCCCAGGTGCAAGCGCTTCAATTTCCTGAAGACTATCGAGAATTGCGCGATGCTCGAGGCGAGCAACCTTGGCGGAGACGAAAATTCCGAGATGCCCAACGTGAGAATTCGTCAGATAAACGATCCGTTGGCCCGCTGACTTAAGATCTTCCGTGTCCTTGTAGACGGCAGGAATCCAGCCCAGCGCCTGTTGGGGCGGAGTAATATTGTCCCCGAAGGATGCGAATATGACCAGCGGATTGTGAATCTGCCGAAGAGCGGCGTTACAACCTTGGCATATTGGGAACGTCCCGTCTTCCAACTTATTGCCAATGAAAAGATTTCCAACAATCGCCACGATCTCCTCACGGGTGAGAAAATACCATCCATTCCACCAGCGCTCAAAATCGAGAAAGCGCTCCCGCTCGATATCGATGTCGGCAAACAGGTTGGCATACTTTTCCCAGATGGCCTCGGGCTTGAGATTTTCGAAATTCGCGACAAGCCACGCTCCGTCAAAGCGTCCGTCACCAAGATCGGCGAGCAAGTGCACAAGCCACACGCCACCGACCAAACCGCCTGCAATACGCATCGGATTGATGCCGGCTGCACCTGCCCAATAGGAAAGTGGCGAGCCGTTGAGCACGGCCGGGCCAACGAGCCCCACGCAATCCGCCGACAGCAGTGTGATGGCCCAGCCTGCCTGGCAATTGCCATAGAGTATCGGAGGCGTTTCCGGATGCCGCTTGGCAACCTCTTCAACGAAGCGACGTAGCGCATGAAGCACATCCCCCAGAGTCTGGCCAGGACAAGGCTCCGGGAAGAATGACACAAAATAGACGGTATGGCCTTCATGCATCGCCATTCCGACTTCTGAGTCCCGCTTGAAGCTACCGATCCCCGGCCCGTGCCCGGCGCGTGGATCAACGACGATGACAGGCGGCTTTGCAGGGTCGATGCAATCCTCGAAGCACGCTTCCCCAATGCGGGAAATGTGCAGCAAGGCATAATTGGCCGGGTGCTCAAAGCGGCGGGCGTCGAGCAGTACTTCATAATCGAAGTCCAGCAGCGGGGGTTTGCCAGCACGCTCATGCGCGATCATATTGTCGGCACGCTGGCGCAAGGTGTCCCAGAAAAGGATTGAGCGCTCAAACAGATCTCGCTGATAGTTCCACGTTTGGCGGACCATCATCATGAAGTCCATCTGGTCAGGATGATGCGACACTTCACTGTTTTTATAAGCAGTCGCTGAAACCTGATCTTCGTCCGGCGCGGAGGCCTTTCCCGATTCTGTTGACTGTCGCGATGATCTGTCGGCGATCGACCTTACCACTTCCATCACATGACCCTTGGTAGTGGATAGGGTATCCGGAGCCGCGGGCGGAGCCTGGCGCGCGCCTCAAAGATATCCGACGCATTGTTCGGCTTCGTCGATGGCGCACCAGCCACTCGCATTGGCGTGTCACCCGGTTGCTGCGATGCACAAGATAGTCAAAACGAAACGCAAGGTTCTTAACGCAAATCAAACTCTGGTGGAATGTCGCCTGCCGAGGCGAGCACGGTCCAGACAAAATATTCGCCGGGCAATGGTTTACTTCAGCGCGCCAACGTTCCGTCGGACGCAAAGCGTGACTCATATGGAAACACGATCTCTCGGTCGGGCGTGGCCGCATGTTCATCCTTATCCGGACATTCCACGCGTCTCATGAGATCCCGGATGATGTTTAACCTTGCGAGTTTCTTGTTGTCCGCGCGGACGATGTACCAGGGCGTGACTGCATTGTGCGTCCCTTCCAGCATCGCATCGCGCGCGGCCGTGTAGTCATCCCAGTGCTTGATCGCGACCGCATCGATCGGGCTGGTCTTCCACTGCTTGAGCGGATCGGTTTTGCGGTCACGCAAGCGCTTGCGCTGCTCCTTTTTCGAAACATCGAGATAGTATTTGAACACCTGGATGCCGGAGCGAACCAGCAGGTGCTCGAAGTCAATGACCGTTGCCATGAACTCATGATATTGATCGCCAGAGCAAAAACCCATCACACGCTCCACACCGGCGCGATTGTACCAACTTCGGTTCAGCAGGACCATTTCCTGAGACGACGGCAGGTGTGAAACGTACCGTTGAAAATACCAGGAACTGACATCCTTTTCCGATGGCTTCCCAAGGGCGACCACCCGTGTATCGCGGGGACTGAGATGCTGGACAATCCGCTTGATCGCACCGTCCTTTCCTGCGGCATCCCGGCCTTCGAATAACACCAGAACCTTGTGGTCGAACTTGATGAGGTGCCGTTGAAACTTGACGAGTTCGATCTGCAATTCCCGAAGCCGCTGCTTGTAATGCTCGATATCGCTGGGGGTCAGCGCAGGATCACCTTGCTCGGGTCTCTCTTTGTTGTGGGCCATGATTACTCCTTCCGTAGTGTAATTCGGGCCTGTCGTCTGCTTCAACGCACATCACAGGAAGCGGCGAACCACCCACCCCAAGAATTCTTGAATTCTTGATGTATAGGGCCTGGAGCGCCAGACCCTTTCCTCCACAATCCTGGAATCAGAAATGTTGATTTCGAACATGTTCGCGAGTTCATCACATATGATTTCCGACGAGCAAATTAATGCCAAGTCGTAATTCAAGAAGAAGCTGCGATAATCGAAATTCGCCGTACCTATCGAGCTCCAGTTGCTATCGACAAGGATCGTCTTGGCATGGAGAAATTGGGGGGAATATTCGTAAATTTTAACACCGGCACGCAACAGATTCTCGTAGAGCATTCGAGCGGCCCATTGTGTAATCCGGATATCGCTCTTGGCAGGCACGAGAAGGCGGACATCAACCCCTCGTTGAGCGGCACTAATCAATCGACGTTGCGTGCCGCTGTCGGGTACGAAATAGGGAGTAGTCAGCCAAATTCTGCTGACAGCATGACGCAAGCGGCCATTGAGCAAGCAGCGCAGTCTGTACCTGCATCGAATGCCGTAATTCGACATCAGGAGGTAGGCGCCGAACCATTCGTCCTCGACGCGGTCTCGCCCGAAGGCATGTCGGGATTCGAACAGCCTCGCCGCGCGCCGTGCGATCGGTCCAGACAAGCGTATGTGCAGGTCGCGCCATCGGCCTTTGCCGCTGTATCGCAGCGAACTCTCCTCGCCTATGTTGAACCCTCCAACATAGGTTATACCATCGTCGATCACGAGCAACTTGCTGTGGTCGCGACGCTGATAGCGCCAAGGTTGCCGCCAGTTCCAAGTTTGGGCCCAACAAACCGAGACTCCCGCGTTTCGAAGGACGGTCACGGCGGATTGCGAAAAGACTCGTCCCGATCCCAGAGCATC
>NZ_BCTX01000092.1 GCF_001590985.1 Novosphingobium naphthalenivorans NBRC 102051
GACTAGAGCCAACCAAAATCTCGGGAAAAGTAATGCCGGGGAGCCTGTAAGCCGGGTTCTGTGCCTGGCGTGGTCTCCCCAAAAAGGGGACCTTACGCCGCGGCGGCAGCCATTCCTCTTGGCGGTGCATTGCTGCATCGCTCCAGCGACCAACCCGGGCTGCCTGGGTCCGAAACCGACCCGCCATCCGAAGATGGCCAGCAGCCCCTATTCGGTCTTGCTCCGGGTGGGGTTTGCCATGCCGCTTGCCGTTACCGGAAGCGCGGTGCGCTTTTACCGCACCCTTTCACCCTTGCCTGTGCCTGCAAGAGGCCATTGGCGGTTTGCTCTCTGTGGCACTTTCCCTGAGCTTCGGCAGGCCTGAGAACCTCCCTCGCCCGGCGGGCGTTACCCGCCACCCTTGTTTCGTGGAGCCCGGACTTTCCTCGGCATTCTTGCGAATGACGCGGCTGCCCGGCTCCCCGGCGCCGCGTGCCCTAGCATGAAAATCCGAAAAGGAAAGCTTACCGCGCCCGGCCGGTGTCGCGTTCGAGCAGGAGTTCGAACAGGATACCGCCGATTTCCCCGTCGATCTCGCCATCGATGAACATCGGCCGCCAGCGCCGCTGGAACGCGCGCACGGCGGCGCGGCCATCCGAAATATCGTACCCGAAGCGCTCCAGCGCGAGGTAGAACGCGCCGGGATTGTCATAGAACAGGTTCATCTTCGCGGCCGGAATATCGAGCGCGAGACCCAGTTCGCCGAGGCGGTGCCAGTCGAAATATTCGCCCGGATCCTGCTTGCGGACCGGCGCGATGTCCGAATGGGCGACGACATTGGCGCGCGGGATATCGTGCCGGTCCATGATGTCCGCAAGCAGCGGCAGCAGCGCGTCCATCTGCGGTTCGGGAAACGGACGATAGCCGAATTCGTGCCCCGGATTGGCCAGTTCGATGCCGATACTGGCCGAATTCACATCGGTCACGCCGCGCCAGTAGGATTGCCCGGCGTGCCAGGCGCGCTTGTCCTCGGGCACCAGCGAAGTGACGATACCCTCCTCGTCGATCAGGTAATGCGCGGAGACTTCGGCTGCCGGATCGCACATCCGCTGCAGGGCCTCTTCGGCACTTTTCATGCCGGTGTAGTGCAGCACCACCATCGAAACGGGCAGCTTGCGCTCGTTCCAGTTGGGCGATTCGACGATACGGTTGACGAGCCAACGGTTCATTGTGCCTGTCCCCCGCGCATCCGGCCCTCTCCCTTCAGGCTCCGGGAAGAACCGCGCCGAGTACCAGCGCGTCTTCCGCAAGGACATATTGCAGCTTGCCCCCGTGTCCGCCAGCCAATTGCTGGATCATCGCCGCCGGAGCCGTGCGGCTCGACAAGTCTCCGGGCGGCAGCGTCCCTTCGAGCGCCCGGCCGATGTCGCGGTCGAACGCGATGCGCTGGCCCGCGGCGCGCACGACAATCTCGGACGTCCCGTCCCGGAATTCGGCGGCGATATCCAGCGTGCCGCCACGCGGCAGCGCTTCCATCCCGAACAGGGCGAAATTGAGCAGGACCTTGATCGCCGGCTTCGGCAGCGAATCGCTCGACAGGGCCCAGTTGAGGACGATCCGGGCATTGTTGGCCACCAGCCCGTCGACCAGAACCCGCGCCTCGCTGACCGGCACCATCTCGCCGAAACCGCCCGCCGCGCCGAAGGCCAGACGAAAGAATTTCAGCTTGTCGGCCGAGATCCGCGCGCTCTGGTCGAGCAGCTCGAAGCAGCGCTGGCGCATCTCCGGATCCTTCTCGTCCGCCAGCAGTTCAAGCCCGTTCGACAGGGCGCCGACAGGGCTGAGCATGTCGTGGCACAGCCGCGAACACAGGAGGCTGGCAAGTTCGAGCGAGCTCGTGGTCATGAAACAGGGGCTTTCCATTCTCTCGGCCGACCCGCGCCGATATCAGCTTTGCTCCGCACAGTCCTTTCCAACCGTGCGGAAGGTCAATTCCTGAAAACCATTCCCGCTATCGCGCCAGAAAGCAACATGTCCGCCCGCGATGATCGCCCAGATGCGCAAATCGCCGGTGGAATGTTCGCAATCCACGGCAGACGGCACCGGATGGCCGAGCGGATGCGAGTGATAGTACCCCAGCACCTGCGGCCCGCCCGCCCGCGCCGCCTTGTGCGCGGCGAGCAGGGCCAAGGGGTCGATTTCGAAACGCAGATGCGGCTGACCGGAGATATTGGCGGCCGGCACGGCCGTCTCGATCCGTCCTTCTCTGCCCGGTTCTCCGCTGCCCAGGAGCAGCCCGCAGCATTCTTCCGGCGCGGCGCGATCCGCTTCGGCGCGCAATGTTGCCAGAACCCCACTTGTCACTTCGATAACCATCCCCAAATCCTAGCCAAGATGGGGGGAAACGGAAATATCATCGAAGGCCGGATCGGCGATGCCGGCGGACGACTCGACAAGGCGCTGGCCGAAGCGAGCGGCCTTTCGCGCGAGCGCGTGAAAGCGCTGATGGGCGAAGGCCGCGTCACGCTGGCGGGCAAGCCCGCGTCGCAGGCCTCGCTCAAGGCCGAACCCGGCACGCCGTTTGCGATTGCCGTGCCCGAGGCAGCCCCGGCCGAAGCGGTGGCGCAGGATATTCCGCTCAATGTCGTGTTCGAGGACGAGGACCTGATCGTGGTGGACAAGCCCGCGGGGCTTGTCGTCCATCCCGCCGCCGGCAACCTCGACGGCACGCTGGTGAACGCGCTGCTCCATCACTGCCGGGGGCAGCTTTCGGGTATCGGCGGCGTCGCGCGCCCCGGCATCGTCCATCGCATCGACAAGGACACCTCGGGCCTGCTCGTCGTCGCCAAGACCGACCGCGCGCACGAAGGGCTCGCCGTGCAGTTCGCCGACCATTCGATCGAGCGCGCCTACAATGCCGTCGTCGGCGGCCGCCCGATCCCTGCGGCCGGAACTGTAACCGGAGCGATCGCCCGTTCGAATACCAACCGCAAGAAGATGGCGCTGGTCGAGGACGGCCCGAATGGTCAGAAACGGGGAAAGCACGCCGTGACGCATTACCGGACCCTGGAACTGCTCAAAGGCGCCACCCTTATCGAATGCCGCCTGGAGACCGGACGCACGCATCAGGTGCGCGTTCACATGTCGTCAATCGGCCATGCGCTATTGGGGGACCCTGTCTATGGACGTACACCTTCAGCGATTCGCCCGATCCTCCAGAGGCTCGATTTTTCCCGCCAGGCGCTGCACGCCGCGGAACTCGGCTTCATCCATCCCGTTAAGGGGGAGAAGGTCCACTTCGTCAGCCCGATTCCCGACGATATGCGGACTCTGATCGACGAATTGCGACACTGAAATCGGTTTTATGTGCTATCAAGAACAGGTGGCCGCAAGCTAAGATGCCTAGCAAGGGTCTTTGACCGCTGGCCGACCTAGAAAGGACGGAAAAGATAGTGAGCAACAAGCAACGCAACCTCCCCGCGGTTCCCGCACTGGGCGGTGAGCAGAGCCTCAACCGCTACCTCTCCGAGATTCGCAAGTTCCCGGTGCTGAAGCCCGAGCAGGAATACATGCTCGCCAAGCGCTATCAGGAACACGAGGATCCCGAGGCTGCAGCGCAGCTGGTGACCAGCCACCTGCGCCTCGTCGCGAAGATCGCGATGGGCTACCGTGGCTATGGCCTGCCTGTCTCGGAACTCATCTCCGAAGGCAACATCGGCCTGATGCAGGGCGTGAAGAAGTTCGAGCCTGATCGGGGCTTTCGCCTCGCCACTTATGCTATGTGGTGGATCAAAGCGTCGATTCAAGAGTTCATCCTGCGTTCGTGGTCGCTTGTGAAGATGGGCACCACCGCCGCGCAGAAGAAGCTGTTCTTCAACCTGCGCCGCATGAAGAAGAACCTCGACGCTTACGAGGATACCGACCTGCATCCGGAAGACGTCGCCAAGATCGCGACGACGCTGGGCGTTTCCGAGCAGGAAGTGGTCAACATGAACCGGCGCATGATGATGGGCGGCGATGCTTCGCTGAACGTCTCGCTGCGCGAGGAAGGCGAAGGCCAGTGGATGGACATCCTGGCGGACGAAGCACCGCTGCAGGATGAGATCGTCGCCGAAGCGGAAGAAAAGACCGTCCGCCACGACATGCTGGTCGAAGCGATGGATTCGCTCAACGAACGCGAGCGCGACATCCTGACCGAACGCCGCCTGACTGACGATCCCAAGACGCTTGAGGAACTGAGCCAGGTCTATCACGTCAGCCGCGAGCGCGTGCGCCAGATCGAAGTGCGCGCTTTCGAAAAGCTGCAGAAGGCGATGAACCGCATCGCTGGCGAAAAGAAGCTCATTCCCGCCGGCTGATCCAAAGTCAGCGCAGGAACGACGAAGACCGGGCCGCCCCTAAGGTGGCCCGGTTTTTATTTACCTTGTAACCCCTCAGAAATCTGGGGAAATCACACCTTCTTTAATAATTTGTAAGGCATAGTTGTGGCATTTCCGGCAATGCCATGGCCGCCCACTCCCCCGCCCGGACACGCCTGCTGAGCGTCTTGTCCATCCTTGCCGCACTCCTGCTATGGGGCGGCTGGGCGGATGCCGCGGCTGCCGAAGACGTTCTCGATCCGCCGTCCCTCTGCCATGCCGTTTCGCAGACCGTAGCGCAGCCCATGGCGACTCCGCCCGCCATCACCTGCAAGGGCGAAGCGCAAGGCTACCAGTTCGGCAGCGTCTGGCTGCGCGCCGACCTCCACCGGCACAATGTCGATCCGCACGATCTGGTGCTGAAAGTGCACAGTTCGCGGTTCGACCGGCTCGAAGTCGCCTTTGTCTATGCCGACGGGCGCACCATCTACCAGCACGTTCGCGCTGGCGACTTCGGCACGCACTGGCGCACCGGCGGGCAGATCGCCTTCGAGGCTCCGGTCCGCGATGCCCCGGTGCGATACGTCACCATGCGTTTCGACCGGCTGGCAAGCGTCAACCTCTTGCGCATGCGCCTGCTGAGCCGCGGCGAAGCGGCGATCCAGTCGACGGCACTTTCGATCTGCGTCACGGCCGCGCTCACGCTTCTGCTGATCGGTGCGGTCTACAACACCTCGCTGGCCGTATCGCTGCGGCGGCAATTCCCCGTGTGGCAGGCAGCCTGGGCGGGTAGCGTGCTCCTGTGGGGCGTGATCTGGTCGCAACTGGGCTTGCTGATCGTGCCGGAAATGGCGGGGACCTTCTCCTCCCAGATCTGCACGGCGCTGTCCTGCCTGGCCGTGACCTTCGCCGCCTCCAGCGCCGTCACGGCCCTTGACGGTCCCGAACTGCCGCGCCCTGCCCGCTGGTTCACCCTGGGTCTCGGAGGCTTCGTCAGCTTTCTCGGACTCCCGCTGGCGCTGATGCGCTCGGGCCCCATCGATGCGGCAGCGCTGGCGCTCGGCATCGCGATCCTCACGCTCCTGGCCTGCGTCGCGGGCTGCCTCGCCTTTGCCTGGCGGCGCGGCAGCATCGAGGCCCGCACGTTTGCCGGCGCCTGGTCGATTCCCATCCTCACACTGGGCGGCGTGGAGTTCGTCGACACCAAGACGATCTTCTGGGGCGGCGGCTCGCAACTGCTGATCCTGTTCGCGGCAGCCTGGCAGACGATATGGCTGGCCGTGGCCGCCTCCAAAACCCATGCCAACTTGCGCATCGAGCACGACCGCGCGCGGCAGGCAGAGGCCCAGGCACACGAACTGGCCCGGCGCGATCCGCTGACCGGGCTGCGCAACCGCCGCGGCTTTATCGAAGCGGTGGCGCCGATGCTGGAACTCGCGCAGTCGGGCAGCAGCCCCGCCGCGCTGCTCCTGCTCGATATCGACATGTTCAAGCGCATCAACGACACCCACGGCCACGATGCCGGCGACATGGTGCTCGCCACCATCGCCCGCCGCATCGAGCGCTGGGAAGGCCCGATGTGCAAGGTCTCGCGGCTGGGCGGCGAGGAATTCGCGCTGATGACCACCGGCATGACCGGCTTCGCGCTCGAACAGTTCGCCGAAAGCGTGCGCCTGGGCATTGCCGCCTGCGACCATCACGAGGCGATCGGCACCGGAACCGTGACAGTCAGCATCGGCATTGCCGAAGCGGGGCGGGACAGCAGTTTCCGCGAACTCTACCGTCTCGCGGACGAAGCGCTCTACCGGGCCAAACGCCTGGGCCGCGACCGCGTCATGTTCCAGGGCCATGGCCAGCCCCCCGCCATGGACGGTATGCAGATGAGCACGTTGCATTAGAGCATCGTGCGTTTGATCTGCGCCGGTCCCGTTCGTATCGAGCGAGAGGGTGTACGCAGCTCGCTCCAGGCGCAAGCCGTGCCATTGCCAGACGGCGGCAACTGGCTCTAGAGACCGGAGCATCACCAACACTCGGGTTCTCGCCAGTTCATGCGTTTCATTGCCAGGATCATCGTCTGGTTCGTTGCCATCAGCGTCGGACTGACCGTGCTCTACCGCTTCGTGCCGCCGCCAGTGACGTTCACCATGCTGACCGACGGCAACGGCATCACCAAGGACTGGGAGCCGCTGAGCCGGATCGACCGCAACATGGTCGCCGCCGCGATCGCGGCCGAAGACGGGAAGTTCTGCAGCCACAACGGCTTCGACACCGATGCCATCGAAAAGGCGATGGAGCGCAATGCCACAGGCAAGCGCCTGCGCGGCGGATCGACGATCAGCCAGCAGACCGCCAAGAATGTATTCCTGTGGCAGGGCGAAGGCTGGACCCGCTATCTGCGCAAGGGGCTGGAAGTCTGGTTCACGTTCCTGGTCGAGCACTTGTGGGACAAGCGGCGGATCATGGAAGTCTACCTCAACGTCGCTGAAACGGGCATCGGCACGTATGGCGTGGAGGCTGGGGCACAGCGCTATTACGGCAAATCGGCCGCCAGGCTGAGCCCGGTGGAAGCCGCCCGCATCGCCGCCGCGCTCCCCAGCCCCAAGACCCGCAGCGTCAAGAACCCCGCCGGCTTCACCCGCCGCTACGGCAACACGATCGCCGCCCGCATCGCCACGGTGAAACGCGACGGCTACGACGCCTGCGTCTACGAATAGCCCTCAGCCCGCGGCGAGGCCCGCGGGGGTGTTTTCGGTAGGCGGTTTTGCAGGAACCGGGGGAGCATATAGGGCCCTGCAGGGCGCCTGCTTCGATGCGATGCCCTCTCGCGGACGATCGGCTCTTCGCTCTAAAGCGGCAGCAAATACCCCTCTATTCCGATGGCCTTCCCTTCAAGGCGCTGGCTTATCGCAGCAGCCCGCACGTGTGCCGTACATAGGCCTGCACAAACCCCAGAGCGGCAACAAAAAAGGGAGGAACCTCGCGGTTCCTCCCCTCTTTTTTCCTGAGGTTCTGACCAGTGGGATCAGAAGCCCATGATGAACGTTGCGCTAATGGCACGCGGCGCACCGAAGTTCACGTAAGCCGAGCTCGAAGTCGGCGAAGTGTCGAGACCACCGCTGAACGAACCGACATAGAATTCGTCAAACAGGTTCGAGACGTTGAGCTGCACTTCGCTCTTCGCCAGCCCCAGGCTCTCCAGCTTGTAACGCAGGTTCAGGTCAACGACAGTGTAGCCCTTGAACTTGGCGCCGGTGAGCGTGTCGATGGTGCCGTTGAGGTCGTTCAAGTAACGCGAGCCGGTGTACTTCGCCTGCGCACCGAACAGGAAGTCACCCAGCGTGAGTTCCGCACGGCCACCGACCAGCCAGTCGGGCGTACCACGCTCACGCTTGCCAGCAGTCCGCAGGTACACGGTGCCATCGGTAGCCGTGTAGCACAGGTCTGCCAGAGCGATATAGCTGGTCGAAACGCAGCTCTTACCCACGGCGTCGTTCTGGATTTCCGACTTGATGTACGAAGCGAACGCGTAGAGCGACAACGGCTGAACCGGACGGATCGAAACGCTGGCGTCTACGCCGTACTTCTTGACCGGCCCCAAGTTGGTGTCGGTCGCATTGCCGTCGATGTCATAGGCGGTGACAAGACGGTTGCTGTACTTGGTGTACCAGCCGGTGAGGGCGGCCTGGACCGTGGGGCTCGAATAGCGCAGACTCAGGTCGAAGCTGTCCGACGTTTCCGGAACGCGATGCGCCTCGGCGCTGCCCGCGGTGAAGTAGAAGGCGTTGTACAGCGTATCGGTACCAGGAACCGAGATGTTCTTGGAATAGCTGCCGGCAAGGCTCAGTTCCGGCGTGATCTTGTAGGTCAAGCCTGCCGAAGGCAGCAGCTTGTCATACTTGATCTTGCGCGACTGCGGCAGTGCCGAGGTGGGCTTGGCCGCAGCATAAGCTGCCTGTTGGTCCGCAGGAACGCAGTCCACATAGCCGCCTGAGCTGGTCGTGAAGCAATACTGGTTCAGATCACGCGTATAGAACGGCGCAGCAAGGCCGAGCACGACCGTCAGGTTGTCTTCAAAGAAACTGCCGCGATATTCGCCCGCGACCTTGTGCAGAGTCGCGTAGGAGAGACGGTCACGCTTGCCGAGCACATTGCCAGCCGCATCGGTCAGCGGATCGTTGATCGGGAACACGTCAACCGGCTCACCATTCGGCAGCAGGTAACCAGCCGTACCGGTCTGGCGGTGGCGCGCACGGTCGAACGAATACGACAGACGCACGCGGTTGCTGTCGTTGATCTCGTACGCAAGGTTCGCGATCGCGACGTAGCGATTGGTCTTCGTCTGGCTCGGCTGCAGCACGGTCACCTGACCGATGACACCGTCGCCGTTGAGATCCCGACCGAAGTAGAACTTGCCACCATAGTTGCCGGTGAAGTTAACACCGTCAATGGAGTAGTACCCTTCGTTCGCTGCGGTCGTGCCGCCGCCATTCGCCTTCACGTACTGATAGGCGGCGTCGATGGACAGGGTCAGCTTGTCGGTAAGGGTGAACAGCGAAGCCAGACGGACATTGCCCGTGTTCGACGGGTTGTACCGGCGCTCGAAATCGGTGCCACAGCTATTGACCGTGCTGGTGGTGCTGACGGTGCACGGATAGTTGATGTCGTAGAAACGGCCATCCTTGTCGCCGGTGAAGGCACTGGCGCGGAACGGCGAACCGTTGAAGTTATTGCGATTCTGGTTGTAGTGCCCCGAAATCGCGATGAAGTCGTCCCCACCCAGCGGCTGATAGATCTTGGCGTTGTACTGCTGCTTCTCAACCTTGCCGTAGTTGGCGAAGGTCGCACCGTTGCGGGCATATTCCGCCGCAACCCAAGCCTTGGTGCCGAACGAGGTGAATTCGCCCGTCTCGACCTTCCCGAAGAAGCGCTGGTACGAACGATCGACGCCCGCGGCACCCGAGCCCTTGGCGGCAATGTCACCGTAGGTAAAGCTGGTCATCGCACCGAATTCGTCCGAGGGAACGATGGTATTGATGTTGACGGTGCCGCCAACGGCCGAAGCGGTCGGGCTGTCGACGTCGGTCGAACCGAGGTTGACGTTGACCCGCTCGATCAGTTCCGGCGAGACCTGCTGGTTGGTGTAAATCGCATAGTTGCCCGAGTCATTGAGCGGAATACCGTCAAAGGTCTGCGAAATACGGCTCGAATCGAAGCCGCGGATCGAGAACGAACCGCCGCTCGAACCCCAGGGATCGTTATTGGTGAAGCTGACACCCGGGACGAGATTGATCATCTCGTTGACGGTCTGGCCCGCCCGCTGGTTCGCGATGAAATCCTTGGTGACTTCAACCTTCGCCTTGGGCGAATTGGGAGTAGTGACACCAACAATCGAGGTTTCGCGCTGGCCGGTGACAACGATCGCATCGCCTTCGAACTCGGCCGAGCCGGTCGACTGCGCGAATGCGGGAACGGTGAGGAAAGCGGTGCCGACGGCCAGCGTGCTGGTCGCGGTCTTGAAAACGGAATGGAACTTCATTCTAGCCCCCTGAGGTCTTGAGACTGGGTGGACACAAAGTGCAACGATGTGGTTATTGCCCTCCGCCGCAATTTTGCTGCGGCAGCTAAGAGCAGGCAGATATGACAACTCTCTGACGTTTGGGATTCATTTGCGTTCGCAGTTGCGAAATTTTGTGACACTACCGTCACATTTCCTAACGAAATGAATTTTTATATAATATTTTCAATAATTTAAATTTACACGCGCACTTTGCAGTGCGGCAAAAATGTCACGTCAAAAGCATTCCTCCGCGCATCCCTTTCCGGCTTACGCCGCGTCCCGTTTTTCCATTCGTGTGATGTTACGTCATCGCTTGCTGAAACCGCGCCGGCCGTGCGACAGACCTGATCCATGAGCGCAGGCCATCATCACCATCACCACGGTCATAACCACGGGCACGGGCACGGGCATGGGCATCACCATCCCGCGCCGCCTGCAGCCGGCGACGCAGGCCGGGCCTTCGCCATTGCCGTGACGCTCAATCTGATCTTCGTCGCGGCGGAAGTCGCGGCCGGTTTCATGAGCGGCTCGATGGCCCTGCTGGCCGATGCCGGACACAACCTCTCGGACGTTCTGTCGCTGCTGCTGGCCTGGGGCGCCAGCGTGCTGTCGACCCGGCCGCCTTCGGCCCGCTTTACCTACGGGCTGAAGAGTTCCTCGATCCTGGCGGCCATTGCCAACGCCACGCTGCTGTGGGTGGCCGTCGGCGCGATCCTGGTCGAGACGATCCGGCGCTTCGCCGACCCTGCCCCGGTTGCGGGCACCACGATGATGTTGGTCGCCGGGATCGGCATCGTCATCAATGCCCTGTCGGCGCTGCTGTTCGCCAAGGGCTCCAAGTCCGACCTCAACTTGCGCGCCGCCTTCGTCCACCTGATGGCCGATGCCGTTGTCTCGGTGGGCGTGGTCGGCGCGGGGCTGATCGTGCTGCTGACCGGGTTCGAACTGATCGATCCGATCGCCTCGCTCCTCATCACCGGCGTCATCGCCTGGTCGAGCTGGAGCGTGCTGCGCGATTCGCTGCGGATGGGTATGCTGGGCGTGCCCGAGAGCATCGATGGCCCGCAGGTGCGCGCGCATCTGGAGCGCCTGCCCGGTGTCGCGCGGGTTCACGACCTGCACATCTGGCCAATGAGCACGACCGAGACGGCGCTGACCGCGCATCTGGTCATGCCCGCCGGTACGCCGGGCGACGGCTTCCTGCGCGAACTGGCCCACGATCTTGAACACCACTTCGGCATCGGCCACCCGACGATCCAGATCGAGACCGACGGCGATTGCACCTGCCCGCTGGAAAGCGAAGCCGTCGTCTAGGGCTAGTCCCCGCCTATACCAAAGCGGCTCTTCTTCCCTTTCGTCATGGCGAGGAGGCGAAGCCGACGCGGCAATCCAGAGCGGGCGCAAACCGCCCTGGATTGCTTCGCCCTTTGGGCTCGCAATGACGAAGATAGGGGACATGAACTCCGATCAACGAGCAGGGCATTAGCCTGCCTCCGGGAGTTTCCGGAACAGCACGGCACTCTCGCGAACGCCGTCAAGCCTGCGGTCATCCGGCCCGTAGAGCAGTGCCGATGCCGGCTCCTGCCCGGGCGATCGCAGTTCCACGGCATAACGGTCCGCAAGGCCGGTATCGCTCAAGCGGAAGTGCGCATTGCCCATCGCCAGAAGGCCGCCCTCCTCCAGCGCTGCGTCCAGCCGGCACAGTGCCGCTTCGAACCGTGAAAAGGGCATGATGGCAGCGCAGCTTTCCGGCCGGTCCCGTTTCAGCGCGCCGTGCCGGAATACGGCCATGGCGAAAATGGCGTCGAAACGCTCCTCCGGCCGGGGCGCGGATGCCAGCCGGTATTCCGAGCGCGGAGATGGATCGGCCGCGCGTGCCTTCGCCAGCGCGCGTGGGTTGAGATCGAGGCCGAGAATAGCGGCCTCCGGCATCCTTGCGCGCAGGGCCCGGACTTCCTCGCCGCTGGCACAGCCGAACGAGAGGATGCGCGGCGCCGCCCTATCCCGCAACCGCAGCGCGACAGCATCGAACAATCGCGGATAGCGATCTTCCGACGTGGTCGGCCAAGGCTGCAAAAGCTGATCTGCGGCACTCACGCGCAAATGGGCGACAACCCGGCGATCGGCACTCACCACCGCCAGCAGGCGATGCCCCAGCGGCCGCACGAACGGAATACGCAGCGCAAGCTGCCGCAGCCGGGACAGAGGCCCGGTCATGAGAAAGGGCCGCTTGCCCGGAAGCAAACGGCCCTCATATCTCTCGTGCCGGGACCGGCAGCGGTCAGGCTGCGGCTTCGGTCTTGTCGCCCTTGAGCACGCGAACCGGTTCCTTGCGGCCTTCGACCACTTCCTTGTCGACCACGACTTCGGCGATGTCGCCCTCGGTCGGCAGGTCGAACATGGTGTCGAGCAGCAGGCCTTCCACGATCGAGCGCAGCCCGCGCGCACCAGTCTTGCGGTCGATGGCCTTCTGCGCGATCGCTTCAAGCGCGTCGTCGGTGAAGGTCAGCTCGACGTCTTCCAACTCGAAGAGCTTGGCGTACTGCTTGACCAGCGCGTTCTTCGGCTCGCGCAGGATCTTCACCAGCGCGGTGATGTCGAGATCTTCCAGCGTCGCGATCACCGGCAGACGGCCGACGAATTCGGGGATCAGGCCGAACTTCAGCAGATCTTCCGGCTCCGCCTTCTGGAGCAGTTCGCCCACGCGGCGCTTGTCGGGATCGGCGACATGCGCGCCAAAGCCGATCGAGCGCTTCTGCAGGCGGTCGGCGATGATCTTTTCAAGGCCGGCGAAAGCGCCGCCGCAGATGAACAGGATGTTGGTCGTGTCCACCTGCAGGAATTCCTGCTGCGGATGCTTGCGGCCGCCCTGCGGAGGCACGCTCGCAGTCGTGCCTTCCATCAGCTTGAGCAGGGCTTGCTGCACGCCTTCGCCCGAAACGTCGCGCGTGATCGACGGGTTCTCGGCCTTGCGGCTGATCTTGTCGATCTCGTCGATGTAGACGATGCCGTGCTGCGCCTTCTCGACGTTGTAGTCGGAAGCCTGGAGCAGCTTGAGGATGATGTTCTCCACATCCTCACCCACGTAGCCTGCTTCGGTCAGCGTGGTGGCGTCGGCCATGGTGAAAGGCACGTCGAAGGTCTTGGCCAGCGTCTGGGCCAGCAGCGTCTTGCCGCAGCCGGTCGGGCCGACGAGCAGGATGTTCGACTTCGACAGCTCGACGTCGCCCTGCTTGCCGCTGTGCTTCAGGCGCTTGTAGTGGTTGTGGACAGCCACCGACAGCACGCGCTTGGCGCGCTGCTGGCCGATCACGTAGTCGTTCAGCGTCTCGCAGATTTCGAGGGGAGACGGCACGCCGCCGTCCTTCTTCCCCGCGATGCCAGCCTTGGTTTCTTCCCGGATGATGTCGTTGCACAGCTCGACGCATTCATCGCAGATGAAAACCGTGGGGCCCGCGATCAGCTTGCGCACTTCGTGCTGCGACTTGCCGCAGAAGCTGCAGTAGAGAGTGCTTTTCGCGTCAGATCCGCTCAATTTCGTCATTTTCCGTCTTGGGCCCCCTGCTGAGGCGACTCGGACAGTCTACTCTGGCAGAGGGCGATTGTGCAATCCTAGGGCGAAATGCTTGCCACTGGCTAAACACCCCGCCCCGTATCAAAATCAGCTCGAAACGCCACCGTCGGCGTCGGGACGCGATTCGAAAACCTTGTCGACGAGGCCGAACGCCAGCGCTTCCTCGGCTTCGAGGAAGGTGTCACGGTCCATCGCCTTCTCGATCTCTTCCAGCGACTTGCCGGTGAACTTCACGTAGCAATCGTTGAGGCGCTTGCGCATCCGCAGGATCTCGCGCGCCTGGATCTCGATGTCCGAGGCCATGCCCTGTGCACCGCCGGAAGGCTGGTGGACCATGATGCGGGCGTTCGGCAGCGCGATGCGCATGCCCGGCTCACCGGCGGCCAGCAGGAAGCTGCCCATCGAGGCGGCCTGGCCGATGCACACGGTGGACACGCGCGGCTTGATGTACTGCATGGTGTCATAGATCGCCATGCCCGCCGTGACCACACCGCCCGGCGAGTTGATGTACATCGAAATGTCCTTCGAGGGATTTTCCGATTCGAGGAACAGCAACTGCGCCACGATCAGCGAGGCCATGTGATCTTCCACCTGGCCGGTCACGAACACGATGCGTTCGCGCAGCAGGCGCGAGTAGATGTCGAAGCTGCGCTCGCCGCGGCTGGTCTGCTCGACAACCATCGGCACCAGAGCGCCGGTGATGGGATCAGTGGTGAACTTTCCTTGGGCGCCCGAGGCGCCAAACAGGTCGAGCATGGGAGTCCTCTATCTGGTTTGGATCGTCTATGTCGCGTGCCCGTCACCGATGTTCAAGGGCTTTAACCCTTCAATCGGCGTCGCGTTTGCGACAATCTATGGCCTCCATCCGGAAAATTTGTTCCTCCTAACCAACATTCCCCCGATTCCACGCAAAAAACGGGCCAGTTCTTTGCACGGTTGCAGGCGGGAGCCGACTGACGCAGGATCACGCCGGCTGGATCTATGAGGAAACGAAAGTCTATGGGTTTCTCCCGAGTTGGTTTGCTGCGGGCGGGATGCGCCGCTGTCGCGACACTGTCCCTGACACTTTCGGCGCCCGGCGCATTCGCGCAGGAAAGCCCCGAAACCTATCTCCAGCGCATCGAGGCCATCGATGATGCCGGGCCCCACCTCAACGCCGTGATTGCCCTCGATCCCGATGCGGCCAGCGATCCCGACGTGATTGCAGCGGGCATGAGCGCCCTGCTCGCCGGCCACGTGGTGCTGATCAAGGACAACATCGAGACCCGCGACATGCCGACCACGGCGGGGAGCCTCGCACTCAAGGACAACGCCACCGGCCGCGACGCGCCGCTGGTGGCACACCTGCGCAAGGCCGGGGCCGTCATCCTGGGCAAGACCAACCTTTCGGAATGGGCCAATTTCCGCGGGGACCGCTCCTCCAGCGGATGGAGCGGCGTGGGCGGACAGACGCACAATCCCTACGCCATCGATCGCAGTCCCTGCGGCTCGTCCTCGGGCAGCGGCGTGGCCGTCGCGGCGGGCTTCACCTGGGCCGCCGTGGGCACGGAAACCGACGGATCGATCACCTGCCCCGCCTCGGTCAACGGAATCGTCGGCTTCAAGCCGACCGTCGGCCTCGTAAGCCGCACGCATGTGGTGCCGATCAGCACCAGCCAGGATACCGCAGGCCCGATGGCCACCAGCGTGAAGGACGCCGCGCTGCTGCTCACCGCCATGGCAGGCAGCGATCCGGCCGATCCCGCGACAGCCGAAGCGGACGCCCATGCCGTCAATTTCACCAAGGGCCTCGCCGAAGCCAGCCTCAAGGGCGTGCGCATCGGCGTCCTGCGCAGGTCCCCGGACCGCCTGCCCGCCGTCACGGCCCTGCTCGACCAGGCCATCGCCGACATGAAACGCGCAGGCGCCGAGATCGTCACAATCGCCTACGAGCCAAACGAGGCAATCGGCAACGCGGAAAATACCGTGCTCCAGTACGAATTTCGCGAGGGGATCAATGCCTATCTCGCCAGCCTTCCCGGCGATCCCCCTGCCCGCGACCTCGCCGGACTGATCGCCTTCAACAAGGCCCATGCGCAGGAGGAACTGCGCTGGTACGGCCAGGAGACCTTCGAAGAATCGCTCGCCGCCACTGACCGTGAGGCCTACGAAAAGGCCCGTGAGACCGCCAAGCGCCTCGCCGGCGCGGAAGGCATCGACAAGATGCTGAAGCAATACGGCGTGGACGTGCTGATCGCGCCGACCACCGCCCCGGCCTGGCCCATCGATCCGGTGCTGGGCGATCATTACGTCGGCGTCGGCGCGGGGGCACTGGCGGCGGTGGCGGGCTATCCGCACCTCACCGTGCCGATGGGACAGGTCGAGCGGCTCCCGGTGGGGCTCTCATTCATCGCCGGCCAGTGGCAGGACGCCAAAGTCCTGAAGATCGGCGCCGCCTATGAACGCGCTCGCACCGCCAAGCTTGCGCCGCCCTCGTTCCGCAACTGGCACGAATAGAGCCACCGGCGAAACGGCAGCGGCCCGGTGCGCCGTGAAGCGCACCGGGCCGCCG
>NZ_BCTX01000093.1 GCF_001590985.1 Novosphingobium naphthalenivorans NBRC 102051
TAAGGTGCGCGCTCCCAAGGTGGTTTCAGGATGTGCAATAAGCGCATCGAATTGGGCAATGAGATCGTCTGTGACGGTCTGCTCGCGATGCGCATACCCCTGCACGATCTGCTCGACATCGTCGTCGGCCAAGTGGGGTGAGCAGATCAGATGAATCTTCCCACCTCGCTTCGCGAAGTCGACCATCGACGTGCCGACGACGACGAAAACAGTCGATCGGAAATAGCCGACTGCGCGGCGATAGAAGTTGGAGTTACGCAAGCAAGGCTTGTAGAAGCGTTCTACCGGATCGTCCTTGAGGGATCTATATTCCGTCTCGACGTTGAGTGCCGAAAGATCTCCCGAATATATCGGGAGATCGGCTTCGACCGCCGTTGCGGAGGGTTCCGCCGCACCTATCGGCTTGAGGTCCACCATGTCAGCGATCGTTGTCAACCAACAGCTCTTCATCGGCCAAATCGAAACGCCCCAGCGATCCATCGATGTAGGAGCGGTCGGCCTCTACCGCGATCCAGCGGCGTTTGAGTTCCTCTGCAACGCTGCCGGTGGTGTTGGAACCACCAAAGGGATCGAGCACCAAGTCGCCTTCATCCGTCAAAAACTGAATAAAGAAGGCGGAAAGGGACGACTGCATCCGTGCGGGGTGAGCCGGTAGGCTCTTCGCCTTGCAATAGGCACGATAAGCGGCATCCCATTTAGTGCCGGTGAACTTCAGTAGTGCTTCCGGAAAATGTTCGCCGGATAGATCGATAACATTTGGACCTATGGATCCGCCGTGGTCAGTGAGAAAGCCGGTCTCAGAAATGACGTGCCCGGAGGGCCGCACTCCAGCATTGTACTTTTGTGATTTCAGAAGCTTACGCATATCCTTGCTATAGGGGTTGAGCACTTTACGATTATCGGCTTTCGGCGTCTCGGTCTTTGAGAGCCACCATACATGCGTATAGCTATCCTTGAGGCGAGAGCGCGCAATGTTGACCCAAGCTGCCGGGCTCGGAAGCCGCGCCGGATTATGGCAAATAACGTGCTGACAAAGCTTGAGGTTGGCGGCCTTCTTGAAGGCAAATAACGCCTCGAGAGGCAGCGTCGACATGACGGGCACGCCCGGCTCCCAGGCATTGCCGATTTCGATGACAATTGAGCCGTCGGGCGCAAGTAGGTCGGCGAGCGGTTCTGCGAGCGATTCGATCCAACGTAAGTATGCTTCCCCGGTTTCATTTCCATAGCGTTTTTTGCGGACGAGCGGGAACGGCGGCGAAGTAAGCAGCAAATTGACTTTGCCGCGGACAGCATCGAGAAGCGGATCCTCAAGCGCGTCCTCGATCTTGCCATGGATCATCTGACCAAGATCGGTTTGGTAGATGGCCGCCACAGCTTCTCGATCCCGCTTCGAGCGCTCAACATGATTTGCGTTTTCAACCACTTTTTCATTGCCCCTGCAGCGCGTCCACGGCGGCGTACACACCGCAGCCCGATCCTCTTATCCGATAAGGCAACCTGCGCCGTGCTCAAAGGTAAATCAGCACAATCTCGCTGCTTATGAATTCAAATACATCACAAAAAAGTAAAAACTCATCCCTTTAGGTCACAAAATCATCATCCTATTCGGTTGAATATGCCGACCCTAGAAGCTCTCAAGTTTCGAACCAAAATGGCCCGGGTATCCACTTTTGCACACACCCCGAAATTATCGCGGCTTTCATAGATTTTGGTATTGCCTACGACGAACAGATTTGTCGGTGCAGGCAATGCAAATATCTTAGCGCAGTTGTTCCAGGAATTGTCTTACGCGCTGCTCCATCTTTTTCCTTGGCCGACGCCCTTCGCGCAGATCCTGCACGAAACGGGGGTCCCCGACGGCCTGCCTACCAAACATGCTGGCCTTCGTACCGCTTCGCGCCAAATAGCCCTCGATCTGGTCCAGGAGCTCCATCGCCTTCGACTCGCTTTCCGCTTGTGTTCTTGTTATGTTCTTATTAGGAAGGCTTCCTAGAGTCTAGGATCGAATTTCCTAGACGGATGCGATAGGACCCGCAGCGATGGAAGATGCACGCAAAGCCCTGGACGATCTGATCCAGCAACGAGGCTGTAATTACACCTCGATCTCCCGCCTTCTTGGACGCAATGCGGCCTACATCCAGCAATACATCCGTCGCGGCAGCCCCCGGCAGCTGGACGAGCAGGACCGCTCCGTGCTCGCCCGCTTTTTCGGAGTAGACGAGAAGATCCTCGGCGCTCCCGAGCGGCGTTCCGGCCCGGTCGTCGAACTGGTCCATGTTCCAGTTCTCGATGTCGAAGCCTCGGCAGGGCACGGCGCTTTGGCCGAGATGGAATCCAAATGCGCCCAGTTCGGGTTCGACGAGAAGTGGCTGCGCCGTCTGACCGCAAGCAAGGCGACGAGCCTTTCGATCATCGCCGTGCATGGAGATTCGATGGAGCCAACGCTGCATGACGGCGATGAAGTCATGGTCGATCTCAATGATGGACAGTCGCGGCTTCGCGACGGGATCTATGTGCTGCGCATGGATGACATGCTCAGCGTCAAGCGGGTCGCTATCGAACCGCAGGGCAAGCGGGTCTCTGTGCTCAGCGACAATCCGGCTTATCCCAGCTGGCGCGGCCTGGAAAAGCGGACGATCAATATCGTCGGCCGCGTGCTTTGGTTCGGCCGCGCGCTTCGCTAGATAGTTCGCCAATGCTTACCTTCCTCGCTGCCTCGATCGTCGCTGCCGGCCAGACCTTTACCTGCACTCCCACGCATGTCTGGGATGGCGACGGGCCCATATGGTGCGCCGAAGGCCCCCATGTCCGCATCGCCGGAATCGCCGCACGCGAAATGGACGGAACATGCCGAACCAACCAGCCCTGCCCCGACGCGTCGGCTATCGAAGCGCGCGACGCGCTCGTCGATCTTCTTGGCGGCCCTCGAGGGACCATCTTGACAGGGCACGTGGTGGTTCGTGGACCGAGATTGACGTGCCGGTCGGAAGGTTCGGCAGGCGGCAACCGGACGGCTGCCTGGTGCCGATTGCCGAGCGGAGCCGATCTCTCCTGCGCGATGATCCAGACACGCACAGTGCTGCGTTGGAATCGCTATTGGAAAGGGCCTGCATGCCGCTAAGCTCGGAAGTCTATCTGACAGGCCGTCTTGCCGAAGGCCCCTTCGGACTAGAACTCCATTCGGGAGGCGGTGTGTGGGAACTCGACGCCGGGCGTAGAGCACGCCGGTTGATCGGATGCGAAGTGGAAGTCTGCGGACGCCGCGCCGGGTTCAACGAGATCATCTGCGATCAGATCTGGCCAGCAGGACAACCCCGCCCTCCTCGTTCCAAATTCAATATTGAACTTCTCTTGGCGTGCATTGTCGTGGGCTACGGTTTGATCGCGCTCTTCCTCGGCCTTGTTGGACGTCTCGGCTGATGCTGAGCGATTGGGAACTCTGGGCTTGTGCCAACCAGGTCCTGAAGACCCACGGTGAAAATGCACCACTTCATGTTGCTGAGCAGATCGGCGCGCTCGCACTGGTACAGGACGAGGTGGGCATCGCCACCTGGAAAGCGATTGCCAAACGCGTGGCGGAGCTGATGGGCAAGGAAGGCCCGACCCAGCTTCAATAAACCAGAACTGCCTCAGCCAAGTCACAACAACGGTTAGCCTATCGGCGATAGATCGCCCGGAAAGAGAGTGGGCTGAAAGCTCCTGCCCGCATTCCCCTCTCTCTCGATCTCCAAACCCTGCATGCGTTCGACCAGATGGCGCGCGAGATCGACACGAGCATTGCGCTGGGTTCGAGGATCGTCAGCGCCGAGCCCGACAAGCGTTGCTTCGGACGCAACCGCAAGCGCGACTTCGATATGCGTGAACAGGATTTCATCGGCGATTCGGGACATAGTTGCCATGAGAACAAAAACAGAACTTACAGTCAACCGGTGCCATATGGACCCATGCGGATAGACGCTGCGTCAGATCCCGATTTCGAAGGGCTTGGTTATCGAGCGATCGAGTTCGGGCGGCTCGCGAGCCGGTTCTTGCGAACGATCAGACGCCTTGCCCTTAGCCTGGCCCGTTGCTGCTGCATCGCGCAGCTGATTGACCGTTTCGAGTGCCGAGCGCTTCATTCCCGGATTGCGCTCAACGGCTGCTTCGAGCTTGCCTGCATTGTCGACAAACAGAGTCAGACCATCGCGCAGGCGGGTGATCGTCACGAGAAATGTCTGCTGGTTGGCAAGATTGCGTTCGCGGCTGTCCATGACGGCAATCCCGCGGTCGGAGGTCAGGCCCTGCGCCATGTGCGCGTTGAGTGCGTAAGCGAGATCAAGACGCTCGAGCATGGGGTCGCCCAGCCCCAGCCGGTGTTCGGCGCCAAGCGAGGTTTTCACCGTGACGCCCTTCGCATCAACCGCCAAGATGCGCGCCTGATCGGCGTTGAGCAGTCCGCGCTTGTGATCGGTCGCCGTCCAGCGAATGCGGTCGCCATCGTGGATTTCGAGTGGGCGAACCTCAAACAGACGCAGCGGATCCTGCTCACCTTGCGGTCGCATCTGGCCCGGCCGGAATTCAAAGCGCTTGCCCCGCTCGTTCCGCAGCATCACGCGTTCGCGGGTCGGATCGGTTTCGACCACGTCATATCGGCCCTTCTGCAGACCCTGCCCCCTTTGCCGGCGGTCGACTTCGAGCACCATGCCGACTGCATAGCTGCGCGAATAGCGCATTTCCTCACGCGTAAGGTTGACGCGCGACAGCACAGTGAGACCCAAGGAACCCGGTCCCAATTCGCCATTGGCTTTGAGCCCGATCTGGACGGCGTCATTCACCTGTCCGCGCAAGTTGCGACCCGAAGCATAGATAGCGGTCACCTCCCGCTCTGCAGGCGAAAGCGATAGCCAGGCCGCCGCAGCATCGACGGCAGCTGTATTTCCCGACGCGACGACATGCGGGCCAAGATGTCGCAAGGCCTCGTCGATATTTCCGCCCTGCGCTGCATATTGAGCATCGCGCAGCGCCTTATCGCGGGCACGGAGATTAGTGTTCATGGTGGCCGTTTCGACGCCTGCCTGCTGCATGACGTCGAAGGGTTTGCCCGCATCGACAGCGCCCAATTGCTTCCTGTCCCCGATGCTGGCGAAGCGGTCTAGCTGGAGCAGGTTGGCGAGGCGCACGAGCTTTTCCTTGTCGGCATTGCCGACCATCGAGGCTTCGTCGAGCAGCACCATGGTGCCGCGCAGCGACGCGCGAGCTTCGGCAAACCTCGCCTGGTCTGCTCCTTCCAGAAGACCCTGATGTTGGCGTAGAAAGCGCGCGACTGTCATCGAGGGAATGCCGGTGTCACGTTCAAGCATCTGCACGAGCGTGTTCTGGACTGCTAGCCCGAGCACGGACTTACCTTCCTCGCGCAAGATGTCCGCCACGGGTTTGAGGACGGTACTCTTGCCTGCGCCAGCTACGCCTTGAATAGCGACAATCCGGTTATGCGAGGCGAGAAGCAGGCGCCCTGCCCCCTCCTGCCCAGGGTTCAATGTCAGGCCGTATTTGAGCTGGGAGAGCGCCTGTAGCCGCTCTCCGGCCACATCAGCTGCGACCACGGCAGTTCCATGCCCGCGTCCGTGCTCGACGGCGGCGATGATGCGCTGCTCGAGCCCGATCGCATCGCGGGTCGTGACAAGATTGCGATCTGCACCCTTGCCTTTTTGCAGGTGGCCCTGGCGCAGCAATTGGTCGACGCGGTGTTCGATGTCGGGGAGCGTGGTGGGCAAGGCGAAGCCTAGCGCTGAGCGATATATCTCGGTCCGCGAGAACGCCGCCTCACGCTCGCCCAAATGCCGGATTGCCGATGCGACCGCATGAACGGCGGCGATCTGTTCGGGCGTCCGTCGCGCCATGTCGCGAGGCACAAGCGGGTCGCCCTGACGTAGCCCCAGACGCTCCGCGAAGGTCGCAGCCAAAAGGCGCGCCCGCTGACCGATCGATCGGACCGAATTTCCAATTCCGGAGACAGAGCCAATGTCGGTGGCGGCCCGTGCATTGGCCTGTGCAATGACAAGCCTCGGATCAAAGCCCAACTGCGCCGCTGCCTCGCGCCATTGATTCACGAGAGCCTGGCGGTCCGCCACTGGTCCCTTATCCGCGCGGGTCATCAATGTGGCTGCATCCAATGCGGCCGGACCTTTTGCCTCCATGGTCGAGTATGCCTCGAGAATCTCGGTGCGGCGCGAACTGAAGGCGTCACGAACGGGTTTTGGGACGCCCACCGCTTCGAAATTGCCATGCTTGCCGAATTCGCCAACCTGGTAGCCGAGCTTTTCTACGGCCAAGCGGAAGCGCGCCATGGTCATGGCATTGAGCAGCGTGTTGTGCTCCCAGAGTTTGTCATTCCTCAGCGCTCGCCATTTGCCATCGGGTCCCTGGGTGACATTGGCAACCACGGCGTGAAAGTGCGCGTTGGGCTCCTGATTACGGTTTGTATCGTGCTGGAATAGCCCGATCACGAGATTGCGCGTGGCGACCACCCGTTCTTTGCCTCGGACCTCCATGCGGGTTTCGGCGAGATTCTTCTCGGCCCAGGCCAGCGTCTCGCGGACGGCAGCGCCATAGGCATCGAGGATGCGCCTGTCGCCCCCGACGAGGGCAAGGATGGACCAGCTCTTGGGCATCGAGAATGTGAGGTCGGTGCCGGCGCGATGGGTCCTGTTATCGCTCCCGACACGGCTTCCATCGGGCAGCATGCCCTTGAGCACGGCCTCGAACTGCGAGGCTTCGATAACGCCTCGCAGTCCAAGCGTCTCCGCGCCTTTGCCAAGCCACTGACCAGATCTCTCGGCATCAGCGCGGGTATAGTAATTGTCGGCAGCAAAGTAGTTGGCAGCGCCGCCGGCGGTACGGACATTGGCTACAGAGAGCATCAGGTCTCACTCCGCCAGCCAACGTCTGCCTCGTGCGTCACAGTTCAAAATCGCCGAGATCGGGACCCTCGTGCGATGGCTGATCCTGCTCGGGAACGCCGTCTTCGAGCATGAGCTTGCGGGCTTCTGCCTCTCGCTGGCGCTGGGCTGTCCGGTCGACGGCTTGCGGCTTATCCGAGGGCGGATTGGCCCGCGGCAAGTCGCTTCGGCGTCCCTCCTTCACGCTATTCGAGGGATCCTTCTCATCGGGATGATCGCCTTTGCGGAGCGCCGCATTCTTCGGCAGCAGCGGACGGGAGTTACGCGGCATTGCCTTGCGCTCTTCGGGCGACGATTTTCGCGGATGACCGGACTTACCTGACACCTTCCTGGTGTCGTCGGGAATGTCCTTCTCCACCCGTTTCGCGGCCTGCTGGCGTGATTGCTTGGCATCGACCTCGACAGCCGGCTCAAGGGGAAGGGTACCTTGCTTCGGGACGACAGGCTTGCCCGCCCCGTCATCGTTCGACGAGGGATGTTCGCTCTGACTTGCGGGCGGATTGGCAGCCGTCTCGTCGCCTTCACTCTTGCCCTCGACCTGCCGGATTGGCTCTCGATCCTTGGCCCGACCGACGAAAACATGTGCGATTCTTTCCCGGCCTATCGGCTTCAGACGGACCGGCGCCGCAGGAAAGCCGTCCGGGAATTTGATGAAGCCCGACAGGCGCGGCAGGTTCATCAACTGGTCGGGCAGCAGCAAAGGCTCGATATGCTTGCGCGGCGTCAGGCTGACGGCGTCGCGAGCATTGTTGTAGCCATAGGTGTAGCCCTCTTCCATGTCGCGAACCTGGCGATGGCCGATGAAGTCGGAACACCAGGTAGCTGTCTCGCGGTCTGCCGTACCGAGGATCAATTTTGTCCGGGCAAGCGATGCAAGCGTCATCGCCATGTTCTCACCGTAGACCTCCTTGAGCTTGGCGTAGGCATGGATGCCGGTGACGATCGCGCCGCCGAAATTGCGTGCCGTCTGCAGGCCTTTCTCGAGAGCGGGGAGCCGGTGGAGCGCGCCCAGCTCGTCGATGAAGAACCAGCATTTGAGGTCCTTGGTGCGCGGCATCGTCATCAGCGTGTTCATCGCCGTATCGAGCCACAGCGTGAGCAGCTGAGCGCACACGCTCATGTCCACGTAGCGCGCGGAGATGAAGACCATCGAGCCACTTTTCTTGGCGTGAGCGCCTTCGTCTTCATGGGCGCCCTCCTCGATCCAGTCGCGGACCGAAAAGCGGCGCCCGGAAGTGGGCAGGAGCTTCAGCGCCTTGGCGTTCACGTTGAACACTGCCCGGATCGATTCCGCCATGCGCGCGGCTTCAGGAGCGGTCAGGGGATCAGCGATCGTGCCTCGCATCATGGCGTGGACCCGCGAGAGATCAGCGGTCATCAGTTCGCGGGCAAGCGCAGCATTGGTGCCCCGTCCTTCGGCCACCAGTTTGAGGCAGAATTCGACGAACAAGGCACGCGCCGCGATGACCCAGAACTGCGCCTCCCCGCCCCCGTCATGGGGCACGAGGGCTTCCGCTGCCGCCCAGAATTCACCTTCGGTGCGGCATTCGTCGAAGAGGCTCCATTGGGGACAGCGCGCGTCGAGCGGGTTCAGAATGATGTCCCGGTCGGCCTGGTAGAAGTGTTCGATGAAAGCGCCGGTGAGGTCGAAGACGACGCAGCGCTGTCCCTTGGCGCGGGCTTCGGCAATCATGTCCGACATGGCGACTGTCTTGCCCATGCCGGTAGTCCCGATGAGCATGGCGTGGCTCTGTTCGAGCCGCCAGGGATAGACGACCGTTGCAAGATGGGAGGGCCGGTAGGGAAATGCCGCGGACAGTTCCCTGGGCGAACACAGATGCCATTTCCAACCCATGGCGCTCGAAAGCTCTCGGGCGCGCTCGCGCTGGTTGTGCCCGCGCAGCTCGTCGACCAGTTCAGGTAGTGTAACGAGCATGGCACCGCGCTCATGCTTGCGCTCTTTCGAACGGCTGCCGAAGCGCGCTGCGAACCAGTAGAACAGCACGAAGGCCGGCACGAGAAGCAAGGCCGAACGCACCAGTGCATCGCCCAGCAAGTCGAGCAAATGATCCCAGGCATTGATCACCGGCGGATAGGCATCGAGCATGATGATGGGGAGCTGGATAGTTCCTCCCAACCCCGTTTCGAGTGCGACCTGTTTGGCCGGATCGAACTCCATGAAGCCGTAGATGGCAGCATAAATGCGCATCCAGACGAGGTAAGCTTCGTGATCGCTCAGCCCTGCCGAAATGGTCCACCAGCTAGTCCAGGAAATGCCGATGGCGGCGATGATCAGCGGCCCCTTGAGACCTGCTGCAAACATGAAGCTGAAGTGTCCGAGCAGCTGACTTCCGCGCGTGAAGTTGACGAGGTTACGCTTCATCGGAACCTCCCTCGCCGGCGTTTGCGGTAAGCCCGAGTTCCTTGCATTTGCGCGCGTAGGCCTGATGGGCTCGCTCACGCAGACCGTGATCGGCATGCCCTGCAAGAAGGGCATCGACGCCGACCATCGTGAACACCGATTGACGGCTGATGCGGTCGACCGATGTCTCGAGCTTGGATGCAAGATCGTCATTTTCGCATGCCTGCGAAAGCAGCGACCGGATCCATTCGCTGACGCTGATATCGCGCCGCTTGGCTGCAGCACGAACCCGCTCAGCGAGCTCGACGGTGACATGTACCTGGAGAGATTTTGGCCGTGTCATGCACGGACTCCTTGTGGTCAGGAGCCCGGAACGCACTGCGAAAGGCGGTTATTGTCTAAATCAGAAATGAGAACATGTCAAGAACACTCGTAATGCGCAGGAATGCGCCATTCCTGGCTGTTTTCAATCGAATCCGATTGGCGAATTGGCGACTATTCATTTCTGATTGAGAAACTGCCATTTTTGCAAGAATCCATCAACACTCTGTCTTTACGATCTTTTTTACCGCCTCCCGCTTGCGATTTGTCGCGTAGGGTGTGCTCTTCCGTCCCCAGCTTAGAAGGTAGATCCCAGTGTCATGACCTGCACGGGATCGACGGTTTTGAAATCCCAAGACCAAGGGATGAAGACGATGCCGCTCGATTGCCGATTGTGTTAAAGATCGATCGAGTCCGCCGGCAGGAAGAATGGTGTCGCGGGCATCCCACCGGGAGCATGGATATGGCGGACGTAACACTGAGCGCGACACCCAAAGGCAATGGTTTCCAGGCAACCGTTACCTATTCGAGCGGCGTGTCGATCAGTTCGGCAGAAGCCTTTCCGACGAAGGCCGAGGCCATTTCAGCAGCGGCCATGAAGGTACTCGACATGCCCGATCGGCTGGAGGAATTCGATGCGTCTACCGCCGAGGACTGATGCTGCAGGGAATGCTCGCGCAATGCCTACGGGAGCGACAATACGGGACCCGAGCAAAAAGAAAGGAGGAAGCCCTGACGGACTTCCTCCTTGTTTGTGGCATCAGAATTCATCGCTCAGCTTTCCGGGCACAGTGTCGATGACCCGGTCCAGCATGGCCTTGGGCAGTGCGCCGTAATCGCCCTCATCGACCGCGATGTAACCTGCCTCACCATCGGTCAGGACATATTGGGTGAAGTAGCTGTGAAGGGACCGGGCATGAGCCTTGTCGAGTGCAGCAACGAAGGCTGCCTGATCTGCCTGGAATGAACCCTGCGCGATATTCAGTGAAGCGTACATGATCTTTCCTCCTGATGTTCGATGCGTCGCATCAGGAGCTGCGAGGATGTGGGTGACGGGCCGAGTCAGGGACCGCGCATAGCGCGGCCGCGAAGCGGCGATGGGGGAAACGATTTTTGCCGGGCTTGCCCGGTAAAAATGGTGGGGCCCCGTCGTCCTTGACGCGGCCCCAAAGCCCGCATCACACTTGGTCTTTCTGCGAGAGAGACCTCTCCAACGTCAGCGTGAAAAGCACTGACATCGCGGCAAAAACCGTTTTCCTACATGGCCCCATGCTGGCACTGTCGCGCGTGGAGGGGACCAACGGCCAGCGAAAGGACAATCTCATGGCCAGGTCCAAACCGAGCGCGCGTAATGCGCTCAAGAAGCTGCGCGAGCAGCGCGAAGAACTCGACGCACAGGAGGCCAGGCTCCGCGAGGAAGCGGCAGGCGAACTGGGCAAGGTTCTTCTCGAATGCGGAGCCGAGACTATCGAACCTGCGCAACTGAAGCTGCTCATCCGCGCATCGCTCACCATCGGGATCGACGATGCTCTCAAAAGGCTCTCCCCCGCCTGACCCTTAAACCGCGGCGGGGTGTGGGCTTGTTGCCCCGCCCCGCCGTTCACGCCTGCGAGCACAAAAAAGGCCCCGATGGCGCGAACCATCGGAGCCTTGTTGTTTGCGGGAGGCACTCAGTCCTCATCGATGTCGGGCGCACCTTCATTGTTCGACGCTCGGCCCTTGGTGAGGAAGTCCACCTTGTCGGCGATGATCTCGCAGCCGTAGCGCTTGGTGCCGTCCTGGTCTTCCCACTGCGTATAGTGGATGCGCCCCTCGACCGTCACGAGCTGGCCCTTGGTGCAGTACTTGGCGACGTTCTGGCCGAGACCGTTGAAGCAGGTCACGCGGTGGAATTCGCTGTCCTTGGCGGTGTAGCCGTTTTCGTCCTTGTAGGTCTTGCCGTCCTTGCGTGCGGGACGGTCGGTGACGACCGAAATCGAGGTAATGCTGGTTCCGCCCTGCGTGGTGCGAGTTTCGGGATCGCGGGCGATGCGGCCAACGAGGATAACGAGATTGGTCATGGGTCTTCTCCTGATCGAGCATCCGGGACCATCCCGGCTGCGAACCAAGTGAAGAAGCGGCCAACGGCGATACGCACCGGAGGGGAACCCGGAGCTGGTTCGGGTGGTGCGGGCAGCCGGGCGCAGCCCGGCAACACGGCCGGACCTGGTCCGGGTTGCGTCTCGTCCGGGGGCTGATTCAAGGGACGGTTCGCGAAGGAGACGGGTTGTCCGGGATGTTTGGTCGGGAGACCTTGGCCAGCCATCGAACATGTCCTTGCCGCTTCGCCATGGTCCTTTCCGCTCACGGCGGTCCGGCGTCAGATTGTGATGCGCACCGGCAGCTTTTCCTGCGGCTAGTCCTGCGTTCGAAACGGCACCGTCTACAGCGGCATCCCTGACGGTTACTGTTCAGGCGAAGTCAGGAATCGCAATGGCCGAACTCACCGCTGGCCCGGGCGTCCTTGTAGAAGCGGTCGAAGAGCGTGTGGGTCGATTCCGAACGTATAGTGCTGGCTGTGATCAGCATGGCGAGCCCGCCAAAACCATCGGGCCGCATCTTGGAACAGGTGAACGCCATGGTGACCGTCAGATCCTGGAGATCGGGCGCTCGGCGCACGATGTCCTGCAACACGTCGGGCCAGAGGTCTCCGGCCATGTCGAGTTCGAATTCCTCGTCTCCTTGGATCGCGTCTCCGTGCTCATCGAGTAGTTTGGCGACCAAGCGGCTCGAGGCATGATCGGCAGCGTCGAGAGCCTCGCGCACCTCTTTCGGATCAAAGAAGATGAGGTCGCTCGCGCCGTCTTCGCTGAAATAATAGGCAATGCCGTTCTCAACGTCCTCGTCAAAAACTTGGCTCAAGAACATGGCTTCGATCGGCAGGATTGCCGAAACCGGGATCACCGGATCGACCACGGTGGGTGTGTAATAGTCAGCCATTGAAGGTCTCCAGAAATGAGAGAGCCCGGCGCGATGGCCGGACTCCGTGGGATGAAAAGGCGGAAAAAGTTGGAGCGGGCTAATCCCAATCGAAAGTCTGCAAACCGTCTATCTCGTCCGCATCGCAGTCGAAGTTCACATATTCCGCTCCGAGCGATCGGGCGTATGCCATGATCGCCAGGATGTCGGGGGGCACACCGTCGCCGGGTTCTTCGCTGGCCCAGACAAACCAGCCATAGGGTGTGGGTGAGGCGACCACGTCCGTCCGGTCGACATAGGAGCGGGCTGCAGGCGAAAGGTGCGCTGTCGAGCAGTCGAGAAACAGTCGCAGCGGATAGACGACAGTCATGACCGGCCTCCTGCAACAACTGCTATGACAGGCTGAAGAGCAGAATCGCCCGACGCAAACGGATCGACATCGCGGTGGATCGGCTGTGCTCGCCCCATCCAGGGTTCCGGGCGAATGCAACGCACCCAGTCGGCAAAGCTCGGGATGAAGCCGAGATCCTCGCGCACATGCTGTTCTCCGACCAGGCGCACTGGCACAACGCGCCCGGACGACACCGTGATCGTTGCACCGAAGAAGCGTTCGAGCATGAAGATGCCCTCGGCATGATGGCGCAGCGAACGGTGCCGAAAATCGGCTGTGATCGCCTTCGATTCATCGAACCATTGATGAAGAGCGAGATAATCCTCAGGCCCACCGCCCCATTTGCGGACCGAGGAAAGTGCATGATGATAGCAATGTCCCATCGATGCCTCCCTCACCACTCGTGACCGGAAAATTCGGTGGTCTCGACCCGCTCGTTGTAGTCGAGCCTGATCGTGTTCCCAGCGACGTCGAAGCTGAACTCGCCATAGGCGCCTTCGTTGATTTCCCAGCCGTCGTGGGTCTCTTCAAGTAGGTCGTAGGCGAACTGCTCAATTGCCTCTCTGAGGTGCAAGTTCCGGGTTTCGCACCCAGTTCCATCCCATACGGGTGCCGCGATCTCGACATTGGTTGCGGGCAATTCAAGGGGCACGTCATCAGCGAATGCTGAGACGTCCTCAATCTGCCCTGAATCGCCCGCCCCATCGAAGTTGACGATCACGGAAGTGATGTCGGTTGCGGCCAGCGCAGTGAGAATCGCAGCTTTGTTTTGCGGCCGGACCTCGTCCGCAAGGCGCTTGCGTTGGGCGTGCTGGGCTTCAATCTGTGCCCAGGCAACTGCCGTGTCGATCCGCTGACTCATTTGGGTCATGAAGTTTCTCCTGAGATGTGCGGGCAAGCACCGATCGTCTTGCCCACGAGAACAGGCGAATTCTTTCCTCTGAAGGGCTGCGCGAGCGCCGATGGCGCTGGCGCGATGCCAGACGCATCAGTCGGTATCCCGCGCCACGCGCTTGGGAGAAGTACCAAGCGGACCACGGCGATCGACAACCGTGATCCGACGGGATTTGGCTTCGATGACCAAGCGCTCCAGAACCCCATTTCCGGGAAAGGCGACGACATAACGTGGGTCGAGCGAGAGCATACGCTCGTTGCGCTTGAAGCCTGCACGTGCCCCCAACCGCATGTCGAGAGAGAAGCTGATTTGCGGGACGTTGCGTCGTTCCGCCCACGAGGATGCCAGGCGATCAACGCCTTTGGTATCACCGCCATGGACAAGCACCATGTCAGGAACCCGGTCGTGGACCTTGTCCAGAGTAGCCCAGACATTGTTGGCAAAGGTGAGCGCGTCCTGCTCGTTTGGATGGCGTGTGCGACCGCCGGCAAAGATCACCGGCGTACCTTCTGGCATGGCGGCGCGGCGTTTCGCTTCGGACCGGGCTCGGACGAACTCGCGGCCCTCGACAAGCGCGGAAGTCAGCATGGCGCTGTGATTGAAGCGCGAACTCGACACGGGCTTCCACGAGGAGCCGAATTCGTTGAGATAGAGGGCAGCGGCCACTTCGCGCATCTCTTCGAGCGCGATCATGGCCCCTTCGGCACACTGTGCACGCTCAACCTGGGTCTCGAGTTCATGGGTGTGAATTTCGGATCCATCGGCAGCGGCCAGGAGCGCTCGGACTTCGTCGGTTGCGCGGTCGACTGCGGTCGATTTGCGGGTCGCGGAACGGTGGAAAATGTTGACGAACGCCCAGCCGAGGTCCTCGGCATCGGCTTCCAGCGCAGTCCCAGAGACCATCGCAAATAGATCGGACCAGACAGCTTCGAGCGTCTGGACGACCGCATCGTGGACCGGAAAATCATTGGTGGAAACCGGGGCAGGACCAATCGAAAAACCGGAAAGATCGAGGCCGGCAAGTTGGTCAGAAAATGATGAGTGCATGGGTATTGTCCTCCTGACTGGTGTGAGGCTGACGCACCCGCTCATGGCTGCGCCAGCGAGAGTCCGTCAGGGCCAGCTTGAGGCAGTCTCCGCACCCGACAGGGGAAACCCGCTTGGGAAGGCTGGCGCGGGCAGGCCAACGGCCCACAGGGCCGGGCCAACACGGGCCTGCGCAAGCCGGGTTGCGGAAGACTGGCGGCTGGCCCAGGGCCTCTCTCGCATGGCTTCAGACCATGAGTGCACATGCGGGCTTCGTCAGTCAGGACAGGTGCATATGTACGCTCACCAGTGAGCGGCGCATTCAGGCCACCCGTTTTGCGTAGACGCCCTCACCGTTCGACATGTGACCGAGGCAGACGTAGTCGCCGAACAACGCTTCAAAGCGCGAGGCGATCTGGGACAGCCAGCGTTGTGCTCTGGGCGATCTGGCCGTGCGCCAATCGGCATCCCAATAGGCGCCATCGTCACGCTCGACGATCCACACCGCAACCAGGCCGGCGTAAACCGACACGCCGAAATCCGCATAGGCATTGCGCATGAGGATACTGTCTTCGCGGCCTCGCCAACCGTCGTGCGCGATCAGGGAAGGGAATGCCTGCCCTGCGCGCTCGCGCAGATCCTCGCGGAGCCATTCATATTCGAAGTCCCAGTCGTCGTCGTTTTCGACTTCGAGCACGGTGAAGGCGACAATGGCCCCGCTGGGATAGCTGACCGATCGGCCCATGATGCCCTCCTTCAAGCGGCCAGCGCAGCGTCGGCAGACGCTTCGTCAATATCATCGGCAGAGGTCCATCCCCCGAGTTTGAGCAGAAGCCTTGATGCTTCCTCCGCCTTTGCGGCAGCGGTGAGAATGGCACGGTCATCCTGCTTCAGGAGCTTGAGCCAATGCTCGATATAGCTCGCATGGCTATCCAAGTGTGTGACTGGCAGACCGAGTTCAGCGCCGAGCATGGCGCTCGAAAGTTCGGC
>NZ_BCTX01000094.1 GCF_001590985.1 Novosphingobium naphthalenivorans NBRC 102051
GAGCACGGTGTTGAGGCGGATGATTTTTTCACTGTTGGACATAGGGACGCATTTCCCTTCCCTGACGGACGGTTGGCTCCCCTGAGAACATCATCGGCAGCGGTGACGCGCAGCGCAAGAGTGCCGGAATTGGGGTCGGTGCGCTCAGGCGAACCCAGTCGTTCTCAGACGTTCCCTGGCGTGCGCAGGCGTACACTGGCGGGGTGGAAGATTTTTTCCCATGGTGTCCCACCTCAGACGGACTGGCACTGGTTGGACTGCCCTGCGTCCTTCCCGAACGAATGGGGAAGTGATTCGCAGAGGCGACTTTCCGTCCGATGATTCGAGGCACAACACAGGAGCATGACAAACTGTCCTTTCGTTTGCCTGCCCGCCGAACGGCATTTGCGCACAAGGCCCCAAAGAGGCGGCGCAAGTATTTGACCTTGCCAAAGTCCGCACAATTCCCGAAGATTCTCATGAATATGCGCACTGATCTCGATCACCTTCCCCCGGCCAAGCAACGCGAGCTTGAGCGCATCGTCGAGGTTATCTTCGATGAGTTCCGCGCCGCGACCGAGAATGCCACCGGCAGCCGCAAGGGCGCGCGCATTCTCAAGATCGTGCTCTTCGGCAGCTACGCGCGCGGCGATTGGGTTGATGCGCCGCTATCGGCGAACCAGTACAAGTCCGACTACGACATCCTGGTCATCGTCAGTCAGAAGGAGATGACCGACCGCGCGACTTACTGGACCAAGTGCGAGGAACGGTTGATCCGGGCCTACACGATCGAGAAGACCCTGCGCACGCCGGTGAATTTCATCGTGCATTCGCTGCATGAGGTGAACGACGGCCTCGCCCATGGCCGCCTGTTCTTCATGGAGATCAAGAAGGACGGGATCGCGCTCTACGAGGCCGACGGCACCGAACTGCATACGCCCAAACCCAAGACGCCTCAGCAGGCGCTGGAGGCGGCCAGGGAGTATTTTGAAGAGGGGTTTCCCTCGGCGATGAAGCGGTTCGAAATTGCAAAGTTCGACATCGAGCGCGGCTATCTCAAGGACGCCGCGTTCGACATGCACCAGACTGCCGAGCGTCTATACAGTTGCCTCCTGCTCACGCTGACTTTTTACGCGCCTTACAACCACAACATCGCTTTTCTGCGTTCACTTGCCGAAGGGCTTGATCGGCGCGTCCATGGCATCTGGCCCGATGCCACTAAGAGTGAACGGGCAATGTTTCAAAAACTCAAGGAAGCCTACACGAAGGCGCGTTATTCCAAGCACTACCGGATCAGCGAAGAGGAGTTGATATGGCTTGGCGAGCGTGTCGAAGAACTCGGCCGCGTCGTGCATCAAGTCTGCAGTGACAAGATTTCCGTACTGGAAAATACTACCAGATAAATCAGAATTATAAACAGTATTGCAACTTCAAGCGGAATATATTTTCCGCGAAGATACTGATGAATTCCGGGACAAAGATGGTAATCTTCTCAGGGCATTTTGCCGAGATTAAGGTTGAGTTTCTGTTGGTAGACACCAATCCGCTTTTTCGCTCGGTCAATTACATCGGTGAAATGTAATATCTCAAAATAGGTTTCTCCCAGCGGTTGACGGGTAGCCGGATCCATCAATGGACTAGACTGGAACCAACCCTTCCCAGTCGGGAACGGCGTCCAAGTTCCACCTAACCGCAGATTGTTGACCGTATCACCGATCAGATAACCGTAGAATTTCCTCAGTTTCCCCCCGGACTTGGCTGCAAGGAGATGGGCATACTCGGTCAGGTCGCCAATATGTTCGTCCGTGGGCACGCCGGGAGCCTTAAACTCCACGATGATGGCCGATCCTTCCTTGCTGAACAGAGCGATATCTGGCCGCTTTCCGCTATTGTCGTCGGCCCGGCGCGCGAGCAGTTCCTGAAATTTTTGGTCTATGTCGCTCTCGAAAACCGTCTCTCCATTATTCCACTTGATGCTGGCCAGCGGAATGTCGGAAGCAATGTAATCATAATAATGATATTCTTCGCTCAACAGCCAGATGTCATGATCAGATACGTTCTGGCTATCCTTCCGCATTGGGAAGAAGATATTGTGAATAATCTGTTCATCCTTGCGGCGGACACCGTCTGCCACAGCCTGCATCGCTAGCTTCTTTCCGCAGGCAAGGGTAAGTATTTCGACGATTGCTGCCCGGCGGACAATGAGTTGCGATAGGTTGGCCATATCGAAATTCTTTAGAGATGACGTGTATTTCCATGAAATTTCGTCGATCTTCTTGCGATACTCTTCTGAATCTGGCTCTGCCTTCAGGATTGCCTCCTTTAGGCTGTAGATTTCCGCCGTCTCGTCGATTACACGTTCCTGATATTTTTTCAGCACCCGCTCAACCACCGCCTTTGCTGGTTCGCCATAGACGATCCGGGTTGAGGTATCAGTCAGCATTGCTTCGCTGATGCCGAACTGATCGGTGATCTCCTTGAGAACATCTTCTTTCTTCCAATCTGCCGGTGTCACCATGGCATCAATGACCGGGTCGATTGCCTCGTAAATCGAACCGTAGGACAGCTTGGCGTCGGAGAACATATCGCCGGTTGGAATGTCCTCGGGGATATTGTCGAAATCATCCCGCTGTTCGTTGACATGCCCGTCGAGAAAGTCGCTCTCAATCAGAACGATATGGTGGAAGCCCGCCACCGGATTATTCTGTTCGGTCCGGGTCCGCAGATACCGGCCGGTTATGTTTTTGACGGGAGAATATTTAGCACAGAACGCGATGGCGTTTTTGGGAAGGTCATAAAGGGAGGAATCAAGCTGGTAGTGCGAGAGCTTGAAGGACTGGAATGTTCCCAGTGTGTCTCCCGAGCGCGGATCACGCTCTTCCACCTGCACAACCGGGGCGGCCGTAGCGATCGGCAAGTCTGAACGTTTCAGCGTTTCGACCTGATCTCCAGTTTTCCAGTGAGATGTCAGAAACTCGAACTCGAAGTCTCCAAGGCGGCTTTCGAGGCCCACCAGCCTTTGAAGAAAGGCAACCAGCATCTGCTTTTTCAGGACAGGTGCCGAGAATAAACTGCTTAGCTGTTCGCCCGGGGCAATGCGCGCCCGGGCGGTATCCTTGAACCGGTCAAGGCGAATGAGTGTCCCGATATCGGCCTCGTTGCCGGGGGAAGACGTGAAATCATCATAGTCGATCTGCTTTTGCGGCTCGGAATACCGCATCTGGCGCCGAATGATCTCCGAATCATGCCGGTAGGTGCTGTCAATCGACAAGGCCGAAAAATGATGGAAAAACTGGATACGGCCAGCACCCTTGCACTGCCCAATCCCCGAGATGGTAAGGTCATCCTTGTAGGACGTGTCCTTCGTCAGAAACGCCTTGAGTTGATCATCCCCAAGGCCGCATCCATTGTCCTTGCAGGACAACGCCATGGTTTCTCCATCACCGAAAAGATCGCTGGCTGAGAAATCTACGCGAATTTTAACGTTCAGGTTCGGCTCCGACCTGTCCCCATGAATTCGGATAAGAAAAGCGTCTATGGCGTTGGAAATGATTTCTTCAAAAACAACATAGGGATTGGAACTTAATTTGGTGTTTTTGATGCTCCCCCTGATGTCCAGTGTCATATTCGTTTCAATCAATGCCCTAGGTCCAAATGATGGGCACTTCTGACCGCCACCCGGCTGCCAAGTCAAGCGCGTCATCCGATTGTCGGGAAAAATCGAGGCACGTTCTTCGACCTGCAAGGTAAGCAGCGGAACGATAAAGACTATGCAGACCCAAAACCTGCCGGTTTCGTCACGGTCCGTTGCGGCCGTCAAATTTCGATCCAATTGCGCCGCCCAGCTTGCCGGAAACTGCAACCTGAGGCATATTCCGCCTCACGGAACGGAGAACTGGCGGCCGTCCCGAAGGATCATCCTGCCAGGCATCATTACGCCCGGCCGCATGTGTCGGGCGGTTGCTGACAGCCGTTGATATGCGGCGACCAGAGAACACCGCTTGCACCTTCCGTGCCTGACAGCGCGGACCGCCAGTGTGCAGGTCTGTCATGACATCGAAGCTTACAACGAACCGCGATCGTTCCCCGATCGCCTCGCCCACATCGCGCCGCGCGCTGCTGGGCACCTTGTCCCTCGCGCCGGTCGCGGTTCCAGCCATTGCAACCGCGCCCAATTGGACGGCGGCACTGCGGCAATTCGACTGGGCCGGTGAACCCGCCACTCTGCAACGGACACGTGCCGGACGCAGTCTCAGCCGGGCGCGCTACCACAATGCCGAGCAGTTCTTCGCCAGCATCGAGCAAGGGATCATCCGCGAAGGCCCAAACCTGCTCTACCATACCGGTATCGTCATGCAACTCGGCCTGTCCGCGCATCTCCTCGACGTCGGCTTCGAAGACCAATGGTGTGCCCGCCAGGTCGGGCTTCATATCGACCGATCACTCGCGCTCGGCAACGCAACTGGTCTTGGTCTCGACGAGCCCGCGATCGACCAGCTTGCCTGCTTTGTATCGCCCTACGGCAAATGGCGGCACGCCGACATCGGCAGCGGGCATTCCTGTCCCTGGTCCAGCGCCCAACTGCAATCACTCACGCGCAGGCTGCTCGACCATGTGCGCTCGGTAACCGGGCACGCACGTCCGGTACACGGGAGGCAGCGTCATGGCTGAATGGGACAACGGCCGCCTGGCTGTCATCCGCTCGCGCTGCCAGGTCCTGGCGATACGATGGCTGAAACCTCGTTTGCAGGCACCAACGCCACCGCCCGACAGTGCGTGCCTTGCCCGTATGGAAGAGGCCTTGAAACGCATGCCGGACCTCACGCGCGAGGTGTTCATGATGCACCGTTTCGACGATCTTCCCTATCGCCGGATTGCCGTGCGCGTTGGCATCGGGATCGACGAAGTCGAAGCGCATATGGCCACCGCCATCAAACTTCTCGGCCGGGCAGCGCGGGGTGAGAGCGTGTAGGTCCTTCGCGCTCGGTATCGAGATCGAAGGCCCGCTTGCCGCGCCGCCGCCACAGCACGCGGCGCTGCTCGCCATCGTCACTGCGCAGACGCGCCGCAACGTCGAGAAAGGCGCCGTACAGGATCGCGCGATCATCGCCGGTCAGTTCGACGAGCCCAGCCTTTACGACGAGCCCGCCCAGTTCGATCAACTGGCGCGTGCGTTCGCGGCGCTTGACCTGCCAGCCACGCATGTCGGTTCGTGCCTTCACGGCCTCAAGCCGATGTCCCGCCGCCACCGAACGGCAGAGTGCCTTCCGGATTGCGGTCAGGTCCCGGCGCAGGTGTTCGCGCCTTGCCGAGAAAGAAGCCCGCCCCGCTCTTGCGCCAGGCCTCCTTCCTCGCCGTGTCCTTCATACCGGCCGCGTCGAGCAGCGCGCCTGCCAGGACGTCGGCATCGAGTGCATCGGCTCCAGTCGCGACAACCAGTTCACCGAGCTGACGTATGCGGCGGTCTTTCAATTGCTTCGCCTTGTCGGCCAGCGCCTTCAGTTCCGAATCGAAATCCCTGGGCTTTCGCATCGCAGTCTCCATGTCTGTGGTGGTGGAGCCATGATAGGTGAGCGCTGACGGCAGCGCAGTAGTGTCGCCGGGACGGTCTGAAACGAGCCGGTCCCTTCCCGGATTTTCTTTGGGAAGGGCGCGCTTATACGTCGTGCCGACGTGCTGCTTGAAGTGTAACTCGATTGCCGCCATGGCAATCTTCCACCTCTCGGTCAAAGTCATCAGCCGCGCCTCGGGCCGCAGTGCCGTCGCGGCGGCGGCCTATCGCGCGGGTGAGCGCCTGCACGACGAGCGGTTCGACCGTGACCACGATTTCACCAACAAGCCCGGCGTCGTTCACAGCGAAGTGCTGCTCCCGGAAAATGCGCCCGAGGCATGGCGCGACCGGGAACGGCTGTGGAACGATGTCGAGGCCTTCGAGAAGCGCAAGGACGCACAGCTTGTCCGAGAAGTGGAATTCGCGATCCCGAGGGAGCTGAATCAGGAACAGGGCATCGAGCTGGCGCGCCACTTCGTGCGAGAGCAGTTCGTGGACCAGGGCATGATCGCCGATCTCAATGTCCACTGGGATATCGGCACTGACGGCCAGCCCAAGCCTCACGCCCATGTCATGCTGACAATGCGCGAAGTGGGCGAGGACGGCTTCGGCGCGAAGGTGCGCGATTGGAACCGCACCGAGATGGTGGAGCAATGGCGCGAGCGCTGGGAAGAGCACGTCAACCAGCGCCTGGCCGAACTCGACATCGATGCCCGCATTGATCACCGCTCTCTGGAAGCGCAGGGCATTGACCTCGCGCCGCAGGACAAGGTCGGTCCGGCCGCCTCACGCATGGGGACGCGTGGTCTCGAAGTCGAGCGTATCGAGGACCATCGTGCCATCGCCCGCGAGAACGGTGCGCGCATCATCGCCGAGCCGCGCATCGCGCTTGATGCGATCACGCACCAGCAGGCCACCTTCACCTCCCGCGACATGGCGATGTTCGTCCACCGCCACAGCGACGGCAAGGACCAGTTCGACGCCGCGATGAGCGCATTGCGCTCCTCGCCTGACCTGATCGAACTGGGCAAGGACGGGCGGGGAGAAGACCGGTTCACCTCGCGCGAGATGATCGAAACCGAACAGCGCTTGCAGCGCGCCGCGGACCTAATGGCGGAGCGCGAGCGGCGCCCGGTGGATGAAAGTGACCGGTGCGCGGCGCTGGCGCGTGCGGAGCACGGCGCACTTGTGCTGTCGGGCGAACAACGCGCAGCCTTCGACCACGCCACCGATAGCCGCGATCTGAGCGTCGTTGTCGGCTACGCGGGGACCGGTAAGAGCGCGATGCTGGGCGTCGCGCGCGAGGCGTGGGAGAATGCAGGGCTGACTGTGCGGGGCGCAGCCCTGTCGGGCATTGCCGCAGAAGGGTTGGAGAACGGCTCGGGCATCGCTTCGCGCACTATCGCCAGCATGGAGCATGGCTGGAGCCAGGGCCGTGATCTTCTCACCTCGCGCGACGTGCTCGTGATCGACGAGGCGGGCATGGTCGGCACGCGCCAGATGGAACGCGTCCTCTCGCATGCCCAGGAGGCGGGCGCCAAGGTCGTCCTGGTCGGTGACCCGCAGCAATTGCAGGCGATCGAAGCCGGGGCGGCGTTCCGTGCGATCCACGAGTGCCATGGCGGTGTCGAAATCACCGAAGTGCGCCGCCAGCGCGAGGGCTGGCAGCAGGATGCAACGCGGCATCTGGCAACCGGCCGCACCGGCGAAGCGATCCGGGCCTACAGCGAGCACGGTATGGTCCATGCTGCGGCCACCCGCGAGGACGCGCGCGGCGAACTGGTCGATCGTTGGGACCGCGAGCGCATCGCTGCGCCGGATCAGACCCGCATCATCCTCACCCACACCAACGACGAGGTGCGCGAACTCAACGAAGCAGCGCGTGATAGAATGCGCGGTGCCGGTGAACTGGGCGAAGACGTACTGGTGAACACCGAGCGTGGCGATCGGCATTTCGCAGACGGCGATCGTGTGATGTTCCTGAAAAACGAGCGCGGCCTCGACGTAAAGAACGGCACGCTGGGCACCGTCGAGCAGGTGAACCCGCAGAACATGACCGTGCGCACCGACGACGGGCGCAGCGTGGCCTTCGAGACCAAGGCTTATGCCCACATCGATCATGGTTATGCCGCCACGATCCATAAGGCGCAGGGCATGACGGTCGATCGCGGGCATGTGCTGGCGACGCCGCGCATGGATAGACACGGTGCCTATGTCGGGTTGTCCCGTCATAGGGAAGGTTTGCAGCTTCACTACGGCCGTGACGACTTCAAGGACGAAGACCGGCTTGTCCGCATCCTCTCGCGCGAGCGGACCAAGGACATGGCGAGCGACTACGAGCGCCGCGATCCGGCGCATACCTTCGCCGAACGGCGCGGCATCACCTTGCGCGAACGTGTCTCGGAGATTGTTCACAAGGTACCAGAAAGAGCACGAGGAATGTTCGATGGTCTGCGCCTTGCCATCGGTGGGCAGGATCGTGCTGCGGTGGCCATGCCCGATCGGTCCGGTCCCATCCCATCGGCTTCGCTTAGGGGAGCCTTCGCTGATTTCAGTCCTCCCGATGCTGCGAAAGCCGTCCAGGTCGAGCGTGATCCCATGCGACAGATTGCTGTGGAGCGCCATGCCCGTGCCATCGCCGATGTCAGCAGAATGCAGGACAAGGGCTTGCCTGTCCTGTCGCACCAGACGGCCGAACTGGACAAGGCCCGCGAGGCACTGAACGCCACTGGTAAACACGCAGCGGCGGACATGGAGGCGGCCTACAGCCGCAATCCCGCCCTGGTCTCCGAAGCCGCCGCTGGCCGGACCCGTCAGGCCATCCGAGCGATGCAGCTTGAAGCCGAAGTTCGCACTGATCCGCAGCTGCGCGCGGACCGCTTCGTTGAAGGCTGGCTTCAGCTCAGCCAGCATCGCGAAGAGTTGCAGCGTGATGGCGATTTCCGGGGCGCGCGCAAGGTGTCTGAGCAAATGGCGGGCATGGCCAAGAGCCTGGAGCGCGACGCGCAGGTGGAATCTCTGCTGCGCCCGCGCCGCCAGGACCTGGGCATTGACTTCGATACGGGGCGTAAGCTCGCCCACGATCTTACGGCAAGCGCCGGGATCGAGATGGGCCGCAGCCATGGCCTGAGCCGTTAGGAGGAACGATTATGGATAATCTGCCAATGCCATCCCCCGAAGCCGATCCGGCGGTAAGGGCGTTCACGCGCCTTGGTGAAAAGGTGGACCTGCTGGAGGCCGCCATCGCCGGGTTTGCGGCGAGGCGCGATGCTGCACCCGACTACAGCGAAACATTGGGAAAGATCGAAGCCCAACTGGGCAGGATGCGCGAGGCGATCAATACGCTGGCGCGCAGACCGGCGATGGAATTGACAACCGATGAGTTGGCCCGGCAGATTTCCGCGGCCGGTGCGAAAGCCCGTGCGGAGGAGGGTATCGCCAATGCACAGGCGCAGGGGCGGATCGAAGGGGCGGTGGGCCATATGGAGAGGTTGGCGGGCGTAGTCGCGACCGCCCGCGAGCAGCGCCGTCGCATCGTATGGGCGGTGGGCGGCGGCTTGGTCGCGGGCATGTTGCTATGGTCGTTCATCCCCGGCGTGATCCTGCGCACCTTGCCGCAAGGGTGGCATATGCCCGAGGCAATGGCCGCGCACATCATCGGTGAGCCGACGCTGTGGGAAGCGGGGTCACGGTTGATGCAGGCTGATAGTCCACGGGCGTGGAGCGCGCTTGCCGAAGCCGCCGATTTACTGCGCGACAATCGCAAGGCCATTGAGAAATGCCGCAATGAACTCCGGAAGGATGCAGGTCCTATACGGTGTAAACTTGACGTGCGGCCTTATCCGCGATTTCAATAATTCATCCGTTGGCAATTGGCACTCAAAAACCTGGTTTGCCGGAGTACTACAGCTATCAGCGGAGTTGGCACGCGTGGCCCCCATTGGTTGCGCCCTTCGAGATTAAAGGAAGTCACGCTCAACCTCGACTGACTTCCTACGCCATTTGGATGGACAATCTGTCGATCAGGCCGAGAAGTCGTCTCTATTTTCGCACTCGGGCAATCGCCAGCTCAGAGTTACAAATATTTAATGATGTCAAATGTTTGTACTTTCCGGATCTGAAGATAATCCTCGCCCTGTTGTGAATTAGGTGGGGTGCTTTCATGCAAGCTGGTGTGGTGAAGAATTTCTCACGTTCTCGTCGTCGCGCGGCATTGTGCGCAACGACTTTCCTTGCGGCGGGATGGGCAACGCCTCTTCTCGCGCAATCAGCGGAAACAGCGGCGCCACCGAGCAGATATGTCGTGGATGAAAACGGCATTGACCTTGCTTCCGGCAGTCATATCAATGTCGCTAAAGAGGTCTCTATCGGTTCTGGCGACGGAGAGCTTGCTCAATATATGGGGCGAGGCTTCAAGAACGGTGGTGCATCGTTTGGCCTTGCGGTTTACAATACCAGCGGGGCCACTTGGCGGGCTAGCGTATTCTCTGCGTCCGGGCTTCACTCCAAGACATTCACCAAATCGGGGTCAACGTTCACGTCAACGATGGGCGATGGAGCGACGCTGGTAGACGATGGTACAGCCTATGTACTGACGCTCTCTGACGGCAGTGTCTACACGTTCGGAAACAAAAATATCGGAACCTTGGACGGTTCCACCATGAAAGCGCGCATTACGCAGATTGATCTGCCAGATCACACGCGTCTGAACATGGCATACCAGCAGGTTACGTATTGCTCGAACAACCTAGATGGCTGCTCCGGCGGCACTTACATAACCAAAATCCGTCTCCAAGGCGTGACGAGCAGCTATGGGTACCAACTGCATTATAACTATCGTTCAAATGATGCCACAACCTCCCAAGGGGGCACTAACTGGGACAAGATTGGCTCGATAACGGCTCTCAATATGGCCGTGGACTATTGTGATCCAGCAGCATCAACGTGCTCGTACTCTCAAACCTGGCCGACGGTAACGTACACTTACACGACGTCGGGGGCATCGACCTACACTACCGTTACGGACGCTCTTGGCCATCAAGCAAAGTACGGCAATGTTTGGAGCAGCACGACGGGCTACTATTTCACGTACAAGCGCCCGGGAAGCACGGCCAACTCAGAAACTATATATCAGGACAGCAATGGCCGCGTCTCTTCGCTGACCAAGAATGGCTTGACTTGGCAATACGCCTTTTCGCTGTCGGGCAGCACCATGACAGTGGTCCGCACCAATCCGGACAGCTCCACTCGTACCGTCGTTTCCGATACGAGTGTTGGTCTGCCAACATCGGTTACGGACGAGGCCGGGCACACAACCACATACACGTACGATTCCGATGGCCGATTGGCGCAAGCGACGCTGCCGGAAGGCGGATACACTACATACGCATATGATACGCGTGGCAACCCAACGACAATTACCAACCATCCGAAGTCCGGTTCCGGAACGATTGCGGTAACGGCTAGCTATCCGTCCTCGTGCTCCAATACTCTCACTTGTAACAAGCCTACCTGGACGAAAGACGCGCTCGGCAACGAGACCGACTATACATATGATAGCACGCATGGCGGAGTGCTGACGGCTACGCTACCTGCGGACGCCTCAGGCGTGCGCCCGCAGACGCGTTACACGTACACCGGGGAGCAAGCCTATTACAAGAACAGCTCTGGTTCGATCGTGGCATCCGGTGTGACGCACTACGAACTGACCGGCGTATCGACCTGCTTAACTGCAACTTCCGCGAATCCGGCGAGTTGCGTCGGTACCGCCAACGAAACCAAGGCTACCATTTCCTATGGTCCGCAAACACTTGGCACGGCTAACAACTTGTTGCCAGTTAGTGTTACGCAGGCAGCAGGCAACGGGAGCATCAGCGCCACAACGGCTTTTGCCTATGACAACGTCGGAAATCTGGTGTCTGTGGATGGTCCGCTGAGCGGAACCGGGGACAAGACCGTGTTTCATTATGACGCCATCGGTCAGCGTGTAGGCACAGTGGGGCCGGACCCGGATGGCACGGGCACACGAACTCCGGCGGCGCAGAAGCTTACCTATAATGCCGATGGGCAAGTAACGCTTGTTGAGGCAGGAACTGTAACGGATCAGTCGGATACGGCGTGGACCAATTTCAGTTCGCAGCAGCAAGTTTCCACCACGTACGATGCGAACGCCCGTCCGGTTCAATCGCAAATCACGTCTGGTGGGACAACTTACGCCCTCTCTCAACAGAACTACGATACCGCAGGGCGTGTAAAATGTGCCGTGGTGCGTATGGACCCTTCACAGTGGTCCAGTCAGACTGACGCGTGCACACCTCAGACCACGAGTTCCAATGGATCCGACCGGGTCACCAAGTACACATACGATACAGTGGGGAGAACGACACGTGTCGATCAGGCTTATGGCACAACCGCGGCCAGTTATGAGCAGACTGCCTATACAAATGATGGGCTCGTTTCTTACGTTATCGATGCAAATTTGAATAGGACGACGTATGAGTATGATGCTTATGATCGGCTGCTAAAGACGGGCTATCCTGTCGCGACCAAAGGGTCGAACAGCAGTTCCTCCACCGACTATGAGCTCTTGACGTATGGCGATAATGTCCATGTCACTGCCCGCCGCCTTCGGGACGGAAATTCGCTGACCTACTCGTATGACAATCTGGGACGTCTAACGGGCCTGAGTGGCTCAACAATCAGCGATCGGACGTACAATTACAATCTGCTCGGCATGCAGACAGCAGCAACCTATTCCTCGGGTGGCCAAAGCGTGACCAACGCCTATGACGCGCTTGGGCGGGTCACATCTCAAGTTACTCCGCAAGGCACGGTTGGCTATCAATATGACGTAGCCTCCCGGCGAACCCGAATCACCTGGCCAGACAGTCTCTATGTCGCTTACGATTATGATACGGCCGGGAATGTAACCGCTATACGGGAGAATGGTGCTACCTCGGGTGTCGGCGTGCTGGCTAGCTACAGCTACGACAGCCTTGGACGCCGAACGGCTGTGACTTACGGGAACGGAACGGCTCGTACATACGCCTACGATTCCATTGGTCGGCTTGCTGGCCTGAAGATCGATCCGGCGGGAACCGCTAATGATCTGATTATTGGTGCCGTTGGTGGTACGGGGACGGCCATCGGCTACAATCCCGCCTCGCAGATCACAAGCCTTGCCAGGACCAATGATGCCTACGCCTGGACTGACGGGTATAATTTTAATCGCGGCTATACGACCAATGGTCTCAACCAGTACACGGCCTCCGGCTCAACATCGCTCGGCTATGACACGAGAGGCAACCTGACTAGCTCGGGCAGCACGTCTTATGTCTACAACGGCCTGAACCAGCTCACGTCAGTGAGCGGAGGCCCTTCCGCAACTTTGACTTATGATCCGGCTGATCGCCTTTATCAGGTGGTGTCAGGTGGCACGACCTCGCGCTTCCTCTATGATGGCGTCAATATGATCGGGGAGTATAACGGCTCCAACGTGTTGCAGCGCCGCTTCGTGCCAGGTCCGGGCACGGACGAGCCGATTGTGTGGTACGAAGGGTCAAGCACCACAGATCGCCGCTGGCTTCAGGGAGACGAACGCGGTTCGATCGTTTCCGTGACTGACGCATCTGGTGTGGGGCTGAACATCAATCGCTATGACGAATATGGCATTCCGCAATCGACGAATGTCGGCCGCTTCCAATACACGGGGCAAGTCTGGCTCGGCGAGGTGGGAATGTATTACTACAAGGCCCGTTTCTATTCGCCTACGCTAGGAAGGTTCATGCAAACCGACCCCATCGGGTACGGCGATGGCATGAACTGGTATAATTACGTTGGTGGCGACCCGGTAAATGCGCTGGATCCTAATGGTACGGACGAAATAGTAGTGACTTGGAAAGTTGAAGTCCCGCCCATCAGCGGGGCTGCTGCATCGGTCATTTTTGGACTTGGGAAGGTCTCGGATGGAACGGGTGATCGAAATGACGCGGGGGGAGATTCGGGGCCTGACATTGAGGTCACGGCTAAAAGGCCGTCAAAAAGCTCGGCGTGCACAGGTGCTGGTTGTAAGGTTCCAAACCCTGGTCTACCAGTGCCGCAAAAGCAGCAGCAGTCGGGTTGCGGTAACGGTTGGGCCGCATGGATAGCCGACAAGGCTGACAAGACAAGTTTGGTGGCCGGTGGTATTGCTACGACTTCCGGAGCACTCGGGCTGGTTACCGCACCGACTGGTGTCGGATTTGCCGGTTTTGAAACTGTTGCGGTGATTTCTGGCGCAGTTTCACTAGGAGCATCGGCTGTAGGCGCCATCGCACATGCTGCGAACGGAGATTACATTGGCGCAGGTCTGGATGCAGCCGGACTATTTGCCGGGCCTTTGACGCAGAAGCTAGCAGGTGGTGCTTTCGCATCTGGGCGGATGTTTGGTAATTTGTCCGCTAGTCAGGCAAGGCAGGCGGCCTTAATTGGCAACGGTGCTGGCACCGCAGCCGGGGCGGCCGGTTCATTGTATAGCTGTCGATAAGATGATTAAGATCATAGCATACATCGCCTGCATCCCTTTCGCTATTTTGGTAGATTGGGGAATGTACACTAGAATTTCTATCGGCCTGATAATATTGCGTAATCTAAGCGAAGGCGAAGCAATTCGTTCGGTGAACTATCAAGCACATATTTTCCCAAGGGTTCTGGCGACAGCCTTAGGGGCATTGGCAATCTGTTACGACGCTTTCCATCAGGGGGGCGACCGAAGATACTTGTGGATCGGAGTAGCGCTTTTCCTGTTGTCGCTTCTCTACGCCTTTGCCGCAACATACTGGTCTGCACGACAGAATCATCCGTAAAATGGCGGAGTTCTGGGCTTTATGGCTGGGTGCTAATGGACGACGGCAAGATAAAAGGTATGGCTCACCCTGCGGGGTAACCTGTTGTCTGTACGTCGTTTTTGACGAGATTGATGGCGCCGTGGGGAGGCTCACGGTGCCATCATGGTGTTGGCGGGGTGGTTTCTTGAAATCGCGGGGACTTCCGCCACTCGCCGATGGAGCCATGCTGCAAAACCGCTGCTACTTCTCGTCACGCGCGGCCTGGTCAAGCCTCTTGATGGCGCAGGCCATGTGCCCTTCGACCATCGTCGATGGTGATATCCGGGCGGCGGGCGATGCGTCGGTAGGGCAGACCATCGAAGCGATACATCATGAAGACCTCGCGGGTGAGTTCAAGTAAAGCTGGTGGGGTAATCCACCCTCTGGGACGTATGGCCTGAGTTAAAATTCTGCAATCGCACTAGGGGCGATTTGCCAAATTCACCGGCTCGACTAGCTTGAAGTATCTTTAGAGGAGAAGTCCATGCGCAATGCCACCGCGGCTCTTGCCCTGATCGCCAGCCTGACCCTTCCGGGGTTCGCTCATGCAACGGAAACCGTCACCTACACCTACGACGCCAAGGGGCGCCTTGTGAAAGTGGTGCATTCCGGTACCGTCAACAACGGCGAGACGACAACATACACAATCGATACCGCAGACAATCGGACCAACGTCACGACTGCCGGTGCGTGATCTATCGATAACTTTTGGTTGCCCCTACATCGGAACTGATGCTCCGGCGTAAGGGTCGCGGTCAGGTTGCGGGGCTTGGGGAGCGACCAAAGGCAGTGGCGCCAGCCCGTTGTAGACCTGAGCAGATGTTACATTTGCGGATGAGGCAAGGCCCGCAACACCGTGCGCAATCGCTGGCGCGCCAAATAGGATAAAGCAACCGAGCGCTACGCGCGCACTTGCACGAACGCTCAGCCGCCCATGCAGCATCGCAAGTCCAACAGCCGCAATAGCCAGAACCGCGACCGACATGCCAAGGCTGCCCGTCAGCAGTTCGACGAACCACCGCGCGCTGTTTGAAAGCGGCTCTACAAAATTTGACGTACTGGTCATGCTCACCTCTCCATCACGCTTGGGCAATCACGTGATGTTAAAATTTTGTAATATTGTGGATTTTCTGCCTGTCATATGTCGCTCTAAGCATGACAACTTGGCGCAAGCTGTGCCAGTCAGAGATGGAATCTCGGCGTTCGATGGGGCTCATGATTTTGCGTAATCCTGCCATGCTTCTGGCATTCTTAATCGCGGTACCCGCTCATGCCGCCACATATGCCGAT
>NZ_BCTX01000095.1 GCF_001590985.1 Novosphingobium naphthalenivorans NBRC 102051
CCGTGCCTTGCGACCGATCGGACGAGGATGTGCTGGCCATGAAGGCTCTTCGATACCCGTCGCGGTGATTTCCGAAAAGCGTTCGGCGCGCGCTATCCTTTCTTTATGACGAAAGGACATGAAATGGCGAAGATCGTATGCGTGCTCTACGATGATCCGATCGACGGTTACCCTACCAGCTACGCTCGGGACGACCTGCCGAAGATCGAGAAGTATCCCGATGGCCAGACGCTTCCCACGCCCAAGGCGATCGACTTCACGCCGGGTACCTTGCTCGGCAGCGTCTCGGGCGAGCTGGGCCTGAGGAAATATCTCGAATCCAACGGCCATACGCTCGTCGTGACATCCAGCAAGGATGGCCCGGACTCGGTCCTGGAGCGCGAACTGGCGGACGCTGAAGTCGTGATCTCCCAGCCCTTCTGGCCCGCCTATTTGACGGCCGAGCGCATCGCCAAGGCGCCCAAGCTCAAGTTGGCGCTCACCGCTGGCATCGGCTCCGACCATGTCGACCTGCAGGCCGCGATCGACCATGGCGTCACCGTTGCCGAGGTCACCTTCTGCAATTCGATCAGCGTCGCCGAGCATGTCGTGATGATGATCCTCGGTCTCGTGCGCAACTATATCCCGTCGCACGACTGGGTGGTGAAGGGTGGCTGGAACATCGCCGACTGCGTGGCGCGCTCCTACGACGTGGAAGGCATGCATGTCGGCACCGTCGCCGCCGGGCGCATCGGCCTGGCGGTGCTGAAGCGCCTCAAGCCCTTCGACATGCATCTCCACTATACCGATCGGCACCGCCTGCCGGAAGCGGTGGAGAAGGAACTGGGCCTGACCTGGCACGACACGCGCGAAGAGATGTACGGCGTCTGCGACGTGGTGACGCTCAACGTGCCGCTCCATCCCGAGACGGAGCATATGATCAACGACGAGACGCTGAAGCGCTTCAAGCGCGGCGCCTATCTGGTCAACACCGCGCGCGGGAAGTTGTGCGACCGTGACGCCATCGTCCGCGCGCTGGAGAGCGGGCAGCTTGCGGGCTATGCGGGCGACGTCTGGTTTCCGCAGCCCGCGCCCAAGGATCACCCGTGGCGGACGATGCCGCACGAGGGTATGACCCCGCATATTTCCGGCACCTCGCTTTCGGCGCAAGCGCGCTATGCTGCGGGCACGCGCGAAATCCTTGAATGTTTCTTCGAGGGCCGGCCCATCCGAGACGAATATCTGATCGTCGACGGCGGCAAGCTGGCCGGCACGGGCGCGCATTCCTACAGCGCCGGCAACGCGACCAGCGGTTCCGAGGAAGCAGCGAAGTTCTCCGCGCCCGCTGCCTGACCCGATCGACCGGGCGGTGGATTACGCTCCGCCCGGTCGTCCCATCACTACAAGCTGCCGCCTCAGTTTTTCGGTCGGTGCAAGGCAACCCGGAGATGCTGTTCGGCGCGTGTCAGTTCCTTTTGGACGGTGCGTTTGTGCAAGCCGAATTCCAGCGCGATCTCGGCTTGACTTTTTTCGTCACGCCATCTGGCCAGAAATATCTCACGACGTTGGTCGGGCAGCCTGTGAAGCGCCTCGAGGGCTCGCTGCATCTCGTCGGTGGCAGTCGCAGCGCGTTCCGGGTCCGGTGCGCTATCCGGGAATGAATGAAGTTGAAGGTCGTCTTCAGAGGATTCCCGCCCCTCGCCCCGCTGGCGATTCTTGGCAAGATTGATCGCCATCCTGAACAGATAAGCGCGAGGATATTGAAGATCGCCGACGGATGGTCCCTTGCGCAATTTGATATAGGTATCGTGTAGGGCCTCTGCTGCTGCCTCGCTGGATTTCAAATAGACTGTTAGTTTCTGATGCAGCAGTCCATAATCTGCTTCGAATGCGTCCAGCAATCGCTGCAAAGCGCCTGTAGGCACCGCGGCATCATGTTCAGGGGGACGCTTCAGATCCTTGGGTTTGCGACCGGCCCCATTCGTCATTCGGCCGCCCGAATGATGAGCACCGTCCTCACGTCGAGACCTGCAGGGCGATCTTCCCAAAATGGCCCGAACCTGCCTGGAAGCGAAATGCATCGGAAATGGCATCCAGGCCGAACGAACGATCCAACATGGGATGGATACCCGTCGCTTCGATCGCGCGGATCATATCCTGCTGGTGGCGCCGGCTCCCCACGACCAGCCCCTGGAGCCGCTGCTGTCGTGCCATCAGCGCTGCCGTCGGCACGGGGCCGGCCACGCCCGTCAGCACGCCGATGAGTGCGATATGCCCTCCGATCCTTGCAGCTCCGATCGATTGCGTGAGCGTGCCCTGACCGCCCACTTCCACGACATGATCGACGCCGCGTCCGCCGGCGAGCCGGCGAACCGTCTCACCCCAATTCGCGTCTGCCCGGTAGTTGACCAGGCGATCCGCCCCCAGTGCTTTCGCACGTTCGAGCTTCTCGTCCGAGGAAGACGTGACGATGACGCTCGCCCCCATCGCCTTGGCGAACTGAAGCGCGAAAATGGAAACGCCGCCTGTGCCCAGCACCAGCACGCTGTCGCCCGCTTTCAGCCCGCCATTGACGACGAGCGCGCGCCACGCCGTCAGGCCGGCCGTGGTGAGCGTTGCAGCCTCGGTGTGCGTGTACCCACGAGGCGCGTGCGTGAACCCGGATGCCGGGGCCACGACGACCTCGCGCGCATAGCCGTCGATCCCGTCGCCCGGCGTCGTCGAGAAATCGGCAAGTACCGGCTCGCCGTCGAGCCAGTGCGGAAAGAAGGTCGATACGACCTGATCCCCGATCGCGAACTCCTCCACGCCTTCTCCTACGGCTTCGATGACGCCAGCACCGTCCGACATCGGAATCCGGCCTTCGGCTGCTCCCATCACCCCGGAGACGACGCCCAGATCATGATAGTTGAGCGAACTGGCATGGATCCTGACGCGGATTTCCCCCGGCCCGGGCTGGCCAGGGTCGGGCAAATCCACCACGGTCAATCCATCAAGTCCTTTGCCGCCGTAGGCGCGGACCGCCTTGATCGTCTGTTCCTTGGTCAAACCCGTCGCTCCGATGATCCCAGCGTGAAAATTTCGCATCCGGTCTCGGTGATGCCGATCGAATGCTCGAATTGCGCCGACAGGCTGCGATCGCGCGTCACCGAGGTCCAGCCATCGTCGAGGATTTTTACCGCCGCCTTGCCGCCGTTGAGCATGGGCTCGATCGTGAAGAACATGCCGGGCCGTAGCTCGGCACCCGTAGCCGGCCGGCCATGGTGCAGAATGTTGGGAGCGTCGTGGAAGACACGGCCAAGACCATGGCCGCAGAAGTCCTGCACGATGCCGTAGCGATAGGGCGCCACGAAACGCTCTATGGCATGCCCGATGTCGCCGACGCGGTTGCCGGGCCTTGCCTGCTCGATGCCCCGCATCATCGCTTCATAGGTCACCTCGACCAGACGCCGCGCCTTGAGCGGAACCTGTCCGACGAGGAAGGTGCGGCTTGTGTCGCCGTGCCAGCCGTCAAGAATCGGCGTCACGTCGATGTTGACGATGGCGCCGTCCTTTAGCGTTCGTTCCGACGGAATACCGTGACACACCACATGGTTGATCGAGATGCAGCAGCTGTGCGTGAAGCCGTGATAGCCGAGCGAAGCGGGAATGGCTCCCGCTTCGACCGTCATCTGATGAACCAGTCCGTCGAGTTCGTCGGTACGCACGCCAGGAACGACGGAAGAAGCGAGGCGATCAAGGATATCGGCCGCGAGACGACCGGCTCGCCGCATACCGGCGAAACCCTCAGGGCCATGCAGCTTGATCGCCTCGGTACGCTCCGCGGGCGCCGTGGCGGCGTCGATGAAGTCTCCTCCCCGCATCACCCCTGCAACGCCTCCTGGACGGAAACCGCGATCGGCGTGGTCGGGCGTCCAATGAGCCGTCCCAGTGTACCGCTGTCGTCGAACAGGGCCCCCTTCCCCGCCTTCGCGCTGCTATCAGCCAATATATGTGCGAGTGGCCCAGGAATGCCGAAGCCCTCGAGCGCCGCCGCATAATCGGCTTCAGGGAGATCCTGGTAGACGACAGGCTTGCCGCTTGCCGCAGCGATGGCGGCGGCGAGTTCGGCCTGGGTGAAGCCGCTGTCGCCCGCCAACTCATAGGTGTTCGTCTCGGGCGGTTCCTGCGCGAGGATTATCGCTGCGGCTTCCGCATAGTCTTTGCGCGACGCGGCCGCGACGCGAGCCTCGCCGACGCTGCCGATCAGCACGCCGTGCTCGACCACGCCATCGAGGCCGATCGTGTAGTTCTCATTGTACCAGCCATTGCGCAGCAGGGCATAGGAGATGCCGCTCTCTTGCAGGGCAGTCTCGGTACCCCGATGCTCGACCGCGAGATCGAGCGGATTGGCGTCGGCATGAAGGATGCTGGTGTAGGCGATGAAACCGACGCCTGCGGCCTTCGCCGCGTCGATGACAGCCCGGTGCTGGGTTTCGCGTTGACCAACCTCGCTCGAGGAGATCAGAAGCAGGCGATCGACATCGCCCAGCGCGGCGGCGAGGCTGTCGGGTACAGAATAGTCAAAGGCGCGGACCGTAACGCCACGCTCCGCCAGATCCGCCAGCTTGGCTGGGTCGCGGGCGAGGGCGAGAATGTTCCGGGGATCGGTACGGGATAGCAAGGCGTCGATGACAAGGCGGCCGAGGTGCCCCGAGGCTCCGGTTACTGCGAACATGATTGTCTCCTGGGTTATTGCCTCGACCAAGTTAAGCCCCTAGCTTACGAATGCTAAGTACGAACAAAATGGTAAGTATGGATGCTTCGGGAAACTTCTCTCTTGCTGACCGATCGGATGGAACGCGGCGATGTGCTCGAACCGCGCTGTCCCTCGCGCACGATCCTCAAACACATCACCAGCAGCTGGGGCGTTCTGGTCCTGATCGGGCTGCGCTCCGGGACATTGCGTTTCAGCGAGTTGCGCCGGAAGATCGGTGGCGTCAGCGAACGGATGCTCGCCCAGACCCTGCAGCAGCTCGAAGCGGACCGTCTGCTCGTGCGGCGCAGCTTTCCCGTGGTGCCGCCACATGTCGAATACACGCTGACGGACCTCGGACAGGAGGCCGCCGCTCATATCGCGGCCCTCACCGACTGGATCGAGGAGCGTCTTCCCTCGTTCACAGGAAATAGCCCCCACCATCTGCCAGAATTGTCTGACCCGTGATAAGCTCGCTCTCATCGCCGGCGAGAAAGGCGATCAGCGCCGCGAGATGCCTTGGCTCCCCCCGCTTTTTGATCGCCTGATTTTGCATCACGGCATCGACGGCCTGCTCGGGATGATGTTCGAGCACACCTGGTGTCGCGATCATGCCGGGTGCCACCGCATTGACCGTGATGTTTTCCGGGCCCAGCTCCCTGGCGAGGACGCGCGTCATGCCAATCACTGCGCCCTTGCTGGCGACGTAGGCGAGCTGGCCGGCATTCGCGAGAAAATAGGTCCGGGACGCAACATTGATGACGCGCCCCGCCCCGCTCTTGCGCAAAAGCGGATGGAAAGTCTTGGTAACGAGGAAGTAGCCGATATAATTTACCGCGATATAGCCTTCGAGATCTTCGCGGCTATGCTCGTTCCAGGGTTTGCCGGCCGAAAGGATTCCAGCGTTATTGACGAGTATGTCGAGCTTTCCGTGGCGCTCGGAGATGGTCTGCGCCACCTCCGAAAGCTTTGCTTCGTCCGTGACGTCGGATAGGTGGGAATAGGCTGTACCCCCGGAGGCGGCGATAGCGGCAAAGGTGGCGGAAGAATCTTGACGGTCCAGCAGTTCCACGATCGCGCCTTCCTGCGCGAGCTTGACCGCGATGCCCTGGCCCATACCGGATGCCGCGCCGGTAACGAGAGCAATTTTGCCTTGAAGAGATCCCATCGATATCCACCCTGCTCAAGCCTGTGACAATCAATGCATAGCGTCGTGAGCGCTCAAAAATTATTCAGTATTTCTTGACGCTATACGATGGTCTTGAAGTCCGGTCTGCGCCGCGCCGCAAAGGCGGCCATGCCCTCTGCGAAATCCGCACCAGCCACAGCCTCAGCCAATATCCCGGGATAACCAGCCTCTGCCGGACCCAAGCCAGCGCCTATCGCCGCAACGGCTTTCTTCGTGGCGCGGATAGTCCAAGGCGAGCAGCTAGTGACGATGCCCGCGAACTCTGCAATCCCGGTTTCAAGATCGGCTTCGACGATATCGACGAGCCCGTAAGTCAGCGCCAGCGCTGCGGGGATCGATCGGCCGCTGAACATCAGCGCCTTGGTGCGGCTCGGGCCGATCGCCGACACGACGCGCCGCACATCACCATAGGGGTAGGCGATGCCGAGCTTCGCCGGGGTGATCGCATAGCTGCTGGTTGCCGAAGCGACCCGGAAGTCGCAAGCGAGCGCGAGAGCCACGGACGCGCCGACGCACAAGCCGTCGATGGCCGCGATGACCGGCACGTCGACTGCCTCGACAGCACGCATAGCCGCTTCCATCCGGTCGAAATAGGCAAGCGCGGTGTCGCGCGTGGCGAAGACCTCTTCGAACTCCTTGATGTCAGCACCCGCACCGAAGTTGCCGCCCCGCCCGCGCAGGATGATCGCCCGGGACTTGCTGGCAGCATCTGCCATGATCGAGGGAAGCGCCGCCCACGCCGCGTGTCCCAGCGCATTGCGTCGCGCGGGACCATCGAGCCAAACCGTCGCCAAGGGTCCAGCAACCTCGCATCGAACAGTTGTCGGAGCATCCGTCTCCATAAGCGGAAGTCCCCTTAACGCTCCACGCACATGGCGATGCCCATGCCGCCGCCGATGCAGAGCGTGGCAAGGCCCTTCTTCGCGTCGCGCTTTTCCATCTCGTAGAGCAACGTGGTAAGGATGCGCGCGCCCGACGCGCCGATCGGATGGCCGATCGCGATCGCGCCGCCGTTGACGTTCACCTTCTCCGGCGGAAAACCCAACTCGCGACAGACTGAAAGCGCCTGCGAAGCGAAAGCCTCGTTCGCCTCGATCAGGTCGACATCGTTCACCGACCAACCCGCCTTCTCGAGCGCCTGTTTCACCGCCGGCACCGGACCGATTCCCATGATGGAGGGATCGACGCCAGCCGAAGCCCAGCTCACTACCGTGGCGAGCGTCTTCAATGCGCGTTTCGCCGCCTCGTCGGCCGACATCAGCACCAGCGCAGCGGCGCCGTCGTTAAGTCCCGAGGCGTTGCCAGCCGTCACCGTCCCCTCTTTCTTGAAGGCGGGCTTGAGCTTCTCCATCGCCTCCAGCGTGGCGCCGTCACGAATATATTCGTCGTTTTCGACCACCACGTCACCCTTGCGGCTCTTCACAGTGACGGGAACGATCTCGTCCCTGAAACGCCCGGTCGCGCGAGCCTTCTCGGCTTTGTTCTGGCTGGCCACCGAGAACTCGTCCTGCTCCTCGCGGCTGATCTGGTACTTTTCCGCCAGATTCTCGGCGGTGATCCCCATGTGATAGTCGTTGAAGGCGTCCCACAGACCATCCACAATCATGGTGTCGACCAGGCTGACATTTCCCATCTTGGCGCCGCCACGCAGATTCTGCGCGTGGGGCGCAAGCGACATACTCTCCTGTCCGCCAGCGACCACGATCCTGGCATCGCCATTCGCGATCGCTTGAGCACCGAGCGCTACCGCGCGTAGCCCCGAACCGCACACCTGGTTGACGCCCCAGGCCGGCACCTCCTTGGGAATGCCAGCCGCGATCGCGGCTTGCCTGGCCGGGTTCTGGCCTTGCGCGGCGCCAAGAACCTGGCCCAGAATGACCTCCGCCACCTCCTCGCCGTTGACACCGGCCTGATCGAGCGCCGCGCGGATTGCGGTCTGCCCCAGTTCATGAGCGGGTATCGAGCCGAAGGCGCCAAGAAAGCTCCCCACCGGCGTACGTTTGGCTGAAGCTATGACGACTTTGGTCATGGGAAACCTCTTTCTGAATCAAATTGGATGTAGCGCAGCCCGCTCAAGCTGGAGACGCAGCATAGATATCCTTGAGCGCAGGAATGGACGAGAGACGTTCCGGATCGACGATGGCGCCACCGATCACCAATTGTCGTCCCTGGACATAATCCTTGGTCGCGTTCACGCAATCGAGCGCGACAACCTTTCCTGCTTTCAGGTAGATGATCGAAAAGGAACGCCCCGCCGGGTCGCCGCGCAGGACTTCCTTATCATGCCCGATGGACAGGCCGACCGTCTGAAGGCGAAGATCATATTGGTTCGACCAGAACCATGGGACGGTATGATAAGGCTGAGGATCGCCCGCGATGAACCTGGCGACGGTGGTTGCCATGTCGTTCGCATTCTGGACGGATTCGAGCCGAAGAGGCTGCCCGTCGGCGAAGGGGTTTGCATGAAGGGCACAATCCCCGATCGCGAAGATGTCGGGGAGCGAGGTGCGGCAATGCTCGTCGACGGCGACGCCATTGCCTCCCTCGGCCCCCACCGAAAGGAGCGGCTCGACCGACGGGACGATGCCGATGCCGACGATGACCATCTCGCATGGAACGATCTCGTCATCGGCAAGGCGGACGCCGACAGCGCGACCGTCCCTTTCCTCTATGCACTGGACGACGGCATTAAGGCGTATATCGACCCCATGAGCGCGGTGCTCGGCCTCGTAAAAGCGGGAAAGCGCCACGCCGGCCACCCGCGCCAATACCCGATTCTGGGCTTCGAGGATGGTGACCTTCTTGCCGAGCTTGGTCAGGACCGCGGCGGCTTCGAGTCCGATATAGCCACCGCCGACCACGACGACGCGCTGGGTTGTGGCAAGTTCGTCCATCATCCGATCGACGTCGGCGCGGCTGCGCACCGAATGAACACCGGCGAGATCATGGCCCGAACAGGTCAGCCGCCGCGCATGACCGCCCGCTGCCCAGATCAAGCGGCCATAACTGATCGTTTCGCCCGCTGCCGTGCCGATCGTCCTGGCCTGCGGATCGACCGTCACGACGCGCTGACCGGTCAGGAACGCGATGTTGCGCTCTTCCCAGAAGGAAACGGGCCGGATCAGGATACGCTCGAAGCTCTTTTCCTGTGCAAGATAGTCCTTGCTGAGCGGTGGGCGCTCATAAGGCAGTTCCGCTTCCTCGCCGACAATCCCGATCGACCCGGCAAACTTCGCCTGGCGCAGCGCTATCGCCGCCTGGGCGCCGCCGTGACCGGCACCGACGATCAATATGTCGAACTGCCTGTCCATCAATGCACCTTCCTCGTTATCGGTTGCCCTGCCATGTTGGATCAATCCTCGGGCGCGATCGTGACCTTGAGGCCATCGAGCGCGTCGGTGAACGGTATCTGGCAGGATAGCCGGGAAGCCGTGCGCCGATGCGACGAGCCGTCCAGCAGGTCGAACTCATCCTCGGTCGGACCGCCGACCACGCTCGCAAACGCATCGTCGACATAGACGTGGCATGTCGCGCAGGAACAGCAGCCGCCGCACAGAGCCAGCAACTCGTCGATGCCGGCATCGCGGATGATCTCCATGACGCTGAGACCGGGCGTTGCCGGAACAGGGCGTTCGCTCCCCTCCCGATCGGTTACGAATATCTGGGTCATAATTATCCTTTGCCCTTCAGCCGAGTCGCGCGGCGTGCCAGCGCAGATGGTCGGACATGAAGGTCGAAATGAAATAATAGCTATGATCGTAGCCCGGCCTGATGCCGAGGCTGAGATCGATGCCCGCGCTGCGGCAGGCATCCTGCAACAACTGCGGTCGAAGCTGCTCCTCGAGAAACTGGTCGGCCTCGCCCTGATCGACCAGGAGAGCATCGATCCGTGCCCCGTCCTCGATCAAGGCAACGGCATCGTGCTTGCGCCATGCGGCCGGGTTGTCGCCGAGATAGCCCGCCAGCGCCTTCTTGCCCCAGGGAACCTGGGACGGCGCCACGATCGGCGAGAAGGCCGATACCGCACGAAAACGCTCCGGGTGGGTCAGACCAATGGTCAGCGCGCCATGCCCGCCCATCGAGTGCCCCATGATCGACTGGCGCTCCATGTCCGCAGGGAAATTCTCCGCGACGAGAGCCGGCAATTCCTCGGTCACATAAGTCCACATGCGATAATTCTTGTCGAACGGCGCTTGCGTCGCATCGACATAGAAGCCCGCGCCCAGGCCGAAATCATAGGCGCCCTGCGGGTCGTCGGGAATGCCTTCGCCCCGCGGCGACGTGTCGGGCGCGACGAAGATCAGGCCGAGTTCGGCGCATACGCGCCGAAACTCGCCCTTTTCCGTCACATTGGCATGGGTACAGGTCAACCCCGACAGATACCAGACCACCGGCAGCCTCGCTCCTTCCCCATGGGGAGGGACGTAGACCGAGAAGGTCATGTCGGTGCCGGTCGAGGTGGAGGAATGCTTGTACACACCCTCCACGCCGCCAAAGGAGTGGTTGGCACTGACCTGTTCCACGCTCATTGCTCAGTTGCCGTCGGTGAAGGTGTAGGAGCAGACCTTGTTGCCGGCCGGATCGCGCAGGTAGGCGGCATAGGCGCCGGGGAGATGCCCGCGCGGACCGGGCTCGCCTTCGTCGCTGCCGCCATTGGCCAGACCCGCGGCATGGAAGGCATCGACCTCATCGGTGGTCGCCGCGGCGAAACCGATGGTAACGCCGTTGCTCGAAGGCGCCTCGCCGTTGCCGGGCTTGGCGATGATGAAGGCCGGCTTGTCGCGACCATAGAGAACCCAGCCATTGCCAAACGGCCCGAGATTCTTGATGCCCAGCGCGCCGAGCGCCGCATCATAGAACTTCACCGAGGCATCGGTGTCCGCGGCGCCAAGGAAGACGTGCGAAAAGACGCCGTCGCCAGAAATCACTGCCATGATAATTCTCCTCTATGGATATCGAGCCGGAATGGCGCGATTGGGTGGGTAGTTTTCTCCTGAGAGTGTCAGGTCGAAATTCTCCGTCGGTCTCCTGAAGAGCTGGCATCTTGCCGAGACTTGATACTCTCCATGGAGAATCTCCGAGCTTGAGTGGCTATAATCTTGTCACGAAATGAGCGGCGGTCCTGGCCACCACGTCGCCCGCCAGAATACCGGGCGCCAGTTCGATCAGCTCGAACGATGATGCATGGTCGGGACGTCTGAACACCGCGAGATCGGTGATGATCATGTCGACGACGTTCCTGCCGGTGAGCGGCAACGTGCAGTCGATCAGGAACTTGGGATCGCCGTTCCGCGCGTTATGCTCCATCACTACGATGATCTTCTTGACGCCGGCGACGAGATCCATCGCGCCGCCCATACCCTTCACCATCTTGCCCGGGATCATCCAGTTGGCGATGTCGCCTGCCTGGCTCACTTCCATCGCTCCGAGCACCGCCACATCGATATGGCCGCCGCGGATCATCGCGAAGCTGTCGGCCGAGCTGAAATAGCTGGTCTGCGGCAGTTCCGAAACGGTCTGCTTGCCGGCATTGATGAGATCGGGATCCTCGTCGCCGTCATAGGGAAAAGGCCCGATGCCGAGCATCCCGTTCTCCGACTGGAGCGTCACCTCGACGCCGGTGGGGATATGGTTGGCGACAAGTGTCGGGATACCGATGCCGAGATTGACGTAGAAGCCGTCTTCAAGCTCTTTTGCGGCACGCGCCGCCATCTCGTCACGCGTCCAGGACATCAGGCGGCCTCCCTCTGCCGGACGGTTCGGAACTCGATCTGCTTGTCGTAGGGCGACCCCTGAATGAGCCGATGCACATAGATGCCGGGCAGGTGGATCGCGTCGCCATCCAGGCTGCCGACGGGCACGATTTCCTCCACCTCCGCGACGCAGACGTTGCCGCACGTCGCAGCAGGATGGTTGAAGTTGCGGGCCGTTTTCCGAAACACGAGATTGCCGGCCTCGTCGGCTTTCCAGCCCTTGATGATCGCGAGATCGGCACGGATACCGCGTTCGAGGACATATTCCTCGCCGTCGAAGAGCCTGGTCTCCTTTCCCTCGGCGACCAGCGTGCCGACACCCGTCTTCGTGTAGAAGCCTGGAATGCCGGCACCTCCCGCACGCATCCGCTCGGCAAGCGTGCCCTGTGGATTGAACTCCACCTCCAGTTCGCCCGAGAGATATTGCCGTTCGAACTCCTTGTTCTCACCCACATAGGAGGAGATCATTTTCTTCACCTGACGGGTGCGCAGCAGCTTGCCGATGCCCTGGTTGTCGATCCCGGCATTATTGGAAACGAAGGTGAGTCCCTTCACGCCCGAAGCCTGGATCGCATCAAGAAGTCGTTCGGGCAGGCCGCACAGCCCGAAGCCGCCGCTGGCGATCAACATGCCGTCGGAAAGAAGGCCTTCCAGCGCGGAAGTCGCGTCCGTAAAGATCTTGTTCAACTCATCCTCGTTGCTGGCCGATCGCTGCTCATGGTCGTTCCCAAGGCGCGGGTTGGTGTTCGAGCGGAATTTGCTCGGAGCGCCGACTGTCCTCGACAGGCGGCGTTCCGAACATTTCGAGCATCAGGTTTCCGTAGCGGGTCAACAGACTCGCCAACAGCGAACCCAATGCGCGAAGCATGATCATGGACGGTCGATCAGAAGACGACGACCGAGCGGATGCTCTCGCCGCTGTGCATGAGATCGAAGCCCTTGTTGATCTCCTCCAGGGTAAGGACATGGGTGATCATGGGGTCGATCTGGATCTTGTTCTCCATATACCAGTCGACGATCTTCGGCACATCGGTGCGGCCCTTGGCGCCGCCGAATGCGGTGCCGCGCCAGTTACGCCCGGTGACGAGTTGGAACGGGCGCGTGCTGATCTCCTTGCCCGCCTCGGCCACGCCGATGATGATCGAGGTGCCCCAGCCGCGATGACAGGCCTCCAGCGCCGTGCGCATCACCTCGGTGTTGCCGGTCGCGTCGAAGCTGTAGTCGGCGCCGCCGTCGGTCAGTTCCAGCACCTTCGCCACCGTCTCCTCGCGCGACAGGCCCCTGGAGTTGAGGAAGTCGGTCATGCCGAACTTGCGGCCCCACTCCTCGCGGTCCGGGTTGATGTCGACGCCGATGATCTTGCCCGCACCCGCAAGCTTCGCCCCCTGGATGACGTTGAGGCCGATGCCGCCCAGACCGAACACGACGACGTTCTCGCCGACCTGCACCTTCGCCGTGTTAACCACCGCGCCGACGCCCGTGGTGACCCCGCAGCCGATATAGCAGCTCGTCTTGAACGGCGCGTCCTCGCGGATCTTCGCCACCGCGATCTCGGGCAGCACCGTGAAGTTCGAGAAGGTCGAGCAGCCCATGTAATGGAAGATCGGCTGGCCCTTATAGCTGAAGCGGCTCGTGCCGTCGGGCATCAGGCCCTTGCCCTGCGTGGCGCGGATCGCGGTGCACAGGTTGGTCTTTCCCGACAGGCAGCTTTTGCATTGGCGGCATTCGGGGGTGTAGAGCGGGATGACATGGTCGCCCGGCTTTACCGAGGTCACCCCCGCGCCCACCTCGCGCACGATGCCCGCGCCCTCATGGCCCAGGATCGACGGGAAGATGCCCTCGCTGTCGAAGCCGTCGAGCGTATAGGCGTCGGTATGGCAGATGCCGGTCGCCATGATCTCGACAAGAACCTCGCCCGCCTTCGGCCCTTCCAGGTCCACCTCGACGATTTCCAGCGGTTTCTTGGCTTCAAATGCTACTGCGGCGCGCGTCTTCATGAATGCTTTTCCTACCTTGTTGCGATCTCGACCTCGCTGCCCGCGAAATCCTGTGATGATTTGCCGGCGCTATGCAGCGCCGGATGCGATGACGACATGCGGGTCGAACTGTAGCGGCCGCGTCGATATCGCGCCCCGCCGGATCTCCCGTGGATCATGAACCTTGTTCGCTTGTGCGAGTTGTGCCCGCAGATGGTCACGCCATTGGGCGAGGTAGCGGACGCGCTGCTCCTGATCGACGCGCGGCGACGCATAGGCGATAAAGTCGTCGAGAATGTTCAGGCCCGTATATTTGAGCGCGCAATGCTGGAACGGCCAGAGCACCTGCCTGATGGTGCCGTAAGTCCCTCCTTCGCTGAACCGCTCGATGGTCCCGCCGGTGGGCACGCACACCAGCGCGCTGCGTCCTTTGAACAGACCTCGATCGTAGCGAGCCCCATCCACATAGCCGAAGCCATACGACATGACCCGCTCGAACCAGCCCTTGACGATGGCTGGCGGCCCGCCCCACCAGAGAGGAAAGAGGAAGACGATCACGTCCGCCTTGGCGACGCGCGCCTGCTCGCGACGGATCTCGTCGCTATAGCCATCCCGCTCCTCGGCCAGCGACTGCTCCCCCTGAACGCTGAAATAGTCCTCGTCCGCGACGGTGCTGAAATCGTGACGGTCGAGCACGGGATTGAACCGCTCGCCATAGAGGTCCGACACCTCGAAGCTGTGGCCATCCTCGGTCAGCACCGCCTTCGCTTCTTCGAGCAATGCCGCTGTGAAGGATTTGGGCTCGGGATGAGCGTAAACGAACAATATGTGCATCATGCTGTCTCCTGTATCTGGCCAAGACGGAAGACAGCCGGACGCTTCTCAAGAAAGGCAGTGATCCCTTCCCGACCTTCCGGCTCCCCTGCTGCCTGGGAAATCGTCTCTGCCTCGCGAGCGAGCTGGTCCTCGAACGACAATTCGAACCCGCTGGCGAGAAGCTTGCGAACCGCGCCGAATGCGTGCGCCGGGCCATCGGCCAGCTTGCGCGCGGCCTCGCGAGCTTCGGAAAGCAGATCGTCGGCTGGCACCACCTTGGTGATGAGACCGATCTCGACCGCTTCGCCGCTCGGCACCCGGCGGTTTGTCAGCGCCAGTTCCTGGGTCTTCCGCAGGCCGACAAGCCTTGGCAGGATCGCCGAGGTGCCAGCGTCAGGCGTCAGGCCGATCGCGGTATAGGCCATCGAGAAATGTGCGCCCTCGGCCGCGATGGCGATGTCGCCCAGCACCGCCAGCCCAAGCCCCGCGCCGGCGGCAGGTCCATTGATCGCGGTCACGAGCGGCTTTTCCATCCGGACCAGAAGCGCCACCGCCTTGTGCAGATGGCGCGTCACCTCTTCGAGAAGGCGGGGAACCTCCTCGCCCGCTTCCCTGAAGGCGCCGATGTCTCCGCCAACCGAAAAGAAGCGCCCAGTGCCGGTCAACAGCACGCACCGCACGCTGGCGTCTTCGGCAACGGCGTTGGCGATCGCCGACAATTGCTCGACAAAGGCAAGGCTCATCGCATTGCCGGCATCGGGCCGGTTGAGAGTGATGGTGG
>NZ_BCTX01000096.1 GCF_001590985.1 Novosphingobium naphthalenivorans NBRC 102051
CACACGAAGCCCCGGCGCTGAAGACCGTCGGCGATCAGTGCCGCCATTCGCTCATTATCTTCGACGATGAGAAGGCGCATGGGTTTAATGTAGACTTTCCACCAGGAACGAAAGGCAAGAAGGATTGAAGCTTTCTACCAGACCATCAACCGATGTTTTCAATCCCTTTCCTCGTGCGAACCGTGATGGGAATGGCGTTGCTGCGGCGCGAAGGCGGTCGGATCCACCATGACAATGGCGATGATTGCCAGAACGATCGCTGCGGCACCAAGTAGAGCCGCAAACAAGCCTGGTCCCCGAGCCTCACGCACATTCGGATAGAGGCTGTTCTTCTTGCGGCCGCTGATCATCGCGCGAACAAGGTTTTCGCCGGTGAGCAGCGACATCAACAGCACGGCGCCGACATGAAGCCCGATCAAAGCAAGCAGGCTGTAGGCGAGGGCTTCATGAAGGTCTTTGTCCATGCCGCCTGCCGCAACGCTGCTGCCGCTCCAGATGACGATTCCGGTCAATCCGATCAGCGCCACGACTGCGATCGCGCCCAGTGGATTATGACCCACGGAACGTCGAGGATGGCCAGCTAGAAGGTCGCGTGCATGGGTGGCGATTGCTGTTGGCCGAATGAAATTCACGAACCGGGCATGCTCGCCTCCGACGAAGCCCCAGATCAGACGGAACGCAAGCAAGGCAGCAGCAGACCATCCTGCGACCATATGCCACGATGCGATCGGACTATCGTCGTCGGAAGAGAGAAACGCGATCGAGATCGCTAGGACCAGCAGCCAATGGAATAGCCGTAGCGGCGTGTCCCAAACCTTGAATGTCCTTGTATATTCAGAATTTGTCATCACGTTCGCCTTTCCAGCTGGAAGGGCTACGGGTGTTCACTGACCGAATCCTGACGATGTGAGCAGCGTGGTTCAAACCACTGTTCCGAACAGCCTCCCGATGCCCGCGGTCGCAGCCAGGGCCAGCGCGCCCCAGAATGTGACCCGTAGGATTGATTTCATGGGGCGGGCGCCCCCGGCCCAGGCGCCAAGCGCGCCCAGCAGTGCGAGAAACAACAGGGTTGCCGCGACCTCGATTGCGACGAGGCTATCATGCGGAACGACGGCGACCAACATCAGGGGCATGAGGGCGCCTGTGCTGAAAGTTGCGGCGGATGTGAGCGCGGCCTGGATAGGGCGGGCGGTCACGACTTCGGAAATGCCGAGTTCGTCGCGGGCATGCGCGGCCAGCGCATCCTTTGCCATTAGTTCGTCGGCTACCTGCCGGGCCAGTTCCTCATTCAGACCGCGTTTGACGTAGATGTCCGCCAGTTCCTGATGCTCGAGCACCGGTTGAACGGCGAGTTCACCTCTTTCCCGGGCGAGGTCGGCATTCTCCGTGTCCGCCTGAGAGCTGACCGAGACATATTCGCCGGCGGCCATCGACATGGCGCCTGCCACCAGCGCCGCCATCCCTGCGACCAGGATATTGGCCTTGCCCGCGCCGGAGGCTGCGACGCCGACGATGAGGCTCGCGGTCGAAACGATCCCATCATTGGCTCCCAGCACTGCCGCGCGTAGCCAGCCGATGCGTGACACCGCATGGCGTTCGGGATGGGATCTTAGTCGGCTCATGGTGTCCTTCGTAAAATGCCGTGAAAAAGTTCAACAGTCTTTCCTGACGAAACCCTGACGATGATTGGTAGCCGGCATAGCTCAGCAATCCCTACTTGAATCGGTCTACATTTGTCGCACCACGCTGAAATCGGCACTCGGTGAAGGGGCCGTCACGCTTGAATCCATAGAGATTGGAGAGACCCGGCCTAGTTCATGTGATCATGGCCTCCTGCAGGCGGCTCATGAGAGGCAGCGCCAATTCCAGATCATCCGGTTCGACGGCTGCCTCCAATATGGTTTCGACGTGCATGACGGCTATGTTCACAGCTTTGGCCTTCGCATGACCGCGGGGATCGATTTCGGAATCCGTCTTCTTGCGAAACTTCGGGGTGAAGAGACTGCAAAAATTACGTAACTCGCGATCGAATATGATCCAGCCCCCCGTTCGATACGGGTCGTCCACGTAATGCGAGTCCTGAACTAATCGCGACAGCGCGTGCGATTATGGGTGAGGATGCGGCCTATCAGGCCGCTTTGATCGCTGCGGAACGTCGCGTATGAGTGAGAGGCGCGTTAGAGGGGCTTACAAGCCGCATCAGCTTCCAGCCCAGGAAATAGCGGAACGGGAGCCGAACTGGGCAAGGATAACTTGCACTACGTCGCTCAATAACTGCGGCAATCCCCATTCGGATAACGGAAACCGAGCGTATATTGCGAGATGAAGCGATACGGCCTTCCGCTCGAACATGATCGCCGTCGCTGGACAATGGAAGCCGTGGACCGAAAGGGAGGTCCACGAAATCGTAGCCCGATCACGGGAAAGGAATTATCTTTCCCGATTGCTGACCCACATGCTTGCCGTTTTTCGCTGGCGGATGATCGAACAAGATTGGCGGCGCCTCCTCTCGCTGCTTGCTCCGTCAAAGTGAGCGGTTTCGCGCGGGCATCGTCCCCAGTCTACCGTTTCGGCGCCTTTGGGCGCTGCGCGCGGATTTCCGCCAGCAGCACGCCAAGATATTTCTCAGCTTCGGCAGCTTCGCTTTCGGGATAGGCGGCCGTCATGCGTCCGCTCCAATAGCCATAGTCGACTGTCGTCAGGCTGGAACGCCATGGTTTGCCGTCGCGATAGCCGGTGAAAGTTCCGCGATAGGCCTTGAGGCGGCGATTGGTTGGGATCGTCGCCGGTCCTTCCGACACGATGGTCGGCGCGGCAAAATGGGACATCGTAGCCTGACGCATGATCATATAGTGGTCGCGTGGCGGCATCTGGTCGATATGGACCACCGCCATCCGCACCACGATGCGATCGTCGCCGGTGCCGAGTGGCCGGTCGTAGCCGATGGCGATATACTCGCCGCCCGGATCGAATGCCCGTTCCCTGAGGCGGGTAAAGCCCTCGAATTCCTCCGGGAAGCGCAGGCCGCTGGCCACGTGGACAAGAGTTGTGCCGTCCGGCGCCAACTCAAATCCGTCGGGTACCGCGATTGCCGTGGCGTCGGCCGAAGGTGGCGCAGCGGGCGCGGTTTCAGCCAGTGACGGAGCCGCCGAGGACAGCCCCAGCAGGATGGCGGCGGCAAGGGAAACTGGAACGCGCAATGATCGGGACATCGAAGTCAAATCCTCTGGTGAGTATGTCGTAATTAGGCCGGTCTTCGCAATTACGGCAGGGGATTGTTTGGAATCAGGCGGTAAGACGCTGCGATGGACGCGAAGTCGGGATTGCACAACGTCATCGTTCGTTTGTATCCGCTTGGGCATCCTCGCCCGTGAGCACGGTCAGGGATGTGCCTGTACTCCCGCTTTCGAGGGTATCGGCCGTGACGATCAGCGTGCTTCCCGGTTTGAGCACCGACAGCAGGCCCCGTCTGAAGTCCTCGGGAAGGATTAGCCGCTCCCGGTCCTGCCGCGAGACTTCCCCCGTCTGTGCACCGCCAAATACAGGGAGGAACATCCAATGCGTCCCGTGTTCGTCGATGGAGGCGAGGTTGAAGGCCTGAAGGCCGGAGATCTTGCCGCGGATGGCGACAGGCGCCGAACCGATTTCGATGCCGTTTCGCAACACCACGGCGCGCTGGTCCGCCGCGCTGACGATTATGGAGATCGGCCCTGTGAGTGCTTTCTCTGGCTGCCAGACCGTCAAAAAGGCATTCCCGAACGACGAGCGCCGGGCCGTATCCTGCAGGATACGGGGAGCTGGGGCAAAGCGCGGAATCTCGCTTGCCTGCGTGATGATGACCGTCAGGCCAAGCTGCGTGACATCATAGAGGTGCTCGGCGAACGTCAGGGGAAACCGGATGCATCCGTGCGAGGCGGGATAGCCCGGAAGATTGCCGGCGTGCATGGCAATCCCGTCCCAGGTGAGGCGCTGCATGTAGGGCATCGGCGCGTCATTGTAGAGGTTCGATCTGTGCGCGACTTTCTTTTGGAGGATGGTGAAAACCCCGGTGGGCGTTTCGTGGCCGGCTGCGCCGGTGGAAACGGTCGAGATGCCGATCAGGACGCCGTTGCGATAGACATAGGCCCGCTGCCTGGCGAGGCTGACGATGATGACCACCGGACCATCGGGAGCCGTTTCGGGCGCCCACAGGAACTCTCCTGGCCGTAACGCTTCCACGCTCGCCGCGATCGATCCTGGATCAAGCGCCATAGCGCGGATCGGAGCGGCGGTCAGGCAGAGCGCGGCAGTCATGGTGCCGGCAAGAAGCGTTCGGCGCGAGAAGCGTGTCGATGGTGCGTGGGATGCGCCGGCCGTTGCCACGGCAGTGAGCGTCGGGGTTCGCAATATGATGTCTGGTGTTGTGATCTTATCCATCCTCTTCTGATCAGGCCATAATATCGGTCTGCTTCGCGACGGCCAGCGAATCCTTGCCGAAGAACATTTCTGTCCGTCCTGCAAATACACGGCGACACGTTCCTTGGTTGGCGGACCACTGCTGCTATGTTGCGTCGATATGACCCCGCGAACGATTCTGTTTCCAACCGATTTTAGCGGTCGCTGCGACCGAGCCCGCGACCGCGCGATACAGCTGGCGAGCGAGTGGCGCGCACATCTGGTTCTTCTCCATGTTCAGAGGGATCCCGATCCCGCAGACATGCTCGACGGACTGCAGGCTGCCGAGAGTCGCCTTCATGCCCGCTTGCGGGCGGAGGTGGCGGACCCGGATATTCCGGTCGAGACACGCCTCGCCACCGGCGCCGTCTCGCAGGCGGTGCTGGAAGCGTCAACCGCATGCGGGGCGGATCTCATCGTGACCGGCATCTCGCGCCATGACGATATCGGGGATTTCCTGATCGGCACGACCGTGGAGCGCATGATACGCCATGCTCATGCGCCGGTGCTTATCGTGAAGGAAAAGACTCAGCACCACTATCGCCGGGTCTTGGTCGCAACCGATTTCTCCGGCTGCTCGGCCCAGGCGCTTCGCACGGCCATGGCCGCATTCCCCGCTGCCGAGATCACTCTCGTTCACGCCTATCACGTGCCGCTGGAGGCACTTCGGGGCCGGGAAGGGCCGGCAGCTGCGCTGCAGGCCAGGATAGCCTATGATCTGGATGCCTTTCTGGACAGGACCGATCTGCCCGCCGACGCACGCGACAGGCTGGATATCAATGTCGACTATGGCGAGGTTTGCGAGGTTGTCCGCAATCATGTGAAGCTGAGCGAAACCGACCTGGCCGTGATCGGAACGCACGGTCGATCGGCCCTGACGGTGGCGGTGCTCGGCAGCACGGCGCGGGCGCTGCTCAGCCGTCTCGATTGCGATGTCCTGCTCGTGCGCCAGCAGCCGCAGGCGGATGCTGCCGTCTGATCCGGATCGTCATCCTTGCCTGCCTGGGCTTCGTCGCGGCGTCGATGCTCGCGACCTGGGTCTACGGCCTGTTCGCCAGTCGCGCGCAGGGGGAGCCTTCCTACGCACTGTCGATCGAACGCGGCCGGACGCCGCTCGATCAGCGTATTGGCGCCACGACGGATGCGCACCCCGGTGAGAGCGGCCTGCTTTTGCTGGACGAGAATCTCGACGCCTTCGCGGCACGTGGATTGTCGGCGCGCAAGGTCGAGCGCTCGCTCGATCTGATGTATTACATCTGGCACGACGATCTGACCGGCCGCCTTCTTCTGGCCGAGGCCCTGTCCGCGGCCGATCGCGGCGTCAGGGTGCGGATCCTGATCGACGACATCGGCACCAGCCATACATCTGATGCGATGATCGCCATGGCGCATCATCCGCATATCGAGATCCGTATCTTCAACCCGACCCGGGCGCGGCAGGGCGGCTTGCGGCGCGGCATCGAAATGATGCTGCGCGCCTTCAGCGTGACCCGGCGCATGCACAACAAGGCCTGGATCGCTGATGGCCGCGTCGCCATCCTTGGCGGGCGCAATATCGGCGACGCCTATTTCGATGCCGCGACGCAAACCAATTTCCGCGACATGGACGTGCTGGTGATGGGGCCAGCCGTCGCCCAGACGGAGAAGATCTTCGACGATTACTGGAACAGCGGCCTGGCGTTGCCGGTCGATAGGCTTTCGCCCTTGAAAGATCCTGGCGTGGCGCTGACGCGGATCGCCGCCGAATTGAGCAACGCTGCCAATGAGGCTGCCGCGCGCCCCTATCTGGAGCGCATCGCCAAACGGCTCTCGCTTCTCGATCCCGAGACCACGCGGCCCGACTGGACTCGCGCCGCCCGCGTGATCGCCGATCCGCCGCGCAAAGTGCTGGGCAAGGAGGGCAAGAACTGGCTGATGCACGACCTGCTGCCGGTCTTCGATGCGGCGCGGGAAAGGCTTGAAATCACTTCGCCCTATTTCATCCCCGGCGAGGAAGGCACGGCGGCGCTCGCCGCGATTGCGGCAAAGGGGGTTTCGGTCTCGGTCCTGACCAATTCTCTTGCGGCAACCGATGTCGCCGCGGTCCATGGCGGTTATGCGCGCTACCGTGTTCCGCTGCTCGAGGCAGGGATCAAGCTCTGGGAATTGCGGCCCGAGCATCAGGAGCGGGACTTTTCCCTGCGAGGATCGAGCCGGGCAAGCCTGCACACCAAGGCTTTCACTGCCGACGGGCATATGGGGTTCATCGGCTCGATGAACCTGGATCCTCGTTCGGCTTCCCTCAACACGGAAATGGGCGTCCTCTTCGAGTCCGAGGCCCTGGCCCGGAAGATGGCTGCCATCTGGCAGCGCGATACCGCGCCCTCCCGCAGCTATGAGGTCTGTCTGACGTCGGATGGCGACGTGGAATGGGCCGGGAGCCGGAACGGCGTGCCCGTCCGATACGACCGGGAACCGGAAGCCTCGTTCTGGCGCAGACTAACCGCACAGGCCATTGGCCTTCTGCCGCTGGAATCGCAGCTTTGACCCAAGCAGGCTTTCGGCGCCGTCTTCAATTTTGCGTGTTGCCGACGAATGGACCGTCTGCGACGGGGACCTGTTTCCTTGAGATCATGCGCTTGAGCGCGGATCGTTGTCGGAGCGCAGAAATCTGCTCCAGTCGATCTGGGCGAGCGCAGCAAGCAGGATGATCATGCCGATCTGCATCGCGATGCCCCACGGACTGGTGAGGCGCTCGGTAAAGACGTCACCCAGGCTCGATTTGCGGATCACGCCTGCTGTCGCGGCATAGATCGAATAGGAGACGAGACGCCCGACGAAAAACGCTGCTGTGAACTTCCCCAGCCTGATACCCGCAAGGCCGGCCGCTTCGAACAGTTGCGCCGAGGGAAGCGGAGAGAGAGCGAACAGTGCGAGCCCGAAAATCGCGCTTTTCGGTCGGTCCTCGACGACTTTTTTCGCTGCTTCGAGGTTGCGCTTTTGTTTCGCGGGCAAATAGTCCTTGAGAAATCGAAAGCCCCAGGCAAGCAGCAAACGTCCAAGAGCGGCCGCGAGCGCGCCAATGAACACGATCAAGGCGACAGGCAGATCGGTCGTCAGGCCATAGAGAACGATGATCGACCATGTCGGGGGACCGAACGCGGGCAACAGGTTGATACCAAGGACGATCAGGAAGAGAATCAGGCACGCGGTCATTTCGCCTTCGGCGTTATCGCATTTGCGCAGGGTCAGCGAGCCGGATGGGAGAGATGTCTTTCAGCCTGTCAATCCATGCGTCTACTTCTCGACGCGCGTCCAGATCTGCGACCGGCACCCGATGCGCCCGACGAGGCAGCCGTTCGCCTCGAGCCTGTTGCTGTCGAGTACCGTGACGCGCCCGGTGAAGGTCCGGCCGATATCGGGCACGAAAACGCGGCCGCGCCACACGCCGGGCTGCTCCTGCTCGAAATCACGAAACAGCTGTGCGCCCACCAGAGGATCCGGGCTGCCCTTGCGCGCATCGGCTTTCGCCTTGTCGTTAGCCCAGACGACGACACCGCACATCCTGTCGTCGCACGGTTGCGCGCGGATATGCACACTGTTTGCAGGGTTGCGCCAGATAGTCCCGGAAATGCTCGATGCCGGAGCATTTCCGACCGTTGCCGCCAGGATGAGCAAGACCGAAAGCGGTTTGTATCCTCCGATCATCCTGGCGTTTCCTTTGTTGTTCGGGGCAGGGCACCCTTGCCGCACTAAGTCTATAGCTTACCGATGCGGCGCAGACCCATGGCGAGGATGATGAGGAAGGTTCCTCGCAGCAGGAAGCTCAGGCCGACCGCCAATGCCAGGAAGGCAAGTCCGGTCGCGGGATCGCTGAACAGGAGGAGACCGCCCAGAACAGTGTCGAGAACGCCGAGTAGCAGGCGCCAGCCCCGGTCATGCGCAGACTGGAATGCGCCGACGATTTCGAAAACGCCGATGATGAGCAACCAGGCGCCGATCAGCGCGACGAGCGTCAAGGCCCCGGCGAAGGGATTGAAGAAAGTGATGGCGGCCGCGACGAGGCTCAGCACGCCGAGGAGGATCTCGATCCAGCGTGCGCGCCGGGAGAGCGAGGACAACCCGGCCGCGATAGCCAGTATTCCGTATATGAGGAGCGCCACGGCAAGGAAAACACCTGTCGCGAAGCCCGTCGCGATTGGGTTGAGGAGCGCAAAAACGCCGATCAGGATCACGAGCAGCCCATAAGCCAGGACCCAGCCCCAACTGGTCTCCAATGCCGGGTCGGCCATACCATAGGGGCTGGAATAGCGCCTCGATTGTGACGGCATGTGAAGGGCTCCTTCTTGGTGACTCGGAACTTTTGCTGTGAGCGTGTCGACTATTGCCAGAGTGCAACCTCAAGTCGAGCAGGAAGCGCTGATGTCGCAGGAGGCGTCGCTCAAGTGCGTGATGTGCATGAAGGCGGGTTTCAACGCACCAGTGCCACGCCCAGACGAAAACGGGTCGTATGGCGATCATAGTCGAGCAGATTCTCGCCATAGCCGATGAAGCTCTGGCCGAAGAGATAGAAGTCGGGTCCCCCACCCAATAGCCGCGAGAGCGGATAGGAAAGATCGGCGGCGAGTGCGCCTTTGCCGCTGGAGACGCTGAACCGCGTGGATGTCGTAAGGCGTAGGCCGTCATCTTTCCCGACTTCCAGGAAGAGCGAGCTATTGCCCCTGTAGCGGCGGATATCGGGATTGTCGGATTTGTCGCCGACAAGGAGGGAGAAGCGCGGAGCTACCGACAGGCGATAGCCGCCGCCCAGTGGGAAGGCGGCCATCGGCGCCACATAGAGCGTGTTGAGGCTGCGGGAATCGAGACCGGAGCGACCGTTGGATTCATGGCGAAAGCCGCCCTGTGCGCTCAGCGAGATGCCGCGTGTCAACGTAGCTGAAGGGGTCAGGTAGAAGAGTTCCGGCTGATAGTCGATGTTACGAAACGGCGAGGAATCCGCGCCAAGATCCCAGAACATGCGCTGGGTATAGGCAAAATGCAGTCCGTCGCGCCAGGAAAGTGGCAAGCCCTGGGCGCGTCTCGTTCCGAAAATCTGATATTTGAAGCTGATCTGGATGCGTGCGGCGCTGTCGGTGCTCGGACCATAGACAGCATAGATCGGTTCATAGGCCGACAGGTTGGCGAAAAAGGCGTTGCCCGCCGACCGGTCCGAGGGAGGCGGCACAGCCTTGTTTTCCAACCCCGGCGCGTTGGGAGGCCCGGATTGCGCGGAGGTGTTCGTGGCTATTTGCGCCCCTCGGTCCGCGGGCCGCAATGCCAGCGTGATCTGCCGCGTGCCCCATGCGGGAACGGAGATCGCGGCGCCTTCCAGCGACAGATTGGTCCTCCGCGCAAGCCGGTAGGTCGCGCGCGTGAAACCGCCAGGTGGAATGATCGGGTTTGGAGGCGTCGTCGCCATGCGCTCCAGCCAGACGGTGCGAGAGACGCCGCTCTGCTCCACCTGCGCTTCGATGCGGTCCGGAAGGGCCATGCCCTGCGGATCGCCGCTGTCATTGAGCAGGCGCAGATCGACCAGAACGGCGCCGGTTTCGTCCTCCTGCCCGGCATCGCTGATCAGGATTTCGACGGGCGATGCGGCATGAGCCGCGGCAGGGGTGGCAAGCGCGATGGCGGCAAGGCTTATCGCGCGCCTCATGATGGATTCTCCCCCAGCACATGCAAGGTGTGGAGCGCGATCATCCGTTCCTCGTCGGTGGGAATGACGCGCACCGCGACATGGCTGCCGGGCGTGCTGACAAGCGGGGCGCCGGCAGCGTTCGCCTGTTCGTCGAGTTCCACGCCCAGCCATGCGAGGCGTGCGCAGATACGCTGGCGCATCGCGGCGTCGTTCTCTCCGATCCCGGCGGTGAAGACGATGCCGTCCAGCCCGCCCATCGACGAGGCGAGCGCGGCCGTCTCGCGCGCGGCGCGCCAGGCGAACAGCGCCATCGCCTCTTCCGCTTCCGGCGCATCGCTGGCCGCGAGCGCCCGCATGTCGCTCGACAGGCCGGACACGCCGAGCAGGCCGGACTGCCGGTAAAGCATGTCCTCCACATCGGCCGCGCTCATGCCCATGCGGAGCTGAAAGTGCAGGATCACGCCGGGATCGATAGTGCCGCAGCGCGTGCCCATCACCAGGCCGTCGAGCGCAGTGAAGCCCATGGTCGTATCGACGCTCCTGCAGTCCCGCATGGCGCAGAGGCTGGCCCCGTTGCCCAGGTGCGCCGCGACCACGCGGCCCGCGGCCAGCGCCGGGTCGATCTCCGCGAGACGCATTGCGACATATTCATAGGACAGGCCGTGAAAGCCGTAGCGGCGGATGCCCTGATCGTGGAACTTGCGCGGGATGGCCAGGCGCGAGGCGACGTCCGGCTTGTCGTGGTGGAAGGCCGTATCGAAGCAGGCGACCTGCGGCAGGTCGGGTTTCAGCTTCGCGATCGCGCGGATCGCCGCGAGGTTGTGCGGCTGATGCAGCGGGGCGAGGGGGCACAGCGTTTCCAGCCTGTCCAGCAGGTCGGCATCGACCAGGCGGGGCGTGACGAAGTCCAGGCCGCCATGCACCACGCGATGGCCGATGGCGATCACGTCCCGCCCTTCCAGCGGATGATCTCCCGCCCAGGCGAAGAGGTCCGCCAGGAGATCCGCATGGCTGAGCGCAGCGCCGTCCGGCCAGTCCCGCTCGATGAGGATTTCTCCCGTCGCGGAGCGGGCCCGCAGGCTGGGCGCGATGCCGATCTTCTCGATCTTGCCGCCTGCCGAGAGCGTCAGCCCGTCCCGGCCATCGAGCGTGAACAGCGAGAACTTGATGCTGGACGAACCGGAGTTGATCGCGACGACGGCTTTCATGCGCTCGCCGTCCCCGGCAGGCCGGGCGCGGCCTTGGTGGCGGCGCGCGCCATCAGCACCGCGACCGCGCAGGAGGCGAGGCGGGTGCGCAGGCTGTCGGCCCGGCTGGCGAGGATGATCGGCACGCGCGCGCCCAGCACGATGCCTGCCGCGTCCGCACCGCCCAGGAAGGTGAGTTGCTTGGCCAGCATGTTGCCAGCCTCCAGGTTTGGCACGACGAGAATTTCCGCTTTGCCCGCCACCGGCGAGACGATGCCTTTCTCCTTCGCGGCGGCTTCGCTGATCGCATTGTCGAAAGCCAGGGGTCCGTCCAGCACGCCGCCCGTGATCTGACCGCGATCGGCCATCTTGCACAGGGCAGCGGCGTCGAGTGTGGATTGCATCGCGGGATTGACAGTCTCCACGGCGGAAAGGATCGCCACTTTCGGTTCCGCGATGCCGATGACATGGGCAAGGTCGATGGCGTTGCGGATGATGTCCGCCTTCTCCTCGAGTGTCGGCGCGATGTTGATCGCGGCATCCGTGATGATGAGCGGTGTCGGATGGTTCTGGACGTCCATGACATAGGCATGGCTGATCCGGCGCTCGGTTCGCAGGCCCGTGGCGGAGCGCACGATGGCGCCCATCAATTCGTCGGTATGGAGCGAGCCTTTCATCAACAGCTTCGCTTCGCCGCCGCGCACCAGGTCCACGGCCTTTGCCGCCGCTTCGTGGCTATGGGCGGCGGATACGATGCGGAAAGGCGAAATGTCCTTGCCGGCGTCTTCGGCCGCCTTGCGGATCTTCGCTTCCGGCCCGACCAGGATCGGCATGATGAGATTGGCTTCGGCGGCTTCAATCGCGGCCAGCATGGCGGCCGCGCTGCAGGGATGAGCCACCGCCGTCGGTTCCGGCACGCCATTGGCGGTCATCTCGATCAGCTTGCGGTAGCCGTCATGGTCGCGCAGGCTGACCTCCGGCAGCGCCGCACGGGGGCGGCGGACCTTCTCGGCCGGCGCCTTGACTTCGGCCTGGCCGCTGATGACTTCCTCGCCGTCCTGGTTGACGCAGCGGCAATCGAACAGGATATCATGGTGCGCGCGTTTTTCCGCCACCGTCACCGACGCCGTGATCGTGTCGCCAAGGCCTACCGGCCGCGTGAACTGCAGCGACTGGCTGAGATAGATCGCGCCGGGGCCGGGCAGTTCGGTGCCCAGCACGGCGGAGATGAGACCGCCGCCCCATAGTCCGTGCGCGATGACGCGGCGGAACATGTCGGTCGCGGCATAGTCGGCGTCCATATGCGCCGGGTTCACGTCGCCGGACACGAGCGCGAAAAGCTGGATGTCCTCTTCGGTCAGCGTGCGCGAGATACTGGCGGTATCGCCCACTTTTATCTCGTCGAAGGTGCGGTTCTCGATCATGGTTCCGTCAGTCATTGCTCAATGCTCCAGCACATAATGGCCGGGAGCATCGGCGATCGCCGCATAGCCCTTGTCCGCTGCGCCCATGGGCGGCGGCGCACCAGGTTCTCCCGAACGCGCGGCCAGCCATTCTCCCCACGCCGTCCACCATGAGCCTTGCTTTTGCTCGGCGCGGCTTGCCCATTCTTCGGGATCGTAGGAGGTGCCGTCGACCTCGCGGGTCAACACGCGGTAGCGGCGGCCCTTGTGGCCCGGTTCCGAAACGATGCCGGCATTGTGCCCGCCGCTGGTCAGGACGAAAGTGATCTCGGCCCCGGTCAGCAGGTGGATCTTGTGGACGGAATGCCATGGCGCGACATGATCGCGCTCGGTTCCGACCACGAACAGCGGTTTGCGGATGGAGGCAAGGTTGATGGTTCGCCCATCCACCCGGTATTTTCCTTCGGCCAGGTCGTCGTCGAGGAACAGGCGGCGCAGATACTGGCTGTGCATGGCATAGGGCATCCGTGTGCCGTCGGCGTTCCAGGCCATGAGGTCGTTCATCGGTTCGCGCTCGCCCATCAGGTAGGTGGCGAGCACACGCGACCAGACCAGATCGTTGGAACGCAGGATCTGGAAGGCGCCGCCCATCTGGCTGCTGTCCAGATAGCCCCGGCTCCACATCATGTTCTCCAGCAGGTTGAGCTGGCCTTCGTCGATAAACAGGCCCAATTCCCCCGGCTCGCTGAATTCCGTCTGTGCGGCCAGCAGTGTGACGCTGGCGAGCCTGTCATCTCCGTCGCGCGCCATGGCCGCGGCCGCGATCGAGAGCAGCGTGCCGCCCAGGCAATAGCCCATGGCATGGATGCCCGTCGCGCCGGTGATCGCCGTCACCGCATCGAGCGCCGCCATCGGTCCGAGGTGCCGGTAGGCGTCCATGTCGAGGTCACGGTCGGCACTGCCGGGATTGTGCCACGAAATCATGAACACGGTGAAGCCTTGCGCCGTCAGCCAGCGGACCAGCGAGTTCTCGGGCGACAGGTCGAGAATATAGTATTTCATGATCCACGCGGGCACGATCAGGATTGGCTCGGGCCGCACGGTGTCCGTGGTCGGTTCATACTGGATCAGTTCGATCAGCTTGTTGCGGTAGACGACCTTGCCTTTGGCCGTGGCGACGTTTTCGCCCACGCGAAAGGCTTCGGCGCCGACCGGCGGCAGGCCGCGCGCCATGTGCTGCATGTCCTCGACCAGGTGCCGGAAGCCGTCGACCAGGCATTGGCCACCTGTTTCCGCGATCTTGTGTTGGAGAACGGGATTGGTGGCGAGAAAGTTGGTCGGCGCGAGCATGTCCAGCATCTGCCGTGCGGCGAATTCCACCATGTCTTCATGATGTTTCGAGACACCGCCAATGCCTGTCGTCGCGGCGTGCCACCATTGCTGGTTGAGCAGGAAGGCCTGAGCGACGAGATTGAAAGGTAATTCTTTCCAGGCGGGATCGGCGAAGCGCCGGTCCTGCGGCAATGGTTCGATGGCCGGTTCGGCCTCGCTGTCTTCCATGCGGCGCTGCAGATAGTCGAAAAGCCGGGCATGCTTGCGGATGGCCTTGGCGCCAAGCTGCATTTGTTTGCCCGGCGACGTGGCGAGATGAATCCCCCAATCGGCCATGGCAAGCAGGAGCGTGGCCGGCGAAAGGCCGAAAGTCGTCTGCGCGATGGCCGCCGATGCCGTGCGGTCGAGCGTTTCGCTGATTCCGTCCAGCGGATCGTCGGAAGGCGGAGGGGACGTGGCCATGACTATATACTCCGAGTTCCGCTGGAAGGTGCCTCGTCTCTCCGACAGGATTCCACAGCAGATGTTTGGGCCGCCCCTCCCGGTTCTTCTTATGCCGAACGGTACTGCATAGGTAAGATAGAATGCAAGCCGCACGGAGCTTGGTTGCGACCGGACGGCTGGG
>NZ_BCTX01000097.1 GCF_001590985.1 Novosphingobium naphthalenivorans NBRC 102051
CGATTGGCCCTAGGAGACCGGTCTATTCGCCGCGAATTTCGGTGAGCTTGCGTTCCCAGGCGAGCGCGTGTTCGACGATCACCGGCAGGTCGGCATAGCGCGGCACCCAGGGCAGGGTCGCCTTGATCCGGCTGTTGTCGGAAATCAGCGAATCCGGATCGCCCGCGCGGCGGCCCTCCATGCGCCGGTCGATCTGCTGGTTGGTCACGCGGTCGACCGCATCGAGCACTTCGAGCACCGAGAAGCCCCGGCCATAGCCGCAGTTCATCGTCAGCGACTGCTCCGGTTTTGCGATCAGCGCTTCGAGTGCCAGCACATGCGCATTGGCAAGGTCGGACACGTGGATGTAGTCGCGCACGCCGGTGCCGTCGGGCGTGTCGAAATCGGTGCCGAACACGGCGACATGGCTGCGCTTGCCCAGCGCCGCTTCGACCGCGACCTTGATGAGGTGCGTCGCGCCTGCCGTCGATTGCCCGGTGCGGGCCTGCGGATCGGCGCCCGCGACGTTGAAATAGCGCAGCGCGCAGAAATTGAATGGATGGGCCTTGGCCACGTCGCCCAGCATGATCTCGGTCATCAGCTTGGACATGCCGTAGGGATTGATCGGGGTCTTGGGGCTGTCTTCGGTGACGGGCGAGACTTCGGGGATGCCGTAAGTCGCGGCGGTCGAGCTGAAGATGAAATGCTTCACGCCCGCCTTCACGGCCGCCGCGATCAGCGCGCGGCTCTTGGCGGTGTTGTTGTGGTAGTATTTCAGCGGATTTTCGACCGATTCGGGCACGATGATCGACCCGGCGAAATGCATGACCGCGCCGATCTTCTGCTCGGCGAAGATGCGCGCGAGCAGGTCCGCGTCCTCGATGTCGCCTTCATAGAGCGGCACGCTCTCGGGAATGGCGAAGCGGAAGCCCGTGCTCAGGTTGTCGATCACGGCCACCGGCCAGCCGGCATCCTTGAGGGCGAGAACGGCATGGCTGCCGATATAACCGGCGCCGCCGGTGACGAGGACGGGGAGTTTGGTGCTCATGGTTCTGGAAGGCCTGTTCCCTGAGGCATGACAAGACCGCAGCCGCGGCGACGCGGACGGATAGCAGCGATTTCTGACCGTTTATCTAACGGCGTGGCCAGCGTCCACATCCGGATAAATGGGCGGATCGGATCAAACGGGTCTGCGTCAGGCTTTAGGGGGCGCCTCCGGGCTCAGCCGCCGCGGAAATGTTCGACGATCCGGTCGTCGATCGGTTCCTTGAAGCGCAGGGCGAGATGGCTGGCATCCTTGCGGGTGGCACTGGCATGGAACGGGCCGACGGCACCGATCCACAACGCAACATCGCCATCGCTGACGGTTTCGCACGCATCGGTTTCCAGATCACAGCCCTGATCCGCGAGGTCCGAAATACGGACTTTGGCGGTTTTGCTCGGGCTGATGCATTCGCCGTACAGTATCGTTGCCATAGGCATTCTCATGCGTCCGGGATCAGCCGGACCCTTCCATTTCATTTGCCGCCGCAGCTCATGCCGTCTGACGGGCGGGAGCCTTGCCCCGCTTCCTCTCCTTTACGCGCCCTAAAGGTCAGAACGGTTTCAGGCTAGTGTTCATTACATGACCAATGCTGACAGAAGCTTGAACCGGCGGTTAGGTATCGGTGGATGCACCGGGATTTCGGACGTGGCGTCAAAAAGCCCACCCCAGCCCCTTCCGCTTGCGGGAGGACCGCGAGACTTGGCGAGCCGTCAGACGGGCATAGTCGCAGCGGGGTGGGCTTTCTACCCGAGGCTGATCCCCGCCTAGGCGACTTCCTCCCGCAGGCTGTTGCCGTTGGTGGCTTCGCCGAACAGCGCTTTCACGAAGGCATCGCGCCAGAATACCACATCTTCGTCCCGTACCGAGGCCAGCAGCTTCTCGTGGCGCTGGCGCCGTTCGGAAAGCGGCATGTCGAGCGCGCGCTTGATCGCTTCGCTGACCTCGTCGATCGAGTGCGGGTTGACCAGCAGCGCGTCGGTCAGCTGCAGCGCGGCGCCCGCGAACTGCGAAAGGATCAGCACGCCGGGCGCTTCCGGGTTCTGCGCCGCGACATATTCCTTCGCGACCAGATTCATGCCGTCGCGAAGAGGCGTGACGAGGCCGATGTCGGCGGCGCGGTAGAAGCCCGCGAGCTGGCGGCGGGGATAGCCGCGGTTGACGTAGCGGATCGGCACGAAGGCGACATCGGCATGGGCGCCGTTGATATGCCCGGTCTTGCGTTCCAGATCCTCGCGGATCTGCTGATAGCTGGCGACGTCCCCGCGCGATGGCGGCGCGATCTGCAGCAGCACCACCTTGCTGGCGAGATCGGGATAGTCGCCCAGAAACCGCCCGAAGCTTTCGAAGCGTTCGCCCAGCCCCTTGGAATAGTCGAGCCGGTCTACCCCGATCAGCATCTTGCGCCCGCGCACGCTGGCCTTGAGGTGGTCGTAGGCTTCCTGGGCCTCGTCGCTCTCGGCACCTTCCACGAATTCCTTGTAGTCGATCCCGATCGGGAAGGCGCGGGCGACGATCTGGCGGCCGTCATATTCGATCGTGCCGTCCTCGTTGACGGTAAGGCCCATCTCCTTCTCGACATAGTGCAGGAAGCTGCCGAGCCATTCCCGGGTCTGGAAGCCGATCACATCGTATTCGAGCATCGAGCCCACCAGCCGTTCATGAAACGGCAGCGAGACGAGCAGGCGGGCAGGGGGCCAAGGCGTGTGCAGGAACAGCCCCATGCGGTTCTTCACACCCTTCTGCCGCAGCATCGAGCCGAGCGGCAGCAAGTGATAGTCATGCACCCAGACAAGATCGTCCGGCTCGATCAGGGGATGAACCGAATCGGCGAACCGGGCGTTGACCCGCTCATAGCCTTCGCCAAAATTGCGGTCGTATTCGGTCAGGTCGATGCGGTAGTGGAACAGCGGCCAGAGCGTGCGGTTGGCATAGCCGTTGTAGTATTCGTCGATATCCTGCGGTTCGAGATCGATCGTGGCCGTGGTGACGTCATTGATCCGCTGCATGTTGAGATGGCCGGTAAACTCCTCGGTCTCCTGCCCGGACCAGCCGAACCAGATGCCGCGATGCTCGCGCAGGGCCGAATTGAGCGCGACGGCCAGGCCCCCCTGTGCGCCCGCGGCACCGGCGGCCTTGGGCACCGATACCCGGTTCGAGATGACGATCAGCCTGCTCATTCCTCTATCCCCTGTACGGCGCGGACAGGGTTCCCCCGGTCCGGCGGGTGTCAGCGCCAGTCCCGCCACGACCGGGACAATTGCCCGGCGCAGTTGATTATGCCGACGAGCGAGTAAGTCTGGGGGAAATTGCCCCAGAGCTCGCCGGTCTCGAAATCCATGTCTTCCGACAAAAGGCCCGACTGGGTGCGGTGCCCCAGCATGGCTTCGAACAGGCGGCGCGCCTCCTCGTCGTCGCCGCTGCGGTGAAGCGCCTCGATCAGCCAGAAGGTGCAGATGTTGAAGGCGGTTTCGGGCAGGCCGAAATCGTCCTCGTTCGCATAGCGCAGCATGTGCTCGCCGCGCCGCAGCGCTTTCTGCACGGCCTTCAGCGTGGCCTGGAATTTCGGGTCTTCGGCCTTGACGTAGCGCAGTTCTACCATCTGCAGCAGGCTGGCGTCGAGTTCCGATCCGCCGAAACTGGCGGCATAGTGGCCGCCCGCCTCGTGACCTTCCACGGCGTGCCAGGCGCTTTCCTCGATGTGCTGGCGCACGGTGTCCGCCCGTTCGCGCCACAGCTTCGCGCGCTCGGCAAGTCCCAGGTGCTCGGCGGCATTGGCCAGACGGTCGCAGGCCGCCCAGTTCATCACGCTGGAATAGGTATGGACGGCCGTGCGCGTGCGCAGTTCCCACAGCCCCGCGTCGGGCTGATCGTGGGTCTTCCACGCCATCTCGCCCACTTTTTCCAGGCTGGCGAAGTCGTCCATGTTGGCGATGCGCAGCAGGCGCTGGTCGGTGAAGGCCTGGATCGAGGGGAGGACGATCTGCCCGTAGCAGTCGTTCTGCACCTGATAATAGGCCGCGTTGCCGACACGCACCGGGCCCATGCCGCGATAGCCGGGCAGGTCCTTGGCTTCCCACTCTATGATCTCGCGCGCGCCGCTGACCGCATAGAGCGGCTGGATCGCCCCGCCTTCGGCATCGTCGACGATATTGCGCAAGTAGGCGAGGTACTTTTCCAGCACGTCGAGCGCGCCCAGGTGGTTGAGCGCCTGCACGGTGTAATAGGCGTCGCGGATCCAGCAATAGCGGTAGTCCCAGTTGCGCTGCGAATGCGGCGCTTCGGGGATCGAGGTGGTGAGCGCGGCAACGATCGCGCCGGTTTCCTCGTGCTGGCACAGCTTGAGCGTGATCGCGGCGCGGATCACCGCGTCCTGCCAGTCAAGCGGGGTGGCGAGGCTGCGCACCCACAGGCGCCAGTAGTCGCCGGTGAGCTGGAGCATGGTATCCAGCTCGTGCTCGACATTGCCGCTGAACGGCTCGTCGGGGCCGAGGAAGAAATGGAGTGCCCGCTCGACCCGGAAATAGCGCTCGTCGAGCACATAGCCGACCGGCGCGTCGGTGGTCAGGCGCAGGGTATTGCGCTCGACGAGGTAGCGGATGTGGTTCGATCCGTGGGTGATCTGGGCGAGCGTCGAACCATAGCCGCTCATCGGTGTCAGTACCGTGCGGATGCGGGGCGATCCGGCGACCGGACGCACCACGCGGGCATAGGCGACCGGGCGGTAGGTGCGGCCGGCGCGTTCGTAGCGCGGGCAGAAGTCGTAGATATCGACCGCGCCGCCGCTGGCGTCTTCCAGCCGGGTGACGAGGATCGGCGTGTTGCGCAGATAGTGCTGGCTGACCGAGACCTGGTTTTCCAGTTCGAAGCGCCAGGTGCCCGCGTCCTGCCCGTCCTGCCCGCGCATCAGCGCGCAGAACGCCGGATCGCCGTCCACGCGCGGCACGCAGCCCCAGACGATCGCGCCGCGCTGGTCGATCAATCCGCTGACCTGGCAATTGCCGATCGGCCAGAGTTCCAGCGTGCTGCAATGGGGGGCGTTGCGGTCGGGCGAGATCATGCCTGGGTGTCCTCCTCAAGCGCGGTTCCAAGCCAGTCGTGGACGGCGGCGACGCCCGCGAGGCGCCAGGTGGCGGCCGTCACGCGCATCGGGCCGACCAGAATGCCCTGGCCGCCGAAGCGCCCGACGGCGCGGAAGGCATCCTCGTCGGTCACGTCGTCTCCCACGAAGAGCGGCTCGGTGCCGGCGAATTCGGCCCGTTCCATGAAGCGGGCGACGGCGCTGCCCTTGTCCGATCCGGGCATGACCAGTTCGACCACCTGCTTGCCGTGCTTTATCTTCAGCCCGTGCACTTCGGCGAGGCGCTCGGCATGGGCCAGCAGGCTTTCCATGGCATGGGGATGGTGGCGGTAATGCACCGCGACGCTGAACGGCTTGGGCTCTACCAGCAATCCGCCATGGGCCGCGGCGAAGTCGGACAGTTCGTCCACGACGTTACCGGGCAGGGGATCGGCAAGCGGCTGAACCTCGCCGCCGGCGGCGGGCCGGAACTCGCCGCCGTGCGAGCCCGCCATGGCGACGCCGAGCGGACCCAGCAAGGCTTCCAGCGCGCCCAGCGAGCGCCCGGTGACAAGCGCCAGCCGCCCGTCGAGGCGCTGCGACAGCACTTCGATCAGCCCGGGCAGCGAGCGGGCGACGACGACGGCGTCGGGATGCTCGGCAATGTCGACAAGAGTGCCGTCAAAATCGAGAAACAGCGCGGTTCGCGGCGAAATTCGCAGCGGTGGCGGCTGGGGGAGATCGCGCGGTTCGGCGCCATGTTCCGCCAGCGAGGTATTGTCGCCTGGATCGGTCATTGCGTTCAGTCTTGCACCATCGGACAGGATATGGCCACCCCCGGAGGCCAGGAAAATGCCGCAGGTGCGAAAAGCAGCGCGGCGGCTCGGAACATCCCGCTCCAGCATGGCGGGCAGCAGGCAAACGAACGGCTCACGCCGTGGTTCCGGATGGCGCGCGCGGTTGAAAAGGGCCGGAGCCGTCGCCATTGTGCGCGCCTGCGAAAGGCCGCGCGGGCCGTTACGCCAGGAGGAACAGATCTCGATTTTCGACGATGCGCAGTCGCTGCTGGCCCGGGCCGGTGCTTTCGAAGGCGGGCTTGTCAGTGCCGCGCTTGCGGTGGCCGGGCTGGTGCTGCTGGGCTGGTTTGCCAACTGGCTGGCGAAGAAGCTGGTGGTCCGCCCGATAACCCGGATCATCGCGCGCACGCCGCTGCGCAACGAGGCCAGGGATGTGCGCGCGCTGGTCACGCATCTGGCCAATGTCGTGCCCGCCGTGATCCTGCTGCAGGGCATTCCCTTCGTCGCGGGCCTGCCCGAGCGGTTCGTGCTGTTCGTGCAGGTGGTGGCGGAATCCTTCGTGGTCTTCACGCTGGCGCGGGTGCTGTCCGACCTGCTCGAACTGGCCAACGACGCCTATGAGCTGAAGCCTGGAGCCGCGAGCAGGCCGATCAAGGGCTATGTCCAGGTCGGCAAGATCGTGGTCTATGCCGCCGCCGCGATCCTCATCACCGCCACGCTGATCGGACAGTCGCCGCTGCTGCTGCTTTCCGGCCTCGGCGCGCTGGCAGCGGTGCTGATGCTGATCTTTCGCGACACGATCCTCTCGCTTGTCGCCTCGGTGCAGCTGCGTTCCAACGACATGCTGCGGGTGGGCGACTGGATCGAGATGCCGCAGCTCAATGCCGATGGCGATGTGATCGATATCGCGCTGCACACGGTGAAAGTGCAGAACTTCGACAAGACCGTCACCACCATTCCCACGCACAAGCTGATTTCCGATTCCTACCGCAACTGGCGCTTCATGCGCGAATGGGGCGGGCGGCGGATCAAGCGCGCGCTGCTGCTCGACCAGACCACCGTCGGCTTTCTTTCGCGCCGGCAGTGGGAAGACTTGCGCGCCTTTGCGATCCTGCGGCCCTACATGGATGCCAAGGACCAGGAACTGGCGGCGTGGAATGCCGCCCATGCCCATGGCGAGGGAGAGGACGACCGTCCGGCCAATCGCCGCCGGCCGACCAATGCCGGAACGTTCCGGGCCTATGTCGCCGCCTATCTCGAGGCGCATCCGCATATTTCGCAGCGGGGGACGTTGCTGGTGCGCCAGCTCGAACCGACCGAAAAGGGGCTGCCGCTGGAGATCTACTGCTTCACCGATACTGCCGACTGGGGCGAATACGAGGCGATCCAGGCGGATATCTTCGATCACCTCATCGCCATCCTGCCGCAGTTCGGCCTGCGGCTGTTCCAGCAGCCGGGCGGCGCCGACCTTGCGCGGCTGGGCGCTTGCGTGTCGGGGGATGGGCAAGTGCCCCGGCCCGACGACGCCGTCGAAGCATGATGGCCTCATTCTGCTGGCATCTTGCAACGCAAATGTCGCAAGCTATGGATATTGGCCGCACGCGGCAGGTGTGATGTGAATACTGCGCCGTTACGAACAGAATTTCTTGAAAGGTTGTGCATGAAGAAGATTGTGGCGTTCGATCTCGACGGGACTCTGGCGCTGAGCAAGCAGCCGCTGACCGACGAGATGGCCGATCTGATCACCCAGTTGCTGACGGTGGCGCAAGTGGCGGTCATTTCCGGCGGGGACTGGCCGCAGTTTGACAAGCAGGTGGCCAGCCGCCTTCCCGCCCATGCCGACCTGTCGCGTCTGTGGATGATGCCCACCAGCGGCGCCAAGCTCTTCATCCATCGGGAAGAGGCATGGACGCCGGTCTATGCCGAACTTTTCACCGAAGAGCAGAAGCGCGAAATCCTCGAAGCTTTCGACGCCGCGCTCGAAGCGACCGGCTTTACCCCGGAAGAGACCTGGGGCGAACGGATCGAGGATCGCGGCAGCCAGATCACCTTTTCCGCGCTCGGCCAGCAGGCGCCGCTCCATGCCAAGGAAATCTGGGACCCGGACTTCGCCAAGCGCAAGGTGATCCAGGCCGATCTGATCCAGCGCCTGCCGGGCGTCTCGGTCAATCTCGGCGGGGCGACGTCGGTCGATGTGACCCAGCCGGGGGTCGACAAGGCCTGGGGCTTGAAGCGCCTGGCCGAGCATAGCGGGGTTGCCGAGGCGGACATGCTGTTCATCGGCGATGCCATCTTCCCCGGCGGCAACGACTATCCGGCCAAGGCCATGGGGCTCGACACGGTTTGCGTGCGCGATCCGGGCGATACCGCGAACGTGATTATGGCCATCGTCGCCTGCCAGAAGGCCGGCTGACACAGCCTGCGGGTATCCACCCGGGAAAGGCCGCGATGCCCGCGTTCTATCTGACCCTGATCGCTGTCCTGTTCGCCGGGATCGGTGCGCGCGATCAGATGACGATCGCCGGGTTGGCGCGGGTGCAGGGGCAGCGGCCGGGCGTGCTGATCGTGGCGCTGCTCTCCGCCACACTGACGGCGACGTTCGCGGCGTGGGCGGCGCATGTCGTGCTGGCCGAGCTGCCGCCCCCGGCACGCACGATCTTTGCCGCCATCGCGCTGGGCATGGCGGGGCTGGAATCGATGGTTCTCGCGCCGCGGCGCAACCCGCGCGAGCCGACGCATTCGCTCGGCGCTCTGGCGCTGGTGCTGCTCGCGCATCAGGTGACGGACGCCGCCCGCTTCCTCGTCTTCGGCATGGGGGTGGGTTTCGCGGCGCCCATCGCATCGGGCGTCGCCGGGGTCATTGGCGGCTGCGTTCTGGCGGGGTTCGCATGGGCTTTCCCCGAGATGCTGGACAGACCGGCCGCGCGCTGGATCCGGCGGATTGTCGGGATCTTGCTGGCCATGGTCGCGCTGGGCATGTTCCTTTCGGAAATCGGCATTCTCTGATCGGAATTTACGATCGAACCAGGCTTTGTAATCGGCGTTTTACCTCATAGATCCATTCCAGCACATTACAGAGGGAACGCTGACCATGACTTCCAAGGACAATTCGAAAGCCGCCCTGATCGACAGCCTGAACGGTCTGCTGGCTGACACTTTCGCGCTCTACCTGAAGACCAAGAACTTCCACTGGCACGTGCGCGGCCCGCAGTTCCACGATCTGCACCTGCTGTTCGACACGCACGCCACCGAGATTTTCGGCCTCACCGATCTTATCGCCGAACGCGTGCGCAAGCTGGGCGGAACGACCATGACCTCGATCGGCTCGATCGCTGCCAAGACCAAGGTCGCGGACGAGGACGATACCAGCCTTGATGCCATGGCGATGGTCAAGCAACTGTTCGAGGACAACACCGCGTTCATCGCGACGCTCAAGGCGGTCAAGGAACTGGCCGGCGAGGCGGGCGACAATGCCACCGACGGGATCATCGACGACTGGACCGATCAGGCCGAGCAGCGCGCCTGGTTCCTGCGCGAAATTATGGCCTGACCATTCCGCAAGGGCAGGGGGAGTGCTAGACACGCTCCCATGCCCAAGCTTGAAATAATCGAACAGGCCGGAGACGGCGCGATTGCCGTATGGTTCGCCCAGCGCCTGCGCGCCGCTCTGGCCCTGTCGCCCGAGATCGCGATTACCGTGCCGGGCGGCTCCACCCCCTTCCCGATCTTCGACCTGCTGGCGAAGGAAGACCTGCCATGGGAACGCATTGCGGTCTGGCCGGGCGACGACCGCATTGTCGAGGAGGATCATCCCGCCAGCAATGTCGGCAAGATCCGCGCGCGGCTGGAGCCGGTGGGGGCGAAGATCGTCCCGCTGGCCGAGGATGCCTTGCCCCCGCACTTTGCCATCGCCTGGCTGGGCATGGGCGGTGACGGTCACATCGCCTCGCTGTTTCCCAACACCGATCCGCAGGCCGGCGATCCGCATCCGGTGCGCCGCCTCACGCCCGATCCGCTCCCGCCCGAGGCGCCGTTCGACCGCCTGAGCCTGACCATCCCCGCGCTGACCGACAGCGACGAGATCGTGTTCGTCATCCGCGGCGCGGACAAGCGCGCGGTGTTCGATGCGGCGGTGAAGGGCGAGCATGACTTGCCGATTGCCCGCCTGCTGAAGGCCGCGCGGCACAAAGTCACGTGTTTCTGCTGAAGCTCCTGCCGGCCCCGCTGCACCGGGCGCTTTACCGTCTTGCGGACCGTGTGCGGCGGCAGGTGTGGACGATCCTGCGTTCGACCGTGCACGGTGTGCGCGTGCTGGCGCTTGACGACGCCGGACGCGTTCTGCTGGTCCGCCACTCCTACGGTTCACGCAAATGGACGACGCCCGGCGGCGGGCTCGGCGCGCGCGAGGATCCGGTTGCGGCGGGCATCCGCGAACTGGCCGAGGAAACCGGCTGCCTGCTGGGCGAGGCACGGTTGGTGGCTGTCGTCGACGAGGATCTGCACGGCGCCAAGAACCGCGTGCATGTTGTCGTCGGGTGCACTGGAGGACCGGCTGTGCCCGATGGCCGGGAGATAGTGGAGGCCGCCTTTTTCAATCTGCAGGATCAGCCCCACGCCATGCGCGCTGGTCTGGCGGAAAACATCAGGGCGTGGGTGAAAGCCTATCGGGCGCTGGGTGGTCAGTTCAGCGAGGGGCAAAATGTGCCGGGCTTAATTGATTGAAAAGGGGGCGTTTGATAATCATTCCAGATGTTTCATAATTGCTGTTTGGATTACACATGCCTGCAAAAGTAGCTCCGGCCAGCGCAAATGCGAAAACAGGTTCGAGCGGCATCCATCAGGACCGGCAGCAAAAACTGCGTGATCTGAAGGGAGAAATTTCTCCCCATTTTCCTGTTTCAAGCTGGAATATGCACGAAACAATGATGTTCGCAGATCGCATCACTTTGTCGCGCATTCTGTATTACAACAATATATATCAACAGATTCTCGGCGTTTCCGGTGTGATATGTGAATTTGGCGTGCAGTACGGCGCCACCATGTCGCTGCTGACCAACATGCGAGGCATCTATGAACCCCACAATTATCTGCGGAAGATCGTCGGCTTTGATACGTTCTCCGGTTTCGCCCATGACTTGAGCCGGGCCGAACAGGAGGCAGGTTGGGAACCTGGCGATTTCAGCGTGCCTGCCGGCTATGCCGCGACATTGACCGAACACCTTCAGACCCAGGAATCCTACTCCCCCATTCCCAATGTGCAGAAGTTCGAGCTGGTGGAAGGCGATGTCACGAAGACGTTCGATGAATGGCTGGAACGCAACCCCCACGTCGTCATCGCGCTCGCCATCTTCGATTTCGACGTTTACGCGCCGACCAAGCATATCCTGGAAAGGATCATGAAGCACATGCCGAAGGGCGGGGTTTTGGCCTTCGACGAGATAAATCATCCCTTGTTCGCAGGCGAGGCTCTGGCCGTGAAGGAAGTGCTGGGCGTTGATAATCTGCGTCTTTGCACCGATCCGAATACACCGGCGAGCGCGTGGCACATCATTACCTGATTTCTTTGTGGTGCAGGGGATGGGAGCCTGACTATCCCGCCAATTCGATTGCGAAAAGCGATGACGGACTGCAAAAGTGTCCCGCCTTTTTTTTTGCCCGCGCCGCCTGCGCTTTCCGTCACAGCAACGATAGCTGTCCGTCCTTCGCAGGCCGTTCCTCGCTCTCCCCGTGTTCCAGCGCCGACAGGGTCAGGCCCATCAGCCGGATCGGCTGGGGCAGGGGCATCAGGTCTTCGAGCAGGGCATGGCCGATGGCCGCAAATTCCGCCTTGTCCGCCACGTAGTGGGGCAGCGAGCGGGCGCGGGTGAGGGTCTTGAAGTCGGCATAGCGCAGTTTCAGCGTCACCGTGCGCCCGCGCGTGCCGGCGCGTTCGATGCGTTCCCAGACCACGTCGACGATGTGGTCCATCGTTTCGCGCAGCGCCTCGGGCTCCTTGATGTCCTCGAAGAAGGTGCGTTCGCCGCCCACCGACTTGCGCGGGCGGTTCGCGCGCACTTGCCGCAAGTCCACCCCGCGCGCCGCGCGGAACAGGTATTCGGCGAAGCTGCCGAAGTTCGCGCGCAGGAAAGCCAGGTCTTTCGCCGCGAGGTCCGCCCCGGTCTCGATCCCCAGCCGCGCCATCTTCTCGGCCCCGCGCGGGCCGACGCCGTGGAAGCGGCGCACCGGCAGCCCGGCGACGAAAGCCGCGCCTTCGCCGGGGCGGATCACGCAGAGGCCATCGGGCTTGTTCTGGTCGCTGGCGAGCTTGGCGAGGAACTTGTTGTAGGACACGCCCGCGCTGGCGGTGAGGCCGGTTTCCGCCTTGATGCGGCGGCGGATTTCCTCGGCAATGCGCGTGGCCGAGCCGATGCCCTTGAGATCGGCGGTCACGTCCAGATAGGCCTCGTCGAGCGAGAGCGGTTCCACATGCGGGGTGTATTCGAGGAAGATCGCCCGGATCTGGCGGCTGACGGCGGTATAGACGTCGAAACGCGGCTTGCGGAAGATCAGGTCCGGGCACAATCGCAGAGCCCGTACCGAAGGCATCGCCGAACGCACTCCGAACCCGCGTGCCTCATAGCTGGCCGCTGCCACCACGCCGCGCCCCGACGATCCGCCGACCGCCACCGGCTTGCCGCGCAGCGAGGGATCGTCGCGCTGCTCGACGCTGGCGAAGAAGGCGTCCATGTCGACATGGATCACCTTGCGCAGCCCGTCGGCTTCCTCTTCCTCATGATCCGATTGTCCGGCTGGCGGCGACATGCCGGCAACATAGACAGTGGGCCGGTCTCGCGCCATCGTCCGGTGTCGAATTGGCTGGCGCTTTCTTCGCGCTTGCGGCATGCGCAGAGCCATGCATTCCTCCGATGCGCCTCTTCCCTCCGATCAGTCAAAACGCTTCCCCATGAAGGAGGCGGAATTCGTCGCGCTCATGGCTTCGATCCAGGCGCTGATGGCGCTTTCGATCGACGTGATGCTGCCGGCACTCGGGCGGATCTCCCACGATCTGGGTGTGTCCGATCCGAACGAGCGCCAGTATATCGTCGGGGTGTTCCTGATCTGCTCGGGGCTCGCCTCGCTGTTTCCCGGCGCGATTGCCGACCGGTTCGGGCGGCGGCCGGTTCTGCTGACGGCGGTCTCGGGCTATGTGGTGCTGTCGCTGGTCTGCGCGGTTTCGGGCAGTTTCGAACTGCTGCTGATCGCGCGCGGCGTGTCCGGTGCCGTCACTTCGGCCATGCTGGTGCTGCCGATGGCGATCCTGCGCGACCGCTTCGATGGTGACCGCATGGCGCGGACCCAGTCGATGATCGCGATGACCTTCATGGTCGTGCCGATGATTGCGCCCTCGCTAGGCCAGGCCGTGCTGCTGTTTGCCAGCTGGCGCTGGATCTTCGGGATCATGGCGGTGATGGGGACGGTCGTTTTCATCTGGATTCTCGTCCGCCTGCCCGAGACCCTGCGGCCAGAATACCGGCAGGCGATCCAGGTGAAGGTAATTGCCGGCAACATGGGGCTGGCGCTGCGCGAGCGCGCATCGTTCGGATACTTCGTCGGCGCGGCCTTCGTGCAGGGCGCGCTGTTCGGCTACGTCAACAGCGCGCAGCAACTGGTGGGTGAACATTTCGGTGCCGGCCGGCTGTTCCCGGCCGTGTTCGGCGGCATGGCGCTGGTGATGGCGAGCACCAACTTCGTCAATTCGCGGATCGTCGAACACTTCGGTGCCCGGCGCGTGTCGCATACGGCGCTGATCGCCTATATCCTGCTCGCCGGATTGCATCTAATCATCGCGCTGCGCGGCGAGAGCCTGTGGATCTTCGTGCCGCTGATGACGGCGACGATGTGCATGATGAGCTTTATCGGCGCGAATTTTCAGGCGATCTCGCTCCAGCCTTTCGTGCGCATTGCCGGGGCCGCCGCTTCGATCATGTCGTTCCTGCGCACCGTGCTCGGCGCCTTGCTCGGCACGCTGATCGGGCAGGCTTACGACGGGACGGCCCGGCCAATGCTGGCCGCGATGGTGGTGTGCGGGACTATAGGGCTGCTGCTGGTGCTCTATTCCGAGCGCGGGCAGCTGTTCCGCCGCCTCAACCCGCCCGGTTTCTACAAGAACAACCCGCCACCCTCCGCACACTGACGGCTGCGGGCTGGCTACATGCGCCGCCCGCGGAAAAGCTGGACGAGGCCAACGACGATCGCGACCACCAGCAACAGGTGGATCAGCGCGCCGGATACCTTGAACACGATGAAGCCGAGCAGCCAGAGCGCGATCAGGATGGCGGCAATGGTGAAAAGCATGAAGGTTTCTCCCAAAAGGTCTTCATGCTGAACGCGCGAAAGCGGCCAAGGCTGCCCCAGAGCCGCTCCGG
>NZ_BCTX01000098.1 GCF_001590985.1 Novosphingobium naphthalenivorans NBRC 102051
TCTATGGGGTCCGATCATCGCACACTGGTCTTAGCCTGAACTGCCAGCTTGACCGGTCAGCTGGCCATATCGAGCACGATGCGCCCTTCGATCGCACCCTTGTGCATACGATCGAACACGTCGTTGATATCTTCCAGCTTCGCGGTCGCGACAGTCGCTTTCACTTTGCCGTCGCCTGCGAAATCGAGCGATTCCTGCAGATCGAGCCGGGTGCCCACGATCGATCCGCGCACCGTGATGCCGTTCAGCACCATGTCGAAGATCGGCAGCGGGAAATCACCGGGCGGCAAGCCATTGAGCGCGACCGTTCCGCCCCGCGAAACCATGCCGAGCGCCTGCTCGAACGCCTTGGGGCTTACCGCCGTGACCAGCACGCCCTGCGCCCCGCCGCTTGTCTCGCGCTTGATCGCGGCGGCCGGATCGATCTCGGTCATGGCATTGACCGTAACGCTCGCGCCGAGCTTGCGGGCCAGATCCAGCTTGGCATCGTCGACATCGACCGCAGCCACGTTCATGCCCATCGCCTTGGCATATTGCACGGCCATGTGGCCCAGCCCGCCGATGCCCGAAATCACCACCCAGTCGCCCGGCTTGGTATCCGTGACCTTCAGGCCCTTGTACACAGTCACCCCGGCGCAGAGCACCGGCGCGATTTCGGTGAACGAGATATTGCCCGGCAGGTGGCCAACGAAGTTGGGATCCGCGATCACATATTCGGCAAAGCCGCCATTCACCGAATAGCCGGTGTTGAGCTGCTCCTCGCACAGGGTTTCCCAGCCGCCCAGACAATGCTTGCAGTGCCCGCAGGCCGTGTAGAGCCAGGGCACGCCGACCCGGTCGCCTTCCTTCACATGCTTCACGCCCGCGCCGACGGCAGAGACGAACCCCACGCCTTCGTGCCCTGGAATGAACGGAGGCTGCGGCTTGACCGGCCAATCGCCTTCGGCCGCGTGCAGATCGGTATGGCACACACCGGAGGCCTGGATCGCCACCTGGATCATGCCGGGGCCGGGTTCGGGGACCGCCACTTCCTCGATTGTCAGGGGTTGGCCGAACTCGCGCACCACAGCGGCCTTCATCGTCTTGGGCATCGTCTATCTCCCTTTGGTTTCAGGACACCCCCCTGCTTTTCCCTGGTTAGATTGGCCACTTGGCGAAGATCAATCGGGGCCGTGCAAGGGCGGCCCTCCCCTGTCCCGAATTCGAGACGGTTCACGGGATGCAACCGTTTCACCGCTTACCGGACCCCGCTCGCCGCACATTCGGCGCCTGACGCAAATGTTCATCTGACGTTGTGGATCAATGAACAAACACGCGCGTTGTCACCACGCCCCACCCAGCAAAGCACATATGAGGGACATCCTATGCGAAAAGCTATTCTGGCCGCCTCGATGGCGGCCTTCGCCATCCCGGCCACCGTTTCCGCGCCCGCTTCCGCGCATGACCGCCGCGATGAACGGCACTATCACCGGACCGACAACGGCATCCGCTACTGGCGCGGCGACAATGGCCGCTATTATTGCCGCAAGTCCGACGGCACGACCGGCCTGTTGATCGGCGGCGTTGCCGGGGCACTGGTCGGCCGCTCGATCGATACGCACGGCGACCGCGCCACCGGCACGATCCTCGGCGCGGCCGCCGGTGCCTTGCTCGGCCGCGAAGTGGACCGCAACAACTCGCGTCCGCGTTGCCGCTGATCTCTTCTCCATCATGACGAAGGCGCACCGTCCCAACGGGCGGTGCGCCCAATCCCTGTTCCTACCCCTGCCCCGGTCCACGCCCGGTCCACGCCCGGTCCGCGCCCGGTCCTCAGGGGCATTCCCGGCACAATCGCGGCAAGCCCCCTTTCCTACATCGTGCCGCTATGCTCCAATGGAGGGGATGTCCCAGTTCAGCCTTCCTCCTTTTTCCGCCCGTTCCGCAAGTTACGATGCTGGTGCGAGGGGAGGCCCGGCTTCTCTCTCTGGACTGTGTAAACCGTGTCAACCTGCACTCACGATGGCGGGCTTTCGATGAGCGCGCGGCCTGCCATGCTGGTCACTGGCGGCGCCAAGCGAATCGGCGCGGAAATCGCGCGCGCCTTTGCCGGTGCGGGCTGGCACGTGGTGATTCACTACGGCCGCTCGCGGGCACAGGCCGAAGCCCTCGCGGCCGAACTGCCCTCTGCCGAGATCGTCAGCTGCAATCTCGACGACTGGAACGAAGGCCCCGCAATGATCGCCACGCTGGCGGAGCGGCTGGAGGACTGGCGCGTCCTGATCAATTGTGCCGGCGTATTCGATCTCGATACCGCGCAGGATCTGGAACCGGCGGTTTTTGAAACCGCCATGCAGGTCAATGCCGGCACGCCGGCCCGGATCGGGCAGGCTTTCCTGGCCCATGCCCGCAGCCCCCGGGGCCGCCGCCTGATCCATGTGACCGACCAGAAGCTGCTCAATCCCAATCCCGACTTCTTCTCCTACACGATGAGCAAGCACGCGATGGCCGCGACCATCCCCATGCTGTCGATGGCGCGCCCCGATCCCCAAGACCGCGTTTACGGCCTCGCACCGGGCGCCATCCTTGCCAGCCACGACCAGACCGAGGCCGAAGCCGAAGTGTCACACCGGATGAACCTGCTCCACCGCAAGGCCACTCCGGGGGACATTGCCGGCGCCGCCCTGTTTCTGGCCGGGGGCTGGCTTGCCAGCGGGGAGACGATTTTCGTCGATTCCGGGCAGCATCTGCTCGCGCAGGACCGCGACGTGCTGTTTCTGGCAAGGCGATGACGTTTTTTGCACGATCCCGGACTGGCCTTCGGCCGGAATGCCGCTAGACTTGGACTTCCCCCTTGGGCTTTGCCCGCAAGCCACTGAGTGCCATGGCTATTCTAGACCGCTTTCTGCAACGCGGCGTCCGCCAGGGCGTCCTTGAAGTCGCAAGACCGGACGGCAGCGTCAGACGCTTCGGAACACCCGCCGAAGGGTTCCCCGAAGTGCGGCTGCGTTTCACCGATTCATCGGCCGAACGGCAGATCCTCACAGACCCCCGGCTTGGCGCCGCCGAAGCCTTCATGGACGGCAAGCTGGTGCTCGAAGAGGGGGACATCATGGCCCTCATCCAGCTGCTGCGCGCCAACAGCCGCTGGGACAAGGGCGGCGAAGTCAAGGAGAACTCCGCCTTCAAGAAAATGCGCGCCCGCGCCGTCACTCTGATCGACGGCGTGAACCGCGCCGCGCGCGCCAAGGCCAACGTCGCCCATCACTACGACATCGGCAATGCACTCTACCGCCTGTTCCTCGATGGCGACCACATGCAGTACTCCTGTGCCTACTGGTCCCGCGAGGGCATGACGCTGGAGGATGCACAGGAGGCCAAGCTCGCCCACATCGCCGCCAAGCTCGCGCTCGAACCGGGCCAGAAGGTACTTGATATCGGCTGCGGCTGGGGCGGCATGGCGATCTATCTGGCGCGCCACACGGATGTCTCGGTGAAGGGCATCACGCTCAGCGAGGAGCAGCTCGCCCTCGCCCGCGAACGCGCCGTCGCGGCGGGCGTGGCGGGCCGGATCGAGTTCGAACTGGTCGATTACCGCGACTTGGCCGCGCGCGGCGAGACGTTCGACCGGATCGTCTCGGTCGGCATGTTCGAACACGTCGGGCAGGCCCAGTTCGCCCGCTATTTCCGTGACTGCGCGAAGATGCTGACCGACGACGGGGTGATGCTGCTCCACACCATCGGCCGCATGGGCGGCCCCGGTGCGACCGACGCTTTCACCCGCAAGTACATCTTCCCGGGCGGCTACATCCCCGCCCTCAGCGAGACCGTGGCCGCCAGCGAGAAAGTCCGCCTGATCGCCACCGACGTCGAAAACCTGCGCCTCCACTACGCCCTGACCCTGCGCGAATGGTACAAGCGCTGCGTGGCGAACCGGGACGCGATCACCGCCCTTTACGACGAGCGTTTCTACCGCATGTGGACCTTCTACCTCGCCGGCGCGACCGCCGCGTTCGAGAGCGGGAGCATGTGCAACTACCAGATCCAGTTCGCCCGCAACCGCCATGCCCTGCCCATCACCCGCGGTTATATGCCCCAGCGCGAGGCACAGTTCCTGCAGAGCCGGTGAAAACCCGGCATTGCACCGCGGGCCCTGCGCTGTTAGGCGCGCGTCGCATTTCCCACTTTGATTCCAGTGGAGCACGTCGCGCCCATGTCTGACATCAAGAAGGTCGTCCTCGCCTATTCCGGCGGCCTCGACACCAGCGTCATCCTCAAGTGGCTGCAGGTCACCTACAACTGCGAGGTGGTGACGTTCACCGCCGACCTCGGCCAGGGCGAGGAGCTTGAGCCCGCCCGCGCCAAGGCGCAGCTGATGGGCGTGCCCGACAAGCACATCTATATCGACGACCTGCGCGAGGAATTCGTGCGCGACTTCGTCTTCCCGATGTTCCGCGCCAATGCCCGCTACGAGGGCGACTACCTGCTCGGCACCTCGATCGCGCGCCCGCTGATTTCCAAGCGCCTGATTGAGATCGCCCACGAAACCGGCGCCGATGCCGTGGCCCATGGCGCCACCGGCAAGGGCAACGACCAGGTCCGCTTCGAGCTCAGCGCCTACGCGCTTGACCCGAGCATCAAGGTCATCGCCCCCTGGCGCGAGTGGGAGCTGACCAGCCGCACCGCGCTCATCGCCTGGGCCGAGCAGCACCAGATCCCCGTCCCCAAGGACAAGCGCGGCGAAAGCCCCTTCTCCACCGACGCCAACCTCCTGCACACCTCCTCCGAAGGCAAAGTGCTGGAAGATCCGTGGGAAGAGACCCCCGACTACGTCTATTCGCGCACCGTCAATCCCGAGGATGCGCCGGACCAGCCGGAATACATCACCATCGACTTCGAGAAGGGTGACGGCGTCGCTCTCAACGGCGTCGCGATGTCGCCTGCCACCCTCCTCACCCAGCTCAACGAACTTGGCCGCAAGCACGGCATCGGCCGCCTCGACCTCGTCGAGAACCGTTTCGTAGGCATGAAATCGCGCGGCATGTACGAGACGCCGGGCGGCACCATCTACGCCGCCGCCCACCGCGGCATCGAACAGATCACGCTCGACCGGGGCGCGGCCCACCTCAAGGACGAGCTGATGCCGAAGTACGCCGAGCTCATCTACAACGGCTTCTGGTTCGCCCCGGAGCGCGAGATGCTGCAGGCCGCGATCGACCACAGCCAGGCCCGCGTCAACGGCACCGTCCGCCTCAAGCTCTACAAGGGCATGGCCTCGGTGGTCGGCCGCAAGAGCCCGGATTCGCTCTACTCCGAACGCCACGTGACGTTCGAGGACGACGCCGGCGCCTACGACCAGAAGGACGCTGCGGGCTTCATCAAGCTCAACGCCCTGCGGCTGCGTCTGCTGGCCCAGCGGGACCGCTAAGCCCGGTTCGGGACGGGCACACGCCTTCCCGAATCTTTTGAATCACTTACCTCCTTTCAGGCGGCCCGTTGCCAAAGCGCGACGGGCCGCTTTTGCGTGGGTAGCCCTGCCTCAGCCCGGCCTGTAGGAGTCCCGGCCATCGTCAACAGCGAAGCGTGGTCGGTTTTGTCAGTTCAGCGCACCGGATTTCTGGCCGCCCTTGCCATGGCCGCCACCCTGCCCCTCGCCGGCCCGGTGCTCGCAGATACGGACGCTCCCACCCTGGCGCTCGCCGCCGTTGATTCCGCCATCACCATCGCCCCGCGCCCCGCCGCCGCGATCGCCCCGGTAGCCGAACCCGCGCCGCAGTTCGAGGCGATCGGCGAAGGCATGGCCAGCTACTACGGCCGCGAACTGGCCGGCGCGCGCACCGCCAGCGGCGAGCGTTTCGATCCCGCCGCGCTCACCGCCGCCCACCGCACCCTGCCCTTCGGCACCCAGGTGCAAGTAACCAACGAGGCCACCGGCGACTCGGTCGTGGTCACGATCAACGACCGCGGCCCGTTCCACGGCAACCGCGTGATCGACCTCAGCGAAGCCGCCGCGAAGGAAATCGGCCTTGCCCGCATGGGCAGCGGCCGCGTCCAGCTCGCCGTGCTGACGACCGACACCGCCAACAACTGATCGCCCGCCCTTTCCGCACACCTGCGGAACGGAGCATCCCTGCGCCGCGCTTTCGCGCTCCTGTGATCCTGCCGGAAAAGGTCAGGCCGATACGCCGCGCGCGAGGGGGGTGTTTGCCGCGCCGTACCGGCCTTCACCGCTGCAAACGGCCCACAGCGCCTTGCGTTCCCACCCTTTTTCCGCCTTTCGCCCAGCCGTTCCGGGGCAGCGACGAGTCGCCAGGTTGACACGGTTTACACAGTCCAGAGGCAAATCCGGTCCGCCCCCCGCCAGGGATTTATACTCCATGGGAGCGCTGTCCTCGTCCCCCTCCCCCATCAGCGCCGCATCGACGCGGCCGAAGGCACAGCCCTGCCAGCCGTCCCAGCGCGCCGCGCTCGCCGCCCGCAAGGGCGCATAGCGCGGCACCGGCGGATAGACCGGATCGGGCAAGTGCCCCGGCCGGTCCTCCGCGTGCGGCGCATGGCCATGCGCCTCCTCATAGGCGCGCTCGACCGCTTCGGCCGCCTCGTCCCAGGCCACGTTCGCCGCGATCCACGCGGGCTCGGCGCTGGAAAGCACATAGGCCGCGCGCCCCGGCGGCAGCGGCAGAGGATCATGGGCCCCGCCCCAGCCCTCCAGCGCCCGGTCCTCTTCGAGCACGCGCACGTCCTCATCCACCGCATCGGGCACACCCTCGGCCCCACCTTCGGCCCCACTTTCGACAAAGTGCGCCTCCGGCCGCTCGCCTGCGACCATCGCCAGCAGCTCGTCGAACCGGTCCTCGCACGGCCCCGCATCCTCGGCCATGCGATCAAGCCGAGCGAGATGCGCCAGCAGCAGCCGCGTGTCATAGCGCCGCTTCTTGCCCACCAGCTCGCCCCGGAACCACACCGCCTCCTCGATCCCGTCGAGCGCGCGCGTCGCCAGGACTTCCTCGGCATGGCGCCGCGCGAGCACCAGCGCCGCCTGCCAGCCTTGCGCAAAGGCCCCGTCGCGCCGCCGCAGCAGATAGGCCGACTGCCGGCTCATCCCCACCCGTGCGCAGGCCGCCCGCACATCGCCCTTCTCGGCCAGATGATGGAGAAACCGCACCTTGCGATCCCCGTCCCAGGCATGATGCGGCACGAACGCCGGATCATCGCACGCGGGCGGCTTGCGGCAGAACCCGCCCGTCGCCGGACAAGCCCACTCGCTGACCACGCCGTCCGGCGAAGGCACCGCCCTCGGCGGCACATCCCCCTGATAGAGATCGTCATAAGACGGATAGCGCGCCGCGAACCAGGCATCGTCCCGCTGATCGATGGGCAGATCGTCATCCGGCAGCCCGATATCCCGCTCCACCGGAATCCACCCCCGCCCAAACCGCGTAGACGGCCGATCCCGTTCCTCCCCGAGCTCGTCTCGGGGAGGGGGACCGCCCGGCGCAGCCGGGTGGTGGAGGGGCACAGGCGGCATATCCTGCCCCATCCCTTCCCCATTCCCGCTCGCCCTGAGTCCTGAGCCCGTCGAAGGATCGAAGGATGGTTGTTCCGGCGCATCCGCACCCAAACCGTCAGCAAAGTCCGTCATCGTCCACCTCGCACAAAGCGGGAAACCCGCAGGAAGAGGCCACGGCACGGCCCGGACGGCGGCGCCGAGGTGAACGAACCATCTATCGCAGTTCGGGGGCTGTAGGAAAATGGTTTGAAGGCGGGAGGAAGGATGATGCGAGGGCCCCTTCGACAAGCTCAGGACCCTCGCGCTCCCCATACTGTCGGCGATGTGCCTTGCGGCTACGCTGGGCTCACCACTTGCAAGCCTTACCCTATTCTTCGTCATCCCCGCCCCCCCCTTTTCGTCATCCCCGCGCAGGCGGGGATCCAGCTTCGGACGTCGCGTACCCATCCAGCCGTTGCGCACTGGATTCCCGCCTTCGCGGGAATGACGAAGTGGTGTTACGCGAGGTTGCCCCTCACCACTTCCCGCCAAGGTCCTCGATGGCTTTCAACAGCGCCCGCTTGGAAGCCGTGCGGTTCTTGCCCGAATTGCGCGGTACTTCGACAGCCCCCGTCTCCTGCGCAAGCGCTTCCGCCCGGCGCGCGATCCGCCTGTCGAGTTCGGTGAGCGTCACGGGCTCACGCTTAGGCTTGAAGGTCTTGAAGGCCATAAGTGCCTGCCGTTTCCTCTGCGATATGCCTATCTATATATAGTCCATATCGAGCCTTTTGCACACAAGGGTCATAAAGTTACGAACAAACCTGAATTGTTATTGCAAGCATCCAGAACAAGCCTAAACGGCCGAGTTGCAATTTAACAGGGGACATCTTGTATATGCGGCGATTCTTAGCGGCGTGCGCGCCGCTGGCTCTTCTTGCATCTTGTGGCGGTGGATCAGGAGGAAGTAGTGGTACAGGGACATCTCCAACTCCCACCCCAACCTCCACACCGACGCCAACCCCCATACCAACGCCGACGCCTTCCTATTTGACCTTCGCCGATCAGCAGAGTGATCGCCGATATGCAACGGCGTGCGAGCAGACAGAAGGGCTTGATGGGATTAGCATGCCCATCTCCGGAAGCTCGGAAGTCTTCTCACGGGATGGTGCTATTGCATACTTGAGCGCAAGCCAGTCCTATTCGGTGCTTAACAGCACTCCAAATTTCACGTTCGGTCCCGCCGATCTTGTCAGTTCGAGCACGACTATAATAGACTATCACCATGCGGGTTCTGATAGCGAAGCAGCCAACTTCACAATTGAGAATCCATCGTCTGCATTCACCTATACGCGCCGGTCGAATTTACTTTCGCAGTTTGTACAGGGTCCGGGCGGTACTGATGGCCGCCGAATTTTCTGTGTGCTCGGCACCCCAACCAGAACGGACGATATTCCTCCACAGTCAAAGGTCAATTTCACCCAGTTCGCCATCAACGGCGTGATTTACGACCGCCGCTCGGGCAGTACCAAATTCTACACGGTCAGCAGTGGCAGCGCTACGCTGAGTGTCGATCTCACGACGGGTGTGGTGGCGAGCAATCTCTCGCTGCACGGTGTAGATAGTCAAGGTAACACTGTCGATCTTGGCCCCTACAATATGCAAGCCAGCATCGACATTAACACCGCGGGTTTCTTCGGCGTCCCTTCGGTTATCGAAACCGGGACGGCAGCTGGATTTGAAGGTGGATTCTACGGTCCGCAAGGCGCTGAATTCGGCTATGTTTTCCACGAATATCGGTACGCGCCGAATAGCGGACAGTTTGATCTGGTGTTTCTCGGATCTGTTGTGGGCAAGCGGTAGGGCTTAAAAGCTCTCCGCCACCGTTCCCCTCCACCATCCTTCGGATGGTCCCCCTCCCCGAGCAAGCTCGGGGAGGAATGGTCACTTCTCCAGCAACGGCTTCAGATAATGCCCCGTGAACGAGCGCGGGTTCTGCACCACCTGTTCGGGTGTGCCAGCGGCAATGATCTCCCCGCCGCGCACGCCACCTTCGGGGCCGAGGTCGATGATCCAGTCGGCGGTCTTGATCACGTCGAGGTTGTGTTCGATCACCACCACCGAATTGCCCTGGTCGACGAGGCGGTGGAGCACTTCGAGCAGTTTGCGCACATCCTCGAAGTGGAGGCCGGTGGTCGGCTCGTCGAGGATGTAGAGCGTCTGCCCGGTCGAGCGGCGGGCGAGTTCCTTGGCGAGTTTCACGCGCTGGGCCTCGCCGCCCGATAGCGTCGTCGCCTGCTGGCCCACCTTGACGTAGCCGAGGCCCACTTCGTTCAGCATGTGCATCTTGTCGCGGATCGGCGGCACCGCCTTGAAGAACTCTTCCGCGTCCTCGATCGTCATGTCGAGCACGTCGGCGATCGAGTGGCCCTTGAACTTCACTTCCAGCGTCTCGCGGTTGTAGCGCTTGCCGTGGCATTCCTCGCACGTCACGTAGACGTCGGGCAGGAAGTGCATCTCGATCTTGATCAGGCCGTCGCCCTGGCACGCCTCGCACCGGCCGCCCTTGACGTTGAAGCTGAAGCGCCCGGGCTTGTAGCCGCGCGCTTCCGATTCCGGCAGGCCGGCGAACCAGTCGCGGATCTGGGTGAAGGCGCCGGTGTAGGTGGCCGGGTTGCTGCGCGGGGTGCGGCCGATCGGGGACTGGTCGATCTCGATCACCTTGTCGCACATTTCGAGCCCGGTCACGCGGTCGTGCGGCCCGGCGATCACCCGCGCCCCGTTGAGCGTGCGCGCGGCGGCGGCGTGGAGCGTGTCGAGCGTGAGGCTGGACTTGCCCGAGCCGGACACCCCGGTGACGCAGCAGAAGGTGCCGAGCGGGAACTTTGCCGTCACGCCCGTCAGATTGTTGGCGCGCGCGTTTTCCACGGTGATGAAGTGGCCGTTGCCCCGGCGGCGCGTGGCCGGCACCTCGATCCGGCGGGTGCCGTTGAGGTATTGGGCGGTGAGGCTGTCCTTGCATTTCAGCACTTGCTTCAGCGTGCCTTCGGCCACCACCTCGCCGCCGTGCACGCCCGCTCCGGGGCCGAGGTCCACCACGTGGTCGGCGGCACGGATCGCGTCCTCGTCATGCTCGACGACGATCACGGTGTTGCCGAGGTCGCGCAGGCGCTTGAGCGTGACCAGCAGCATGTCGTTGTCGCGCTGGTGGAGGCCGATCGAGGGTTCGTCGAGCACGTAGAGCACACCCGAGAGCCCCGAGCCGATCTGGCTGGCAAGCCGGATGCGCTGGCTCTCGCCGCCCGAAAGCGTGCCGCTCGTGCGGTCGAGATTGAGGTAGTCGAGCCCCACGTTGTTGAGGAAGCCCAGCCGCTCGTTGATCTCCTTGAGGATGGCCTTGGCGATCTGCTGCTGCTGGCTGGTGAGCCTGCCTTCCAGCGCGCCGAACCACGCGAAGGCATCGGCCACCGACAGCCGCGCGGCGTCCGCAATGTCGCTCTGCGCGATCTTCACGCTGAGCGCTTCGGGCTTGAGGCGCTTGCCCTCGCAGGTCTCGCAAGGCTGCGCGGTCTGAAACTTGGACAGTTCCTCGCGCATCCAGGCGCTGTCGGTCTGGATCATGCGGCGGTTGAGGTTGCCGATCACGCCTTCGAACGGCTTGGTGACGGTATATTCCTTGCGCCCGTCCTTGAAGGTGAGCGGGACCGGCTTTCCGGCGGTGCCGTAGAGGATCACCACCTTGACCTCGCCCGGCAGGTCCTGCCACGGCGTCGTCAGGTCAAACCCGAAATGCGCGGCAAGGCTGGAGAGCACTTGCATGTAGTAGGGGCTCGGCGGGTTGGACTTGGCCCAGGGCACGATCGCCCCCTGCTTGAGCGTCAGCGCTTCGTTGGGCACCACCAGCTGCGGATCGAACAGCAGCTTCTCGCCCAGGCCATCGCAAGCCGGGCACGCCCCCTGCGGCGCGTTGAACGAGAACAGCCGCGGCTCGATCTCCTCGATGGTGAAACCGGAGACCGGGCAGGCAAACTTTTCGCTGAAGACGATGCGGTTGGGCGGCAGGCCGGCGCCCTTGAGGTTCTTGCCCTGCCCTTCCTCCTCGCGCCCCGGCACGTTGCCGTCCGCCAGATCGACATAGGCCAGCCCCTCGGCCAGCTTGAGCGCCTGTTCGAAGCTGTCGGCCAGCCGCGTCTGGATGCCGTCTTTCACGGCGATGCGGTCCACCACAACCTCGATGTCGTGCTTGTACTTCTTGTCGAGCGCGGGGGCGTCCTCGATCTGGTACATCTCGCCATCGATGCGCACGCGGGTGTAGCCTGCCTTCTGCCACTCGGCCAATTCCTTGCGGTATTCCCCCTTGCGCCCGCGCACCACCGGCGCGAGCAGGTAGAGCCGCGTGCCCTCGGGCAGGGCCATCACCCGGTCCACCATGTTGGACACCGTCTGCGCCTCGATCGGGAGGCCCGTGGCGGGAGAATAGGGAATGCCCACCCGCGCCCAGAGCAGGCGCATGTAGTCCCAGATCTCGGTGACAGTGGCCACCGTCGAGCGCGGGTTGCGGCTGGTGGTCTTCTGCTCGATCGAGATCGCGGGGGAAAGCCCGTCGATATGCTCGACATCGGGCTTCTGCATCATCTCCAGGAACTGGCGCGCATAGGCCGAAAGACTCTCGACATAGCGCCGCTGCCCCTCGGCATAGATCGTGTCGAACGCAAGGCTGGACTTGCCCGAGCCCGACAGGCCCGTGATCACGATCAGCTTCTCGCGCGGAAGCTCGATATCGAAGCCCTTAAGGTTATGCTCGCGCGCCCCCCGGATCGAAATCTTGGGCACGGTGATGTGGGTGAGACTCATGGGGAGCGTATGTTCCAGATTTGTTCGCACCAATCAAGCTGGCGCCGGGACGTTACCCTCTAGATATGCGCACGCGTCCGCAAGGCAATGGCCGAGCGGTCTCACGACAGCGCCCAACCGTTCCTACCGTCCCTTTAACGCTTCGTCGCAACGCCTTTGCAAAGACTTTCCGGATAGGATTAGGAGCACGAACAAGGGACAAAAGGGACCGGGACACCATGAGGGTATCGCATTTCACACCGGCGCTCTGCGCGCTGGCTTTCGCTGCAGCACTGGGTTCAGCGCCCGCGCAGGCCGATGATCCGAAGGACCCGGCCATGCGCACGGCCGAGGCGCGCGCGCGCGACAAGGCCATCATCAAGCAGCTCAACGAGGACCAGCTTGCCTATGTCCGCAAGCGCGATGCGGAATACGCCAAGGGCTGGGAAGCCTATCGCGCAGCCGAGGCGGGCAATCACTACGACGCCGACCAGCGCGCCTACGACGACGCGCACCGCGACTACGAATCCGCCATGGACGCATGGCGCCGCGACGTCGCTGCCTGCCGGGCGGGATACTACGAACACTGCGCGCGCTGACCGCCGGAGGCCGTGCCGCACGCTTGCGTGACGGACCGGCCATGCGGTAAATTCCGGCGGGCTTTTCTGTCAGGATAATCGCCATGCCCCGAATGCGCCGCGCTTTCGCCGTACCGTCCGCTTGCGGAGCCCTGCTCCTCGCCGCGCTCCTGCCTGCCGCATGTCCTGCAGCGGCCCAGCCTGCGCCCGCCGCCACCGAAACCGGATCTGTAGGCACACCTGTGGACATGGACCCCGAGCCGGGCGATCCGGTGGCCCGGTGCCGGGAACTCAACCGCGAACAGGCCTGCCTTGCCCAGGAGCAGCTGGACGCCAATGCGGCCAGCCAGAAAGCGCATGACGACGCGGTCGATGCCGCCAGGATGCAGACACTGCGCGACAACGCCGCCTATTCCGCAGCGCTGGAAGCCCACCAGAAGGCGGTCGACAAGTACCACGCCGACTACGCCGCCTGGGAAAAGATCGTCGCGGCCTGCAAGCGGGGCAACCGGAAACTGTGCCCTCCAGCCAAAGGCAACTA
>NZ_BCTX01000099.1 GCF_001590985.1 Novosphingobium naphthalenivorans NBRC 102051
GGCCGCACTGGTGCGACCGCTTTTCGCCGTCGAACCCTATGGTGGGCATGTGTTCCTGTTCCGCAGCAAGAGCGGGACGTATCTAAAGGCGCTGCATTGGGATGGCACCGGGCTGTGCCTGTTCGCCAAGCGGCTCGAGCGGCACCGGTTCGTCTGGCCGCCGCTGGTCGACGGCGGAGTCATCCTGACGCCCGCGCAGTTCGCCCTGTTGATCGAGGCGATGGACTGGCGGCGGACCGTCAGTCCCGATCCGCCAAGGTTGCCCGAGCAGGTGTGATGGCCCGGATTTTGCGTGGATTTGCGCGCTTTTCGATTGGCCGGATTCGCCGATTCTGCTAACGGGAACCGTGTCTCCCGAGCAGCTTGAACTCGCCTCCGATCCAGCTGATCTGCGCGCCCTTGTGGAGCAGATGCAGGCACGGCTTGCGGCATCGGAGCAGGCGCTGGAAGCCGAACGGCAAGAGTTGGCCGCCACGCGCAACGAACTGGCGGCGGCAAAGAACGCGGTCGTTCTGACTACGCTCCAGATCGAGAAGTTGAAGGCCACCCTGGCCAAGCTCAGGCGCATGAAGTTCGGTCAGTCGTCCGAGCGCATGGCGAGCCAAGCTGACCAGCTGGAACTGACGCTCGAAGAACTGGAAGCCGAGCAGGCCCATGCCGAGTGCGTCATCGAAGGCAAGCTGCCGGACCGGGAGCCGAAGGCACCAAGCAGCCGGCCCCGCCGTTTGCCCTTGCCCGAGCATCTGCCGCGCGATGAAGTGATCCATGCCGCTCCGGCTGCGGATCGCTGCACAGCTTGCGGTGGCGCGATGTCGGCGCTCGCCGAAGATGTCACCGAAGTGCTCGAGTATGTGCCGGGCAGTTTTCGCGTGGTGCGCCACGTCCGCCCCAAGCTCGCCTGTTCGTGCTGCGATACGATCAGCCAGGCTCCCGCTCCTGCGCTACCCGTGCCACGCGGCAAGGCAGGGCCGGGATTGCTGGCCCATGTCGTCGTCTCGAAGTTCGCCGATCATCTGCCGCTCTACCGCCAGTCGCAGATTTACGCCCGCGAAGGCGTCGATCTCAGTCGTTCCACCCTGGCCGACTGGCTTGGCCAGGTGAGTTGGTTGCTCAGGCCCTTGGTCGATCGCATCGCCGACCATGTAATGGCCAGTCCCAAGCTCCATGCTGACGATACCCCGGTTCCGGTACTGGCACCCGGAACCGGCAAGACGGCCACCGGGCGATTGTGGGTTTACCTGCGCAATAATCGGCGATGGAGCCCGAACGACAAGCCTGCGGCGCTGTTCCGCTACAGTCCCGATCGCAAGGGTGAACGACCACGCGAACACCTCAAGACTTTCGCGGGCTTCCTGCAGGCCGATGCCTATGCCGGGTTCGAACGGCTCTACGATCCGACCCGCGAAGCCGGCATCATCGCGCCCGTGGCCTGCTGGGCACATGTCCGGCGCAAGCTCTACGATGTGTTCAAGTCCGACAACACCTCGGCCGCCGCCGTGGCGATCGAGAAGATCAAGGGACTCTACGAGATCGAGCGCTCGATCGATGCCGAACCCGCCGAGATCCGGCGACGCGCGCGCAAGCTGTCGAAGCTCAAGATTCTCGATTTCTTCGTCTGGGCCGATGACATCCTGGCGCGGGCATCGGCACGTTCACCGCTGGCCGAAGCCCTGCGCTATGCCGTCAAGCTCAAGCCGCAACTCCTCGCCTATACCGACGACGGCCGCCTCGAGATCGACAATAACCTCGCCGAGAACGCGCTGCGCGGCATCTGTGTGGGTCGCAAGAACTGGCTGTTCGCCGGTGCCGATTGCGGCGGCGAGCGCGCTGCCGCCATGTCTTCGCTGATCGAGACCGCGAAGCTCAACGGCGTCAACCCGCAGGAATGGCTGGCCGATGTGCTTGGCCGCATCGGCAAGGGTCACCCCATCAACCGGGTGGACGAGTTGCTGCCTTGGAACTGGAAGGGTCTTGATTGATGCTGTGCCAAGCAGACTGATAACTGACTGCTACCTGCGATGTAGTGGCAAGAATGGCTTTGAGTCCCCGTCTGCTCCGGGGACTTCACCAAGCTTGGGCGGCGGCGCAATCACCGCGGAAAATCCAAAGCCAACGTGGCCCTTCACACATCGCACTACATCCACAGCGGACGGCTTGCCTGGTTTCCAATCGACAGGAAAGGCCACAGACCACGAATGGGTCCACGATTGATCAATCGTCACCATCGTAGGCCCGCAAGCAAAAACGGCCTCTTCCAAGATTTGACGCGACGGCAAACATTGATCGCTCATTATCTGACGACCCGCACTATCTCGGCAAGATACGCTGCCAGAAATCGGTCCGTCCGTCATATCGGTGTGTGTCAGAACCACGTACTGCGGCAGGGTATTCCTTTCGTCCGTCCGCTTCGGCCCCGGTGAACAGGCTTCCAAGAACGCTAAGCTGCAAGCAGCCAAACCTATTTTCTTAGTGTCGACCCAAGTCCTGCCCATACCTCAGTATCAATGAGCTCTCGGCTGTCTGCAACCCCACCAACTCAACGACGGGGCTCCATCACCGGACGCTTACGCTGCTCCGGGCCGCCTCCAGGAACACGGGCAGGTCGAGCATGTCGAAGGTCACGGTCGGATGCTTTGTCGGCCGTTCGTAGTGCACGCCCTGCAGCCAGGCGTCGATGTGGCGCGCGGCGCGCTTGCCATGGCCGACCGATATGGTGACCGATTGCTCGCCCGGCACCATGTCGCCTCCGGCGAAGATGCCCGGGTGGCCGGTCATCATGTCGGGACCGACCTTGACCGCACCATTCGCCGTGAACTCGATGCCAGGCACCTGGCCAAGAAAGCCGCTGTCGGTTTCCTGGCCAAGCGCCAACACGATCGCGTCGGCCGTGAGCGTCTCGAACCGTCCGGTGGGCCGTGGCCGGCCGTTCTCGTCGAGTTCCATCGTCTCGACGGTTAGGTCGGGCCCCACGATCTCCTTGATCGTGGTCAGCCACTTGATCCTGACGCCTTCCTCGACTGCCTCGTCGGCCTCGAAGGCGTGTGCCGGCATGTGGGCGCGGTCGCTCCGGTAGACGATCAGCGCCTCCTCGGCGCCGAGGCGCTTCACCGTGCGCGCAGCATCCATCGCGGTGTTGCCGCCGCCATAGACGACGACGCGGCGCCCGAGGCGGGGCGGTTCGGCGGCGGCGACCTTATGCAGGAGCGAGACGGCGTTGAGGACCCGAACCGCGTCACGAGCAGGAATATCGACATGCTTGCCGATGCCGGCGCCGATGGCGATGAAAACCGCATCGAAGCCGCCGGCCGCCTTCTCGGCCAGCACGTCCTCGACCTTGTGATTGAGGACGATCTTGACGCCCATGGCCTCGATCCGCCCGATCTCGCGCAGAAGGTCGGCGCGCGGCAGCCGATAGGCCGGGATGCCGAAATGCATCATGCCACCGGGAAGGGGGCCAGCTTCGCGAATCTCCACAGCGTGACCGAGACGGGCGAGGTGATAGGCAGCCGAAAGGCCGCTGGGGCCTGCGCCGATCACCAGCACCCGCTTGCCGCTCGATTCCGCGTCGACGGGATAAGGCCAGCCCTCGGCGGTCGCCCGATCACCGAGAAAGCGTTCGACCGCGTGGATGCCGACGGCGTCATCGAGTTCGGCGCGGTTGCAGGTCATCTCGCACGGGCGGTAACAGACCCGTCCGTGGACTGCCGGCAGCGGATTGTCGCGAACCAGTGCCTCCCAGGCTGCACGGTATTTGCCCGCTTGCGCCAGATCGAGCCAGGCCTGGATGTTCTCGCCAGCGGGGCAAGCCGCGTTGCAGGGCGGCAGATGGTCGATCCATTGCGGGAGCTGTTGTCGCGTCGCTCCTGTCCCGACGGCCACGGCGTGCGTGCGGGTTGCGTCGGGTTGCCTCAACATTGATGCATCCTCCACTCTCTACGACGCGCCGTTTTCCATTCGCTCCTCAAAGATCCGCTTGGCAGCCGATGCAGAAGCTTATGGGGATGAGGATGAACCCGTATCTTCGAGCCCACACTAAATTTCCGCGGCGGACGCCTTCAAATGCACTCCCACAGAATCAAGCCAAGCGCGGCGGTGCTGTCTTTGATCCGCGTTAAAGACCCACGTCGCAAACGGTGGAAATCTTGATCTTGGTGACCGGAGGAACATTCGAGAGGTTAAGATGGATCTTTTTCGCGTCGAGGCCGAAGAGGAAAAACAAGGCGAGCAAAAAAGCACGGGCACGTGGCTTATCGCGGCGGGCAGCTTGTTTGGGGCTATGTCTCTCGTACCGGAGAGCTATGCCGTCAAATCGGTCAATGTGCAGCTCGACACGGCTTGGGGGCCTGAACGGGTTATCGGGTGGATGCCGAGCCGGCCCGTCTTGAACAGAAGCGGCGGGCTGCCCTGTTAGGTGACATTGCACGGGCAGGGCGTGGCCTGCTTACCAGTCCGGATGAAACAAGCGCTTACGTCCGACCGCCCTGTCATCGTTCAGGACGACTTGACCTGACGAGTGACGTCACACTTTTCAGCGGAGCACGACGCAAAGATCTGCCGAGAGTGCTACCTACCACAGATTTCAGTTCGTGCCACGAGGGGCGGCCGCTTTAGTGCAGCGTCGTGGAAAGGGGGGCATAGACTCGGCTTCAACAACGAAAGTTCTGACCCATGGATCGCCAGGAAAACAAGCAGCCGTCTCTCGATCCGTATAGGACCCCCGCGCCGTCTGGGACCTTGACCGGATTGTCGGCGGACGAAGCTCATCGGCTGCTGGCTCAATACGGCGAGAACACGATTCAGGAACGCCGGGTCAGCCCGCTTCGCAAGCTCCTCTCCTTTTTCTGGGGCCCAATCCCCTGGATGATCGAAGTCGCCGCCGCGCTCTCGGCTGCGGTGCAGCATTGGGAAGACTTCGCCATCATCCTCGTCTTGCTGCTCCTCAATGCCGGCGTCGGGTTCTGGGAGGAACACAAGGCCGACAACGCCATCGAGGCTTTGAAACAGCGGCTTGCGCCTAACGCCCGCGTGCTTCGCGATGGGACCTGGCAGGATCTCGCGGCGCGGTTGCTTGTGCCCGGCGATGTCGTGCTGATCAAGCTCGGCAACATCGTTCCAGCCGACGTCGCGCTTCGCGAAGGAGACTATCTCAGCATCGACCAGTCAGCGCTCACGGGGGAATCGCTGCCGGTCGACAAGAAGCAGGGCGATACCGCCTATTCGGGCTCGGTCGTTCGTCAAGGCGAGATGCGGGCCGTTGTTACCGCCACCGGCATGGACACCTATTTCGGCAAGACCGCGCGTCTGGTGGCGACCGCGCAGCCGCGATCGCATTTTCAGCAGGCGGTGCTGAGAATAGGAAATTTCCTGATCCTGATGACGATCGGCCTGGTGGCGGTGATCCTGCTCGCGGCGCTGTTCCAAGAAACACCGCTCGTCGAGACTTTGCTGTTCGCCTTGATCCTGACGGTCGCCGCGATTCCGGTCGCGCTGCCTGCGGTCCTGTCGGTCACCATGGCGGTCGGCGCCTCAACACTCGCCGGCATGAAGGCGATTGTCTCTCGCCTCGTCTCCATCGAGGAGATGGCCGGCATGGACATCCTGTGTTCAGACAAGACCGGGACGCTCACCAGGAACGAGTTGACGCTGGGCGAGCCCGTCCTCGCTGGGGGCCAAGACCGGAAAGAGTTGTTACTCGCAGCCGCCCTGACATGCGCGCGCGAGGCTCCCGACGCGATTGACGCAGCGATCCTCGGCGGGATCGATGAGAAGGCGCTGGCCGGCTTCAAGGTCGCGCATTTTGAGCCGTTCGATCCGGTGCGCAAGCGCGCCGAAGCGGAGGTTCAGTCGGGGTCTGATCGCTTCAAGGTCGCGAAGGGCGCGCCGCAGGTCATCCTCGACCTTGCCAAGACCGATCCGGAGTCGCGGAGCCGCATCGAAAAGACCACCGACGATCTGGCCGGCCGCGGCTACCGCACGCTGGGCGTTGCCCGGTCGGAGGCCGATGGTGTCTGGACGTTCCTGGGCCTTCTGCCCTTGTTCGATCCACCGCGCGAAGACTCCGCTGAAACCATTGCAACCGCGAAACGCATGGGCCTCGACGTGCGCATGGTCACGGGCGATCACGTCGCCATCGCGCGCGAGATATCAAAGCAGCTCGGTCTCGGCGCTGACATTGTTTCGGCCCGGGAGGTATTTACGCATGAAGGCCACGACGGCGATGGGGCGCGGATCGAGGGCGCTGACGGTTTCGTCGAGGTGTTCCCGGAGCACAAGTTCAAGATCGTGCGCACCTTGCAGCAGGCCGGACACATCGTCGGCATGACCGGCGACGGCGTCAACGATGCGCCGGCGCTCAAACAGGCCGACATCGGCATTGCAGTCAGCGGCGCAACCGATGCCGCGCGCGCCGCCGCCGCGTTGGTGCTCACCGCACCCGGGCTCTCGGTAATCACACAGGCTGCAGAGGAAGCGCGGCGCATATTCGAGCGTATGACGGGCTACGCGACTTTCCGCATTGCCGAGACGATCCGCGTGCTGTTGTTCATGACGCTGTCAATCCTGGTGTTCGATTTCTATCCCGTCACCGCCGTGATGATCGTGCTGCTCGCCATCCTCAATGACTTCCCGATCCTGACTATCGCCTACGACAATGTCCGCGTTGCCGGACAGCCGGTGCGGTGGGACATGCACCGCGTGCTGACGATCAGCACAATGCTCGGGCTGCTCGGGGTCATCGCTTCCTTCCTGCTGTTCTGGATCGCCGAGCGATATCTGGCGTTGCCCCGGCCGACGATCCAAACCCTCATTTTCCTCAAGCTTCTCGTCGCCGGTCATCTGACCATCTACCTGACGCGCAACGAAGGTTGGTTCTGGCAGCGCCCCTGGCCCAGCTGGAAACTCATCGTCGCTACCGAGACAACCCAGGTGCTCGGCACGCTCGCTACCGTCTATGGCTGGTTCGTCGAGCCAATCGGCTGGACCTACGCCTTGCTGATCTGGGGATATGCGCTGATCTGGTTCCTGTTCAACAACCTGATCAAGGTCTGGACTTACCGGATGCTCCGGAGCGGGCCGTCCTGGCATGCGCGGCACCTCGCGAGGGTCCACGGCACAGTGCATGGTCGCGAATGTGCCCCGGCGACGTGCGGCCGTCGGGTACCTGGCCAAGCCGGGAAACCTCAACCGGAGCGCGCGGCGTAAGTCCGTCGGCAACCGACGCCCAGACAGGGCGCTTGATATCCGTTGAGACGTATGAATCGCTCGTCGGCGCGGAGACGGTCGAGCGCATCCTCACCAAGGCGCAACGGCTTCGCGACCTGCACGTCGTCAACGTCAACTCCACCTACGGCGGCGGCGGGGTTGCCGAAATCCTGTCGTCCCTGACCCTCCTGATGAACGCGGCCGGCATCCGGGCCGGTTGGCGGGTGATCCAGGGGCGCCTCGACTTCTTCTCCGTCACCAAGAAAATGCACAACGCGCTTCAGGGCGGTGAGATCAATCTGAGCGAACTCAAGCGGAACATCTACGAGGAGGTCGTTTTCGAAAACGCGGTTCGCATGCATCTCGACCACGATCTGGTCATCGTCCACGACCCACAGCCTTTGCCGCTGATCGAGCATTTCCGCAAGAAGGCGCCGTGGGTGTGGCGCTGCCATGTCGATCTGTCGAACCCCCATCAGGAGCTCTGGTCATATCTGGCGCCGTTCATCGAGCGGTATAATGCCGTCGTCCTCTCGTTGCCGGAGTACGCTCAGAAGATCACATCGCCGCAACGTTTCATCATGCCGGCGATCAAACCTTTCTCGACGACGAACAAGGAACTGTCGGACGCAGAGATCGACGAACGGCTCAGCTATTACGATATTCCAACAAATCGGCCACTCATTGTTCAGGTCTCACGCTTCGACAAATGGAAAGACCCGCAGGGCGTGATCGACGCCTTCAGGATTGCTCGGAAAGAGGTGGACGCGACGCTCGTGCTGGTCGGCAATGTCGCGACCGACGACCCAGAGGGCCAGGAAATCTTTGAATCCGTGTAGATGCGGCGAGGACCGCATCTGGATTCTGTCCGTCCAGGACTCGGCCCTCGTCATCGCCTTGCAACGACGCGCCACTGTCGTGTTGCAGAAGTCGATCCGAGAGGGCTTTGGTCTCACAGTTACCGAGGCGATGTGGAAGGTTACCCCCGCCATCGGCGGCAATGTCGAAGGCATCCGCCATCAGATCGAGGACGGGGTGAACTGCTTTCTCGTCGACCGCATCGGGGAAGCTGCTGAGCGGATCGTCCAAATCCCTAAAGATCCGGAGCTTGCGCGAATGCTTGGCAAGAAGGCGAAAGAGACTGTGAGGGAGCGCTTCCTGATGACCCGGCTGATGGAGGAGTGGTTGGACCTCGTCGGCTCGTTCGAACCGGACTTTCGATTGAAGGGAAACTTGGCTGCGTAATGCGGTGGAGATGAGACGGGCCGAGGCGGTTCGATGAACGAGTTCCGTCGGGACAGGACCAGCGGCGAGTGGGTGGTCATCGCGCCGGAGCGTAGCCGTCGCCGGCAGCAGTGGCATTGCCGCAAGAATGAGGACGATGCGATTCCTAGGTAGCACCGCTGATCCGGCAGCCCTTTCTCTTTGGCGAAGCGGGCGTCAGGCCGCATGTCGACATCCCCTGGCAAAGTCGCCCTGGGCGCGCGCTTCGCTTCGTCCGGACCCCGTCCACGATTGCAGCAGTTCCTGATCGATTCCCGCTAGGTCCATCAGCTTGTCGGGTTCCAGGATGCTGAGGCGCCGGTAACAGAATTTGAGAATATCCGCATTCGCGAGGTCGCGCAGCACCCGGTTGACATGAACGCCCGTCAGGCCTGTCGCATCCCCGATATGCTCCTGCGTCACTGGCAAATGCATTTCCTCGATCTGGTACCCAGGCCATCCTGCCCGGGAACGGACAAACAACTCAAGCAGGAGGCGGGCAATCCGTTCGTGTGCCGAACGTCGACCGATACTGGTGAGGTGATCGAATGACAGGCTGCGTTCCCGCGCCATCAGCAAGGCGAGCCGCAGACCTAGGTCGGGTTGGTGCTGCGACAAATGGCCCAAAGCCTTGTGTGGAATCACGCAGACGACAACGTCCGTCAGCGCTTGCGCGCCAAAGGTCATCGGCGCGCCGAGCGGCGAATTTAGGCCCAGCATAGCACCGGGCAATGCGAAATCGAGAATCTGCCGCCGTCCGTCGGCGAGAATTGTGTAGCGGAACATCCACCCATCGATGAGATTGAAGATCGCGTCACAAGGTTCCCCGAGGTTGAGGAGATCCTGACCTGCCTTGAGGTATCGGTCATTGGACCGGTACCCGGAAATAAACTCCACCGTGCCAGCGCTGTAGCCCGCGCAAAGACCGTCAACGCGGGCTTGGCACGTTTCACAATCGACGCCAGCGCTTTTGGGTGTCCTCATGATATTCGCCATCGCTGCGTCTCCCCGAATTGAAGCCAACCCAAATTTTGACGTGACCAGTGTGTCTCTTCGACAGCACCGGTTGCACGTCGACCTTGAGACGCACGCGCGCCCAATGGGGATGACCTTCGCTCACCCCAGCACACCACAGACGCGGTGACGGCGGAACGATTACAGTGATTCTCCGACGGGTTCGCCAAGGGGGGCGTAAGAGGAGCGGTGAATAGAGTGCATCCATGGCTGCATCTGACCGACACGGTCACGAGAATGGGCCCGCGCACTGGGTCCGAACCGATTTCATCTGCTTTCCCGGTCATGTCGTGGCCATCGCGCCGCTACCCGGCTGACACATCGCAAGCGAAGAAATCGAGCTTTTGAGCCCGGCCGCTTCCCGCCTCCGATATCTTGACCAACACACGGAAGTTTAACCCAAGGCAAAGATTTGGTCCGCCGTCGCGGGCATCGTTCGACAATTGGAAACGCGGCGTGCTGGCGAACGCTCTGTTACCTGAAGAGCGCTAGCTCGGGCAGAAATGCAGATCGGAAGCGCGATCGTGGACCGATCAAGATAGACGTGGCGTTTTCACATGAAGAAGACTGAGATGCGGCAGATGGAGCATCAGTCCGGACCTTTGGGCGCCGCTTGCATGACCGATGAAGGGCAGTGGCAATGGAATGGCTTTTGCAGAACTGGATTTGGATACTAGTCGGTGTCGCCTTTGTTGCCTTGCATATGTTCGGGCATGGTGGCCACGGCGGTCACGGAGGACATCGCGGCGACCGCTCTGACGGTCGGAGTACCGATCACGGATCAGCGGAACGGCGCGACGCGGATGCATCTTCGGCGCATCGGCATTAGGAGACGCGCGCGGGACGCAGGTCTTCGCCCCCCGAGGAACTAATTGGAGCGCGCGATGTTGAACACGAAACTGGTCGCTTGGTCATTGGGCATCTGGACAACCATCACGTTTTTGGTTTGCGTGATTTACGGACTGGTCACGCCGCAAAGCCTGCGCATGAGCGGATTTCTGGAAATGATGCTGCCCGCCTTCAAATGGCTCACCTGGTGGGGTTTTCTGCTCGGCCTGGTCGAGGCCTTCCTCTATGGTGTCTACGCCGGTCTCGTCTTTTGTCCGATCTACAATTTGCTGCACAGAAGATGGGGCGCACGGCCAACAATGATGCCGTTTGGCAGATCGTACAGAGATTGAGCCTGTTGAGACGCCCTGTTCTTCCCGGTCGCGATTGCGTCATATGGTATTTCCACCAGCAAATTTCCGACTTGCGAGGCCGATGACGTTGGCGCTGTTCAATTGGGGCTGGTTCAAACGGCTCCGAATACAGCGGGGGACGGGGGGCTCTGTTGCGGCGAGGACTGAGTACACGTTTACATCAATCAAGCTCGATTTCGAGCATATGTCGATGAAGTCCGGGATCGCACCACTCAGGCTTCGGAGGGCATCACCGAGATTAAACAGGGAAAGCTGGTCGAGACGACCCGCGCAAGCAGTCGAAAATCAGTCTGTTCGACGTCGGGACTGCAGCGCGCTGCGTGTATGGTCTGGCGCAACGGCACCACCGTCCGCCTTGAATCCGCATCAAGACGAAGAGTTCTGCGATAGGAGAATGAATTATGGCATCACAGCAAGGAAAGATCCGGGTCGCGCTGAACGGTTACGGTGTAATCGGCAAGCGAGTCGCTGACGCCGTTGCGAGCCAGCACGACATGGAACTTGTCGGCATCGCCGACATCGAGACAGACTGGCGGATGAGGACGGCCCTTAGGAAGGGATTCAGGCTCTTTGCGTCGCTAGAGGATCGCGGCGAAGCCATGAAGAGGGCGGGCTTGGACGTGTCCGGCACGCTCGACGACCTCCTGAACGAGACCGACGTGGTGGTCGACTGCACTCCGAAGCCGATCGGAGCGCAGAATGCCGAGCATTACCGTACACGCGGGGTGAAGTTCATCGTACAGGGGGGCGAGAAGCACGAGGTGACCGGGCATTCGTTCGTAGCCGAGGCGAGCTATGCAAGCGCGCTAGGGCAGATGGCCACCCGGGTTGTCTCCTGCAATACCACCTCTATCGTGCGCACCTTGACGGCTCTAAAGCACGCCGGCCTCGTGAAAAGGGCAAGGGGTACCGTCATGCGGCGCGCGACAGACCCGTGGGAAAGCCACAAAGGCGGGATAATGAACACTCTCGTTCCAGAAAATGAAATACCGAGCCATCAAGGCCCAGATGCCCGGACGGTCGATCCCGAGCTTGATGTCGTGACGATCGCCGTGAAGGTGCCAGAAACCATCGCGCATCTGCACAGCTGGTCCGTGCAGTTGACGCGCAACGCGTCAAAGGAAGAGGTAATCGACGCATTCCGTCAGTCTTCTCGGATTGCGCTCATCCGGATGAGCGATGGCTTGACGGCGCTCAATACAGTCAAGGAATTAATGGCCGACGTCGGACGGCCTCGCGAAAACCTTTACGAAGTTGCGCTATGGGAAGACCTGGTGGCAGTGCAGGGCGATGAGGTCTTCTATGCCTACATGGTCGATAATCAGGCGATCGTAATTCCCGAGACCATCGACGCGATCCGTGCACTTACCGGTCGTGAACGCGACGCAAGCGCTTCAATCGCCTTGACCAACGCCGCGCTGGGTATCGGCGCGCTGTTGTCCTGAGACCTCACGCCTCGCTCATTGCAAGGCTGCACTTCCCATGGGCCTTGCAGGCGTTGCGCCAGAAACTTGCTGATGCGTTTCTGGCATCCTTTGACCCCTGGTCCAGACACCAAAGTGCGGGAATCATGGATCAAATTGAGCATTTCACGCTACTGGTCAGCGCAGGCGCCATCTGGGTGCGCCCATGCCGCAGGAAGATCATCAAAGCCGATCACAAGCTCGTCGACCGCGAGCGCGCCGGAGCCCAACCTGATGTCGATCCCCGCCGCCCGGAGTTTTTGGGCCGCAGGACCGCCGATGAAACCCAGGACAAGCCGATGAACACCGGTTTTCAGGATCAGATCACACATTGCGTCGGGCGTGTCATCCTCCCTTGCGCGAAACTCGCGAGAGCCGTTATCGGGATCGATGATGAGGAGGCCGTCGCATTTGCTGAAGAACGGGCACAGCACGGTTCCCTCATGCGAATGCGTGACCAACAATGCCGTCCGGGCCGACGGTTCTGGACGACTCAAAGCCGAGTGTGACATCCCTTCCTCGCTTGCTAAATATTTCCGGTTTGGAAGAACACAGATGAGACGAGTCTCAAGCTGCAATCCTTAATCCCGATCAAATTGATCATGGGTGCCGCGGCAGCGAAGTACAGAGTTCCAGGATTGGCCATTGCTGCCATGGTGGCTGACACCTTCTCTCGAGCGAATGTGCCGGCGGTCGTACCGGCAGGCCAACGTGGTCGTTCGCGCCTTTTGGGCAATTCTTGTCACTCCGCTATTCCTGCGCCTTGCCGACCCTGAGCAGATCCTTGAACTCCATCGGGAATGGAAAGACGATCGTGGAACTGCGCTCACTTGCGATGACGTTGAGCGTGGAGAGATAGCGCAGTTGCATTGCTTCGGGCTGCCGTCCAAGGATCTGCGCCGCCTCAAGCAACTTTTGCGCGGCTTGATGCTCGCCTTCGGCATTAATGACCTTGGCGCGCCGCTCGCGCTCCGCTTCAGCCTGGCGCGCGATC
>NZ_BCTX01000100.1 GCF_001590985.1 Novosphingobium naphthalenivorans NBRC 102051
AAGGCGACAAGTTCCTCCTTGCCATAGGCGGAAGATCCGAACCGGCCCGACTGGTCCCGCTTCAACCGGCTGCCATGCCCGGTCCAGTGCCCCAGTTCGTGAAGAGCGGTACGGTACCAATCGATAGGGGCATGGAACGCTGCCTGCGGGGGAACCTGCACAAAGTCCTGCACCGGCGCATAGAAGGCTTCCCCGCCGCCGATACGAAAGTCCGCCCCGCTGCCCCGGATCACCTCGTCCGCCGCCTCGACGGCAAGCACCGGATCGGCAAGCACCGCTCCTGCTGTCATCGCCTCGGGAAGTCCCTCGCACTGGTTCACATTGAAGACGGTAAAGCGCTTGAGGAATGCCAGCGTCCTTGCCTCGCGGTCCTCGCTCCTTGCCTTCTCGGCCTCGTCCTTCGGCGTGAAGCGATCGGCATAACACACCACCGTCCCACGCTCCCCGCGCCGGACATGGCCGCCCGCCTTCACCGCCTGCCGGTAGGTCAGCCACTTCTGCGAGCCAAACCCCAGCTCGGCCGCCGCGCTCCACAGGATCAGCACATTGATCCCCGAATAGCTCCTCCCCGTTCCCGCGTTCTGCGGCATTGCGCACGGGCACAACATCGCATCCCACGGCTGCGCCCACGGCACGCACCCTTCCTCCAGCTCCGCGATGATCCTTGCTGTTACCTCGCCATAGAGGCTCTGACGCTGTGTATCGGACATGGCTCCTTCACTCCTTTCTCCAACCGCCATTGACCGGCGCCAGGGTAGCGGGGGGCGGCAGGAGCGAACCGGCAAGCCCCGCCGGAACCGGCGGGGAGCACCTCAAAAGGCCGTAATGAAATGAAGGACCCGGGAGCGCAGCGGACGGGTTGCACCCCGACGGGGTGGGGCTAAAGGGCAGCGACGCCCCCCGCCACCTTGGAGCCGAGGCTACGCCGCCGCGCACATAGCGCGGCGACTGCACAAGGGATGCAGAACGCATCCCGCCACCTGACAGGGATCGTCATGGCTCTGCCGACGAGACAGCGGCGCAGCCGGTGGCTCGGTTGAGCGTACGCGAAATAGGGCCCGGCCGCGCCTCATGCGCGGGTCAGCCCTTGCCGATTCAATTACCGCAAGGCATCAGGCTATCAGTTCTCGGCGATCACCAGAAGACCAGACTGCTCGACAAGATGGCCCTCGTGGGAAACACGATCGATTTCTCCCTCGATCATTTCGCGGACAGTCGAACTGGTCGCCTTGTTACCCACAGCCCGTGAGACGGCCTGCACGATCTGGTCGCGTGTGGCTCCGAAATTGGCACGCACGATGTCGAGGATGGCCACAGCGATTTCGGCGGGGGGCAACCGGTCTGCGCGGCGCAAGGTCGTCGATGCTGCCAGACTGCGATCGCGCACGATGACGTCAGCGTCCGGCACAGTGAGGAAGTCGCCTTCACGCGAAACCTTACCGTTGCCGACTGCCACCTTGGCAGCATCCCCAATTGCTTGCTGAATTCGACCACCGGCGCGCTTAAGGCCCCACGCCGTGCGAATCCGCTCGATGACTTCATCGATATGGACAGGTCCCTCCACCGCAACCACCTCTTCGACGAGCCCGGCCAGGGTACCTGTCGGGGTTTCGTGCAGTTCACCTATGCAATGGGCCGGGCGTTCAGGCGACGCTTCGATGTAGAAATTGCCGCCTTCACCGTCCGCATCCTCGCCACTCGCGACGAGGCCCATTTCCGTCACATCCTCCCGCTCGATGGCAAAGATTTCGACTGGAACTGCGCGCTTGGGCTTGCTTGGGCCATCCTCGTCGTGCTCGGCCTTGGCCGCCTCGATCTTGGCGATAATCGCATCGAGCTGCTCGTTGGGACGATGGAACCAATCGGTGCTCCACAGCCGGTGGATCGTCCAGCCGTGACTCTCTAGGACTGACTGACGAAGCCTGTCACGTTCGCGTGCCGAACGCGCATCGTGATAGGCTGCCCCATCGCATTCGATACCGAGCAAATAGCGGCCAGGCCGCTCGGGATCGGCGATGGCGAGATCGATGAAGAACCCCGCGAGGCCCACTTGGCGAGATACCTGATAGCCGCGCTCCTGGAGCGCCTTGGCAACTTGTTCCTCGAATACGCTGTCGTGATCGCGTCCAGTGCTTTCGGCCATGGTCATGCGGCCGGTGCGGGCGAAATGGAGAAACAGCCGGAACGCAAAGACACCCTTTCGGCTCTGCGCGAAGTCCGGATCAATGTCTTCGTCCGTCATGGAGGCGAAGACTTCGCAGCGCTGCTTTGCGCGGCTGATGAGCACGTTAAGCCGACGCTCGCCACCTTCGGTCCCTAGCGGCCCGAACCGCATCGGGACGCGCCCTCCGGCGACGGTTGGGCCGTAGCCGACGGAAATGAAAATCACGTCGCGCTCGTCACCCTGAACGTTCTCTAGGTTCTTGACGAAGAACGGCTCGGACGGGTGCGAGCGGAAGAAGTCTTCGACCTCGAGGGGCAAGGCACGCCGCATGATTTCAAGCTGATCGAGGATCGCGCGACGCTGGGCGGCCGAGAACGCGGCGACGCCGAGAGAAAGCTCGGGATGCTCATAGGCATGCCTGATAATCGCCTGCGCGACGATCTTGGCCTCGACCTGGTTCGTGCGGGTATTGCCCGCATCGAACAATCCATTCGGAATATGATTGAAGCGCAGCCCCATGCCCGCCTCGGCCGTATAGGGGCTTGGCACAATGAAGAGTTTGCTCTCGTAGAACTGGCGATTGCTCACCGCGATGAGCGAATGGTGCCGACTGCGATAGTGCCAACGCAGCATGCGCATCGGCAGACCGCGCGCGGTGAACAGACCAAGGATACTTTCGATATCCCCGACCCGGCCCACGCCATCATCATCGTCTTCGTCGCTGTTGCCCGTCATTTTTGCGAAGAAGGCGGTCGGCGGCAACTGCTTGGGATCGCCGACGACAACGACCTGCTTGGCGCGGGCCACCGCACCGAGGGCATCGACGGGCTGTATCTGGCTGGCTTCGTCCATGACCAGAAGGTCGAATTCAAACACGCCCGGCGCCAGGAACTGGGCCACCGAGAGCGGGCTCATCATGAAGACCGGCTTGAGTGCCTGGATGGCTGGCCCCGCCTTGTCCATGAGCTTGCGGATCGGCATGTGTCCGCGCTTCTTCTGCATTTCAGCGCGCAGTGTGCCGAGCGGTCCTACAGCGCCGCCGTCACGCGGCGGCACGCGCTGATGGTGCGCGCGCACGACCTCAAGGCTCGCCGAAGCGATCCGCTGGGAATCCAGGTCGGCGAATTCGGATGCCAGCCGCCCATGGAGAGTCCCGTCGAACCGCCCCAGCTCAGGATCGCCAGCAATCTGATCGGCATAGAGCGCTTCGTAATAGGCCATTTCAAAGGCTGGAACGACGCGATCCGGTGCGAAACGGCCGTCTTCGAGACGGGCAACGACATCCCCGCAGCCTAAGGCGCGGCCTCGATCGGCGCGGTCTCGATATGCCACCCACTTGGAGAGTTGTTCCCCGCCGTTCGTCCAGGAGGCCAGGCGTTCGCGGATTGTGACGAAATCGAGAACCGAAAGGTCGTTCGCGCCGAACGCCGCCGGAACATCGCAGCTCAGATCGTCGAGCAGAACCTGTAGGTCACTAATGAATGCAGCAATCGCGGTTTCAACGGTTGCTGCTACCTCAGGCAAAGCATTGCGATCCTCTACTCGCGCGGCCAGTTGGCGGATGTCCTCATTGGCCAGGACCCAATCGGATATCCGACGCAGCACCAGCCAATCCGATTGGTCATCGTGCCAGAGCGGTGCGAAGACGCTTCGACCAAGGTCGCCAAGTGCGCCAATTTTGGCCGCACATTCCTGCCCCTCGGCAAGATCGTCCAGGAGCGCCAACCGCTCTGGCAGACTTGCCACAACCGAAACCGAAATGTCGGCTAGTTGCCTATCAGCGGCATGGAATGCCCCGATCTTCGCGATCAGGGGATCGAGCTCTGCGCGTTCAGCGGTCAACGCCTCGCAAAACACTACCTCGGATGAAGGCAGCGCTGCCCAGATATCATCTAGCAGCGGCAGGACTTCATTGATGAGCGCCAAACACCGTCCGATCCGCAGGGCGAGCGCGTCCCGATCGGGCCGAATAGCCGCAACGATACGAGGCTCTGCTCCAAGCCCCTTGAGCGACCGCATCCATTCGACAAGCCCGATCAAATCGGACGAACTCGAACGATCACCGCGCCAGTAATCTCCAAACGCACTACTTCCGAAGGCATCGCCTTCTTCGATGGCCTTCCGGGCCTTCTGTCCCTTGGCCAGAGCATCGAGTTGGACAAGTGTGTCGTCGAGCGGCTGCTCGGGTTGCACGGCAATCGTGCGCACAAGGCGATTGGCCTGACGCCATTCACCACTGAAAATCTTGAAGAAACCGGTTCCGTGCGCTGCAAGAACAGCACGCGTTCCGGAAAGATCCATTGACCAGGCGGCCTCCGTCAATCCATCCCCGATTGCGGCACGCGCTTGCTCCAGTCGCTCAACTGCGTCAGCCAGGTCACCCGCACGTTCAACGCCTGTGTCCCACAAATCCGCCGCGAATGCGCCAGGGCTCGCATCCGGCGCAGCGACGACACGTTCACCGACACGAGCCAGACGACGGACATCGGCAAGACATGTCGGAGCGTCTCGACCCATTGCGCGGGCGAGCGCCTCTCCTTCCGTCTTCAGACGCGGCAGGAGTTCGTTCAAATCCTCAAAGGCTGCAAACGACTGGCGAGAAAAAGTTTCTGGAAGAAGACCCAGCTGAGCCCGCGCGTTGGTCGTTTCTTCCGACCATGCTGCTTCTGCAAAATGCGGCTTCAGCTTTTCCCGCAGCGCTGACAGCCTGGTGCCGTTGGCAAGAAGCGCGGTTATGTCATCGGGCCTTGCATTCCATTCGTCCGACGCGAGTGCCTCGGCAGTGAGCCTTGGGGCCTCGGAAATGCGCCGAGCCAGCTTAATCAGGGGCGCAACCTCGGCGGGCGCATTTGGCGCTGGCTGCTCCAATGTCGAGGCAAGGTCACTCTGCCTGATCTCGATAGCGTTGAGAGTTTCAGCCATCGCTGCGATCCGAGCGATGAACCGCTCGACATCCATGGGGGTAACTGAGGACAAACCAACGCCGCGCCAGACGTGATCGGCCGGACGGCCGATGGCTTCGACACGCTCCACCAACTCGGAAAGCACCCCGTGGCATTCGGAGAATTCATCGGCCGTCCAAGATGCTGGCGCTTCGAGCACGAGGTCGTTGGGCCGCTCTCCATCGCTGCGAAGTCGCACAAGTTGCCCAATTGCCTGGTAGGGCGTCAGGGCGCTCGAGGCGTGCAGGCGATGCATGCGCACGGCGTGTCCATTGAGATTGTCGCGTGCCTCAGTCAGGCGCGCATGAAGAGAGCCGGGATCTTCACCCTTCGGTGCCCCCAGTTCCCAAGTCCGGCGAAGTTCATCGAGCAATGCGCGTTTGTTCGCCTTGTTGCTGTGTAGCTCCAGGCATGCATCGCCCACGCCCGTGGCATCGAGGCGGCGCTTGACGACTTCGAGAGCGGCCATCTTCTCGGCCACGAACAGGACGGTCTTGCCATCGGCCACTGCCGAGGCGATGATATTGGCAATCGTCTGGCTCTTGCCAGTACCCGGTGGCCCCTGGATCACCATATCGCGGCCACGGCGGACCTCGTGCACCGCCAAAGCTTGGCTGCTATCGCAATCGACGATGTGCATCATCTCTGCTGGCGGGATGAAGGGATCGATATTGGCGTCCTCGGGGATCATCCCCTCGGCACCGTCGAAACCGTCCGACAAAAGGCCACGAATCAAGGGGCGTTCGCTGATCTTGGCATGTTCGGGCCAGGTCTCAGGATCGAGATCGCGGTACATGAGAAACTTGGCGAAAGAGAAGAACCCGAGCGCCATGTCATCGTGCTGGATTGACCAATCCGGTTTCGCGGAAACCGCTTCACCGACCTCGTCCATGTAGGCGATCGGGTCGAAGCTGTCGGTGGCCTCGAATTCGGGGATACGAATTCCGTGCACGCGGTCGAGATAAGCCTCGAGCGATAGATTGGATGCAAATTCCTCGGTCCGCGCTCTCAGTTTGAACTTTTCACCCGCATTACCGCGCTCGAGTGAGACCGGCACCAGCAGAAGCGGCGCGTAGCGGATATTCGAGGCGTTGGTGGGATCGATCCACTTTAACGTCCCCATCGCGAGGTACAGGATGTTGACGCCTTGTTCTTCCTCGAGCGTGCGCGCGTCGAAGTAGAGTTCGAGCAAGCGCTTTTGCAGCCCCTTCGGAGTCAAGCGGGTCTGAAGACGCGTGTCGGAATGACGGCTAAAGACGCCCCGATCGTCGGCCACATCGTCGTCAGGCTGGGCAAGATCGGTGATTTCATCGACTTCGACGGCGTCACCTTCCGCTTCGTCTCCAATGCGCGCAGCTTTACCTGCTACGAATGTGAAAACGCGCCCTTCCTGGACCAGAAGACGGAAGATTTCGGCGCTCTTTTCGTCGACAATTTCAATTGAACGGGCGCCCTTGGAAGAGCGCGGCATGTTCAAGAGGCGATTGCGCGCAGAAAGGTCGAGGAGCTCCATACGAGCGCGATCGAGCTTTTCTGCAATCGGTAGATCACTTTGAAAGACAGTCGCCGTCCCAGTGTCGGTCTGCGAAATTGGATTCGTCGCCATGCGTGCCCCCCTTCAAGCAATCGTGCTTAAAGGCTTAAGCGAAGTCCAGCGGTGATCTAGTTAACGGGTCCCGAAGCATGATAAAAATCAGTCAATCGTCCAATGACCTCACGGCAGGATTACAGAATTGAAAGGCTGCCTCCTGAAAGGCGGGTCAACGCGAGCTTTATTCAATTTTCTCCAGATAGTTTTAAGCGACGTCGGCAGAAGGCGTGACTGCCTTTTCCGCGATGCGTGCCAACATGCTACCGTTAGGGGCACACCGACAGTTCAGCAGAGGCGGCATTGCGCCATCTTTGCCGTTAGGCTGCGGCTTTCCAGCGCTAGGCAGCAGACCTTCAGCTATGACGTGGTCTGGGACTTTGCAGCCATTCCCGCGCCGGAGTCGAAAGGGCGACTTTCAACCAAACACTGGACGTTCTGAAAGACAGCAAGCGGCGGCAGGGAACGAGAATGGCGGGCCGGTTGCGGACTGTCGCCTTTGGAGAGGCGAAGGTTATTAGCCGCCGGTCGCCAACGCGGACTCCTTCAGCGTATGCGACCCTTGCACGAACCCGCTTCGCGGCAGAGGCGCGTGGTGCAGTGTAGCGTGTTATATGTGGCCCTTTAGCGGGGCGACGCTGGCAGTTCCTTCAACGAAGAGGAACTTGCCATGACTGTCTCGATCAACACCGCCCCGATCAGCCCGCTCCGTCAGCGGATGCAACACGACATGATGATGCGGGGTCTCGGCCCCATACCCAGAAGGATTACGGGCGCCATGTGAAGCGCCTCGCAGCCTTCCTGGGGCGCCCTCACGATACGGCAACGGAAGAGGACCTTCGCCGCTTCTAGCTCATGCAGCATGAGAGCGGTGTCAGGCCGTCGAACATCAACGGCACGGTGTCGGCACTGCGATTCCTTTTCAACGTCACGCTCAAGCGGCGCGATCTGGTGCGGGCCTTGGTCGTCACCCGCATCGTGCCCCGGCTGCCGGAAGTGCTGAGTGTCGAGGAGGCCGCACGGTTGCTCCAGTCGGCACCGGGCATGCAGTACAAGGCGGCGCTGGGCGTGGCCTATGGCCCGGGCCTAGCCGTTCTCTTCCACGCCAATAGCGTTCGGTCCCATTGCAAGCGGTTGAAAGCGCAAGTCCGCCACGTCGCCTGGCGGCCAGTGCCTAATCGAGGAACGCTCGCATGATGCGTGAACGGCTCGGATGCTTGAGCTTGCGGAGTGCCTTCGCTTCGATCTGGCGAATACGTTCGCGTGTCACCGAGAACTGCTGTCCGACCTCTTCCAGCGTGTGGTCTGATGGCATGCCGATGCCGAAACGCATGCGTAGCACACGCTCCTCACGAGGCGTCAGCGATGCCAGCGTGCGAGTGACCATTTCCTTCAAGTTGGCCTGGATTGCCGCGTCCACCGGCATGACGGCGTTCTCGTCCTGGATGAAGTTGCCAAGGCTGCTATCTTCCTCGTCGCCGATCGGCGTTTCGAGCGAGATCGGCTCCTTGGCAATCTTCAGAACCCGCTTCACTTTCTCGACCGGCATCGACAGTTTCTCGGCCATTTCCTCCGGCGTGGGCTCGCGGCCCTGGTCGTGGAGGAACTGCCGGCTGGTGCGCACCAGCTTGTTGATCGCCTCGATCATGTGGACCGGGATACGGATCGTGCGGGCCTGATCCGCGATCGAACGCGTGATCGCCTGCCTGATCCACCAGGTCGCGTAGGTCGAGAACTTGAAGCCGCGGCGGTACTGGAACTTGTCGACTGCCTTCATCAGGCCGATGTTGCCTTCCTGGATGAGGTCCAGGAACTGCATGCCGCGGTTGGTGTACTTCTTGGCGATCGAGATCACCAGGCGCAGGTTCGCCTCGACCATCTCCTTCTTGGCGATGCGCGCTTCACGCTCCGCCTTCTGGACCATGTTGACGATGCGGCGGAACTCGGGGATCGCCATGCCGGTGACGGTGGCGATGTCAGAGATTTCCAGCCGGATGCGCTCGGCAGGTTCAGCCTCGTTTTCTGCGAAGGCAGCCCATTTTTTGTCCGTCTTGGCGGCTTCGGAGACCCAGGTGTCGTCGAGTTCCCGGCCCGTGTAGGCTTCCAGGAAATCGGCGCGCTTGACCTTGTGGCGCTCGGCCAGACGCAGCATTTGCCCGCCCAGCGCCGTCAGGCGGCGGTTGAAGCCGTAGAGGTTGTCGACCAGATACTCGATCTTGGCCGCGTGGAACTGCACCGATTCCACCTGCGCCGTGAGATCTTCGCGCAGTTGCAGGTACTGGTCTTCCTTCGCGCCGGGGAAGTCGACACCCAACGCCAGAGCGTCCAGCCGCTCGCTCTGCAGGCGTTCGAAGGTGCGGAACAGTTCGGTGATGAGCGCGAACTTCTCCAGCGCTTCCGGCGTTAGCGCGGCTTCCATCTGGCCGAGGGAGAGGGTGTTGTCCTCTTCATCGTCTTCGACCCTGCGTTTGGCGACCGGGTTGCCGTCTTCGTCGACTTCCTCCGGGTTGTCCCCGACGGAGTCGTCATCGTCCTTGAAGGAAGGACCAGCGGTGGCAGCGGAAATCTCGCCATCGGCTTCACCGTCCTCGCTCAGGTTTTCGGGCTGCGGCTCCTTGGAGAGCATCGCGTCGAGATCGAGAATCTCGCGAAGCAGCATGTCGCCATTGTTGAGCGCTTCGGACCACCCGATGATTGCATGGAAGGTCATGGGGCTTTCGCAGAGCCCCATGATCATCATGTCGCGGCCGGCTTCGATGCGCTTGGCGATGGCCGCTTCACCCTCGCGGCTGAGCATCTCGGCGGCGCCCATTTCCTGCAGATACATGCGTACTGGGTCGTCGGAACGACCGAGCGTGTCCGCGTTGCGGGTCTCGCCAGGACGGCGGCGGGAATTGCCTTCATCAACCGAACCGGACTCGTCATCGCGATCATCGACGCCCTCAGCGCCGTCTTCCTGCCCGCTTTCCTCATCGTCCTCATCATCATCGTCCTCGATGATCTTGACGCCCATTTCCGAGATCGCGGCCATGATGTCCTCGATCTGATCGGTGGTCATCTGGTCCTGCGGCAGGGCGGCATTCAACTCCTTGACCGTGATGACGCCCTTGCGTTTGGCGCGCGCGATGAACCGCTGGACTGACCCATTGTCAAAGTCGAGAAGGGGTGAGTCGTTGTCGCCGCTGCGATCGTCGTTAGTCATGCAATCGGTTGTCGCCTTATTAGCCTTTTCATGACGATCGTTCCGTCAGGACAAGACCAGGTTTTAAGATCAGTCGCCTGACAACGCCGCCGAAGAGCAACCTTTCAGGCAAGAATTGAATCAACCCAAGTTCCGGGGGGCAAGTTCCGGGGTTCAAGTAATGTGGCCGGACCTCCGTTCCACGAGACGGCTCGCCCGCTCGCAGCCGGATGCGCTCCGCATACGGCTGAAGGATGCGGATCGTTGCCCCCGCCGCCAGCCTGTAGGCTGCGGCTTGGATCAGGGCCTTCAACATAAGGCGCACGCTTTCCGTTGCTGATCGCGATGCGATCCAGGAAAGCCGAAGATGATGCCATGGCCACCTGCGGCAGCCATGGCTAAGTCCGTCAGCGCTGAACCAGATTGATCGCAGACGCCTTGCCGCGACGGTCGATCTCGATCTCGAATTCAAGTTGATCGCCTTCGGAGAGCCCATGCAGGCCAGAGCGTTCGACGGCGCTGATATGCACGAACGCATCGGGCTGGCCATCATCGCGTACAATGAAGCCGAAGCCCTTGGCGCCGTTAAAGAACTTGACCGTGCCGGTGGCTTTCTCGCCGGTCGGCTGACGTGGCGCCGGGGCCTGTTCGCGACGTTGGGCAACGACGACGTCGCCGACGATGGACAAATCGGACGCGGAAACCTTGCCGTTGCGCTCGACCAGTTGGAATTCCAGTTGCTGGCCTTCGGCCAGCGTTTCGAGACCGGCGGATTGCACGGCACTGATGTGCACGAAGGCATCCTCGCCGCCACTTTCAAGCTGGATGAAGCCGAAGCCCTTGTCCGGATTGAAGAATTTCACGGTGCCACGGCCCTGACCGACGACCTGGCCCGGGCCGCCACGCGAACCGCCGCCGCCAAAACCGCTACCGCGCGATCCACCGAAGCCGCCACGCTGGCCGCCGCCAAAGCGATCGTTGCCACCACCCCAGCGATCATCACCGCCGCCAAACCGGTCGCGGCCATTGCCGCGATTTCCCCTGTCAAATGCCATCTTTTAAACACCTTAAATCTACGCTCGAAGAAATTCATCCTCGCGAGTGAACGTAGCACGCAAGGCTGCAGGATCCGTTTCAGGATACAGGGATGCGAGCCGGTAGCAGTGCTGCGCCTACTTGGCGACCAGAGTTCTGCGGACGGATCGAAGTTTCACATGCAGGCGGCGCTAACATGGTGATGGATGGCAGCCGCAGTCGCCCCATCCTTGCCGCTCGTGATGACTTTTCGTCTTCTTGATGGCAGACATGTTTTTTGGTGTGCATCTCCATCACCGAATGCCGGGGAGGTTGGACATTTGGCAGCGTCTCAGTTGGATGTGCAAATCAACTAAGGTGCCGTGCATTGCATGCAGCGAGCAGGTCAGTTCACGCTCGGGCGGCGCGAAATGAGGGCATCCTCGCAACCTGGTCAGGAAGCCCCGAACGGCAAGTACTGCCGCCACTCGATCTCGTCTGTAAAATAACTTTGTGGGAAGGGTGACGCGGCCGCAGCATTCTCCGCCGCTGCGACTGCCGCTCCGTTGCGGATCCAAAAAGACCGCAGTCAGTCCACCATCGCGGCAACAAGCCGTCGCAGATGTTCGCGGCTGAGCATGCCAGGCAGCGGGAGGACCGCCGTTAACTGGGTGCTTGCGTGACGTTGCTTGATGGTCTTGGAAGGCCTTGCCGGCCCCGTGAAATTGGTATGCATGATATCCTGTCTTCGCGGCGCAGCGGCCGCATTTCCTATCTTTTGAAGCCGCCGCGCCGGCGTGGCGGTCCGCCCGATTGGCCGGGAGTGCGTTCGCGAAAGACGATCCGTCCCTTGGACAGGTCGTATGGCGTCATTTCGACATGGACCCGGTCGCCTACAACCGAGCGAATGCGAAACTTGCGCATCTTGCCCGCCGTATAAGCGATAATCTTGTGGTCGTTGTCGAGCAGAACGCTGAAGCGGCCATCGGGGAGAATTTCCTCGATGTTCCCTTCCATGGTTAGCAGTTCTTCCTTGGCCAATCATTCCATCCTGAAATGCGAAAAGCGGGCCGTTGTGCAGGCACAACAGCGGCATGAGAGCTGGGCAGATGTCGGGAAGCGTCAGGCGATACGGCCATGGCTTGTCGTTACAAATAACGCAGCAATTTCACATATAGGTGATAAATTGAAAATTGCAAATATATTTGCATGGCGTGTTTATTGAAGCAGGTAAGCCAAAAAAATGGCTTTTAACGGAAAATGATGTATAAGGATTTTATTGCCGGATATTTTCCGCAAATCGGCGACTGAGAGACCCACCGTGCTCCCGCAAAATGGAGGTGCGACATGGATCTCAATCAACTACTTTTTCATCATCAGCTGGCATTGATCCAGCTCGACACACCTGATGTGCAAGCGGGCAAGCGCCAGCGTCAATTCGATCTGGTACGCCACTACGAGAAACGCATCACTCGGTTGCGTGAAGAAATGGGCGTATCAAGGTATCCCGGCTGGATATGAGCGAGCGGCGACCAGGCACGAGTGTTACGCCGCCTTTCCGGCACGCCTTGCCTGGCTCGCACGGCAGGCAATGGAGTGGGTGGCCAAGGGACTCTCTGGTCTATCGCAGGCGTGAGGAAGTCTGGCGCCTGGCCCACAACATTCTCGGGGGCCGCAAAGCTGCCAGGAACTTTCTGAGCCAGCCCGATTTGGACGGCGATCACACATTGCTGGATATAGCCCAGGCCTCGCAGCTCGGACAGCTTCAGGTGAGCCACTTGCTGCGCAAGTTTGCTGCCAGGGGCGAGGGTTTGTGGTAATGAAGGTCGCATCGGCTTGGCCTTGGAACGCTCGCCCTGAAAAAAGTCATGCGACGCCATTTCGACGCCAAATTCCGACTGCTCGGCGGGCAGAGTTCTGTTTATTTGCAGAGCCACCCCTCGGTGGGGTTTTGCACGACCTCATGCT
>NZ_BCTX01000101.1 GCF_001590985.1 Novosphingobium naphthalenivorans NBRC 102051
AATCATTCATGCCAACTTGCGCGAGGCACTCGAGGCAACCCGGATCGTCGACACCGACAGTGGCGACACCCTGAATTCAGGTGCCAAATCGGCGGCGCTTTCGGTTTTTGAAGGCACCAAGCAGCGCTTCTTCGCGCAGCTCCTTCTATCGATGAAGCTGCCGAGCCTGCTGCCTGCGATTGATACGGCACTTGCCGACGGCAACGCGGTTGTAGTGCAACTCGTCTCGACCGCCGAAGCCATGCTCAACCGCCGCCTAGCCGATCTCTCCGATGCAGAACGCGAAGCACTCGAAATCGATCTCTCCCCTCGCGAATATGTGGTCGATTACCTCACCAAAAGCTTCCCGGTTCGGTTGATGGCGGTGTTCACGGACGAGAATGGCAATGCCCGGTCCGAACCGATGAGTGATGAGAATGGTGCTCCTGTTCTCTGTCGTTCGGCGCTTGCCGCGCGCGACCGCATGATCGAGCAGCTCTGTGCCTTGCCGCCGATCGCGACGGCGCTCGATGCGATCATCGAACGGTTCGGTGTCGATCAGGTCGCCGAAGTCACCGGCCGTACCCGCCGCCTGATCGTCGGGCGCGATGGACGCCAGGTGCTCCAGTCGCGCTCTCCGCGCGCCAATGTCGCCGAAACGCGAGATTTTATGGACGGGACAAAGCGGATTCTGGTTTTCTCCGATGCCGGTGGCACCGGCCGCAGTTATCATGCCGACCTTGCGGCAAAGAACCAGATGCGCCGGGTCCACTTTCTGCTTGAGCCGGGCTGGCGGGCCGATGCCGCAATTCAAGGGCTTGGCCGGACCAACCGCACCAATCAGGCATCGGCCCCGCTGTTCCGCCCGGTGACCACCGACGTGCGTGGCGAACGTCGGTTTATATCGACCATTGCACGTCGGCTCGACAGTCTCGGGGCACTGACCCGAGGGCAGCGCCAGACAGGTGGGCAGAACCTCTTCGATCCTGCCGACAATCTCGAGAGCACCTACGCCAAGGAGGCGCTTCATCGCTGGTTCGGCCTGCTGTTCGCAGGCAAGCTGGAAGCCGTTACGCTTTCTCGGTTTGAGGAATTGAGCGGGCTCAGGGTCGAAGGGCCCGACGGCGGGATGGTCGATGACCTGCCAACAATCCAGCGCTGGCTCAATCGCATCCTCGCGTTGCCGATTGCTTTGCAAAACGGCATATTTGACGAGTTTCTCGGCCTCGTCGAAGCGCGGATCGATGCAGCACGCCAGGCCGGCACGCTCGACATTGGGGTCGAGACCATTGCGGTGGAGCATTACGATGTGCTGACCGACACGCTACTGCGCACCGATGCGCTGTCGGGCGCGACTACGCATCTCCTGGAGCTCGAGATCGCCCGCGCGCTCAAGCCTTTGCGTCTCAAACGCCTCGAGGAGCTCTACGGCTTTTCAGGTGCGCGTCAGCAGCTTCTCCGTAATACGCGCTCAGGCCGGATCGGGCTGCTTGTCCCAGCGCGCAGCCTGCTCACAGACGAAGGTATGCGGGTGGCCCGCTTCGAGCTTGTCCGTCCCTTGAAGCATGGGCACATCACCGCCGATCAACTCGCGGAGAGCAACTGGGACACGGTGGATCCAACCGAATTTCAGCGCCTGTGGCAGGCGGAGGTCGATGACGCCGCATCAAATCACAAGCGCGAGCGACTGCATCTTGCAACCGGCCTGCTGCTTCCGGTGTGGGACAAACTACCTTCCGACTATGTTCGGGTCAGCCGGATCTCGGCGCGAGACGGACGCTCGCTGTTAGGTCGGGAGGTTCCGCTTCATTGCGTGCCCGAACTGTGCCAGGCGCTTGGGCTCGAAGACGAACATTCCGTTTCGGCAGAGCAAACCGTCGATGCGGTGCTCGGGACAGGGCGATCGATGCAAATCAAAAGCCGCGAAGCGCTTACGCTCAAGCGCAGCCTCGTGAATGGCGCGCAGCGGCTCGAACTGGCTGGTTGGTCGGCGTCGCGCCTCGACTGGTACAAGGCACATGGGTGCTTCACCGAGATCATACGCTATCAGACGCGACTTTTCGTCCCGACGACGAGCGCGGTGGCGGTCTTGGCGGGACTTGTCGGATGAGGCAGTCCTATATTGCCAATTGGCATCTAAAGTGATATATGATGCCATATGGAGAATGCTCATGTTGGCACTGCAACCCGTTGATACCGTCCCCCATGCCTTCCGGCCCGATCCTGTAACCCAAGAGGAAGCAGCGGCGATGTTCCGCGCCGTGCTGAACCTGTTTGGGAAATGGGAAGTAACGGACGAACAGGCAGCGACTTTGCTCGACATGCCGGTTCGCTCCTACCGGCGGTGGAAGGCTGAGGGTGCGGGCCGTGTCTCGCGCGATGGTGCGGCGCGGCTCTCCAACCTGATGGGTATCCACAAGGCGCTGAGGATCATCTTTTCCGAAGCCCAACGTGGCTACGCCTGGATCAAGGCAGGTAACGCCGCCTTTGCCGGAGCGAGTGCACTCGACGTCATGCTTGGCGGCGAGCTGACCGATATCATGCGGGTGCGTCGCTATCTTGATGCCGAACGTGGTGCCTGGTGATTGATCCCAAGGCAATTCCGGTCGCCCAGGTCGTGTGGAAAGGTGCTGTGCGGATTATCCGCAGTGCCTTTCCACCTATCGACCTGTTCGAAGATATCGCAGACCCCGCAGATTGGCCGCTGCTGATCTCTGCCGAGCAAAAGACCAATCCCCGCATCATGGCGACGATCGGCAATCTCGATCTTGTACCTGCTGACCGCCGGGTAGGGGGCAGCGGCGCATCCTATCTGATGGCCCCGTTCACGCATGTCAGCACCGACCGACCAAGTCGCTTCACCGATGGGACCTACGGCGTCCTATACGCGGGGGATGCATTCGAAACTGCGCTGTTCGAGACAATCCATCACCATGCCCGCTTCATGGCTCGCACTGTAGAAGCGCCAGGCTGGACATCACAGTTCCGTGAGATCATCCTTTCGGTAAGCGCTGATCTTCACGATCTCAGGAGCCTTGCCGCAGGCGATCCCGCGCTAGATCCCGACAACTATGCTGCATCGCAAGCCCTCGCTGTTGAACTCAAAGGGGGCGGGGCCGAAGGTCTTGTCTATCCGAGCATCCGGCATCCGGGTGGTGAATGTGTCGGCTTGTTCTACCCGGATTGTGCATCCGACCCCACTCAGGGACGTCACCTCGACTATCACTGGGACGGAATGGGTGTCGATCTGGTTCGAGACGCTGGTACAGGGGCGGTGTTTCGGGTGGTGCTGTCTGAGCGATAGATTCCTAGTCCGAATTCTGCCGCGGCGACCTCAGCTAATATGAAGTCTGAATCAGACATCCAGCTCGGGTCGCGACTCTCCCGATAGCTGCCAATTTGTCTGGTAGGAACTCTGAATGCTGACCACTCGCAATGACGGCGGTACGATCCTAGCCCGCAGCGAGCGCAAGATGAGATCGCTTTGTAATTCCTGTCGTCGATTACCGGACGTCCTCCGTGTCGGAACTCATCCATGAACTATGAACATGATGGTTGGCGCCGCCCTTAGCAGGCTCGGACTGCTATCCCACCATATATCCCGCATCGGACGCTGCCGTCGGATAGGCAAACATCGTTGACTTGATGTCGTCTGCAGTGAGGCCATGCCGGATGGCAAGACCAAAGACGTTGATCAGTTCGTCTGCATCGGGACCGACAAGGTGGGCGCCGAGTATGCGTCCCGTCCCAACCTGGATTAGAAGTTTGTGCCCATAAATCTGTGCGTTCAGGCGTCGCGCCGAAAACCATTCGGGGTGGGATCCGGCGTTGACGTTGAACTCCAGGCCGGCTTCGCGCGCTTCGCTTTCCAACATGCCGACCCTGGCTGCCGGCGGCTCGGTGAACAGGGCACTGGGCACTCCGTCGTAGTTCGGCGTCCGATCGCCGTTATCGAGGATGTTCTCCACCACGACTTTCGCATCGTGGCTGGATACCGGCGTCAAAGGCGGTCCCTTCGCCGCCGCGTCGCCAGCGGCGAACACCTTACCGTTGCTCTGGCTGCGTAGCTGCGCAGTGAGAAGCAAGCGTTCATCGTCGCTCGCCACATTTCCCGCTTCCAGATCGAGCTTGCCGAGTGCCGGACCTCTACCCGCGGCATGCACAGCCAAATCCGTCTCGATTACCCGATTGCCGGCTTCGACCTCCAGGGTCTCGCCCGCGGCTCTCAGGCCAGTGACCTCAGCGTCAACGATCTCGATCCCGAGTTGTCCGAAACTTGGCATCAGCCAATCGACGATGTCGGGATCAAAAGCTTTGAGGACGCGCCCGCGCTGAACGATCGTGACCTTTGAGCCTGCGCGTGCGGCCAGATGCGCGAATTCCGCAGCGATATATCCGCCGCCTACGAATACGATGCGCTCAGGAAGTGTGTCGAGGTTGAGAAAAGCATCGCTGTGGATGAGCAATTGTTCACCTGTAATTCCCAGCGGGCGGGGGATCGCTCCAGTTGCGATCAGGGCGTGGCTGAACTGCAGTTCCTGATCCTCGACCGCGAGCCGATCAGGACCGGTAAACCGTGCTGCGCCGTGGAAGGTCGCAATACCTTTGCGATCATAACGCGCTTCCTGCTTTCCGGGCACCGGGTCGGTGAAGCTGCGCTTGAAGGCCTGAAGCCCACCCCAGTTGATCGAAGCCGACCCTCGAATGCCTTTTCCGTTCATCCGGCGAAACGCCGCGAGCGCTTCCTCGCCGCTCACCATCATTTTCTTGGGGTCACAGCCGCGCAGCGCGCAGGTCCCGCCGTAGGGGCGGTAATCGATCACTGCACAGCGTTTGCCTGCATCGGCCATACGATGGACAGCGACCTGAGCTGCCGTTCCCGATCCGATCGCGATAAAATCGAACGCTTCAGCCATCGCAGCAATCGCCTTCCTGGATCGGTGGACAGGGAACCGTGCCATAGGAGCAGAATACGCAGCAATCGCCATGCACCGGCTTGAGGCGCACGCCGCAACCCGAACAGTTGTAGAAGAACATGCAGGCGTTCGTCGGCATCTCCTCGTCCTTCTCGTGCCCACATTCGGGACAACGCAGGCGGGAGATTAGGATCGGATCAGCCATAGAGGAATGCTCCGACCAAAAGAACGACACCAATGACAATGCCGGCGGCGGTAAGAGCCCGATAGGTCGACGAACCGCATGCCGCATCGGTCGGGCAAGCTCGCGCTTGCCGGAATTGCCAGAGGAGACGTATGGCCGCGGCGAACAGCAGAACCGAAGCCAGAACAAGCAGGGGCGTGCGATAAGGGCCGACGATCGGGGCGATGCTGCCCAGCCAGGCCGAACCCACTCCGGCCGAGGCGAGAGCGAGAGGAAGAGCACAGCAGGCAGCTGCCCCAAAAGCCGCAGCGATGCCGCCACCCGTCGCCAAACCGTTCCACCATGTGCCAGGGCTGCGCATTGGATGTCCTTTTGCAAAACTCGAGTCGCGACCGTATCTACAGTCTGTAGCAACTACAGACTCAAGGGGTTTACGGGTGCAGATTGGCGAAGTCTCGCGGCGAAGTGGATGCAACATAGAGACGATCCGCTACTACGAACGGATCGGAGTCATCGAACCACCGCCACGAAAGGGTTCGTATCGCGACTACGGCCCCTCTGACCTCGAGCGCCTTCGCTTTGTCCAGCGTGCCCGCGAACTCGGCTTTTCGCTGCAAGAGGTTCAGGCCCTGCTCGACCTCGCCCCACAGCCTGACGAGAATTGCAACCAAGTACAGGCTATCGCGGCGCAGCACCTGTCGAATGTCCGTGCCAAGCTGGTTGACCTTCGGAAAATGGAATCAGCCCTGGCAACCCTCGTATCGCGGTGCGACAGCAGTCCAGATGGTTGCTGTCCTGTGGTTGAAAGCCTGGCGGGAGCGATTTGAATTGGGTTGCGGCAGCGCTCGCATGTTGATCCTGTCCATTGCCTCGAGGAGAACTTGGACCGAAAATCCAGATCGTGCTCCAGCCGGAGGCGTTCTATGAATGCCTTTACCCGATCCAGTACCCTCCCCTTCATTCTCGCCTCGCACCCGGCCGCCCAGTTGCGATAATACCGGCTGCGTCGGCAGGCGTGGGGACCGGAATATTCCGTTCCTTGCGCTCCGAATACCGGTCGACCAACTGTTCGGCATGCGGGCGCAGCAGCACCGTGAAGCGGACGAGTTCTTCCATGACGTCGACAATGCGGTCGTAGAGCGCGGAAGATTTCATGCGCCCCGCCTCGTCGAATTCCTCGTAGGCCTTGGGCACGCTGGATTGGTTGGGGATGGTGAACATCCGCATCCAGCGGCCAAGCAGCCGCAACATGTTGACGGTGTTGAAGGACTGTGAGCCCGCCGACACCTGCATGACCGCCAGCGTCCGCCCCTGCGTAGGACGCATGCCTCCGATGCTGAGCGGCAGGTGATCAATCTGGGTCTTCATGATGCCGGTGATCTGGCCGTGCCGCTCCGGGCTGCACCACACCATGCCCTCGGACCAGAAGGCGTGCTCGCGCAGTTCGTGAACGGCAGGATGGTCGTCACCGCCGACCTGATCCGGCAGCGGAAGGTCGGAGGGATCGAAGATGCGCGTCTCAGCGCCGAACAGCTGGAGCAGTCGCGCGGCTTCCTCGACCGCGAGGCGCGAATACGAGCGCTCCCGCAGGGAGCCGTAGAGCAACAGGATACGCGGCGGTGACGGGTCGGCACCAAGGCCCTCGGCAGGGCGGGCATGGACGAAGGCCGGATCGAGCGCGGGGAAGCTGTCGGGATCGGGCAACAGACGAACGCGGGACAAAAAGGATCTCCAGACTTGGATAATCAGCCGCGTGGGCCGAACAGGATGATGGCAGCGCCGGCAAGCACGACCGCGCCGCCGACGAAGTCCCAGCGGTCAGGCGTGGTGCCCTCGACGATCCACAACCACAGCAGCGATGCGGCAACATAGACCCCGCCATAGGCCGCGAAGGCGCGACCGGCAGCGTCGGTTGGGACGAGCGTCAGCAGCCAGGCGAACAGGGCCAGCGACACCATCCCGGGCAGCAACCACAAGGGGCTCTTTTCCAGCCGCCACCATGCCCAGAATGCAAAGCAACCGGCGATTTCGAACAGCGCCGCGAGCGGATAGACGAGGAACAGCTTCATGCAAAACTCAATCCCAGGGCGAGCGCTGCCAGTGTCACCAGCAGGATCGGCGTCGTCAGCGTGATGCCGACGCGGAAATAATAACCCCAGCCGATCTTCACGCCCTTCTGCCCCAGAACGTGCAGCCACAGCAGGGTCGCGAGCGAGCCGATCGGGGTGACCTTGGGCCCAAGGTCGCAGCCAATGACGTTGGCGTAGATCATGGCATCGCGAACCGGGCCAGTGGCACTGGTCGCATCGATAGACAAAGCGCCCACGAGGACGGTCGGCATGTTGTTCATGCCCGAGGATAGCACGGCTGAAAGAATGCCCGTCCCGAAGGCCGCGCCCCATACGCCCCCCTCGGCGGAACGTTCCAGCAACCCGGCTAGCATGGTGGCAAGGCCGGCGTTGCTCATGCCGTAGACGACGAGATACATGCCGAGTGAGAAAATCACGACCTGCCATGGTGCTTCGCGGATCACCTGGCCTGTGGGAATGACGTGGCCGCGCGCAGCGATGGCGATGAGCGCCAGCGCGCCGACCGCAGCGACCGCGCTGATCGGCACGCCGAGCGGATCGAGAACGAAGAAGCCAACTAGCAGCAGGGCCAGCACCACCCAGGCGGCGCGGAAGGTCGCGCGGTCAAGGATCGCTTCTGCCGGAGCGCGGAGCTGTGCGACGTTGTAGCTGGCGGGAATGTCCTTGCGAAAGAACAGAAGCAGAGCTGCCAATGTGGCGGCAATTGCGGCCAAATCGACCGGCACCATGACCAGCGCATATTCACCGAAACCGATGTCGAAGAAGTCCGCCGAGACGATGTTGACGAGGTTGGAGACCACCAGCGGCAGGCTGGCAGTATCGGCGATGAACCCAGCCGCCATGACGAAAGCCAGCGTCGCCTTGGCGTTGTATCCCAGCGCCCGGAGCATCGCGATCACGATCGGGGTCAGGATCAGAGCGGCGCCATCATTGGCGAAGATCGCGGCAACGCTTGCACCCAGCAATACCACGAGCACAAACAGCCAGCGACCATTGCCGCGCCCCCACCGCGCCACATGGAGCGCAGCCCATTCGAAGAATCCCGCGCGGTCGAGGATCAAACTGATCAGAATGATTGCCACGAAGGCACCGGTAGCGTTCCAGATGATATCCCAGACCATTGGGATGTCGGCGAACGAGATAACGCCGGTGGCAAGGGCCAGCAGTGCTCCGCCGATCGCGCTCCACCCGATGCCGAGCCCGCGCGGCTGCCAGATCACCATCGTGATGGTGACCACGAAGATCGCGATCGCCAGCAGCATCAGACGATACGCTCGCCCGCCGCGTCCACAACCTGCTCGCCATCCTCCTTGGTGAAGGCGCCCTGCTGGGGGCTCGGCAGAATGTCGAGCACTACCTCGGACGGGCGGCACAGGCGGACACCGAGCGGCGAGACGACGAGCGGCCGGTTGATGAGGATCGGGTGTTCCATCATCGCATCCACCAGCGCCGTATCGCTCAGACTCTCATCGCCGAGCCCCAATTCGGCATAAGGCGTGCCCTTTGCGCGCAGCAGCTCCCTGGGACTGAGCCCGGCACGCTCGATCAGGCTTTCGAGCATGGCGCGCGAAGGTGGCGTCTTCAGATACTCGATAACATGCGGCTCGATCCCGGCGTTGCGGATCATCGCCAGCGTGTTGCGCGAGGTCCCGCATTCGGGATTGTGGTAGATGACGATGTCGGTGGTCATTCAGGCTTCCCTCGCCTTGGCGGTCGCGCCCTCTTCGCGGCCGATGGCGGCCAGCTTGCTGCGCACAGACATATCGTCGATGCTCTTAAGCGGAAGCATCAAGAACAGCTCGATCCGGCGTTTGAGATAGCTGAGCGCATCGACGAAAGCCTGCCGCTGGCCATCGCCCTCGACTGCGGCGGGATCCTCGACGCCCCAATGCGCGGTGAGCGGCTTGCCTGGCCATACCGGACAGCTCTCGCCCGCGGCGTTGTCGCAGACGGTGAAGATGAAATCGAACTCGGGTGCGCCGGGCTTGGTGAACTCGCTCCAGTTCTTCGAGTGCAGGCCCTCGGTCGGATAACCGAAGCTATCCAGCACCTCGAGCGACATCGGATGCACGTCGCCCTTGGGCTGGCTGCCCGCGCTGTAAGCACGGAAGCGGTCTCCGCCCATCTTGTTCATCAGCGCTTCGCCCAGAATCGAGCGGGCCGAGTTGCCCGTGCACAGGAACAGGACATTGTAAGGTTGGTCAGGCACTGTCGGCTCCATCAGCAGCAATGGGAAAGTTCGGCGATGAGCGGTTCGCAAAGCTCCGCGCGACCCCCACAGCAGTCCTTAGCGAGAAACAGCATCAGCTCGCGCAATGCGCCGATGCTCGCGCGCTGGATCATCTGCCGTCCCCGCTTCTCGGTTACGACGAGACCAGCTCCGACGAGTATGGCGAGGTGACTGGAAAAGGTGCTCTGGCTGAGGCCCGACGCGTCGACCAGTTGCCCGGTGGAAAGCCCACCGGGCTCGCTGCGGACGAGACGGCGAAACGCGTCGAGGCGTGTGGGATGTGCGAGGGCGGAGAGAGAAGCGAGTGCTGCAGCGGATTTCACTCATCGGCAATTACCGATGCGTTCTGGAGCGGTCAATATCGATCGGGAATTTTCGATGTGTTGCTGAAAGGTAGAAGGTATCGGCGAGCTACTTTTGTAAGCCCAGATGCCGAGTTATGCATGCGCAGATGCTGAAATCGAACAATCAGTAACCAGCCGGCCGGCAGTCATTGAGAGGGAAGGGGGCTTGCTTCTGATTGAGCCGAACGAGCGTCGAAGGTCGATGCTTGAGCTCGCAATCAGGAGTAAGTCCCATGATCAAGTCGATTCTGCTGACCAAGTTAGTCCAGTCCCCACGTAACGTGCGCCGCCACGGTGACCCAGCTGCAGATGCCGAACTGAAAGCGAGCATTGCAGCCCATGGCTTGTTGCAGAACCTCATCGTTCGGCCTGCCTCTCGCGGAAAATTCGAGGTCGAGGCCGGAGAGCGCCGCCGGTGCGCCTTGCTGGCGCTTACCGAAGAGAAAGTCCTGCCGAAGGGCTACGAGGTTACCTGCCTCGTGCTTGAGGACGATGCGGAAACCGCAGTCGAAACGAGTCTGGCCGAAAACTTCCATCGCCTTGCGATGAACCCGGCCGACGAAGCGCAGGCGTTCGCTGCCCTCATTGATGCTGGTGCCTCGACGGAAGATGTCGCGCGCCGCTTCGGGCTGACGGTCCGCTTTGTCGAAGGCCGTCTGCGTCTCGCGACCCTCGCGCCTGTCGTCTTCGATGCTCTGGCATCCGGCGAAATCACTCTCGATCTCGCCAAAGCTTTCGGCGCGACCTCCGACCAGGAAATTCAGGCTCGCGTCTACGAACAGGCGTCCTCGGGCTATTATGCGCCCAGCGCCGACAGTATCCGGCGCATGGTGCTCTCCGGCATGGTTCGCGGCAGCGATGCTCGGGCCCGTCTTGTCGGTCGCGACGCATATACCGCTGCAGGTGGCCGGATCGAACGCGAACTCTTCGACGACGATGACAGCGAGTCCTGGGTTGATGTCGCGCTTCTGGAAACCCTCGCCTCGGAGGAGATGGAAAGGCGTGCCAAGGCGCTCGCAGCAGAGCAGGGTCTTGCCTGGGTCAAGCCTACGCTTGACGCCTATGCCAGTCACGATCTCGTCGAAGGCCTCATACGCCTTCCGGCCGAGCCGGCTCCGTTGACTGACGCCGAACTGGCCCGCCTTGACGAACTCGATGCTTCCTACGACGAGCATGCGGCCATTCTCGAGGACGAAGACAGCGCCGAAGAAGCAATTGCTGCGGCTGAGGCGACGATCGAAGCGATCGAACGCGAATGCCAGGACATTCGGGCAAAGCCCCCGGAGCTGGCACCCGAACTGAAGGCCGATGCCGGAATGATCCTCGTTCTCTCGCGCGACGGCACACCGGTCCTCCAACCGGTGTTCTACGGCGAGCGCGATATCGAAGTCGTTGGTGACGAAGATGTCGTCGAAGTCGTTGCGAGTGTCGGCAGTGATGGCAAACGCCGTGCAGCGCTTTCCAAGCGCCTGGTCGACGAACTTGCGATGCAACGTCGTGACGTGCTCGCGCTCCACGTGGCATCGGATCCCGGCCTTTCGCTCGACATCATGGTCTTCACCCTCGCGGATGCCGACACCCACGACTGGCGGTCACGCGCGGCCACGACCCTGCGTGGCGGCGTCCCCGCGGGTCCGATTGTCGGGTTCGAAGCGAAGGATGCGCCGGCAAGCGCGTCCCTTGCGGACCTGCGCTCGGGTCTCGATGAGAGCTGGCGATCTGGCGAAGACGCTTCGTCGCGCTTCAAGATGTTTCGGGCACTCGCTGATGAAAGTCGCGCAGCATGGCTCGGCTTCGTCGTCGCCCGCACACTCGAGGCGAGCCTCAACATGGCAGGCGAACGCCAGTTCGCGTTCCAGGATCATCTGGGCAGCGCGATCGGCATCGATATGGCGCAATGGTGGCGTCCGACCGCGGCAAACTACTTCGACCGCGTCTCGAAGCAGGTCATCCTCGATGCGCTCACCGATGTCGGCGGCCTGGAACTGTCCTCGCGCTTCGCATCGGTGAAAAAGGGCGATCTCGCGATGAGCGCCGAGCGCGTCTTCGCGGGGACCTACATCACCGAGGTCGAAGTTCGGGAAAGAGCCCTCGCCTGGGTACCCGAAGTCATGCGTTTTGCCGACCAGCCGGAAATTCCTGCCGATCACGAAGCGCAAAGTCCCGACGCGGAGTTCGTCGCTAACGACGACAATCAGCCCCCGAGCGAGTTGGCCGCCTGACCTCCTCCTGACAGGAACGGCTGCTCGCCACCGTGAAGCGGTCCTCCGGCACATGCCGGGGGGCCGCTTCCTTCATGGAAAGAGAGCGGAGGGGGCTCCGGGATCTCCGGCACTGACCGACGGAACTGTCGTCAGGCCATTTCAGGAGATACAACATGGCCTATCGCAAGGGACAAAGCGGCGGAGTGTCGCCTGCTACCCGTATCACCCAGGAAATCATCGCCCGCCTCGAGTCCGGCACGAAGCCCTGGATCAAGCCATGGCGCGGTGTGCCAGTCTCGCGCCCATTGCGGGCGTGCGGCATCCCTTATCGCGGCATGAATGTATTCTGGCTCTGGATGGTTGCCGACATGTGCGGTTACGCCTCGCCGTTCTGGATGACCTACAATCAGGCCAAAGAACTGGGCGCACAGGTGCGCAAGGGTGAAAAATCCACCATCGCCATCTTCTACAAGAGCTACATCAAGGAAGTAGAAGCACCCGACACCGGCGAAAAAACCGACGAAAGTCGTCGCGTGTTGAAGGCCTATCCGGTTTTCAATGCTGATCAGGTCGAAGGTCTTCCGGAACGTTTCCATCCCGCCGCGACGCTTGAGGTGGTGGAGCCCGAGGGCCGTCAGGCTGAACTCGACTCATTCTTTGCTAGTATTCCGGCCGTCCTGCGTCATCAGGGCGACGAAGCCTATTATGAGCCGGTAGCTGACCGGGTGACAATGCCGCCCTTGCATCTCTTCTCAGGCTTCGACCACTATTACGCGACGCTCGCGCACGAGCTATCGCATTGGACCGGTCATGCCAGCCGCCTCGACCGTAATCTCAAGAATCGATTTGGTTCTGCAGCTTACGCTGCTGAGGAACTCATTGCCTT